>DASXLD010000030.1:0-22476 GCA_036496385.1 Caldimonas sp. | reverse complement strand
TCGTCGCGATAGACGACGATGTCGTTTCCTACCCAGAGGGTTCGCCAGGTCGTCTTCATTCGCTGTCGGTTGCTGCCGTCTCCTGGTCGCGAGGGTAGCCCTCGCGAGCGCGCCGGTCTGTGACGATCGGCAAGCGTCGTTACGCGGCGCCGGGCAGATTTTCGATCGCGACCGGCTCGATCGCCCCCGCCGGGACGAAACCGAAGATCTGGCCGTAGAACGACAGCTCGGCCTCGAAGACGCGACGGATCGTCGCCGCGCGCCTAAAGCCGTGCTGCTCGCCGGCAAACAGCAGGTAGGCGAGCGGCAGGCCCGTGGCGCGCACCGCCTGCACCATCGTCTCGGCCTGGCTCGGCGGCACCGCCTTGTCCTCTTCGCCCTGGAAGACGATCAGCGGACTCGTCATGCGGTGGGCGTGGTGGATCGGCGAGCGCGCCCGGTAGAGATCGGCGCGCTCGGGCCACGGCCCGATCAGCGAATCGAGGTAGCGCGACTCGAACTTGTGGGTATCGCGCGCCAGCGTCTCGAGGTCGCTGACACCGTAGTGGCTTGCGCCGGCGCGGAAGAAGTCGCGAAACGTCAGCGCTGCCAGCGTCGTGTAGCCGCCGGCGCTGTGACCGCGGATCGCGACGCGCTCGCCGTCGGCATCGCCGCGGGCGACGACGAAGCGCGCGGCGGCGACGACGTCGTCGACGTCGACCTCGCCCCAGCGGCCGTCGAGCCGTTCGCGGTAGGCACGGCCGTGACCGGCCGAGCCGCCGTAGTCGACATCGACGATCGCGAAGCCGCGGCTGGTCCAGAACTGGTACGAGAGACGCAGCGCCGCGTCGGTAAAGCCGGTCGGGCCGCCGTGGCTGACGACGAGGAGCGGCGGCCGCTCACCGGCGGGTCCCTCGAAGGCGCGGTTGCACGGCCGGTAGAAGAGCGCGAACGTCGCTGCGCCGCCGCTGCCGGCAAAGCGGATCGGCTCGGCGACGGCGATGTCGCCGGCGTCGAGACGAAGCTCGCTCGCGCGGCGAAGCGCCTGCCGCTCGCCGGTCGCCAGATCGATGCGGACGACCGCCTGGACCTCGGTCTCCGACGCCGCGAGGCAAGCGACGAAGCCGGCGCCGACGCGGACGTCGCGGATCGCGCAGAACGGCGACGCGATCGGTGCGAAGCTGCCGTCGATGGGGATCCGCGCCAGCTGCGAGCGGCCGGCCTGCTCGAACGCGCAGACGATCGCACCATCGGCCTCGAAGCCGTACTTCGAGCCGCCGAATCCCCAGTGCGGCTCGGCGAACTCGGCGGCCATCGGCTGCAGCGGCGCGATCCGGCCGTCGCGTTCGCGGTAGAGGTTCCACCAGCCGCTGCGGTCCGAGACGAAGTGCAGCGTGTCGTCGGGCGACCACTCGGGCTGGCAGATCGATTCGCTCGCGCCGCCGGCGACCTTGCGCGGCCTTCGCGGCAGGCCATCACGCGGGTCGAGCTCGGCGACCCAGAGCTCGCTGCCTTGCCATGGCATGCGCGGGTGATCCCACGCCAGCCACGCAAGACGGCGGCCGTCGTGCGAGAGGCGCGGGGTCGAGAAGAAATCGTGGTCGTGCGCGAGCACGGTCTCGACGCCGCTCGCGAGATCGATCGCGACGATCGTGTTGACGGCTTCGCCGGCGGCGCTCGCCGCCCTGGCGTCGTCGCCATGGTCCTCGCGGACGGCGATCAGGCGATTGCGCGCGCGGTCGACGACGGCGTCGGCGAAACGCCGCGGGCTCGCCGCCGTCACCGGCCGGGGCAGCTCGCCTTCACGCGCGCGGTAGATGCGTTGGTCGTCGTCGTGGCTGAAGAAGAGCTCGCCGTCGGCCGCGAGTGCGAACGCGCCGCCGCCGTACTCGTGGACGCGCGTGCGGGCGTTGAACGGCGCTGGCGTGCGCTCGATGGTGCTGCCGTCGTCGCGGCGCTCGACGACGACGCTGCGCCCGCCCTCGGCGGCGCGGCTCTCGCTCCAGAAGATGCTCGTGCCGGCGATCGCGAGCTGAACATCGAAGCGCAACGTCGCCGAGGCGAGCAGCTCGGCGCCGATCGGCGAGAGCCAGCTGCCGTAGGGGGCCCGGCGCTTCGTCACGGCGCTCAGTAGACGACGACCGAGCGGATCGACTCGCCGCTCTTCATCAGCTCGAAGCCGCGGTTGATCTCGTCGAGCCGCAGGCGATGCGTGATCAGCTCGTCGATCGCGATCTTTCCGTCCATGTACCAGTCGACGATCCGCGGCACGTCGGTGCGGCCGCGCGCGCCGCCGAACGCGGTGCCTTTCCACTGCCGCCCGGTGACGAGCTGGAACGGCCGCGTCGCGATCTCCGCGCCGGCGGGGGCGACGCCGATGATGATCGACTGGCCCCAACCCTTGTGGCAGCACTCGAGCGCCTGGCGCATGGTGGCGACGTTGCCGATGCACTCGAAGCTGTAGTCGGCGCCGCCGTCGGTCAGCTGCACGATGGCGTCGACGACGTTGTCGATGCTCTTGGCGTCGATGAAGTCGGTCATGCCGAAGCGGCGCGCCATCGCCTCGCGTGCGGGGTTGACGTCGACGCCGATGATCCTGCCGGCGCCGACGAGCCTGGCGCCCTGGACGACGTTGAGGCCGATGCCGCCGAGGCCGAAGACGACGACGTTCGCGCCCGCCTCGACCTTGGCGGTGAAGATCACGGCGCCGACTCCGGTCGTGACGCCGCAGCCGATGTAGCAGACGATGTCGAACGGCGCGTCGGTGCGAATCTTCGCCAGCGCGATTTCGGGAACGACGACGTGGTTGGCGAACGTCGATGTCCCCATGTAGTGCAGCAGCGGCTTGCCGTCGAGCGAGAAGCGGCTCGTGCCGTCGGGCATCAGGCCCTTGCCCTGCGTCGCGCGGATCTTCTGGCAGAGGTTGGTCTTTCGCGACAGGCAGAACTTGCACTGCCGGCATTCAGGCGTGTAGAGCGGGATGACGTGGTCGCCCGGCGCGAGCGTCTTCACTCCGGCGCCGATTTCGCGCACGATGCCGGCGCCCTCGTGGCCGAGGATCGCGGGAAAGAGCCCTTCGGGGTCGGCACCGGAGAGCGTGAACCAGTCGGTGTGGCAGATGCCGGTCGCCTTCACCTCCACCAGCACTTCGCCGGCGCGCGGGCCTTCGAGGTCGACGGTCTCGATCGTCAGCGGCTGGCCGGCCTGCCAGGCGACCGCGGCGCGGGTCTTCATCGTCTTGTCGTTCTCGCCATGAGCAGATGAAGAGTCAGTGCGCGGCCGCGACCGCTGCGGCAGGCGCTCGCGTCGCCGCGGCCTTGACCATGTCGGCCGCCTTCTCCGCGATCATGATCGTCGGCGCGTTGGTGTTGCCGCTCACGACCTGCGGCATGATCGACGCGTCGACGACGCGCAAGGCGTCGATGCCGCGCACGCGCAGCTCGGCATCGACGACGTCGAGAGCGCCGCTGCCCATGCGGCAGCTGCCGGCCGGGTGGTAGATCGTGTCGGCGTGGCTGCGGATGAAGGCCTCGATCTCGGCGTCGCTCTTCGCATGGGCTGAGGCCGCGAGCTCGCGCGCGCCGTGGCCGGCCAGCGCCGGCTGGGCGAGGATGCGCCGCATCTCCTTGAAGCCGCGCACGAGCCGCTCGACGTCGTCGCGCTCCGCGAGAAAGGCCGGGTCGATCAGCGGCGGCGCCGCGGGATCTGCGCTTGCCAGCGTCACGCTGCCGCGGCTCTTCGGCCGCAGCAGGCAGACGTGGCACGAATAGCCGTGGCCGAACACCGTCTTCCTGCCGTGGTCGACGAGCTTGCCGATGACGAAGTGGAACTGCAGATCGGGGCGCTCGACCGAGGGATCGCTGCGCAGGAAGCCGCCGGCCTCGGCGAAGTTCGTCGTCAGCATGCCGGTGCGGTGGCGCCGCCATTCGACGATGCCCTTGAGCGCGCGGACGGCGCCCGTGAGCGAGAGGCCGAACAGGTCCTTCAGGTGCGGTGCGTCGAGCACCTGGACGACGTCGACGTGGTCGTGCAGCGCGCGGCCGACCCCCGGCAGGTCGTGCGCGACCGCGATGCCGAGCGACTGCAGATGCGCGCCCGGGCCGATGCCCGAGAGCATCAGCAGCTGCGGCGACTGCAGCGCGCCGGCGGCGAGCAGGACCTCGCGCGTCGCTCGCAAGGTGCGCAGCTCGCCGTCGATGCGCGCCTCGACGCCGACCGCGCGGCCGGCCTCGAGGATGACGCGCGTCGTCTGCGCGCCGGTGACGACGCGCAGGTTGGGGCGGCCGAGGTTCGGCACCAGGTACGCCTTGGCGGCGCTGAAGCGCTCGCCGTTGCGATGCGTCACCTGGTACAGGCCGAAGCCTTCCTGCGACTCGCCGTTGAAGTCGCGGTTGGCGGCATGGCCGGCCGCGAGCGCGGCGTCGACGAAGATCGGCCCGAAGCGGTTCGGGCACCGCAAGTCCATGACGTTGAGCGGGCCGCCGCTGCCGTGGAAGGCGTCAGCGCCGCGCTCGTTGTGCTCGGCGCGCTTGAAGTAGGGCAGCACGTCGGCCCACGACCAGCCCGGGTTGCCCTCGGCCGCCCAGCCGTCGTAGTCCTGGCGCTGGCCGCGCAGGTAGATCATCGCGTTGACCGAGCTCGAGCCGCCGAGCACCTTGCCGCGCGGCTGGTAGCCGCGCCGGCCGCCGAGGCCCGGCTGCGGGACGGTCTCGAAGCCCCAGTTGAACTGCTGCGTCTTGGCGAGCAGCGCGAGGCCGGCGGGGCAGTGGATGAGCGCGCTCGTGTCGGCCGGGCCGGCTTCGAGCAGGCAGACCCGCACCGCAGGATCCTCGCTGAGGCGAGCCGCGAGAACGCAGCCGGCGGAACCGCCGCCGACGATGATGTAGTCGAAAGTCGTGTCGTCGGCCATCGTGTGCGGCATCTTCGCCGCGATTGTGCCGCCGCCGCGGCGTACCGCGCCGGCGCCGCCTAGAGCAGCTGCTCGGGAACGAACCAGCCGAGCAGCATGTTGTGCACGCGCAGCCAGAAGGTCGACTCGGGCTCGGCTTGCAGCACCGTTTCCTTGTCGTCCTCGATCGTCAGCCACTCCAGCTTCGACGTCTTCGGATCGATCTGCAGCCGGTACGCGCCTTCGAGCTTGCTGATGTTGATGACGCGCAGCAGCTCCTTGGCGAGCGCCGGGCTTTCGATGAACATGCCGAATTCGGTGTTCGTGCTGGCCGAGCGCGGGTCGAGGTTCATCGAGCCGATGAAGATGATCTTCTTGTCGATCACCGCCGTCTTCGCGTGCAGCCGGCCGAGCGACGTACCGAACATGCCGAGCCGCTTGGTCTGCTGGGTGCGCGTCGGGCTGAGCTCGTAGAGGTCGACCCCTGCACGCAGCATCCGCTCGCGGTAGTGCGCGTAGCCGTTGTGGACGAGCGGCTCGTCGGTCGCGGCGAGCGAGTTCGTGATCACCGTGACCTTGACCTTGTGCTGGTGCAGGGTGTCGAACGACTTCATTCCGGGCTCGCCCGGAATCATGTACGGCGAAGTCAGCACGAGGTCGCTCTGGGCCTGCCACACCTGCATCATCACGTCGTTGGTGACGCTCATCTCGAACGCGACCTTCGGCGTCATTGCGAGGAGCTTCTCCGGTGGATCGGCGAACGCGCGCGCGGTTCCCCACTCCAGACCGAGCTGGCCGGCGTCGAACTCCTCGGCGAGCGGGCCGTAGCCGAGCAGGTCGGTCGACGGCGTCTCGACCGGCGGCGGCGTCATCGTCGCGATCGCGGCGTCGAACGCCTGCCGTCGCGCCGCCTTGTCGCCGAGCGGCTCGCCGACCGCCTCGATCGGATAGACCACTTCGCTGTTCCAGTAACGGTCGAAGATCGCCGCCATCGAGCGGACGACCGCGCCCATCACGAACGCGTCCATGTCGACGAAGTTGGCGTCGTGCGCACGCAGGAAATACTCGTCGGCGATGTTGCGCCCGCCGGCCACCGCCATCACGCCGTCGGCGATGAAGAGCTTGTTGTGCATGCGGTGATTGAGCCGGCCGAAATCGAAGATCGACGCCGTGTAGCGGCCGCCCGGGCCGGCGCCGCGGTTGCAGCAGAACGGATTGAAGAGGCGCACCTCGACGTTCGGAAACGACGCCAGCCCGCGCAGCGTCGGATCGGAGTGGCTCGTGTAGAGGTCGTCGACGAGAAGGCGGACGCGAACGCCGCGCTCGCTCGCGTCGCGCAGGGCGTGGAAGAGGAGCAGGCCGGTCGAGTCGTTCTCGAACTGGTAGTACTGGACGTCGAGCGACGTCGATGCGCGTTGCGCGAGCTGCAGCCGGGTGTCGAGCGAGTAGGCGCCGAGCGGCAGCAGGCGCACGCCGGTCTGCTCGGGCGACGGCGACGAGACCGCTGCGATCTTGACCAGGGGGCTGTCGGGATTGGGCGGCAGCGCCAGCGAGTCGGTCTTGCCGACGTTGGCCGGCAGCGAGCCGCAGCCGGCGATGAGCGCCGACGCCGCCACCAGCGCCGCCGCCGCGACGCGGGCGAGCGCTCCGCACGAAAGCGCGCGGCGAGCGCCGCCTGCTTCCGCCGCTTCCGCCAGCCTGTGCCGGGCGTCGCCGCCGCCTTTCTCGTAAGATGAAGAGCGCGCCCGCGACCCAACGGAGCCGGTCATGAAGAAGAGTTTCGCGTCCATGTGGTTGTCGATGCTGCTCGCATTGGCGACGCCGTCATACGCAGCACTCGATGTCGGAGATGCAGCGCCAAACTTTACAGCGCCTGCGGCACTCGGCGGCAAGGTCTACAACTTCAAGCTCTCCGAGTCGCTCGCCAAGGGCCCGGTCGTCCTTTACTTCTTTCCCGCTGCGTTCTCGGTCGGCTGCTCGATCGAGGCACACGAGTTTGCCGAGGCGATGGGCAAGTTCGAGGCGCTCGGCGCCACCGTCATCGGCGTCTCGTCGGACGACATCGACACCCTCGGCAAGTTCTCGGTCCAGGCCTGCCAGGGCAGGTTCCCGGTCGCGTCCGACAACTCGCAATCGGTGATGAAGTCATACGACGCCGTCATGCAGACGCGGCCCGACTACGCCAACCGCGTCTCCTACGTCATCGCGCCGAACGGCAAGGTGATCTACAACTACCAGAGCCTGAACCCGAGCCGCCACGTCGAGAAGACGCTGGCCGCGCTCAAGGACTGGTCGCAGACCAAGTCGAAGTGACGCGCGCCGCCCGCCTTGGCGCGGGTGCCGACGCGGCGGCGGCTGGCTACCGCGCCACCTGGGCGCGCTCACGCGCCGTCAGCGAGCGGCCGCGGTGACGCGCCAGACCGTGTTGCCGACATCGTCGGCGACGAGGAGGGCGCCGGTCCTGTCGATCGCGACCCCGACCGGCCGGCCATGCGCGTCGCCGCCGTCGGTGAGAAATCCGGTCAGCACGTCGATCGCCTCGCCGGCCGGCTTGCCGTCGGCGAACGGCACGAAGATCACCTTGTAGCCGCTCAGCGGCCGCCGGTTCCACGAGCCGTGCTGGCCGACGAACATGCCGCCCGCGAACGGCGCCGGCAGCCTCGCACCGTCGGCCGACGCGAGGCCGAGCGAAGCGGTGTGCGGCCCGAGCGCGTAGTCGGGAACGGTCGCCGTCGCGACCAGCTCGGGCCGCGGCGGTTGGACGCGGACGTCGACGTGCTGCCCGTAGTAGCTGTACGGCCAACCGTAAAACGCGCCGTCGCGGACCGAGGTGAGGTAGTCGGGAACGAGGTCGCTGCCGATCTCGTCGCGTTCGTTGACGACGGTCCACAGCCGCCCGTCGCTGCCCCACGCCATGCCGTTCGGATTGCGCAGGCCGCTGGCGAAGACGCGGGCCGCGCCGCCGCGCAGGTCGATCTCCCAGATCGCGGCGCGCCTGTCCTCGGCAGCGATGCCGTTCTCGGCGACGTTGCTGTTCGAGCCGACGCTCGCGTAGAGCTTCGCGCCATCGGCGCTGGCGATGATGTTCTTCGTCCAGTGGTGATTGATCGGCCCGGCCGGCAGGTCGACCACCTTCGCGCCCGGCCCGTCGATGCGCGTCGCGCCGGCGACGTACGGGAAGCGGACGACGGCGTCGGAGTCGGCGACGTAGAAGTCGCTGCCGACGAGCGCCATGCCGAACGGCGAGTGCAGCCCGCCGAGGAAGACGGTCCGCGTTTCGGCGCTGCCATCGGCGTTGACGCCACGCAGCAGCGTGATCCGGTCGGCGCTCGGCGTCGCCGCGCCGGCGCGCTTCATCACCTGCTTCATGATCCAGCCGCGGATGCCATTGCCATCGTCGGGCTTGGGCGGCGCGTTGGTCTCGGCGACGAGGACGTCGCCGTTGGGCAGCACCTCGATCCAGCGCGGGTGTTCGAGCCCGGTCGCGTAGGCGGTGACCGTCAGGCCGGCCGCCGCGACCGGCTTTTCGCCGGTACCCCAGCCCTTTGCCGGCGCGATGTGGACGGTCGGCAGCAGCGTCTTGTTCGGCTCCGGCAGTTGCGGCCGCGGGCCCATGCCGGCGCTGACCGGCAAGGTCGCGGTGTCGCCGCAGCCCGCGGCGGCCGCAGCGAGCGCGAGGACGGGAAGAAGGCGGAACGCATTCATGGTCGAGGCGCGAAGACGCTGCCGAGACTCTCGCTCGCCGCCGTGTCGACCGCTGTAGGTCGCGACCGCGTCGGCGTGTCGGGATCGCGTGGCGCGTCGGTCTCTGCCTTCGCCCTGGCGCCCCGCGATGGCGCCAACAGTGCACGCTTTCGGCTGGCCGGCGTCGGCACCGGCGGCATCGGCCGCGCCGTCGCTGGCACACTGCGCCGACAACGGGAGGTTCACGATGGCGAAGACGACGCGTGCCGCGCTTGCGCGGCCCCTCAAGCTGTACGCAGTCGGCCAGGCGATCGTGCTCGCCGGGGCCTGGGCGATGAGCGAGACCGGATCGATGCTGCCGATGGCGCTCGCCGCGTCGGCGTGCCTGATGCTGACGGTGCCGCTGGTGCGCCATTTTCTGCGGCCAGCCAAGGAGCGTCGCTGACGCCGTTCGCGGCCCGCCTGTAGGAGCGCGCCGACGCCTCCGCCGGCCGCCAGACGACCGGGTCGAGCGGTCGCCTCCGCTTCGTGTCGTGCGCCTGCGGCGCGATCCTCGTCGGGTGGTTCAACCCGACCAGGAGTGACGCATGGACACCAACGAACCGATGCTGACCGGCCTCTTTCACGACCGCGACAGCGCCGAGCGCGCCTATCGATCGATCTCGGACCGCGGCTACACCCGCGACGACGTCAACGTAGTGATGTCGGACGACACCCGCAAGCGCCACTTCGGCACCACGACCGAAGGGCGCGAGACCGAGCTCGGGACCAAGGCAGCCGAGGGCGCCGGCATCGGCGGCGCGATCGGCGGCAGCCTGGGCGCGATCGCGGCAGCGATCGCCGCGGTCGGCACCACGATCGCGTTGCCGGGGCTCGGCCTCGTCATCGCCGGGCCGCTGGCGGCCGCGATCGCCGGCGCCGGCGCCGGCGCGGCAACCGGCGGCATCGTCGGCGCGCTGATCGGCTGGGGCATCCCCGAAGAGCGCGTCAAGGTCTACGACAAGGGCATCCGCGAAGGCGGCATCCTGATGGCCGTGCGGCCGCGCAACGACGAGGACGCGAGCTTCTTCGAGAATTCGTGGAAGTCGAACCGCGGCGAGCACGTCTACCGGTAGACGCCGCGGTCGTGGGCGGCGATCTTCTCGCGCACGCGCGCGGCGAGCGCGGCGCCGCGCGGCGAGCTCGTCGTCGCGGGCACGCGCAAGGCCGGCGGCAGGACCGGGTCGCCGCCTTGCGCGAGCGCGCTTCGATCGGCGGCCGAGGTCGCCGGCGGCGCCGCCGCCGCAGCGGTCGCCTGCGGATGCGTGGCCGAGGCGGCGATCGCGTGCGGCGCTGCCGCAACCTGGGCCGGCACCGGCACCCCCTGCACGAAAGCCCGCACGGCGTCGCGCAAGCGCGCGCGTGACGCATCGTCGAGATAGGTCATGTGGCCGCCGGGGTAGGCGCGGGTGACGACGTTCGGCTGCGCTCCGAGCCGCTCAAGGTCGAGCTCGGTCTGCAGGAACGGCGTTGCGAGGTCGTGGTAGCCGGCGAGCGAGAGCACGCGCAGGGCGGGCTTGCGCACCAGCGCCGCAGCGAGATCGGGGATCGTGTCGGGGAGCGGCTGGCCGTCGTGGCTGAAGTCCCAGCTCGAGATCGCGTCCGCGAGCATCGTGTAGCCGGCGCTCGCCGAGTAGAGGAGCTCCTGCTGGAAGAGCTCTTGTGCGGCGGCGGCGAAGGGCGCCGAGATGACCGCCGCCGACGGGTCGCCCGACGCCGCGAGCACGCTGCCGTTCGCGGCGACGATGCGTGCGTCGTAGCGCCCCATCAGCTGGCCCGGCAGGACGAGGCTGCGATAAGCGAGCGGATCGAGATCGAGGTTCGCATTCCAGAGCGCGGCCGGCGCGCCGGTGAGCGCGACGAGCTCGGCGACGAGCCCCGGCGGGGCCGCCTGGCCGGAGGCGACGAACGCCGTCGCGGCCGGGCCGTAGCTGCCGGTCGCGAAGCTCCGCAGCATGCCGGCGAACGCGCTGGCGTCGGTCGGCAGCGGCGAGCTCAAGCTGTGCCAGGCGCCGACCTCGCCATAGCTCGGCACGAATCCTTCGCAGCTCACCTGGCCGGGCGCGAAGACGCCGCAGTTGCTGTTGTAGTCGAGGATCGACGACTGCACGACGACGCCGTCGAGGCGCATCCCCGCCGCCAGCATCAGCTCGGCGAGCACCGCCGATCGCGTCGTGCCGTACGACTCGCCGTAAACGAACGTCGGCGATGCGCCGCGCTGGTTCACGGCAACGTAGCGGGCGATGAAGTCGCGCATCAGCGCGGCATCGGCGTCGACGCTCCAGAAGCTGCCGTTCTGGTGCGGCGCGACTGCCTCCGAATAGCCGGTTCCGACCGCGTCGACGAAGACGAGGTCGGCGACGTCGATCAGGCTCTCGGCGTTGTCGACGAGCTGGAACGGCAGCGGCATCGCGAGCGACGGCGCGTTGGTGACGATCCGCCGCGGCGCATACGAGCCGAGGTGCAGCCAGATCGACGCCGAGCCGGGGCCGCCGTTGTAGAAGAAGACGAGCGGCCGCGTCGCCGCCGCCGTGCCGGCGAGCGTGTAGGCGACGTAGAACAGCGACGCCTCGGTGGCGCCGCTCTGCAGATTGCGTGCGTCGAGGTGACCGGCGGTCGCGCTGTAGCCGAGCGTGCTGGCGCCGAGGACGATCGTGTGCGAGGTGACCGAGGCGGTCTCGCTCGACGTCGCGAGCGATGCGCCGGCCGCGCTCGAATACGCGGCCGCGTCGTGCAGCGTCCCGGCCGGCACCGTGACCGGCGTGCCGCCTGCGCCGGTGTCGCCGCCGCCGCAGCCGGCGAGCGCGATCGCGAGCAACGCAGAGAGACCTGCCTGGCGCATGAGCCGATTCTCGTCGAATGCGCGGGCGCTCCGAATGCGCTACAACGATCGGCCCCGCACCGTGGGCCAGGAGCCGCCATGAAGAACGCGCTGTTGCTCTCGCTTGCCCTGTTCGGCGTCGCCGCGCTCGCCCAATCGGCGCCGCCGCCGATGCGCCTGCGCGGCACGATCGAGAAGATCGATGCGACATCGATCGTCCTCAAGGAACGCAGCGGCGAGACGATGACGCTCGCGATCGCCGACAACTTCGGCGTCAGCGAAGTGCTGCCTGTCGATCCGGCGGCGATCCAGTCGGGCGCCTTCGTCGGCGTTGCGGCACTGCCCGGCGCCGACGGGGTGCTCTCGGCGCTCGAGGTGCTCGTCTTTCCGGAGCCGATGCGCGGCACCGGCGAAGGCCACTCGCAGTCGGACCTGAAGCCCGGGTCGACCATGACCAACGCCACCGTCGCCAGCATCGCGCCCGCTGCGAACGGGCGGGCGATGACGCTGCGCTACAAGGACGGCACGCAGACGATCGTCGTTCCCGAAGGCATCCCGGTGGTGACGCTCAAGCCCGCCGATCGCTCCCTGCTCGTGCCGGGCGCCCATGTGATCGTCACGGCGCAGATGCGCAACGGCCAGCCGACCGCGCTGCGCGCGACCGCGGGGCGCAACGGCTTCACGCCGCCGATGTAGCCGTGCTCAGCGCGACCAGGTGTCGCGCAGCGTCGCGGTCCGGTTGAACACCGGCCGGCCCTCGCGGTGGTCGGCGAGGTCGGCGATGAAGTAGCCGTGGCGCTCGAACTGGAAGCGATCGCCCGGCCGCGCGCCGCGCAGCGACGACTCGACGAAGCCGGCAGCGATCTTTCGGCTCGCGGGGTTGAGGCTCGACCTGAAGTCCTTGCCGCCGGCGTCGGGTTGCGGATCGACGAACAGGCGGTCGTAGAGCCGGACCTCGGCGGCGAGCGCATCGTCGAGCGCGAGCCAGCTCAGCGTTCCCTTGACCTTCACCGCATCGGCGCCCGGTGTTCCGCTCTTGGTGTCGGCGACGATGGTCGCCAGCACCTTGGTGACGGCGCCGTTCGCGTCCTTCTCGGCAGCGGTGCACTCGATCACGTAGCCGTACTTGAGGCGCACGCGGTTGCCCGGGAAGAGGCGGAAGAATCCCTTCGCCGGCACCTCGGCGTAGTCATCGCGCTCGATCCAGAGCGCCGGGCCCATCAGGATCTCGCGCGAGCCGAGCTCGGGCCGTTGCGGATGGACCGGTGCGTGGCAGGGCTCGCGGTGCGCGCCGTCGCCGCCGAAGGTCTCGGCCCAGTTGCCGAGCTCGAGACGGACCGGGTCGAGCACCGCCATCGCGCGCGGCGCCTTCGGGTCGAGGTCGTCGCGCAACGCGATCTCGAGGCTCGCGTAGTCGGTCCAGCCGCCCGCCTTGCTCGTTCCCGCGCGCTCGCACAGGAGGCGGATCGATTCCGGCGTGTAGCCGCGCCGGCGCAGGCCCGCGATCGTCGGCATCCGCGGGTCGTCCCAGCCGTCGACGATGCCGTCGTCGACGAGCTGCCTGAGCTTTCTCTTGCTCGTGATCACGTAGCCGACGTTGAGGCGCGCGAACTCGTACTGGTGCGGCCGAGGCTGCGCCAGCAGGCCGAGGCTGCACAGGGTGTCGAGCAGCCAGTCGTAGAACGGCCGCTGGTCCTCGAACTCGAGCGTGCAGATCGAATGCGTGATGTTCTCGAGCGCGTCCTCGATCGGATGCGCGTAGGTGTACATCGGGTAGATGCACCAGCGGTCGCCCGTGTTGTGGTGCGTCGCACGCTTGATCCGGTACAGGGCCGGATCGCGCAGGTTGATGTTGGCGCTCGCCATGTCGATCTTCGCGCGCAGCGTCGCCGCGCCGTCGGCGAGCTCGCCGTCCTTCATCGCGCGCAACCGCGCCAGGTTCTCGGCCGGCGTGCGGTCGCGAAACGGGCTGTTCCTGCCCGGCGTCGCGAAGTCGCCGCGGCTCATGCGCATCTCGTCGACGCTCTGCTCGTCGACGTACGCCTTGCCGGCCTCGACCAGGGCCTCGGCGGCGCGGTACATGAAGTCGAAATAGTCGCTCGCGAAATAGAGGTGGCTCGTCGTCGCTTCGCCGGCACGGCCGGGCTCGGGCGCGTGCCAGTCGAAGCCGAGCCAGTGCACGGCGTCGACGATCGCATCGACGTACTCCTGCTCTTCCTTCTCCGGGTTGGTGTCGTCGAAGCGCAGATGGCAGATGCCGCCGTACTCCTCGGCGAGGCCGAAGTTGAGACAGATGCTCTTCGCATGGCCGATGTGCAGATAGCCGTTCGGCTCGGGCGGAAAGCGGGTGCGGATGCGCGCCGGATCGGGCGGCGCGGCGGCGTGATGCGCGGCGTCGCCGGGCGTGCCGGCGAAGCGCCTGGCGGCGTACGTGCCGTCGGCGAGATCGCGCTCGACGATGTGGCGCAGGAAGTTGCTGGCGGGCGCGGCGGCGTCCCTGGGGTGGCTCATGCGTCGAAGCGGGGGCGAGGAGGCGCGATTCTAGGGGCGCGCTCGCGCACGCTTCGTCGTGCCGCATCGCGGCCGCGTGCCGGTGTCGAGCAGCAAAGCTTTACCTTTCGCAACCCGCGAGCGTCAACAGGGCTTGCCTGCTTGCCGTTGTCTGGGCATGCACGCGCCGTTGCGTGCGCTGCCGGAAAGACAGCCATGAAACGTTCCCTCCTCATTGCCTCTGCCGCTGCGGCGACGCTGTTTGCCGCCTCTGCCGCCGAAGCGGCTCGCGTCAGTTGGTCGGTCGGCATCAACGTGCCGCCGGTTGCGACCTACGTCTCGAGCGGCCCGGCGTGGGCTCCGGTGCCGATCGCCTACGCGCCGGGGCCGGCCGTGTACGCGGCGCCTGGGCAGATCGTCGTCGACGAGCCCTACGTCGATCCTTACGTCGTGCCGCGGGTCGGCTTCTACCCGCCTGTCGTCGTCGCCCCGCGCCATCGCATCTGGGCGCCGCCGGTGCGCTGGGCGCCGGCGCCGCGCGACTGGGATCGCCAGGGCTGGGATCGCCAGGGCGGGGATCGCCGCGGCGGGGATCACGGCGGCGATCACGGCGTGGACCGCCACGATCGCGTCCACCACGAGGTCGACCACCGTCGTTGAGCCCGCGCCCTACATCGACTTGAAGAGCGGCGCGTAGAGGCGGCTCACCGTCAGCCGCTCGGCGCGGCCGCGCAGGGCGAGCGTCACTCGCCCGGTCTCGCTGCGCTCGGCCGTCGTGATCGCGTCGACGCGGACGACCGCGCCGCGATGGACCTGCCAGAACCGCGCCGGATCGAGTCGTGGCAGCAGCTCGCGCAACGAGACGCGCACCAGGTGCTCGCGGTCCGCGGTGACGACGCGGACGTACTTGTCGGCGGCCTCGAAGTAGACGACTTCGTCGATCGGTACGATGTGGATCGTGTTGCCGATTCCCGCCTGGATGACGCGCAGCGGCTCCGTCGCTGGCTTCGGCGCACCCGGCGCGCCGGCGAGCAGCGCACGCAGCTGCTCGACCGCTCCGGCGACGCTCGCTGCGGTGCCGCCACGGACCGCGATCGCGTCGCGCAGGCGCGCGCAGGTGCGGGCGAGGCGTGCCGCGTCGACCGGCTTCAGCACGTAGTCGAACGCGGCGTGCTCGAACGCCTGCAGCGCGTAGCGGTCGTAGGCGCTGACGAAGACGACGAGCGGGAACGCGCCGGCGTCGTCGCGCCAGTCCTCGGCGAGCGCCTGCGCGACCTCGAGCCCGCTCATCTCGGGCATCCGGATATCGAGGAAGCAGACATCGGGACGGAGCGCGAGCGTTCGTTCGAGCGCACTCTCGCCGTCGCCGACGACGGCGACGACCTCGAGCCCGGGCCACGCCGCAGCCAGCGCAGCGCGCAGCTCGGCGGCGAGCAGCGGCTCGTCCTCGGCGATCAGCGCACGTGGCTGCATGTCGACGCACTCGATGAGCCGGCGGTCGCTGCCGTCGGTGTCGCCAGCGGCAGCCGGACCGTCGCGACCATGCCACCGCCGCCATCTGCGGCCGGCACCAGCGCGAACGACGCTGTGCTGCCGTACAGCGTGGCGAGCCGCTCGCGAACGTGGTCGAGGCCGAAGCCGCCGCCGGCGGCCGGCGCGACGCCGCTCGCGCCGGCGCCGGTGTCGCGCACCGTGACGACGAGCGCGTCGCCGTCGCGCGCCGCCGCGATGTCGATCCGGCCGCCTTCGCGCTGCAGCTCGAGGCCGTGGCGGATGCTGTTCTCGACGATCGGCTGCAGCAGCAGCGGCGGGATCTGCGCTGCTGCGAGCTCGGCCGGCAGCGTGAAACGCGTCGCCAGCCGGTCGCCCATGCGCACCTCCATCAGCGCCAGGTAGTCGCGCAGCCGCGCGAATTCGGCCGCCAGCGATTGCGAGTCGCTGCGCGAGCCGGCGAGCGAGGCGCGCAGGAATGCGATCAGGCGGTCGAGCATCGCTTGCGCGCGCGCCGGCTCGACGGCGATCAGCGCCCGCAGGTTGGCCAGGGTGTTGAAGAGCATGTGCGGCTCGAGCTGCGACTCGATGAGCTTCAGCTGCTGCTCGGCGGCCTGCCGCTCGGCACGCTCGACCTGCTCGCGCTGGCGGGCGATGATCGCGCGCGACTGGAAGAAATACGTGATCGTCAGCGCCGGCACCAGCGCCAGGACAAGGATGGCAAGCGTCTGCCGCGGATCGGCGTCAAATGGTCCGGGCGAGTTGCTGCCGGTCAGCGCGTTGGCGAGCTCATTGCCCACCGCGTAGCCCAGAACGCCGCCGACGGCGACGACCGTGAGCATCGAGGTCCAGCCCGGCCAGCCACTGCGCGGCTCGACTGGGCGATGGCGCGACCGCTGCCAAGCCGCGGCGGCGGCACGGCCGGCCTCGATGAATAGCCAACACATCGTCGAGATGCAGATCGAATAGAGGACGGTCTCCCAGAACGGCTGGCGAAAGAGCGCCCACAGGCAGGTGGCGACGACCAACGCGGCGGCTTCGATGCGCAGCCCGCGTGCCGCAAAGCGCAACACGACCTCGCGGGCTGTGGGTGCTGTGCAAAGGGCGCTCTGGGCCATGGCTGCATTCTCGGCGAGCCGCACGCGCGCCTCGACGCGCTGCGACGCACGGCACGCCAAGATCGCGAACGGTCGTGGCGCCGGCGCGGATGGCAACGGCACGGCTATATTGGCCGCAGCCGCACCGCCGTGCGGGAGGAGACCTGGATGCCCTGGTTCGCTCGCCCGCTCGCGAGCTGCCGCCCTGCAGCCGTGATGGCGTGCGCGATGCTCGCCGCCTGCGCGGTGCCGCAGCGCTACCTGCCGTCGTCGATGCGCTCGGCGCCGCCGCCGACGCAAGTCACGGCCAACCGGCCGCCGCCACCGGCCACCGACCACAGCGCGTCGGCGCCGGCTGCGGGTGCGCCTGCCGGGTCGGCGTCGAGCCCGTCGACCGCGACCGCGTTGCCGGTGCGGCCGGCACCGCCGGTCGCCATCACCCCCTTGCCGTCGCCGAGCGTTCCGCCGGCGATCGCGGCGCGCTTCCCCGAGCCGGCGGTGACGTTCGGGACGCCGGCTTTCGAGCCCGGCCGCACGACCTTCACGACCAATGCCGAGCTGCACGCGATCGTGCGCGGCCTCGAGCGCAGCGCGACCATCGGCGAGCATGCGACCGAGGTCTCGGTGCTCGCGCTCGGCGCCTCGCAGCGCGGCGAGCCGATCGAGGCGCTTGCCTTCAGCGGGCCGCCGTTGTCCGCCGCGTCGGCGCCGGCCGTCGCCGGGTCGCCTCCGGCGCGGCGGCCGACCGTCGTCCTGATCGCCGGCCAGCACGGCGACGAGCCTGCCGGTACCGAGGCGCTCGTCGCCATCGCGCAGGACCTCGCCGCGGGGCGCTTTGCCGCCATCCTCGACCGCGTCGACGTCGTCGTCCTGCCGCGCGCGAATCCCGACGGCGCGGCGGCGTTCACGCGCGGGGCGGCCGACGGCACCGACGTCAATCGCGACCACCTCCTGCTGCAGACGCCCGAGGCGCGAGCGATCGCGCAATTGCTCGTGCAGGTCTCGCCGATCGTCGTCCTCGACCTCCACGAGTATCCGGTCGGCCCTGCCTTCGCCGCCAAGTTCGGCGGCGTCCAACGCTTCGACGCGCTGCTGCAGTACGCGACGGTCGCCAACCTGCCGCCCTTCGTCACCAAGGCGGCGGAGGAGTGGTTCCGCCTGCCGCTCGTCGCGGGGCTGCGCAGCGCCGGCTTCAGCAACGACTGGTACGCGACCGTCTCGGTCGATCCGGCCGACAAGACGCTGACGATGGGCAGCGTCGCGCCGCAGGTCGGCCGCAACGCCAGCGGCCTGCGCAACGCCGTCAGCCTCCTCGTCGAGACGCGCGGCGGCGGCATGGGCCGGGTCGACCTCAAGCGACGCGTGCAGACGGACGTCGTCGCCGTCGCCAACGTGCTGACGAGCGCCGCCAGGCACGCCGACGATCTCGTCAAGCTGCGCCAGTTCGTCGAGCGCGAGACGGTGTCGCTCGCGTGCCGCGGCGAGGTCGTCCTCGAGGCGGCGCCGACGCCGAGCGAATACGCCACCTCGATGCTCGACGCGACGACCGGCGACATCCGTCGGCTCACCGTCGCCTGGCAATCGGCGCTGCAGCTGCGGCCGCTGAAGACGCGGCCGCGGCCATGCGGCTACTGGCTGTCGCAGAGCGAGGGCGACGCGGTGCAGCGGCTGCGCCTGCTCGGCATCGAGGTGCAGCAGCTCGCCGAGGACGGCGAGCTGCGCGGCGAGAGCTACCGCGAGACCGGCCGCGAGCCGTTCGGCGCGGTCGAAGGCGCGGCGGCGAATTCCGGCGCGGCGATCCGGCTCAAGGTGCAGACGCTGCCGACGCTGCTCGACGTCGCCGCCGGCAGCTACTACGTCTCACTCGAACAGCCGCTCGCCAATCTCGCCGTGTTCGCGCTCGAGCCCGAGGTGCCGGCGAGCTTCGCCGCCAACGGCATCGTCGGCGCAGTCGATCACGAGGCGCGTATCCTGACGCGGCCGGTGGCGCGCATGACGGCGCTGCCGTAGCCGCCGCGGCGGCCGCGCTGTAAGGGTCGAGCCGGTCGGCCCGACTGCAACGACAGGACACCAGGAGAGCTTGCGCATGGACATCGAAGCGACCGCGCCTGCTGCCGTCGTCGTCGCCGCCGGCCCGGCGCGCCGCGTCTACCGGCACCGCTTGGCGGTGCGGGTGATGCACTGGATCAACGTCGTCTGCATGACCGTGCTGCTGATGAGCGGCCTCAACATCTTCAACGCGCATCCGGCGCTGTACTGGGGACACGACTCCACTTTCGCCCAGCCGTGGATCTCGTTCGGCGCCCGCAACACGCCGAGCGGGCCGGTCGGTTTCACGCGGATCGGCAGCACCGAGTTCACGACCACCGGCGTGCTCGGCCTGTCGACCTCGGGCGAAGGCGCCCGGCCGATGGCGCGCGCGTTTCCCTCGTGGGCGACGATTCCCGGGCCGCAGTGGCTGGCGATGGCACGCCACTGGCACTTCTTCTTTGCCTGGCTGTTCGTCGTCAACGGCGTCGCCTACGTGCTCTACACGATCCTCAGCCGCCACCTGAAGCGCGACCTCGTGCCGACGCGCGACGAGCTGAGGAACATCGGCCGCTCGATCGTCGACCATCTCAAGTTCAAGCACCCGACCGGCGACGCGGCGACGCGCTACAACGTGCTGCAGAGCCTCACCTATCTGATCGTCATCTTCGGCCTGCTGCCGCTCATCGTCTTCGCCGGCCTCGCGATGTCGCCGCGCCTCGACACCGTCTTCACCGGCTGGGTCGAGCTGCTCGGCGGCCGCCAGTCGGCGCGCACCTTGCATTTCCTCGCCGCGTTCGGCCTCGTCCTCTTCGTCGTCGTCCACATCGCCGAGGTCTTCATCGCCGGCGTCTGGAACGAGATGCGATCGATGATCACGGGGTGGTTCGTCGTTCCCGAGGAGCGCGCGAAGGAGGAGGTGCAGCCATGAAAAAGACTTTCACGCTGATGCGCGCGCGGGCTCGCGACCGCCGCCAGCTGCTGCGCGGCGCTGTCGCCGCGGCAGGGTCGGCCTTCCTCGCCGGCTGCGACCGGCTGTCGCAGAACGAGTCGTTCGTCGAGACGCTGAAGAGCGCCCAGCACCTGAACCGCTCGCTCGCCAAGGTCGTCGCGCCGCGGCCGGCGATGGCGCAGGAGTTCGGCGAGGACCGGATCGCGCAGACCTTCCGCAGCAACGGCTCGCTGAATCCGGGCGACGCCGACTACGTGGCGCTGCGCAACGGCGGCTTTGCCGACTACAAGCTGAGCGTCGGCGGGCTGGTCGCGAAGCCGGCCGAATTCAGCCTCGAGCAGCTGCGCGCGATGCCGTCGCGGACGCAGATCACGCGCCACGACTGCGTCGAGGGCTGGAGCTGCATCGGCAAGTGGAAGGGTGTGCAGCTGGCTGGCATTCTCGACCTGGTCGAGCCGAAGCCGGAAGCGAAGTACATCCTCTTTCGCTGCTACGACTCGATGGACGGCCCCTCGCTCGATGGCCGCGATTC
This sequence comes from Caldimonas sp., assembly GCA_036496385.1. Lineage (GTDB taxonomy): Bacteria > Pseudomonadota > Gammaproteobacteria > Burkholderiales > Burkholderiaceae_C > Schlegelella_A. The sequence goes on along the minus strand of DASXLD010000030.1, from coordinate 2,475 downwards.
GCGCTACTACGAGAGCATCGACCTCGACGACGCCCACCACGTGCAGACGATCCTCGCCTACGAGCTGAACGGCAAGCCCTTGCCCATCAGCAACGGCGCGCCGCTGCGCTGCCGGGTCGAGCGCCAGCTCGGCTACAAGCAGGCGAAATACATCCGCTCGATCGAGCTGATCGAGAGCTTCGCCGACATCCGCGGCGGCAAGGGCGGCTACTGGGAAGACGAAGGGTACGAGTGGTATGGCGGCATCTGAGCAGGCACATGCGATGCACTCGGCGCTGCGACGACGCTGCTCGCGCAGGGGCGTCGCATCGGCGGTGTCGCGTTGCTGCTGCTCGTCTTCGGCCTCGGAGCGGCGACGCCGCTCGTCGTTGTCGGCACCCTCGCCGGGCGGCTTCGCGCCGGCGCGTCGGCGCGATGGGTCGTCGCCGCCGAAGCTGCGCGCCGGCTGATTGGCGGATCGCTCGTCAATCCAAGGCCGCGACCCTTCGAACCGACGTCGGTTCCTGTTTCTCCTTCACCGTGCAGGCGCCGTGCGTCTCGCGGGGCTGTGCGATGTAGAGCACGAGGCTTTGCGGCATCGGCTCACGATAGGTCGACGACCATGGTGGATCGTTGGCGCTCGATGCGAAGGGTCAGGGCACATTCCGTCGATCGACGACCGATAGCAGAGCGCGATGGGTTTCGACAGGATCGATTTCGGCAGCACGATGAAAGAGCTGCGACAGCACTTCTTGCATCGCGTCTCGGACCGGGGGCGAGACTTCGAGCGCCGGGGTCGAAGGGGTGTCCATCCAATTTCGCGGTTTCCCGAATGCCGCCTCGAAACGACGTGCGAGGGTGCTGCCGATGTTCCGGCGACCCTGACGAACATGGGAAAAGGACTTCGGCGAGGTTCCCGCCTTCTCCGCGAAGCGCGCGTATCGCCCGGTTTCGGGAAGCCCGAATTCCGAGGACTCACGCGAGAAGCTCTCCAGCAACTCCTCCAATCGCTCCCTCCGGATCTGGTGGGTACTCTTCAGCGAAGGAGCGCGGACGATCGAAGAGCGACTGCGGGTCATGGCAGGCACGTGCGAGGTACGGTACCAGATGGTACCTCGGAGATAGCCATCCCTCAAGAGTCAGGGGAGGCGAGAGCCTCGACGGTGATCGGCGCCGCCCGGGCGCGACCCGCGCTTCGTGCGCGAGCCAGCGCTACCGCCGCCGCGACCCTCCGCCCATCAGGCTGCCGAGGACGCCGCGGATGATCTCGCGACCGACGCTCGAGCCGATCGAGCGCACCGCCGATCGCGCTGCCGACTCGGCGAGGCCCTCGTGGCGGCCGCCGCGAGGGCCGGTCGAACCGAAGAGGACGTCCTTGAGGCCGCCCAGCACGCCGCCGTCGGCGGCGCCGCCCGCTGCGGGCGGCGTTCCGGGCGCTGCAGCTCCCGCCGCTGCCGGCGTGGCGTTTCCGGTGGCGGCCGGCGACGCGGCGACGCGGCGGGTCAGCTTCTCGTACGCCGATTCGCGGTCGACCGCCTTTTCGTAAACGCCGGCGACGAGCGAATGGGCGATCAGTGCCTTGCGTTCGTCGTCGTTGATCGGCCCGATCCGGCTCGCCGGCGGGACGACGAAGACGCGCTCGGTCACCGAAGGGCGGCCCTTCTCGTCGAGCAGGCTGACGAGCGCCTCGCCGACCGCGAGCTCGCCGATCGCCTGCTCGATGTCGAGACCCGGGTTTGGGCGCATCGTCGTCGCTGCCGCCTTGACCGCCTTCTGGTCGCGCGGCGTGAACGCGCGCAGCGCATGCTGCACGCGGTTGCCGAGCTGCGCGAGGATCGAGTCCGGAATGTCGAGCGGGTTCTGGGTGACGAAGAAGACGCCGACGCCCTTGCTGCGCACGAGCCGCACGACGAGCTCGATGCGATCGAGCAGCACCTTCGGCGCCTCGTCGAACAGCAGGTGCGCCTCGTCGAAGAAGAAGACGAGCTTGGGCTTGTCGAGGTCGCCGACCTCGGGCAGCCGCTCGTACAGCTCGGAGAGCAGCCAGAGCAGGAAGGTGGCGTAGAGACGCGGGCTCGTCAGCAGGCGGTCGGCGACGAGGATGTTGACGACACCGTGCGCGCGGCCGTCGGGTCGGGAAGCGCCAGCCTGGCCGGCGGGCGCGGGCGCCGTCTGCAGCAGGTCGGCGATGTCGAGCATCGGTTCGCCGAAGAAGCGGTCGCCGCCCTGGGCGTCGATCTGCATCAGGCCGCGCTGGATCGCGCCGATGCTCGCCGCGCTGACGTTGCCGTAGCCGGTCTGGAATTGCGCCGCGTTGTCGCCGACGTTCTGCAGCATCGCGCGCAGGTCCTTCGAGTCGAGCAGCAGCAGGCCGTTGTCGTCGGCGATCTTGAAGACGAGCTGCAGCACGCCGGTCTGCGTCTCGTTGAGGTCGAGCATGCGCGCCAGAAGCAGCGGCCCCATGTCGCTCACCGTCGCGCGCACCGGGTGGCCGGC
>DASXLD010000029.1:0-15282 GCA_036496385.1 Caldimonas sp. | reverse complement strand
CCACTGCTCACGAACTGCGCGAGCGCCTTGCGGTTCGCCTCGACCGCTTGCAGGAGCGCAGCGTCGATGCCGCCGAGCGCCTTGCCGAGCAGACCCTCGACATCGACCTTCGGCGCTGCGTTGCGGGCGATGCCGACCGATGCTGCCTCGGCGACGTTCTTCACCACCTTGCGGATGTTGTCCAGCGTCAGCTCGCGGCCCTGGAGCGCGCGCAGGGTCGCTTCGCTCACGGCCTTGCGCACCGCCTCGCCCTGCTTGGCGCTCGCTTCGGCGAACATCGTGATCAGGGCGCCCTGGTCGATACCGGACTTCATCATGGAGCTGCTCCTCGTTGGCCGCGCCGCGGCGTCATTGCATGTGCTGGCCGCCGTTGATGGCGATGTTGGCGCCGGTGACGAAGGCCGCCTCGTCGGAGGCCAGGTAAATGATGAGGCCGGCCACCTCGTCGGGCTTGCCGAGGCGGCCGACGGGGATCTGCGGCAGGATCTTGGTGTTGAGGATCTCCTCGGGAATCGCCGTCACCATCTTGGTGCCGATGTAGCCGGGCGAAATCGTGTTGACGGTGACGCCCTTCTTCGCGACTTCGAGCGCTAGCGCCTTGGTGAAGCCGTGCACCCCGGCCTTCGCCGCGGAGTAGTTGGTCTGGCCGAACGCGCCCTTCGAGCCGTTCACCGACGACACGTTGATGACGCGCCCCCAGTTGCGCTCGACCATGCCGTCGACGACCTGCTTGCTCATGTTGAACAGGCTGTCGAGGTTGGTGCGCATCACCGCGTCCCAGTTGACCTTGTCCATCTTCTTGAAGGTCATGTCGCGCGTGATGCCGGCGTTGTTGACGAGGATGTCGACCGCGCCGACCTTGCCATGCACTTCGGCGACTGCGCGCGCGCACGAATCGACGTCGGCGACGTCGCACTGCACGGCGAGAATCTCGTAGCCGTCGTCCTTCATGCCCGCGACCCACTCGCGGTGCTTCGCGTTGCCTGGCGAGTACGTCACGACGACTCGGTAGCCTGCGTCGACCATCTTGGTCGCGATCGTTTCGCCGAGGCCGCCCATGCCGCCGGTGACCAAGGCGACGCGCCCCCGAGTGCCGCCGTTGCCTGCTGTCATGTCTATCTCCTTCGCTGCAAATTGGGTTCGCTTGCCGGATTGCCGATGCCTTGGCAGCGGCGACAGAGGTCCATCATGCGCGCCCGTCTCGGCAGCGCCTCCTTGGGAAAACCCCTGACGCATCGAAGCTTCGCATCGTTCGCGGTCGGCGTGAAGAGAGCCGACTTTGACGCTGGGTCTTTCGGCATATCCTCCTTTCTGTGCGGAGACACGCGGCGGGCGAGGCAGGGAGCGGAGCGGGCGCATCGATCGTTGGCGCCGCGCCGGCGTTCGTGATCGGCTTGCTCGTCGTTGCGCCCGCTCCGGCATCGAGCCAGACAATTGCCGACGATCGCGAGGCGAGGCTCGCGCCGGTCGTCGTGACGGCGACGCGCACCGAACAAGCGCCGTTCGACGTGCCGGCGTCGATCGATCGCGTCGGCGGCGAATTCATCCGCGACGCCAAGCCGCAGATCAACATCTCGGAGAGTCTCAACGGCGTTCCCGGGCTGCTCGCCCGCGATCGCCAGAACTATGCGCAGGACGTGCAGATCTCGGTCCGCGGCTTCGGTGCGCGCTCGACGTTCGGGATTCGCGGCGTCCGCCTGTACGTCGACGACATCCCGGCGACGCTGCCCGACGGCCAGGGCCAGATCACCAACGTCGATCTCGGCTCGGCCGATCGCATCGAAGTCCTGCGCGGCCCGTTCTCGGCGCTCTACGGCAACTCGTCTGGCGGCGTGATCCAGGTCTTCACGGAGGAGGGCAGCGGGCCGCCGACGCTGGGCGCGGGCGTTTCCGGCGGTAGCTACGGGACAGTGCGCTTCGGCGCCAAGGCCGCCGGTTCGGTCGGCAACTTCGGCTACGTTGTTGGCGGCAGCGTCTTTCACACCGACGGCTATCGCGAGCACAGCGAGGCCGAGCGCGACATCGGCAACGCGAAGCTCACCTGGCGCAACGACGCCGAGCACTGGACACTCGTCGTCAACAGCGTCGCATTGCCGAAGGCGCAGGACCCGCTCGGCCTAAAGCGGGCGCAGTTCGACGCCGATCCGCGCAGTGTCGATCCGGTGGCGATCCAGTTCGACACCCGCAAGACGGTCGACCAGACGCAGCTCGGCCTGGTCTGGGAACGCCGCCTCGACGAGGTCCATTCGCTGCGCGCGCTCGTCTACACCGGCCACCGCGGCACCGAGCAGTTCCAGGCGATCCCGGTCGCGCCGCAGGCCAACCCGCAGCATCCTGGCGGCGTCATCGACCTCGGCCGCGACTACGGCGGCACCGACCTGCGCTGGACGGCGCGCACGCACCTGGGCGATGCGCCGCTGACGATCGTCGCCGGGATCGCCTACGACACCCTCGACGAGCACCGTCGCGGCTACCAGAACTTCGTCGGCACGACGGTCGGCGTCCAGGGAGCGCTGCGCCGGGACGAGAACAACCACGTCACCAGCTTCGACCCGTACGCCCAGGGATCGTGGCAATTCGCCGAGCGCTGGACGCTGCATGCCGGCGTTCGCCATAGCAGCGTGCGCTTCAAGTCCGACGACCACTACATCGTTCTTCCCGCCAACCCCGACGACAGCGGCGGCGTCGACTACAGCGCGACGCTGCCGGTCGCCGGGCTCATGTTCGCGGCGACGAAAGACCTCCACGTCTATGCGACCGCCGGCCGCGGCTTCGAGACGCCGACCTTGAACGAGCTCGCGTATCGGCCCGACGGCACGCCGGGGCTGAACCTCGCGCTCGTTCCGGCGACCAGCAGCAGCGTCGAGGTCGGCGTCAAGGCGCGCGACGCCGTCTGGGGCAGCGCGACGCTGGCCGTGTTCGAGACCCACACCAGCAACGAGATCGTGACCCTGACCAACGTCGGCGGACGCGCGACCTTCCAAAACGTCGGCTCGACGCGGCGGCGCGGAGTCGAAGTCGGATGGAGCCGCGACTTCGTCGAGAACCTGCATGCGCAGCTCGCCGCGACCTGGCTCGACGCGCGCTACCGCGACGCGTTCACGACCCTGTGCACGGTGCAGCCGTGCGCCGCGCCGACGGTGACGGTGCCGGCCGGCAACCGCATTCCGGGCATCGCCGGCACGGTGCTCGACGTCGCGCTCGCGTGGACGCCGCCCTCGGGCTGGCGCGGCGGCGTCGAGCTGCGCGCGCTCGATCGCGTCTGGGTCAACGACGTCAATTCGGACGCCGCGGCCGGCTTCGCGGTCTTCAACGCCAACGTCGGCTACGGGGCGCGCTGGCGCAACGTCGACCTGACCGGGTTCGCGCGAGTCGACAACCTGCTGTCGCGTCACTACGCCGGCTCGGTGATCGTCAACGAGGGCAACAACCGCTATTTCGAGCCGGCGCTGGAACGCAACTGGACCATCGGCGTCTCGGCGACGGTGAGCTTTTGACGCCGCGCCGCGCACCGTGCAGTTCCTGGATGCCGCACAAACGCGCCGACAGCTGCCGTTCGCTGCCTTGATCGATGCGTTACGCACGATGTTCGCCGAGGGTTGCGAGCTGCCGGCGCGACAGGTGCTCGAGATCGTCGGCTCGGACGGCGATGCCATGACCTCGCTGGTGATGCCGGCCTGGCAGCGCGGCGGCTGCTACGGCGTGAAGGTCGTCAACATCGCGCCCGGCAACTCGGCGCGCGGGCTGCCGGGGCTGCATTCGACCTACGTTCTCTACGACGCCACGACCGGGGCGCCGCTCGCCTGGCTGGACGGCAACGAGATCACCGCGCGGCGCACCGCCGCGACCTCGGCACTCGCGGCGTCGTGGCTCGCGCCGAAGGACGCCCGCTGCCTTGCGATCGTCGGCGCCGGCCGCGTCGCCGCCCTGCTAGCCGAGGCGCATCGCGTCCACCGGCCGATCGAGCGCGTGACCGTCTGGGCCCGCGACCGCGATCGCGCGCGTGCCTTCGCCGCCTCGCTCGCCTCGCAAGGCTTCGACGCACGCGTGGCGGCGAGCGTCGAAGCGGCCGTCGCCGATGCCGACATCGTCAGCTGCGCAACGCTGGCCCGCGATCCGATCGTCGAGGGGAGATGGCTGCGGGCCGACAGCCATCTCGACCTGATCGGCAGCTTCACGCCGGCGATGCGCGAGGCCGACGACGCCTGCTTCGCCGGTGCCGCGGTGTTCATCGACGGCGACGACGCACCGACCAAGAGCGGTGACCTGATCGGGCCGATCGCGCGCGGCGTCCTCACGGTCGGCGACATCGGCACGCTCGCCGGGCTTGCGCGCGGGCGGCGGCCACAGCGGGATGCGGCGGCGCAGCGCACCGTCTTCAAGTCGGTCGGCAGCGCACTCGAGGACCTCGCCGCGGCGATCCTGGTCCAGCGCGGCTCGCAGGCCAGGCACTGAATGGCGAACCACGACGACCCTTTGCTCGCGCCGGCGCGCTCGCCGCTGCGCGCGGCGATCACCGCGGCGTACCGTCGGCCCGAGCCGGAGGCGGTGCCGCCGCTGCTCGACGAGGCGCGGCTTTCGCCCGCTGCCGCGGCCGCAACCGACACGCTCGCGCGGCGACTCGCACAGAGCCTGCGCGAGCGCCGCAGCGGCGGCGGCCGCGAGGGTCTCGTGCAGGGACTGCTGCAGGAATACTCGCTGTCGTCGCAGGAAGGCGTCGCCCTGATGTGCCTCGCCGAGGCCTTGCTGCGCATCCCCGATCCGGCGACGCGCGACGCCCTGATCCGCGACAAGATCAGCACCGGACAGTGGCACGAGCACCTCGGCCGCAGCCCGTCGCTGTTCGTCAACGCGGCGACCTGGGCGCTCCTCCTCACCGGCAAGCTCGTCTCGACGCACAGCGAGTCTGGTCTTTCGAGCGCACTCGCGCGCATCGTCGGCAGGGGCGGCGAGCCGCTGATTCGAAAAAGCGTCGACCGGGCGATGCGGCTGATGGGCGAGCAGTTCGTCACCGGCGAGACGATCGCCGAGGCGATCGCGAACGCGCGGGTTCGCGAGGCGCAGGGCTTTCGCCATTCGTACGACATGCTCGGCGAGTCGGCGCTGACCGCGGCCGATGCGGCGCGCTACCTGCGCGACTACGAGCAGGCGATCGACGCGATCGGCGCCGCGTCGGGCGGTCGCGGCTTCCTCGACGGGCCGGGGATCTCGATCAAGCTGTCGGCGCTTCATCCGCGCTACCAGCGCTCGCAGATCGAACGCGTCCACGCCGAGCTCTATCCGCTGCTGAAGGCGCTGGCGCTGCGCGCGCGCAGCCTCGACATCGGCCTCAATGTCGACGCCGAGGAGTCCGACCGCCTCGATCTCTCGCTCGACCTGCTAGAGAGGCTCTGCTTCGAGCCCGGGCTTGCCGGCTGGAACGGAATCGGCTTCGTCGTCCAGGCCTACCAGAGGCGCTGTCCGTTCGTGATCGACGCCCTCGTCGACCTGGCGCGCCGTTCGGCACACCGGTTGATGATCCGTCTCGTCAAGGGCGCGTACTGGGACAGCGAGATCAAGCGCGCCCAGGTCGAGGGCCAGGACGACTATCCGGTCTATACGCGCAAGGCCTACACCGACGTCGCCTACCTGGCGTGCGCCCGCCGTCTGCTGGCCGCGCCCGACGCCGTCTTCCCGCAGTTCGCAACCCACAACGCGCACACGCTCGCGGCGATCTACCAGCTCGCCGGGCCCGACACCTATGCGGCGGGTCAATACGAGTTCCAGTGCCTGCACGGCATGGGCGAGCCTTTGTACGAGCAGGTCGTCGGTCGTGCCGCCGACGGCAAGCTGGCGCGGCCGTGCCGCATCTACGCACCGGTGGGCACGCACGAGACGCTGCTCGCCTACCTTGTGCGGCGGCTGCTGGAGAACGGCGCCAACACGTCGTTCGTCCACCGCATCGCCGATGGGTCGGTGCCGCTCGATACGCTGGTCGAGGACCCGGTGGCGACGGTCGAGCGGTTCGCCGCGGTCGAGGCACCGCCGCGCGCGATCGGTCGACCGCATCCGGCGATCCCGCTGCCGGGCGCGATCTACGGCAGTGCCCGCCGCAACTCGCGCGGCGTCGATCTTGCCAACGAGAACCAGCTCGCCGCGATTGCCGAGGCGATGCGAGCGAGCCGGGCACGGCGCTGGCTGGCAGAGCCGCTCGTCGCCGCCGGGTCGAGCGGCAAAGCCGATCCCGACCCTGGCGACTCGACCACGATGCAGCTGCGCAACCCCGCCGACCACGACGACGTCGTCGGCGAGGTCCGCGAAGCATCCCCGGCCGAGATCGAGCGTGCGCTCGCGGCGGCCGCTGGCGCCGCCGCGGCGTGGGCCGCGACCGCGGCAGGCGATCGCGCGGCGATGCTCGAGCGCGCCGCCGACGGCCTCGAGGCCGATCTGCCGCTCCTGCTCGGCCTGCTGGCGCGCGAAGCAGGCAAGACGATGCCGAACGGGATCGGCGAAGTGCGCGAGGCGATCGACTTCCTTCGCTTCTATGCAGCGCAAGCACGGCGCGACCTTTCCGGCGAAGGCATCGCACCGCTCGGCCCGGTCGTCTGCATCAGCCCCTGGAACTTCCCGCTCGCGATCTTCACCGGCCAGGTCGCCGCTGCGCTGGCCGCGGCGAACCCGGTGCTGGCCAAGCCCGCCGAGCAGACGCCGTTGATCGCCGCCGAGATGACGCGGCGGCTCCACGACGCCGGCATTCCCCGCGCCGCGCTGCAACTGCTGCCCGGGCGCGGCGAGACGGTCGGCGCCGCGCTCGTCGCCGATGCCCGCGTCGAAGGCGTGATGTTCACCGGCTCGACCGAGGTCGCGCGACTGCTGCAGAAAAGCCTCGCCCGGCGGCTCGGGCAGACCGGCAGGATCGTGCCGCTGGTGGCCGAGACCGGCGGCCAGAACGCGATGCTGGTCGACTCCTCGGCGCTTGCCGAGCAGGTCGTGACCGACGTCGTCGCGTCGGCCTTCGACAGCGCCGGCCAGCGCTGCTCGGCGCTGCGCGTGCTCTGCGTCCAGGAGGATGGTGCCGATCGCGTCGTCGAGATGCTGCGCGGCGCGATGGCCGAAAGCCGGATCGGCCGCGCCGAGCTGCTCGCGGTCGACGTCGGTCCGGTGATCGATGCCGATGCACGCGACCGGGTCGAGGCCCATGTCGAGGCGATGGCCAAGCGCGGGCGGCGCGTCTTCCGCCAGGCACGCGTCGGCGACGGCGATGCGCTCGACCGCGGCACCTTCGTGCTGCCGACCGTGATCGAGCTCGACGACATCGGTGAGCTCGAGCGCGAGATCTTCGGGCCCGTGCTGCACGTCGTGCGCTTTCGCCGTCGCGACCTCGGCGCGACGATCGCGCAGATCAACGCGACCGGCTACGGCCTGACCCTCGGCGTGCAATCGCGCATCGACGAGACCATCGCCCAGGTCGTCGCCGCGGCGCACGTCGGCAACGTCTACGTCAACCGCAACATGGTCGGTGCCGTCGTCGGCGTGCAGCCGTTCGGCGGCGAGGGGCTCTCGGGCACCGGGCCGAAGGCCGGCGGCCCGCTCTACCTCATGCGGCTGCTGGCGCGGCCACCGGCCGACGTCATGGCCCGCACGCTGCGCGAGAGCGTCGAAGTCGCCGGCGCGGTGCCCGTGGCGCCGGCCTTGCTGGAGCTGCAACGTTGGGCCGTGCTGCGAAGCGACCGGCTGCTCGCCGACGTCTGCGCGCGCTTTGCGGCTGCGTCGCGGGTCGGCGTTGCCGCCGTCCTCGCCGGGCCGACCGGCGAGCGCAACGTCTACACGCTGCAGCCGCGCGAAGCCGTCCTCTGCCTCGCCGACGCCGACGGCGATCGCCTCGTCCAGCTCGCCGCAGCGCTCGCCGTCGGCAGCCGCGCCGTCTGGCCAGGCAGAGGCGAGCGGTTGCGCGGCCGACTTCCCGCTGCCGTGCGGGACCGGATCGACGTCGTCGCCGACTGGACCGCCGCCGACGTTCGCTTCGACGTCGTTCTCCACCATGGCAGCGCCGACGCGCTGCTGCGCGTCGCCCGCGAAGTGGCGGCGCGACCCGGACCGATCGTCGCCGTCGAAGGGAGCCGGCCCGGCGAGACGGCGCTGCCGCTGGAGCGGCTCGTCGTCGAGCGCGCGGTCAGCATCAACACCGCGGCCGCCGGCGGCAACGCGACGCTGATGACACTGCAATGAGCGCCAGCCGTCTCCAGCGTGCTCTCGTTGCCGCTGCGCTCGGTGCGCTCGCGATCGGCGCCGCTGCCGAGACGATCGAGCGCACCGTGCACGTCGGCGACAACGAGCGCACTTACGAGATCGATCTGCCGGCCCGCGCACCAGCACCCTCTCTTCCGCTGCCGGTGGTGCTCGTCTTCCATGGTGGCGGCGGCTCGGCGGCGTCGGTGCGGACGCAGACGCAGATGAGCGTCAAGGGCGCGGCGGCAGGATTCGTCGCCGTCTATCCGCAGGGCTCGGGCGGCGTCGCCGGCAAGCTGCGGACGTGGAACGCGGGCACCTGCTGTGGCTGGGCGATGCAGCATCGCGTCGACGAGACGGCGTTCGTCGCGGCGTTGCTCGACGACCTCGCCACCGTCGTCGCGATCGACCGCACCCGTGTCTACGCGACCGGCATCTCGAACGGCGGCATGATCGCCTACCAGGTCGCGTGCACGCTCGCCGATCGCTTCGCCGCGATCGCGGTCGTCGCCGGCGAGATGACGGTTGCGAGCGGCGAGTGCCGGCCGGCGCGGCCGGTGCCGGTCCTCGTCATCCACGGCACGGCGGACCGCAACCTGCCGTTCGACGGCGGTCCCGGCGCGCGCGCGCTCGCGGTCCACGACGTGAAGAGCGTCGGCTCGGCGATCGATTTCTGGCGCCACCACGATGGCTGCGCCGATGCAGCGACCAGCGAGCGCACCGGCGCGGTGACGCGAACGCGCTATCGCGGCTGCAGCGGCGACAGCGAGGTCGAGCTGATCACGATCGACGGCGGCGGCCACTCCTGGCCGGGCGGCGAGCGGCTCGCGCGCTTCCTCGACCCGCCTTCGGACGCGCTCGACGCGAGCGACGAGATCCTGCGCTTCTTCGCTCGCCACTGAGCGCGACGGGCGGGCGGGAATGCGGGTTGCCGGTCGGCGGCACCACAGGAGGCCGTCATGACCAAGCTCGACACCCGCCATCGCGACGCGATCGACACGCGCCAGTTCGCATTCCCCGAGCAGCGCAAGGAGCCGCTCGAAAACGCCGCTCACGTCCGCAACGCGATCGCGCGCTTCAACCAGGTCGAAGGCGTCAGCGACGCCGAACGCGATCGCGCCTGGAAGCACATCCAGGCGGCGGCAAAGAAGTTCGGCGTCGAGGTGCACGAGAAAAGCTGGCGCGAGATCGGTCAGGCGAAGGACAAGTCGCACCGCTGAGCGCGATGCGCCGGCGGGCGCCGCGCCGGGCCGCCCGGACCGGTACAAGCAGACGAATCGGGCGTGCTGACGCCGCCGTTCGGCACAGAACCCCCGCGCTCGCGGGGACGGACGGTCCCCCGTGCGCGCTCGTCGGGGCGGACAATCACGTCGTGCACGTCGGCCGGGTCCTACGGCCGCGGCTGGACCGCTCTCACGGTCGCTTTCGGCCCCGACCGATTCCTCGTCGCAGCGGGCCGCCTTAGTTTCGCGGGGACGCGACTTCGAGTCGCGAAACTCCAAATGCCATCCCTCCGCGTGATCGCGCCTCTGCTGCTCGGCCTCCTGGCGGCCGCTGCGCCCGCGCTCGCCGCCGATGCGGCGGTGGCTGCCGCGCCGTCCGACGACGTGCTCGGCGATGCCGGCGAGCCGCTCGCGTCGTCGACGCTGCCGGCGCCGGTGCCGGCGCCCCGCTGGACGGCGAGCGGCGTCGCCGAACACGGCGGCTACCGGTGGTCGCTGTCGCGCGGTGCGCTCGACCTCGGTCTGCGCTTCGAATCGCGGATCGCGGCGGCGCGGCCGATCGACGGCCGCTACGACAGCGCCGCGCCGCCCGGCGTGATGTTGCCGGCGCTCTCGTTCGGCCTGCGCAGCGTCGTCGCCGGGCCGGCGCCAGCGGACAGCCTCGTCGAACGCGCTCTCGGCGGCTCGACCTCGGTGCAGTCGGTCAGCAAGATCGGCATCGAATGGAAGCCCGCGCAACCGCAGGTGTTCTTCTATCAGGGCGTCGGGGTTCGTCTGAGCGAGGACGAGCGTCTGATCATGCGCCTGCGCAAGGGCTCGCTCGGCATTTACATGCAACGCAACTTCTAGCGCCGCTGCGGCGCCCGCCTGCTAGCGCAGGGTCAGCTTGGCGATCGACTTGTTGGTCGGATCGGTGACCCAGAGCGTGTTCGAGCCGGCGACTTGCGGGCCAGCCGTGATCGCGTTGAGTTGCGTGTTCGGCGCGACGCCGGTGAACTCCGTGATGACGCCGGCCGGCGTGATGCGGCCGATCAGGCCGTCGAAGTAGCTGGTGAACCAGACGTTGCCATCGCCGCCGAGCGCGATCCCGCCGAACAGCGTGAAGGCACCGTTGAGTCCGGTGCTGAAGGTCGTGAAGGCCCCGGTCAAGGGGTCGACGCGGCCGACGGCCGGACCCCCGAAGCCGTCCTTGACGAACCAGAGGTGGCCGTCGGCGCCGGCAGTCAGCGCGACGATCGAGCCGGGCACCGGAGTCGTCGTGTATTCGGTGACGACGCCGGTCGGCGTGACGCGGCCGATCACCGAGCTCGAGCCGTCGAAGGCGCGCTCGGCGAACCAGACGTTGCCGTCCGGACCGGCAGCGATCGACGACGCCGCCGACGTCAGCGGACCGAATTCGGTCGCCATCTTCGTCGTCGGGTTGAACATGCCGATCCGCATGCCGGTGTATTCGGTGAACCAGAGGTTGCCGTCGGGGCCGGCCGTGATCGCGTACGCCTGCGAGCCTGGCGTGACGCCGGTGCAGACGATGCGCACGAAATTGTTGGTCGCGTCGGGCGGCGTCGAGGTGCAGGTGTCGACTGCCGTCGGTCCGTTCGTCACCGTGGGGCACGTCGTCGTCGTGTAGCCGTTGGCCGCGATCGGAGCTATCGGCGTGCACGCCGGGACGAGGGTCGGTCCGGTCGTGACCGTGCGGCAGGTGCTGCCGAGATAGGCTGGAATCGGCGGCACCGCCGGTGTCGACCCCGACGCGGGAACTCCTGGCACGGCAGGCCGGGCCGGTGCGGGCACGCAGGTCCCGGTCGGAACCGGAGTGCAGACGCTCGTCTCGGTGTCGCACGACTGATCCTGCGATGTGCGCTCGCGGATCTGGATCGTCGTCTTCATCAGCGGCGTCGGAACCTCGGTCGCAACGTTGGTCACGATGTCGACCATGCCGACGGTGCCGGCGAGCGTGATGCCGGCGAGCGGATCGCAGAACCAGACGTTGCCGTCGGGCCCGCGCGTCAAGGGGCCGGGATTGAACGACAGCAGGCCGGCCGCCCGCAGCACCGGGAAGCTGACGGCTCCAGCGCTCGTCATCCGGCCGATCTGGTTGGGAACGAAGCCGCCGCTGAACCACAGCGTGCCGTCACCGGCCTGGGCGATGCTGCCGCCATCGAGCGACGGCGTGACTCCGGAGGCGGCCGCCGAGTACGAGGTGACGATCGGATCGTTCGGCCCCGGCGCCGGCGCCGGCGGCGGCGGTGCGGGCGGCGGTGCGGGAGTCTTGGCCGGCGGCGGTGGCTGCGGCGAGTTCGACGAGTCGATGACCTTGTTGCCGGAAAGCGCGGTCGTGTCGGCGCCGCCGCCGCAAGCGGCGAGGCTCGCGGCCAGCGCTGCCACCAGCTGCCGTCGCATCGACACGTCCATCATCCGGCGACTCCTGTCAGCACGCGCGGGCGCTGCAATCGTGCCGAGCCCGAGGGCTGCCGGCTTCGATGCGACGCTGTGCGGTGCGGGAAGGATCGTACCGGCGCCGTCTGCGCACGACGTTCCGAGTTGCAAGCGATTGCGTGTAACGCAACCGTTCGCATGCCCGAAGGCGACCACTCGTCGCCCGCTGCCTCTTCAGCGCGGCGCGCTGCTGCGCCGCTCGATCTCGGCGGCGAACTCCTGGTATTGCTTTCGCGTTTCGCGCTCGATCACCGCCGGGCCGATGATGGGCGGCAACCAGGACTTCGGAACGTACTCGCCGTGATGGCGAACGCGCGTGCCGCCGGTCACCGGTGCGAGCGAGGTGGTCGAAACATAGGCCTTGAAGTCACCGCTGACGAGGCTCGAGCGGATCTCCTTCATCGGCACCAGCTCGACGGCGCGGACGGCCTCGAAGCCGAACGACAGGAAGCCGACCTTGGTCCGCCCCGCCTGCATGACCTCGAGCGTGTCGTCCTTCCTCGCCAGCACCTTGCTCGCGGTGAGATTGGTGATGAAGCTCGCCATGTGCTCGTAGTCGGTGAATACCGCCCAGGCATCGTGCAAGGCGCCGGGCATGTGAGCGTCGACGTCGACGACGACCGCTTCGCCGTGGCGCTCGACGCGCACCTCAATCTCCTGCGCAGCGCAAGCCGCTGCGCCGAACAGCAGCAGGACGAAGGGCAGGGCTTGCAGTCGCATGGCAGCGTCTTCGGCGAGAGCCCCGATCGTGCCTCATCCGGGTCCTGTCGCGACGCCCTCTGATCCGCGCTCGGCGTTGCCCGCCGCCTCGTCAGCGTCTTGTCCTACGCGATCGCGGCACTGCCATCGCCGCCGGTGACCATGGCAAGCGCGATGCTGCACACTGATGACATGAAGCCGCAGATCGAAAACCGCGTCGAGCACAGTCGATTCGAAGCCACGCTCGACGGCCACCATGGGTATCTCGAGTACGCGACATCGCCGGGGCTGCTCACCATCGTTCACACCGAGGTCGATGGCGCGCTCGAAGGGCGAGGTGTCGCCGGCGCGTTGGTGCGGGCGGCGGTCGAGCAAGCGCGGCAGCGAGGCCTGAAGGTCGCTGCGGTCTGCGAATACGCGCGCTCGTATCTGGATCGCCACCCGGAGATGACGTCGATGCGCATCTGACGGTCGTGACGCAAGGCGCGGGGCTCGGCGGCTCTTCCGATTCGACCAAGTTCGAGAACGACGCGCGCGAAGTTCACCGGCGCGCGGCGCGCGATTGCGAAGTTTTGTGAATAGCGCGCCAAACGCTCTTGTCTTCGCCGGATGCGAACGTCAGCGCGGGAGTCAGATCCGGATCCCATTTCATTTCGGAGCATCCGTGAACGTCCTTTCGAGCACCTCGTCAGCGATCGCGTCGCTGACCAGCAATTCATCGCTTTCCTCGCCATCCTCCACCTCGCAGGTCGACGCCGACGGCGGCGACGGCACCAAGGGCGCGCACCACGCCCACAAGGGTGGCGGCCGCGGCCACGTCGTCAGCGCGATCGCGCAGGCCCTGCAGAGCCTCGGCCTCAGCGTCCCTGCGTCCGGCGCGGCTGCGGCCCGCGCGTCAGACGACGCCAGCTCCACCAGCGGCTCGACGGGGGCCGCGCCCGCGTCATCCGACACCGTGCGTCAAGACCTGCGCCAGTTCATGCACGCACTGTTCGAAGCGAGCAAAGGCCAGCAGGCAAGCGCGCCGGGCTCGGCGTCCTCGTCAACGAACAGCTCCGCGCCCGACGATGCCGGCTCGCGCTTCGCCGACGGCCTCGCGGCGCTGATCTCGAAGGCGAGCAGCGGCAACGCCCCGGCCGAGTTGCAGAGCGCATTCGCCAAGCTCACGTCGGACCTGCAAGCGGCGCCTGGCGCGGGCAGCGGTGGCGCGACCGGCACGGACGCGGGCAGTGCAGGCGCGACGCTGCAGGCGTTCCTCACCAACCTGCAGCAGGATCTCGGCTATGGTCCGAGCGGCGCGCAAGGGAACTCGGCGACGGGAAGCTTGCTGACCTCGCAGGTCTGACGCCCGCGTCGCCGAGAGGAAAGACAAACGGGCCGCGACGGCCCGTTTTCTAGAGTGTTGGTGGAGAGGAGGAGGATCGAACTCCCGACCTTCGCATTGCGAACGCGACGCTCTCCCAGCTGAGCTACCCCCCCACTGCAGGCAGAAGTCTAGCAAAGGCGCGTCGCCTCGACCTCGGCGGGGCCGCATAGGCGGGTGCGATTCGCCGGATTGAGGCGAAGTATTGCTGGGCCGGCGCGAACGCAGTAGCGTCGGGCATCGTTGGCGCCGCTCAGGCGGCGTCGCCGCAACCAGGAGATTTGACATGGGACTGAAGGGATCGAAGACCGAGCAGAGCCTGCGCGATGCGTTCGCCGGCGAATCGCAGGCCAACCGCCGCTATCTCTATTTCGCGAACAAGGCCGACATCGAAGGCCAGAACGACGTCGCCGCGCTGTTCCGCTCGACCGCCGAAGGCGAGACCGGCCATGCGCACGGCCACCTCGAGTTCCTTGAGCAGGTTGGCGATCCGGCGACCGGGCTGCCGATCGGGCCGACGAAGGCGAACCTGAAGGCCGCGATCGCCGGCGAGACGCACGAGTACACCGACATGTACCCCGGCATGGCGAAGTCCGCCCGCACCGAGGGCTTCGACGAGATCGCCGACTGGTTCGAGACCCTCGCGAAGGCGGAGCGGTCCCATGCGAACCGCTTCCAGAAGGCACTGGACGCGCTGACGGACTGATGACCCGAGAAGGGAGCCTCGAGGCTCCCACCCGGCATCCCATCGACTGGCAAAGCCCGGAGTACCGGGAAGAGCCGAAGATCCTCGCGGAGATGGAACGCGTCTTCGACATCTGCCACGGCTGCCGCCGCTGCGTGAGCCTCTGCCAGTCGTTCCCGACCTTGTTCGACCTCGTCGATGCGACCGCCGACGGCGAGGTGCACGGCGTCGACAAGAAGGACTACGCGAAGGTCGTCGAGCAGTGCTATCTGTGCGACCTCTGCTACATGACCAAATGCCCGTATGTGCCGCCGCATCCATGGAACGTCGACTTCCCGCACGTCATGCTGCGCGCAAAGGCGATCCGCTACGGCAAGGGCGAGGTCGAGACCGGCGCGAAACTGCTCGCGTCGACCGACGTCCACGGCCAGCTTTCAGGCATCCCGATCGTCGTCCAGGCGGTCAACGCCGCCAATCGGACGCGGCCGGTGAGGAAGATGCTCGAGGCGGCGCTCGACGTCCATCCCGACGCCTGGCTGCCGCCGCTCGCAACGAAGCGGTTCCGGCGCGCGGTGAAGAAAAAGGGCAGCGCGACGAAGGTCGTCGACGGCGAGCGCAGCCCGGGCAAGGTCGCGCTCTTCTCGAGCTGCATCGTCAACTACAACGAG
>DASXLD010000028.1:0-6107 GCA_036496385.1 Caldimonas sp. | reverse complement strand
ACGTGAGACCCAGCGTGATGAACCGCTCGCGCATCGCCTCCGGCAGCTCGGGAAGCTCGGCGCGCACCCTCTCGATCCACGCCGCGTCGATCATCAGCGGCGGCAGGTCGGGGTCGGGGAAGTAGCGATAGTCCTGCGCGTCTTCCTTGCTGCGCATCTCCTGCGTGACGCCGGCATCGGGATCGAACAGCACCGTGGCCTGGCGGATCCGGCGGCCGTCCTCGAGCTCGTCGATCTGCCAGTTGATCTCGTAGTCGATCGCCTGCTGCAGGAAACGGAAGCTGTTGAGGTTCTTGATCTCGCGCCGCGTGCCGTAGGGCTGGCCGGGCTTGCGCACCGAGACGTTGGCGTCGCAGCGGAACGAGCCCTCCTGCATGTTGCCGTCGCAGATGCCGAGCCAGGTCACGAGCGTGTGCAGCGCCTTCGCGTAGTCGACCGCCTCGGTGGTGGAGCGCATGTCGGGCTCGGTGACGATCTCGAGCAGCGGCGTGCCGGCGCGATTGAGGTCGATGCCCGAGAGCTCGGGCTGCACGCCGTGCAGCGACTTGCCCGCGTCTTCCTCGAGGTGCGCGCGCGTGAGCCGCACCGAGTGCGGCTGGCCCGCATGGACGAAGGGAACCGAGCCGCCCTGCACCACGGGGATCTCGTACTGGCTGATCTGGTAGCCCTTGGGCAGGTCGGGATAGAAGTAGTTCTTGCGCGCGAAGATCGAGACCGACGCGACGGTTGCGCCGACGGCAAGACCGAAGCGGATCGCGCGTTCGACCGCGCCGCGGTTGGCGACGGGCAACGTGCCGGGCAGCGCGAGGTCGACCGGAGAAGCCTGCGTGTTCGCCGCCGCGCCGAACGCCGTCGACGCGCCGCTGAAGATCTTCGAGCAAGTCGACAGCTGCGCATGCGTCTCGATGCCGATCACCACCTCGAAGCCGCGCACCAGCGGCGCTGCCGCGCGCTGCCCGCCGCTCATCGCCCCGCTCCATCGCTGGCGGCGGGCGCGCGCAGGTGCCAGTCGGTCGCGCGCTGGAACGCGTGCGCCGCGTGCAGCAACGCTGCTTCGCCGAAGTAGTTGCCGACGAGCTGCAGGCCGACCGGCAATCCGGCAGCGCCGAAGCCGGCCGGGATGCTCATCCCCGGCAGGCCGGCGAGGCTGGCCGGCAGGGTGAAGATGTCGGCCAGGTAGTTGGCGACCGGGTCGTCGCGCTGCGCGCCGAGCGGCCAAGCGACCGTCGGCGCCACCGGGCCGGCGATGACGTCGCAGCGCCGAAAGCAGGCCTGGAAGTCGTCGGCGATCATGCGGCGCAACTTTTGCGCCTGCAGGTAGTAGGCGTCGTAGTAGCCGTGCGAGAGCACGTAGGTGCCGATCATGATCCGCCGCTTGACCTCGGCGCCGAAGCCTTCGCTGCGGCTCGCGCGGTACATCTCGTGGAGGTCGGCGAAGTGGGCGGCGCGATGGCCGTAGCGGACGCCGTCGAAGCGCGACAGGTTCGACGACGCCTCGGCCGGCGCGATCAGGTAGTAGACGGGAATCGACAGCTCCGTCCGCGGCAGCTCGACGTCGACGAGGCTCGCGCCGAGGCGCGCCATCTCGCCCAGCGCGGCGCGCAGCGCCTGCTCGACGTCGCTCGCCAGCGCCGCCGGAAAGAACTCCTTCGGCAGGCCGATTCGCAGGCCCTCGAGCGGCCGGCCCGGCGTCGCGCCCGCTCGTGCGATCGTCAGCGCCGCGTGGAAGTCCTGCGGCGGCCGCTCGGCACTGGTCGAGTCGTGCGGGTCGAATCCGCTCATCGCACCGAGCACGAGCGCGCAGTCCTCGGCGCTGCGGGCGAGGACGCCGGCCTGGTCGAGGCTCGACGCGAAGGCGATCATGCCGTAGCGCGAGCAGACGCCGTAGGTCGGCTTGATGCCGGTGATGCCGCAAAAGCTCGCCGGCTGGCGAATCGATCCTCCGGTGTCGGTGCCGGTCGCGACCGGCAGCAGGCGCGCCGCGACGGCGGCTGCCGAGCCGCCCGACGATCCGCCCGGTACACGCGTTTCGTCCCACGGGTTGCGGGTGACCTGGAAGGCCGAGTTCTCGGTGCTCGAGCCCATCGCGAACTCGTCGCAGTTGAGCTTGCCGAGCGTCACTGTTCCCGCCTTCGCGAGGCGGGCGACGACGGTCGCATCGAACGGGCTCCGGTAGCCGGCGAGCATGCGCGAGCCGGCGGTCGTCGGATGGCGGCGGGTGACGAAGATGTCCTTGTGGGCGATCGGCACGCCGAGCAGAGGCGAGCTTTCGCCGGCGCCGCGGCGGCGGTCGGCGTCGCGTGCCTGTTCGAGGGCGGCCTCGCCGTCGATGACGAGGGCGGTGCCGAGATGCTCGTGGGCGGCGAAACGGCCGAGCAGGTGCGACGTCACCTCGACGCTGGACATCTCGCACGCGCCGAGCGCGCGTCCGAGCTCGGCCACGCCGAGCGAGTGCAGTGCCCGGGCATTCATTCGATCACCTTGGGCACTAGGTAGAGGCCGTCGCGGGTTGCCGGCGCGCTCCGCTGATTGGCGTCGCGGTCGACGGTCTCGGTGACCTCGTCGTCGCGCAGCCGCAGGTGCGCCTCCTGGACGGCGGCGAGCGGCGTGTAGAGCGGCTCGACGCCGCTCGTCTCGACCGCGCTCATCTGCTCGACGATGCGAAAGAAGCTGTTGAGCTGCTCGAGCATGCGCGCCTGCTCGTCGGCGCCGAGATCGAGACGCGCGAGCTCGGCGATGCGGCGCACGTCCAAAGGGGTCAGGGCCATCGAGAAATAAGAGACGCTGCGCGCGTGCGATCAGGTCGAAACGGGCCCCGCGAAGATCGAAATCGCGGGAGGCATCGGTTATTATCCCTCGTTGATTCACAGCCCACGTCGCCGCTGCGTAGGGCTCGGCGTCATCCGATTCCTTCCTCTTTCGAAGCCTCTCCGGGACGCCCTTCAACGTATTCCATGTTCGGATCCTTTCGTCGCTATTTCTCGACGGATCTCGCGATCGACCTCGGCACCGCCAACACGTTGATCTACGTGCGCGGCAAGGGGATCGTGCTCGACGAGCCGTCGGTCGTCGCCATCCGCCACGAAGGCGGACCCAACGGTAAGAAGTCCATCCAGGCGGTCGGCGCCGAAGCCAAGGCGATGCTCGGCAAGGTGCCGGGCAACATCGAGGCGATCCGGCCGATGAAGGACGGCGTCATCGCCGACTTCACGGTCACCGAGCAGATGCTCAAGCAGTTCATCAAGATGGTCCATCCGCGCTCGGTGCTGCGGCCGAGCCCGCGGATCATCATCTGCGTTCCCTGCGGCTCGACCCAGGTCGAGCGGCGCGCGATCCGCGAGTCGGCGCTCGGTGCCGGTGCGAGCGACGTCTACCTGATCGAAGAGCCCATGGCAGCGGCGATCGGCGCCGGGCTGCCGGTCAGCGAGGCGAGCGGCTCGATGGTCGTCGACGTCGGCGGCGGCACGACCGAAGTCGGCGTGATCTCGCTCGGCGGCATGGTCTACAAGGGAAGCGTGCGCGTCGGCGGCGACAAGTTCGACGAGGCGATCATCAACTACATCCGGCGCAACTACGGCATGCTGATCGGCGAGCCGACCGCCGAGATGATCAAGAAGACGATCGGCTCGGCGTTTCCCGGTTCCGAGGTCAAGGAGATCGAGGTCAAGGGCCGCAATCTCTCGGAGGGCGTGCCGCGCTCGTTCACGATCTCGTCGAACGAGATCCTCGAGGCGCTCACCGACCCGCTCAACCAGATCGTCTCGAGCGTCAAGAACGCGCTCGAGCAGACTCCCCCCGAGCTCGGCGCCGACATCGCCGAGCGCGGCATGATGCTGACCGGCGGCGGCGCGCTCCTGCGCGACCTCGACCGCCTGCTCGCCGAGGAGACGGGCCTGCCGGTGCTGGTCGCCGAAGACCCGCTCACCTGCGTCGTTCGCGGTTGCGGCATGGCGCTCGAACGGATGGAGCGCCTCGGCTCGATCTTCACCTCAGAGTGATCTGAAGCGGGTCCGATGGCGCTCGGCACCCTCGATCGCACGCCGCCGCCCTTCTTTCGGCAAGGGCCTTCGTCGCTGACGAAGCTCTCGTTCTGCTCGGCGCTCGCCGTCTTCCTGATGGTCGCCGACGCCCGCTTCACGATCACCCAGCCGATCCGGGCGACGGTCGCGACCATGCTCTACCCGCTGCAGCGCGCGCTCCTCGTCCCGGTCGAGGCGATCGACGACTCGCGCGCGTATCTCGGTGGCTTGTCGCAGGCGATCACGGGTGAGCAAACGGCGCGCGTCGAGCTCGCCCGCCAAGCCGAGCGGGCGCAGCGCACCGACCAGCTGCAAGAGGAGAACGCCCGGCTGCGCGCGCTGCTCGAGCTGCGGCCGTCGCTCGTGGTCCGCTCGCAGGCCGCGGAGGTGCTCTACGAGGCCGCCGATCCGTACTCGCGCAAGGTCATCATCGATCGCGGCGTCGCCCACAACGTCGTGCCCGGCTCGCCGGTGATCAACGAAGCCGGGGTCCTCGGCCAGGTGACACGGGTCTACCTGCAGTCGTCCGAAGTGACGCTGCTGACCGATCGAGATGCGGCAATTCCGGTCCTCAACAGCCGCACCGGGGCGCGCAGCGCCGCGTTCGGCGGTGCCACCGGCGGGGTCGGCCTGCTCGAGATGCGCTTCATGGCCGGCAACGCCGACGTCCAGGTCGGCGACCTGCTGACGACTTCGGGCGTCGACGGCGTCTACCCGCCCGGGCTCAGGGTCGCGACGGTCGCCAAGATCGACCGCAAGATCGACACCGGGTTCGCCCGCATCGTCCTCGCTCCGGCAGCGCCTTCGGACGGCGTGCACCACGTCCTCGTCCTCGAGCCGACCGGGGTCGGCCTGCCGCCGCGGCCGCAGGCAGCGGCATCGGAGGCGGCCGCTGCGGCGAGCAAGCCCGGTGGCAGGAAGGGGGCACGCAAATGATCATGCCGCGTCGCAACGACCCGCTGCTGATGCCGGTCAATCCGCTCTTCGTCTGGGCGACGCTGGCCAGCGCGTTCATCCTCAACATCGTTCCGCTCGGGCGCCTCGCCGCGATGCCGGATTTCCTCGCGCTCGTGCTCGTGTTCTGGAACGTCCACCAGTCGCGCCGGATCGGCGTCGGCGTCGCCTTCTTCTTCGGCTTGCTGATGGACGTGCACAGCGGCGCGGTGCTGGGACAGCACGCCCTCGCCTACACGCTCCTCAGCTACTTCGCGGTGACGATCCACCGCCGGCTGCTCTGGTTCACGGTGCCGTCGCAGGCGGTCCAAATCCTGCCGCTCTTCCTCGCTGCCCAGGCGGTCTCGCTCGTCGTCCACCTGGTCGCGGGCGGCATGTTTCCTGGCTGGGAGCTGATCCTGGCGCCGGTTTTCCAGGCATTGTTGTGGCCAATGGCCACTTGGGTGCTGCTCGCACCGCAACGCCGCGCCCCGGACCCGGACGAGAATCGTCCCCTGTGACGGCACCCCCAGGCTCATTGCTTTTGCTGCCCTCAGCCGGGACATGGCCGGGTGCGCCGCGGCCCGTCGCCCGGCCATGACGGAGCTCAGGAACACTGAGCGCGAGATCTCGCGCTTTCGCCTCCGCCTCCTCGCGGCGGCGCTGTTCGTGCTCGTTGCCTTTGGCCTGCTCGTCGCCCGCCTTTCCTTTCTGCAGATCTCGAAGCACGAGGACCTCTCGACCCAGGCCGAGAACAACCGCATCGCCGTCGTTCCGATCACGCCCAACCGCGGCCTCATCCTCGACCGCAACGGCGTCGTCCTCGCCAACAACTACTCGGCCTATACGCTCGAGATCGCACCGGCCAAGGTGCCGGAGCTCGAGAAGACGATCGATGCCCTCGCCGAGGTCGTCGACATCCAGTCGCGCGACCGCAAGCGCTTCAAGCGGATGCTCGACGAGAGCAAGAGCATCGAGTCGCTGCCGATCCGCACCCGCCTCACGGACGAGGAAGTCGCGCGCTTCACGGCGCAGAAGTTCCGCTTCGACGGCGTCGAGATCAAGGCCAGGCTCTTTCGCAGCTATCCGCTCGGCGAGGTCGGCAGCCATCTGATCGGCTACATCGGCCGCATCAATCCGAGCGAGAAAAAGCAG
>DASXLD010000027.1:0-3879 GCA_036496385.1 Caldimonas sp. | reverse complement strand
CTCGAACTTCCTGCCGAGCAACTTCTCGAGGTCGGCGACGAGGCGGCCGTCCTCGCGCGCGACGAGCGTAATCGCAAGGCCCGCCGCACCGGCGCGCGCGGTGCGGCCGATCCGATGCACGTAGTCCGCGGCATTGAACGGAACGTCGAAATTGAAGACCGCGGGCAGATCGACGATGTCGAGCCCGCGCGCGGCAACGTCGGTGGCGACGAGGACGTCGACCTCGCCCTTCTTGAACGCCTCGAGCGCCTTCAGCCGCTCGTCCTGCGACTTGTCGCCGTGCAGGGCGTTGGTACGCAGGCCGTCGCGCTCGAACGAGCGCGCCAGCCGCGCGCAGCCGATCTTCGAGTTGACGAAGATGAGTGCTTGCGTGATCGAGCGTTCCTTCAGGAGCTTGAGCACCGCACGCCGCTTGTCGTCGGACGAGACGCTGTAGAAGTGCTGCTCGATGTTGCTCGCCGTCGCATTCGGGCGCGCGACCTCGACCAGGATCGGATCCTGCAGATAGCTCTCGGCGAGGCGCCTGATCTCGGGCGAGAACGTCGCCGAGAAGAGAAGCGTCTGGCGCTGCTTCGGCAGATACGAGAGGATGCGCTGCAGGTCCGGGAGGAAGCCGATGTCGAGCATGCGGTCGGCCTCGTCGAGGACGACGTACTCGACCTGGTTGAGGACGCAGTTCTTCGCCTCGATGTGGTCGAGGAGGCGCCCCGGTGTCGCGACCAGCACTTCGACGCCCTGCTTCAACTCGAGCGTCTGCGGCTTCATGTCGATGCCGCCGAAGACGACCGCGACGCGCAGCTTCGAGTGCGCCGCATAACCCTTGATGTTGTCGGCGACCTGGTCGGCGAGCTCGCGCGTCGGCGCGATGACCAGCGCGCGTACCGGGTGGCGAGCCGGCGACATGCTCGCGTTCTCGTGCGGCAGCATCTTGTGCAGCAAAGGCAGCGAGAACGCCGCCGTCTTGCCGGTGCCGGTCTGTGCTGCCCCCATGACGTCGCGGCCGGCGAGGACGATCGGGATCGCCTTCGCCTGGATCGGCGTCATCGTCGTGTAGCCCTGCGCGGCGACCGCGCTTTGCAGCACCGGCGCCAGGCCGACCGAGGAGAACTTGAGGGAGGAGGAGCCGGCTTCGGTGCCGGAAGAGGGCGGCGAGACCGGCTCGACCGCAGGCGCGACCTGCGCGCCATGGACATCGTTCATGACGCAATTATCGCGCCTATGCCGCCCGAAGCCCGGGCACAGGCTGCAATGCCAGTACACGCGGCGTGCGAAGCTACACTCGCGCGTTCATCTTTTGAACAGCGACGCCCTGGCGTTCGCTTCCTTCCCATGAAAGTCTCGGTCATCGGTTCGGGCTACGTCGGACTTGTCACCGCGGCCTGCCTCGCCGACCTTGGCAACGACGTCGTCTGCGTAGACGTCGACGCCGACCGGATCGCAGGCCTGCGTGAGGGATGGGTGCAGATGCATGAGCCCGGGCTCGCCGAGGTTGTCCGCCGCAACGCCGGCGGCGGCCGCCTCCGGTTCACGTCCGACCCCGCGGAGTCGGCGCGCCACGGCAAGGTCCAGTTCATCGCCGTCGGCACGCCGCCCGGAGCCGACGGGTCGGCCGACCTGCAGTACGTGCTCGCGGCGGCGCGCGACATCGGTCGGCATATGGACGGCTACCGCGTCGTCGTCGACAAAAGCACGGTCCCGGTCGGCACGGCCGCCCTCGTCCGCGAGACGATCGCCGGCGAGCTGGCAGCGCGTCGCGTGTCGATCGCCTTTGGCGTGGTCGCCAACCCGGAGTTCCTCAAGGAAGGCGCGGCGGTGGAGGACTTCATGCGGCCCGACCGGGTGGTCATTGGCAGCGACGACGCCGACGCGACGGCGGTCGTGCGCCACCTGTACTCGCCGTTCGAACGCAACCACGCGAAGGTGATGGTCATGGACACCGCGTCCGCGGAGCTGACCAAGTACGCCGCCAATGCAATGCTCGCGACGCGAATCAGCTTCATGAACGAGATGGCGCTCCTTGCCGACGCCCTTGGCGCCGATATCGACGCCGTGCGGCGAGGCATCGGCAGTGATCGGCGGATCGGCAACGACTTCCTCTACGCCGGCTGCGGCTACGGCGGCTCGTGCTTCCCGAAGGACGTGCGCGCGCTCGTTCGCGCCGCAGCGAAAGTGGATCGGGAGATGCCGCTCTTGAGCGCCGTTGATGCCATCAACGAACGGCAGAAACTTGTGGTCCTCGACAAGCTTGGCGAGCGGCTCGGCAGTGACCTCGCCGGCAAGACGATCGCCCTCTGGGGGCTCGCCTTCAAGCCGGGCACCGATGACATGCGCGAAGCACCGAGCCAGGTCGTCGTCCGCGAGCTCGCGCGCCGTCAGGCGACGATCCGCGCTTACGACCCGATTGCCGGCGATGAGGCGAAGCGAGTCTTCGCGGATGTTCGCTGCATCGAGTTCGCGGCCAGCGCGATGGACGCCCTGCGCGGCGCCGACGCGCTCATCGTGATCACCGAGTGGAAGGAGTTCCGCAGCGTTGACCTTGAAGCAATGCGGCCCCTGATGCGGAGGCCCTTGATCGTCGATGGCCGCAATATCCTCGAGCCGGAGGCGGCGCGTGCCGCCGGCTTCGACTACGCCGGGATCGGCCGACCATGATGAGAGTGCGGCCGTGGCGCGCATGCCGCCTGCCATGATTCTGGTCACCGGCGGCGCCGGCTTTATCGGCTCCAACTTCGTCATCGACTGGCTCGCGGACAGCGACGAAGCCGTCATCAATCTCGATCTGCTCACGTACGCCGGCAACACCGAGAGCCTGAAATCGCTCGAAGGCGATCCGCGCCATGTCTTCGTGCACGGCGACATCTGCGACCGGACGCTCGTCGACCGGCTCCTCGCCACGCACCGGCCGCGGGCGATCGTCCATTTCGCCGCCGAGAGCCACGTCGATCGCAGTATTCACGGGCCTGCGGATTTCATCCGCACCAATGTCGAGGGGACGTTCACGTTGCTCGAAGCGGCGCGCGGCCATTGGTCGTCGCTGCCGATACGCGAGAAGGAGGCGTTCCGCTTCCTCCACGTCTCGACCGACGAGGTCTACGGCAGCCTCGCGCGCGACGATCCCGCATTCCGCGAGACCGACACCTACCGGCCGAACAGCCCCTACTCGGCGAGCAAGGCGGCCAGCGACCACCTCGTGCGCAGCTGGCACCATACCTACGGGCTGCCGCTGCTGACGACCAACTGCAGCAACAACTACGGGCCCTTCCACTTCCCGGAAAAGCTCATCCCGCTGATGATCGTCAACGCCCTCGCCGGCAAGTCCTTGCCGATCTACGGCGACGGCCGACAGGTGCGCGACTGGCTCTACGTCAGGGATCATTGCGGCGCGATCCGGGAGGTCCTCGAGCGTGGCCGCGTCGGCGAGACCTACAACGTCGGCGGCTGGAACGAGAAGCCGAACCTCGAGATCGTCCATGCCGTGTGCGGCCTCCTTGACGAGCTCCGCCCGCACCGCGACGGGCCGTACGCACGCTTCGTCACGCACGTCGCCGACCGCCCCGGCCACGACCGCCGCTACGCGATCGACGCGAGCAAGATCGAGCGTGAGCTCGGCTGGCGACCGGCCGAGACATTCGAGTCCGGCCTGCGCAAGACCGTGCGCTGGTACCTCGACAACGCCGCCTGGGTCGAGCGCGTCCAGACCGGCGCGTACCGCGACTGGGTCTCGGCCAACTACGACGGGCGCAACGCGTGAAGATCCTGCTGCTCGGCAAGAACGGCCAGCTCGGCTGGGAGCTGCAACGCTCGCTGGCCGTGCTCGGCGAAGTCGTCGCCTGCGACTTCGACAGCGCGCCGCCATGGCGCGCCGACTTCACCGACCCC
>DASXLD010000026.1:0-7629 GCA_036496385.1 Caldimonas sp. | reverse complement strand
CTATCTCTCGCACTATGTCGCCAACCACATGTTCTACCGGCTCGCGCTGCCCGGGGCGCGCCGCGTGCTGATCGACCACATCACCTGGTGCCGCGAGCACGCGCCGCGCTGGAATCCGATGTCGGTGGTCGGCCAGCACATGCAGCAGGCCGGCGCGACGCCGGCCGAGGCGATGGCGTTCACCCTCTCGACCGCGGTGCAGAACGCCGAGGACTGCATCGCGCGCGGCATGGACCCCGACGAGTTCCTGCCGCGCTTCACCTTCTTTTTCGACTTCTCGCTCTCGTTCTTCGAGGAGATCGCCAAGTTCCGCGCCGGCCGACGCATCTGGGCGCGGCTCGCGCGCGAGCGGCTCGGTGCCAAGGACGAGAAGTCCTGGCGCTTCAAGTTCCACGCCCAGACCTCGGGCGTCGACCTGACGCGCCAGCAGCCGCTCAACAACATCGCGCGCGTGACCGCGCAGGCGATGGCCGGCATCTTCGGCGGCCTGCAGTCGCTCCACACCGACGCCTACGACGAGGCGTACGCGACGCCGAGCGAGGCCGGAGCGCGGATCGCGATCGCGACGCAGAACATCCTGCGCGAGGAAGCGCACCTCACCGACGTCATCGATCCGCTCGGCGGCTCGTTCTACATCGAGTCGCTCACCGACGCGATGGAGGCGAAGATCCTCGCCATCATGAAGACCGTCGACGACGCCGGCGGCATGTACAAGGCGGTCGAGTCGGGTCTGGTGCAGCGCATGATCGGCGCCTCGGCGATGCGCTTCCAGCAGCGTGTCGAATCGGGCGAGCAGGTGATCGTCGGCGTCAACAGGTACGGCGCCGACGACGACGCAGCGAACCGGCCACCGGTCGAACGCCCCGATCGCGAGGCGATGCAGCGCCATCGCGACGCCTTCGTCGCCGCCAAGGCGGCACGCTCGCCGATGGCAGTGGCCGCGGCGCTCGACGATCTCACGCGCGCCGCCGAGAGCAACGACGGCAACGTCTTCGGCGCCGTCGTCGACGCCGCCCGCGCCGGTCTCAGCAACGAGGAGATCTGCTCGCGCCTGCGCCGCGACCTCGGCTTCGGCCAACCGCTCGTCGTCGTGTGACGGCGACCCCGGTGCCGACCGCTTCGCCGCCGTCGGTGACGGCCCTGGCCGAGCGCGCCGCCGCCGGCGACCGCGGCGCGCTCGCCCGGCTGCTCACGCTGATCGACGACGACGCCCCGGGCGCGCGCGCCGCGGCGGCGCAGCTCGGCGAGCGCGCCGGCCGGGCGTGGGTGGTCGGCATCACCGGAGTTCCCGGCAGCGGCAAGTCGACGCTGGTCGAGGCGCTGCTCGGCGCCTGGCTCGGCAAGGGCTGTTCGATCGCGGTCGTCGCGATCGACCCGTCGAGTCCGGTCAGCGGCGGCGCGGTCCTCGGCGACCGCATTCGCATGGGCACGCATGCGGCGAACGAGAAGGTCTTCATCCGTTCGTTCGCCGCCCGCGGCGAGCTCGGCGGTCTCTCGCCCGCGGCGCGCGCCGCGGTCGACTGCTTCGACGCCTGCGGCTTCGATCGCATCATCGTCGAGACCGTCGGCACGGGGCAGTCGGAAACGGCGATCGTCGCGCTTGCCGACACCCGCGTGGTCGTCTGCCCGCCCGGACTCGGCGACGACGTGCAGGCGATCAAGGCCGGCCTGCTCGAGATCGCGGACGTGCTCGCGGTCAGCAAAGGCGACCTGCCGCTTGCCGAGCAAACGGCGCGCGAGCTGCGCGAGATGCTGACGCTGCGACGCGCGTCAACGGGCAAGTGGCAGCCAAGCGTCGTCGTCGTCAGCGCGCTGGCGAAGACCGGACTCGACGAGCTCGGCACTGCGCTCGACGCGCACCGCGCCGCCGCCGGAACCGGAGGGAGGAAGCGCAGCGGGCCGCCGCCACGGGCGACGACGCCGGCCGCGATCGCGGCCGCCCGCATGCCGGCCGCGAACGACGCCGACGGCTGGCGCGAGCGGATCGCCGCGCTCGCCGCGCGCGACGGCCTGTGCGCGCTGCTCGGCATCGCCGTGCGCTCGGGCGGCCCCGGTCGCGCCGAAGTCGAGATGACGGTCGACGCGCGCCACCTCAACTTCAACGGCGGCTGCCACGGCGGCGCGATCTTCGCCCTCGCCGACTCGGCGTTCGGGCTGGCGTCGAACTCGCACGGCCCGGTCGCGGCGGGCATCGACGCACACATCACCTACCAGGCTGCGGTCGCCGCCGGCGACCGGCTCGTCGCCCGCGCGGTCGAGGTGCATCGCAACCGCAGGATCGGCGTCTACCGGATCGACGTCGTCCGCGAGGACGCGGCCGGCGAGACCGCCATCTCGAGCTTTACCGGAACGGTCTACATCAAAGGCTGAGTCGGGCGGAAGGCCAGGTTCCCGGCTGTCGGTGTCGGGGCTTCCCGCGCCTGGGCGGCAGGGATAGCCCCGAGGGTGGCCGGCGCGCTTTTTCCTACAGTCGGCGCACCACGCTGTGCCGCCTTGGCGCGGTGCTTCCATGCTCGCCGATCCGCCCGTGCAGACCACCTTTCCTCGTCTCCTCCTCGAGCACGCGGCAGCGCGGCCGGACGCGCCGGCGCTGCGCGAGAAGGAGCTCGGCATCTGGCAGACGCTCAGCTGGAGTGCGCTCGCCGAGCTCGTCGAGGCGCTCGCCGGCGGCCTCGCCGAGGCGGGGCTCAAGCGCGGCGACCATCTCGTCGTCGTCGGCGAGAACCGGCCGCGTCTCTATGCATCGATGCTTGCGGCCCAGGCCCTCGGCGCGATCCCGGTGCCGCTCTACCAGGACGCGGCCGCCGCCGAATTCGTCTTTCCGATCGCCAATGCCGACGTCGCCTTCGCCGTCGTCGAGGACCAGGAGCAGGTCGACAAGCTGATCGAGGTGCGCGGCCAATGTCCACGCCTGGCGCGCATCTGGTTCGACGACGGCCGCGGCCTGCGTCACTACGACGAGCCGGGGCTGGCGCCGCTCGAGGCGCTCATCGCCGTCGGCCGCAAGTACGCCGCGGCGCACCCGGGGTTCTGCCGCGCCGAGATCGACAAGGCATCGCCCCACGACGTCGCGGCGATGTTCTTCACCTCCGGGACGACCGGCCGGGCGAAGGGCGTCGTCCACAGCCACGACACGCTGATCGACCGCGCCCGCGCCGGCGCCCGCTTCGACAAGCTGACCGGCAGCGACGAGGTTCTCGCGTACCTGCCGCCGGCCTGGATCGGCCAGAACATCTTCTCGTACGCGCAGTGGCTCGCCTGCGGCTACGTCGTCAACTGCCCGGAATCGGCGAGCACGGTGATGCTCGACCTGCGCGAGATCGGGCCGACGTACTACTTCGCGCCGCCGCGCGTCTTCGAAGGCTTGCTGACGAGCGTCATGATCCGGATGGAAGACGCGTCGCGGCCGAAGCGCTGGCTGTTCGACCGCTGCATGGCGCTGGCACGGCGGGTCGGGCCGGCGCGCATGGACGGCAAGCCGCTCGCTTTGCTCGACCGCATCGGCTGGGCGATCGGCAATGCGCTCGTCTATGCACCGCTGCGCAACACGCTCGGCTTTTCGCGCGTGCGCGTCGCCTATACCGCGGGCGAGGCGATCGGCCCCGACCTGTTCGTCTTCTACCGCTCGATCGGCATCAACCTGAAGCAGCTCTACGGCTCGACCGAGACCGCCGTCTTCGTCTGCCTGCAGCCCGACCACGAGGCGAGGAACGACACCGTCGGCGTGCCGATCGAAGGCGTCGAGATCAAGGTCAGCGAAGCCGGCGAGGTGCTCGTCCGCTCGCCCGGGCTGCTGAAGGAGTACTACAAGGACCCGGCGGCGACCGCCGAGGTGCTCGGTGCCGACGGCTGGTACCGCACCGGCGACGCCGGCTTCCTCGATGCCGGCGGGCATCTCAAGATCATCGATCGCGCCAAGGACGTCGGCCGGATCGCCGGTGGTGGCAACGACGGCGCCCTGTTTGCACCCAAGTACCTCGAGAACAAGCTCAAGTTCTTCCCCTACATCAAGGAGGCGGTCGCTTTCGGCGATCGCCGCGAGAAGGTCTGCGCGTTCATCAACATCGACATCGAGGCGGTCGGCAACTGGGCCGAGAAGCGCAATCTCCCGTACGGCAGCTACGCCGACCTGGCGCGCAAGGCCGAGGTGCTCGAGCTGGTGCGCGATTGCGTCGAGAAAGTCAACGCCGACCTCGCCGCCGACGAGCGCCTGGCCGGCAGCCAGATCAGCCGCTTCCTCGTCCTGCACAAGGAGCTCGACGCCGACGACGGCGAGCTGACGCGAACGCGCAAGGTCCGACGCGGCTTCATCGCCGAGCGCTACCAGGTGCTGGTCGACGCGCTCTATGCCGGCAAGAGCGAGCAGTACGTCGAGACCGAAGTGCGCTTCGAGGACGGGCGCGTCGGCAAGGTCGCGGCGACGCTCAGGATCATCGACGTGAAGACGTTCCCCGCCACCCGACGGGCCGCGTGATGGCGGCGCGCTTGGCGGGCGACGTCATCCTCGACGTCCGCAACATCAGCCTGCGCTTTGGCGGCGTCAAGGCGCTGACCGATGTCACGTTCGACGTTCGCGAGCACGAGATCCGCGCCATCATCGGCCCGAACGGCGCCGGCAAGAGCTCGATGCTCAACTGCATCAACGGCGTCTATCAGCCGCAGCAAGGCTCGATCCACTTCCACGGCCGCACGTTCACGCACATGAAGCCGCGCCAGGTCGCCGAGATGGGCGTCGCGCGGACGTTCCAGAACCTCGCGCTGTTCAAGGGCATGAGCGTGCTCGACAACATCATGTCCGGGCGCAACCTGAAGATGCGAACCAACCTGTTCCAGCAGGCGCTGCGCTGGGGCGCCGCCGAGCGCGAGGAAACCGCGCAGCGCATGGTCGTCGAAGGGATCATCGATTTCCTCGGGATCCAGGCCCATCGCAAGACTCCGGTCGGGCGGCTGCCGTACGGGCTGCAGAAGCGCGTCGACCTCGGCCGCGCGCTGGCGATGGAGCCGCAGGTGCTGCTGCTCGACGAGCCGATGGCGGGGATGAACGTCGAGGAAAAGCAGGACATGAGCCGCTTCATCCTCGACGTCAACGACGAGTTCCGGACCACGATCGTGCTCATCGAGCACGACATGGGCGTCGTCATGGACATCAGCGACCGCGTCGTCGTCCTCGACTACGGCAAGAAGATCGGCGACGGCGCCCCGCAGGACGTGCGCTCGAATCCCGAGGTCATCGCGGCCTACCTGGGCACGGCGCACTGAGCGGCGATGGGCTTTTTCCTCGAAACCCTGATCGGCGGCCTGATGGTCGGCATGCTCTATTCGCTCGTCGCGCTCGGCTTCGTGCTGATCTTCAAGGCTTCGGGAGTGTTCAACTTCGCGCAGGGCACGATGGTGCTGTTCGCGGCGCTTGCGATGGCGCGCTTCGCCGAATGGATCGCCGCGCGGTCGGGGCTCGAGTCGAAGTGGCTCGTCAACGTCCTCGCGTTCTTGGTCGCGATGGCGATCATGGTCGCGCTCGCCTGGATCGTCGAGCGCCTCGTCCTCGGCAAGCTCGTCAACCAGGAGGGCATCACGCTGCTCATGGCGACGCTCGGCATCTCGTATTTCCTCGAGGGCTTCGGCCAGGCGGTGTTCGGCAACGACATCTACAAGCTCGACGTCGGCATGCCGAAGGACCCGACGTTCATCCTCGACGGCGTCTTCCCCGGCGGCCTGCTGATCAGCCTGGAGGACCTCTACGCCGCGCTCATCGCCGCCGCGCTCGTCGCCGTGCTCTCGCTCTTCTTCCAGAAGACCTCGACCGGCCGCGCCCTGCGCGCCGTCGCCGACGACCACCAGGCAGCGCAGTCGATCGGCATCCCGCTCGGCCGGATCTGGATCGTCGTCTGGAGCGTCGCCGGCTTCGTCGCGCTCGTCGCCGGCGTCATCTGGGGCTCCAAGCTCGGCGTCCAGTTCTCACTCTCGCTGGTCGCGCTGAAGGCATTGCCGGTCGTCATCCTCGGCGGCCTGACGTCGGTGCCCGGCGCGATCATCGGCGGCCTGATCATCGGCGTCGGCGAGAAGCTCTCGGAGATCTACATCGGGCCGATGTTCGGCGGCGGCATCGAGATCTGGTTCGCCTACGTCCTCGCCCTCGCCTTCCTGCTGATCCGGCCGCAGGGCCTGTTCGGCGAGAAGATCATCGACCGCGTCTGAGCAGGACCGCGCCATGCTCTATCGCGAGAACGGCCAATTCAAGACGAGCTACCGCAGCGACCAGCAGGTCTTCCCGATCCTGCAGGACCGGATCGCCGTCGCGGTGCTGCTCGCGCTGGCCGCGGTCGCCGTGCCGTGGCTGGCGTCGGAGTACCTGCTGCGCGCCGTCCTGATCCCCTTCCTCATCCTCTCGCTCGCCGCGCTCGGACTCAACATCCTGGTCGGCTACTGCGGCCAGATCTCGCTCGGCACCGGCGGCTTCATGGCGGTCGGCGCCTATGCGGCCTACAACCTGATCGTCCGCGTCCCGGGAATGCCGCTGATCGTTGCCCTGCTGCTCGGCGGCGTCTTCGCGACGCTGGTCGGCGTGCTGTTCGGCATCCCGAGCCTGCGCATCCGTGGCCTCTACCTCGCCGTCGCGACGCTGGCAGCGCAGTTCTTCCTCGACTGGGCGTTCCTGCGCATCAAGTGGCTGACCAACGACTCGTCGTCCGGCTCGGTGAGCGTCGCCGGCCTGCAGGTGCTCGGCTTCGCCATCGAGACGCCGGCACAGAAATACCTTTTCTGCCTCGCCTTTCTCGCCGCCTTCGCGATGCTCGCGAAGAACATCGTCCGCGGCCACATCGGACGCGAGTGGATGGCGATCCGCGACATGGACGTCGCCGCCGAGGTGATCGGCATCCGGCCGGTCTACGCCAAGCTGACGGCGTTCGCGGTCTCGAGCTTCATCGTCGGCGTCGCCGGAGGGCTCTGGGGCTTCGTCCACCTCGGCTCGTGGGAGCCGGCGGCATTCAACATCGACCGCTCGTTCCAGCTTCTCTTCATGATCATCATCGGCGGCCTCGGCTCGATCATGGGCAGCTTCTTCGGGGCCGCGTTCATCGTCGCTCTGCCGATCATCCTCGACAACGTTCCGGTGTGGTTCGACGTTCCGATCGACACAGCGCTCGCTTCGCACCTGACGTCGATGATCTTCGGTTCGCTCATCGTCTTGTTCCTGATCGTCGAGCCGCACGGCCTCGCCCGCCTATGGTCGATCGGCAAGGAGAAGCTGCGGCTGTGGCCATTCCCGCACTGAACCGAAGACGGCCATTCGATTCCAACCAGCGCTGAAACCGACAGTGCACTCACACCACCCATGGAGGCAGACATGACCTTGCGAAACCTGACCCTGGCGGCGGCCCTCGCCACCGCGGCAGCCGCCGCTGCACTCGCCCCGGCATCGGCCGGCGCGCAATCCGAGAAGGAGCAGTTCTTCCCGGTGCTCGTCTACCGCACGGGGGCCTACGCGCCGAACGGCGTGCCGTTCGCCGATGGCTACGTCGACTACCTGAAGCTCGTCAATGCCCGGGGCGGCATCAACGGCGTGAAGGTCAGCTTCGAGGAATGCGAGACCGGCTACGCGACCGACAAGGGCGTCGAGTGCTACGAGCG
>DASXLD010000025.1:0-63780 GCA_036496385.1 Caldimonas sp. | reverse complement strand
GGCCGCCGCCGCCTGCACACGAACCCGCTTCGCCTGCTCGACAGCAAGCATCCGCCGATGCAGCCGGTGATCGAAGCGGCACCGCGCCTGAGCGAGCACCTCGGCGAGGCGTCGCTCGCGCACTTCGCCGGCGTTCGCGCTGCGCTCGACGCCGCGGGCCTGGCCTACCTCATCAACCCACGCCTCGTGCGCGGCCTCGACTACTACAACCTGACCGTGTTCGAGTGGACGACTGACCGTTTGGGCGCGCAGGGGACGGTGTGCGGCGGCGGCCGCTACGACCCGCTGATCGCCCAGCTCGGCGGCAAGGACGCGCCCGGGGTCGGCTGGGGCATGGGGATCGAGCGCGTATTGCTGCTGCTCGACGAGATCGAAGTGGCGATGCCGTCGGCAGTGCCCGATGTCTACGCGATCGTGCCCGATGCGAACGCCCTCCCGATCGCGATCGCGACCTGCGATGCCTTGCGCGCGCTCGGCCTCGCCGTCGTGATGCACGCGGCCGGCAGCGACGGCTGGGCCAGCATGAAGGCGCAGTTCAGGAAGGCCGACGCCAGCGGCGCACGCCACGCGCTCATCTTCGGCGCCGAAGAGGGCGCGCGCGGCGCGGTGTCGATCAAGCCGCTGCGCGATGCCGACGCCGGGCAACGGACGGTCGCGCTCGCCGAGCTGGCTGCGTGGGCCGCGACCCTCGCCCCATAATCTCCGGTTTGCCTGCAGCTGCCGGCCGCCCGCCACCCTCGGACCCTCCATGGCCACTCATCTCGACCTCGAAGAGCAGGAACAGCTCGATCAGCTGAAGGCGTTCTGGAAGCAGTACGGCAACCTGGTCTCGTGGCTGCTGGTGCTGGTGCTCGGCGCCTATGCGGCGTGGAACGGCTGGAATCTCTACCAGCGCGATCAAGGCGCCAAGGCCGGCGCACTGTACGACGAGATGGAACGCGCCGCGCAGGCTGTCGACGCCGACCGCGCGACCCGCATCTTCGCCGACATGCAGGAGCGCTATCCACGCGCGACCTTCACCCACCAGGCCGGCCTCGTCGCCGCGCGGGTCGAGTCGGAGAAGGGGCAGTACGACGCCGCCAAGACGAGCCTCGCGTGGGTTGCCGAGCACGCCTCGGACGACGGCTATCGCGCGATCGCGCGCCTGCGCCTCGCCGGGTTGCTGCTCGATACCGCGAAGTACGACGAGGCGCTGAAGCAGCTCGACGCCATCGACAACCCCGAGTTCGTTGCCCTCGCCGCCGAT
Source organism: Caldimonas sp. (assembly GCA_036496385.1). GTDB lineage: Bacteria > Pseudomonadota > Gammaproteobacteria > Burkholderiales > Burkholderiaceae_C > Schlegelella_A. The sequence continues at coordinate 62,534 of DASXLD010000025.1, read as the reverse complement.
CGCCGCGGCGATGTCCAGCTCGCACAGGGCAAGAACGCCGAGGCACAGGCGTCGTACCTGAAGGCATGGACGGCGATGGATCCGAAGATCGACTACCGGCGTCTTGTCGAGGCCAAGCTCAACCTGCTCGGCGTGCAACCGGCAGCGAGCACGGCGAGCAGCGCCGAGGCGTCGAAGTAATGGCGGAGCGAGCGACGCGTCGGGCACTGCGGGCGCTGTCCCTGGCCGCAGCCGCAACGCTTGCGGCCGCGCTTGTCGGCGGCTGCTCGACCCTCAGCTCGACCTTCGGCTCGCTGTTCGGCCCTGATCGACCGAAGCCGAAGGAGCTCGAGCCGATCGTCGCCCCGATCACGGTACAGAGGATCTGGAACCAGAACATCGGCAAGGTCGAGTTCCCGCTCACCATCGCGGTCAACGGCAACGTCCTGACGCTCGCCGCGAGCGACGGCACCGTCGTCGCGGTCGAGGCGGCGAGCGGCCGCACGCTCTGGCGCGCCAATGTCGGCGCGTCGCTCTCGGCCGGTGTCGGCAGCGACGGCAAGGTCGCCTCGGTGATCACGCGCAGCGGCGAGCTCGTCGCGCTCGAGAGCGGCCAGGTCAAGTGGAAGAAGCCGATCGGCGTTCGCGTCGCGACCGCGCCGCTCGTCGCCGGAGCACGCATCTTCGTCCTCGGCGTCGATCGCTCGGTGCAGGCGTTCGATGCCAACGACGGCCTCAAGCTCTGGCAGGTGCAGCGCCCCGGCGATCCGCTGACGTTGCAGCAGACCGGCGTCCTCGCACCGTTCAAGGACACCCTCATCGTCGGCCAGGGTCCGCGCATGGCGGGGATCGATCCGGGCACCGGAGGGCTGCGCTGGGAAGTTCCGCTCGGTTCGCCTCGTGGCGCCAACGAAGTCGAGCGGCTCGCCGATCTCATCGGCCCCGTCGTCCGCATCAACGACCTCGTCTGCGCGCGCTCGTTCCAGGCCGCGGTCGGCTGCGTCGACGCGCAGCTCGGCAACGTCGCGTGGACCAAGACCACCGGCGGCACCGATGCCATCGGCGGCGACGGCGAGATGCTGTTCGGCGCCGACGCCTCCGATCGCATCAGCGCCTGGCGGACGGTCACGGGCGACATCGCCTGGACCAACGAGTCGCTGATGTTCCGCGGCGTCGGCGCGCCGGCGGCGATCGGCCAATCGGTCGTCGTCGGCGATCTCGAAGGGACGCTCTACTGGCTGTCGCGCGCCAGGGGCGAGTCACAGGCGCGCGTCGCCACCGACGGCAGCGCCGTCGCGACGCCGCCCGTCGTCGTCGAGGGGCTTCTCGTCGTCGTCACCCGGGGCGGTGGCGTGTTCGCGTTCCGTCCCGCCTGAGCGCCTCCGGCAGGGCGCATCGCCGCCGTCGATCGCCATGAAACCCGTCATCGCCCTGGTCGGCCGAGCGAACGTCGGCAAGTCGACGCTGTTCAACCGGCTGACGCGCACGCGCGACGCGATCGTCGCCGACTTCGCCGGCCTGACGCGCGACCGTCACTACGGCGATGCGCGCGTCGCCGGTCACGACTTCATCGTCGTCGACACCGGCGGCTTCGTTCCCGAGCACCCGAGCGGCATCGTCCGCCTGATGGCGCGCCAGGCCGAGCAGGCGGTAGCCGAGGCCGACGCCGTCGTCTTCGTGGTCGACGTTCGCGCCGGCGCCTCGGCGCACGACCACGACATCGCGCGCTATCTGCGCAGCGCCGGCAAGCGCGTCGTCCTCGCCGCCAACAAGGCCGAGGGCATGACCGATTCGCCTCTGCTCGCCGAGTTCTACGAGCTCGGTCTCGGCGAGCCGCACCCCGTGTCCGCGGCGCACGGGCAGGGCGTCGTGTCGCTCGCAGAAGCGGCGCTCGAAGCGGCGCTCGGTGGCGCGCTGCCGCCGCCCGACGCCGAAGTCGACGGCGGCGACACTGGCACCGACGCGCCGATCCGCCTCGCCGTTGCCGGACGGCCGAACGTCGGCAAGTCGACCCTCATCAACGCCTGGCTCGGCGAGGAGCGGCTGGTCGCGTTCGACCAGCCGGGGACGACGCGCGACGCGATCACCGTCCCGTTCGAGCGCGGCGGCACGCGCTTCGAGCTGATCGACACCGCAGGCCTGCGCCGCCGCGGCAAGGTATTCGAGGCGGTCGAGAAGTTCTCGGTCGTCAAGACGCTGCAGGCGATCGCCGAGGCCGACGTCGTGTTGCTGCTGCTCGATGCGACGCAAGGCGTCACGGATCAGGATGCGCACATCGCCGGCTACATCGTCGAGAGCGGCCGCGCCGTGGCGATGGCGGTCAACAAGTGGGATGCGGTCGACGCGTACCAGCGCGAGATCGTGCAGCGCTCGATCGAGCAACGCCTGCCGTTCCTGAGGTTCGCCCCGGTGCTCACGATCTCGGCGGCGCGGCGCCAGGGCTTCGGCCCGGTCTGGAAGGCGATCGCCGACGCCCATGCCTCGGCGGTCTGCAAGATGCCGACGCCGGTGCTGACGCGACTGCTCCAGGAAGCGGTGCTCCACCAGGCGCCCAAGCGCGCCGGCACGTTCCGGCCGAAGCTGCGCTATGCACACCAGGGCGGCAGCAAGCCGCCGGTCATCGTCATCCACGGCAACTCGCTCGAGCACGTGACCGACGCCTACAAGCGGTTCCTGGAAGGGCGCTTCCGCGCCCATTTCAAGCTGACCGGAACGCCGCTGCGCATCGAGATGCGCTCCGGCAAGAATCCGTTCGTGGAGAAGGGCCGGTGAAGCATGGCCTTACGGTGCGTTCGCCCGATATCCCTGTGTTAAGGTTTCCCGCTCCAGAACACATCACGGAGCATGAACGTGAGCAACAAAGGGCAGCTACTACAAGACCCCTTCCTGAACCTGCTGCGCAAGGAGCACGTTCCGGTTTCGATCTACCTCGTCAACGGGATCAAGCTGCAGGGACACATCGAGTCGTTCGACCAGTACGTCGTCCTCCTGCGCAACACCGTCACCCAGATGGTCTACAAGCACGCGATCTCGACCGTCGTGCCCGGCCGCGCGGTGAACTTCCAGACCCAGCCCGAATCGCCCGAGCAGTCTTGACGCGCGGCTCTGCTCCCGGGCGGTGCCGTTGAACGCGACCCGCCAGCCGGACGGCGCGGCACCGGCGCGCGCCATCCTCGTCGGCGTCGATCTCGGCGCCAGGGCATCGTTCGAAGAGTCGCTCGACGAGCTCGCGTTGCTCGCCGAGTCGGCCGGCGACGCCGTCGTCGAGCGCATCGTCGCGCGTCGCAAGGCGCCTGACGCGACCTTCTTCGTCGGCTCGGGCAAGGCCGACGAGCTGAAGGAGCTCGTCCAGCTTCATCGGGCCGAGGTCGTGATCTTCGACCAGGCGCTGTCGCCAGCACAGCAGCGAAACCTCGAGCGCCACGTCGGCGTCGCCGTTGCCGACCGGACGATGCTGATCCTCGAGATCTTCGGCGAGCGCGCGCAAAGCCATGAGGGCAAGCTCCAGGTCGACCTGGCGCGGCTCCAGTACCTGGCGACGCGACTGGTGCGGCGCTGGAGCCACCTCGAGCGCCAGCGCGGCGGCATCGGCACCCGCGGCGGGCCCGGCGAGGCGCAGATCGAGCTCGACCGACGCATGATCGGCGAGCGCATCAAGAGCATCAAGAAGCAGCTCGAGCGCGTCAAGCGCCAGCGCAGCACGCAGCGGCGCGCACGCGAGAAGAACGCGACCTTTCGGGTCTCGCTCGTCGGCTACACCAACGCCGGCAAGTCGACTCTCTTCAACGCGCTCGTCCATGCCGAGTCGTACGTGGCCGACCAGTTGTTCGCGACCCTCGACACGACGACGAGAAAGCTCCATCTGCCGGGCGTCGAGCGCCCGGTCGCCCTGTCCGACACGGTCGGCTTCATCCGCGACCTGCCGCACACGTTGATCGAGGCGTTCCAGGCGACCCTCCAGGAAGCCGCCGACGCCGATCTGCTGCTGCACGTCGTCGACGGCGCCAATCCCGAGTTCGCGGCGCAGATGCGGGAAGTGCAACGCGTCCTCGCCGAGATCGGCGCCGGCGAGGTGCCGCAGATCGTCGTCTTCAACAAGCTCGACCTGCTGGCCGAGACCGAGCGTCCGCGCGCGCTCGCCGACATGATCGAGGTCGACGCCGGTCGCGTTCCCCGCGTCTTCGCGAGCGCGGTGAGCGGCGAAGGGCTCGAGCTGCTGCGCCAGCGCATCGCTGCCGTCGTGACGGGCACGGACTTGAATCGCGCCGATCCGGCCGCAGCTGCAGGCGCCGGCGATGCTGGCACCGAGAACGTCGCCGCCGGCGGCGACGACGGCCGTCTGCCCCGCACCGGCACCTATCATTCGCACGCCTGAGACGGCACCGTCGGCGCCCGAACAACGACGCAGAGCAACTCGCCCATGACCCTTCCCGCCGAGCCCGATCGATCGTCCTTCGCGCGCCGCCTCGCCGATGCGGCCGCGGCCGGTCGAGCGTGGTTCGCGGCCGCGGTGCGAGGGGCGCTTCGGCGCGGCGCGGTCTCGCAGCCGGCGGGAGTCACGCTGCTCGAGAACGGCCGCAACGACGGACCGCCCGACCTCGACGAGCTCTGGCGCGACTTCAACCGCAAGCTGAGCGGCCTCTTCAGCGGCCGCGGCTCGCGGCGCGGCAATGGCGGCGGCGACTCCGGCGGCGGCCCGAACTTCCAGCCCAACCTCAGGAGCGCCGGCGTCGGCGCGGCGCTGATCGGCGGCGTCATCGTCCTGATCTGGCTCGGCAGCGGCGTCTTCATCGTCCAGGAAGGGCAGCAGGCGGTCGTCACCTCGTTCGGCCGCTACAGCCACACGGTCGATGCCGGCTTCCAGTGGCGGCTGCCGTACCCGTTCCAGGCGCACGAGACCGTCAACGTGACCCAGCTGCGCTCGACCGAGGTCGGCCGCAACTCGGTCTCGCAGGCGACCGGCCTGCGCGACTCGTCGATGCTGACCCAGGACGAGAACATCGTCGACATCCGCTTCACCGTGCAATACCGGCTCAAGGACGCGCGAGCGTTCCTGTTCGAGAACCGCGATCCGGAGACCGCGGTGACGCTCGCCGCCGAGTCGGCGGTGCGCGAGATCGTCGGCAAGAGCAAGATCGACTCGGTGCTCTACGAGCAGCGCGACGCGCTCGCGTCCAACCTCGTGCGATCGATCCAGGCTCAGCTCGACCGCCTGAAGACCGGCATCCTCGTCGTCAACGTCAACGTGCAGAGCGTGCAGCCGCCCGAGCAGGTGCAGGCGGCCTTCGAGGACACGTTGAAGGCGACGCAGGACGCCGACCGCCTGAAGAAGGAGGCGCAGGCCTATGCCAGCTCCGAGATCCCGAAGGCGCAGGGCACCGCGGCGCGGCTGCGCGAAGAGGCCGAAGGCTACCGGTCGCGCGTGATCTCGCAGGCCGAGGGCGACGCCGACCGCTTCTCGCGCCAGCTCGCCGAATACCAGAAGGCGCCGCAGGTCACGCGCGAGCGCCTCTACATCGACACGATGCGCGAGGTGTACTCGAACATCACCAAGGTCATGATCGACGCCCGCAACAACACCAGCCTGCTGCAGCTGCCGCTCGACAAGCTGCTCCAGCAGGCCGCTGCCAGCCCGGCGCCCGGCACCGCCGCGCCCGCCGCTGCGCCGGGCGAGACGCCGCCGCAGGCCGGATCCGTCGACGCCCGTTCGCGCGACAACCAGCGCGGCCGCGACCGCGATGGCCGGTGAGCAGGGCAGCACCGTGAACCGAATCGGACTCATCGTCGGCGGGCTGCTGCTGCTGCTGTTGCTCGCCTCGTCGACGCTGTTCATCGTCGATCAGCGCCAGGTCGCCGTCGTCTACGAATTCGGTCAGATCAAGGAGGTGATCCAGGAGCCCGGCCTGAAGTGGAAGCTGCCGCCGCCGTTCCAGAACGTCGCTTTCCTCGACCGCCGCATCCAGACGCTCGACAGCCCGGAGACGCGGCCGATCTTCACCGCCGAGAAGAAGAGCCTGGTGATCGACTGGCTCGTCAAGTGGCGCGTCACCGATCCGCGCCAGTTCATCCGCAACAACGGCGCCGACATGAGGAACCTCGAGGCGCGGCTGTCGCCGATCGTCCACGCGGCGATCAACGAAGAGGTCACCAAGCGCACCGTCGGCGGCGTGCTTTCGACCGAGCGCGACAAGGTCATGCAGGACGTGCGCACCCGTCTCGCCGACGATGCCCGCTCGTTCGGCATCGAGATCCTCGACGTTCGCATCAAGCGGGTCGACTTCGTCGGCAACATCACCGAATCGATCTACAGCCGGATGGCCTCGGAGAGAAAGCAAGTCGCCAACCAATTGCGCTCGACCGGCTCGGCCGAGGGCGAGAAGATCCGCGCCGATGCCGATCGCCAGCGCGAGGTGATTGTCGCCGAGGCGTACCGAGACGCGCAGAAGGTCAAGGGCGACGGCGACGCCAAGGCTTCGGCGATCTTTGCCGACGCGTTCGGCCGCGATCCGCAGTTCGCCGAGTTCTATCGCAGTCTCGAGGCGTACCGGGTGAGCTTTCGCAACAAGTCCGATCTCATGATCGTCGATCCGAGCAGCGAGTTCTTCAAGTCGATGCGAGGAGCAGGGGCGCCGACGGCGGCGGCTCCGGCGAAGAAAAGGTAGTGCTTGGCCTCGTCCGCGTTCTGGGACGTCGCCCTCAGCGCAGTCGCGCTGATGTTGATCGCCGAAGGCCTGCTGCCGTTCGTGAGCCCTCTGTCCTGGCGCCGCATCTTCGAGCGGGCGCTGCAGATGAGCGACGGCCAGATCCGCTTTCTCGGCCTCGTCAGCGTGCTCTGCGGCCTCGCGATGCTCGTCCTGTTCTGGCCCTGAGCGGCCCGGGCCGCCCCCTACAATCTGCTTTTTAACAAGCGGCGTTTTCGCATGTCCTCTGCCTGGCTCTTGCCGGAGCACATCGCCGATGTCCTTCCGGCGCGGGCCCGCCATCTCGAGATCCTGCGCCGCGGCCTGCTCGACGCTGCCAGCGGCTTCGGCTTCGAGCTCGTCATTCCGCCGATGCTCGAGCACATCGAGTCGCTGCTATCCGGCACCGGCCACGCGCTCGACCTGCAGACCTTCAAGCTCGTCGACCAGCTGAGCGGCCGCACCCTCGGCTTGCGCGCCGACAGTACGCCGCAGGCGGCACGGATCGACGCCCACATGCTCAATCGCGATGGCGTCGTCCGCCTTTGCTACTGCGGTCCGGTGCTGCACGCCCGCCCGACCGGCAGCGGATCGACGCGCGAGCCGCTGCAATTCGGCGCCGAGATCTACGGCCACGACGGCCTCGCCGCCGACCTCGAAAGCCTCGACCTGATGCTTGAGTGCCTTCGTGTCGCCGGCATCGAGGACGTCGTCGTCGACCTCTCCGATGCGCGCATCGTCCGCACCGTGCTCGCCGGTGTCGCGGTCGACTCCGGTCGGCTCGAAGCGGTCTACACGGCGCTCGCCGCGAAGGACACGCTCGAGCTGCGGACGCTGAGCGCCGGCTTCCCGGCCGCGGCTCGAAATGGCCTGGACGCGCTCGTCGGCCTATACGGAGACGATGCGACGCTCGCCGAAGCGGCGCGCCGACTTCCCGAGCGCGCCGCGATCGCGCGCGCGCTCGCCGATCTGCGCCGGCTCGCCGCGCACGCACGCGAGGCGCACCCCCGCGCCCGCGTCGGCTTCGACCTCGCCGACTCGAGCGGCTACGCGTACTACAGCGGTGCCCGCTTCGCTGCCTATGCGCGCGGCGCCAGCGATGCGATCGCGCGCGGCGGCCGCTACGACGAGGTCGGCGCCATCTTCGGCCGCAACCGCCCCGCCGTCGGTTTCGGCCTCGACGTCAAGGATCTCGCCATGTTGTCGCCGGCGCCGGCAGCGCGCGAGCCCATCGTCGCGCCGCGCAGCGACGACGTGGCGCTTCGCGACGCGGTGCGGGAGCTTCGCGGCCGCGGCGAGATCGTCGTCGCTGCCTTCGACGAGGGCGGCGAATCGAGCGCGGCGGTGGATTCGGGCGCGCGCCGCCTGGTCGAATCGGCCGGCCGCTGGGTCGTCGCCCAGCGCTGAGCACTGGCAGCATGGACGCGAACTTGCGAGCGGCCACGCCCGCGCCCGGCCGCAACGTCGTCGTCGTCGGCACCCAGTGGGGCGACGAAGGCAAAGGCAAGGTCGTCGACTGGCTCACCGACCACGCGCAGGCGGTCGTGCGCTTCCAGGGCGGCCACAACGCCGGCCACACGCTCGTCATCGACGGCGTCAAGACGGCGCTGCAGTTGATTCCTTCGGGGATCATGCGCAGCGGCGTCGCCTGCTTCATCGGCAACGGCGTCGTCGTCGATCCGCAGCACCTGCTCGGCGAGATCGCGCGGCTGGAAGCGATCGGGCTCGAGGTGCGGCCGCGGTTGCTCATCAGCGAGTCGTGCCCGCTGATCCTGCCGTTCCACGTCGAGCTCGACAAGGCGCGCGAACAGCTGCGCGAGACGAGCGGCGCGGGCAAGATCGGCACCACCGGCAAGGGCATCGGCCCGGCGTACGAGGACAAGGTCGCCCGGCGCGCCTTGCGGGTGCAGGACCTGAAGCACCCGGACCGCTTCGCTGCCAAGCTGCGCGAGCTGCTGGCGCTGCACAACTTCGCCATCGAGGGCTGGTTCCACACCACGCCGCTCGCGTTCGAGCCGATCTTCGACGCGGCGATGCGCGCCGGCGAGGCGCTGCGGCCGATGATCGGCGATGTCGGCTACGCCATCTACAACGCACACCGCGCCGGCACCAACGTGCTCTTCGAAGGCGCCCAGGGCACGCTCCTCGACATCGACCACGGCACGTATCCGTACGTGACCTCGAGCAACTGCGTTGCCGGCAATGCGGCCGCCGGGACGGGCGTCGGCCCGGACCTGCTGCACTACATCCTCGGCATCACGAAGGCGTACACGACGCGGGTCGGTGGCGGCCCGTTCCCGACCGAGCTGCCGATCGAAGAGCCGGGGTCGATCGGCCACCACCTCTCGACCGTCGGCCAGGAGCGCGGCACGGTCACCGGCCGGGCGCGCCGTTGCGGCTGGCTCGACGCCGCGCTGCTCAAGCGCTCGATCATCATCAACGGCATCTCGGGCCTGTGCATCACGAAGCTCGACGTCCTCGACGGCCTCGCCGAGATCCAGGTCTGCGTCGGCTACGAGCTGCGCGGCAAGCGGATCGACATCCTGCCGCTCGATGCCGACGACATCGCCGCCTGCGTGCCGATCTACGACACGCTGCCAGGCTGGAGCGAGAGCACCTTCGGCGTGACGCGCTGGGACGCGCTGCCGCTCAATGCCCGCCGCTATCTCGAGCGCGTCGCCGCCTTCATCGGCGCGCCGATCGACATGGTCTCGACCGGACCGGACCGCGAGCACACGATCCTGCTGCGCCATCCGTACCTGCCCGACGCCGCGCAGACGCGCACCGCCGAGCGTCGGCGCGCCGCTTCATCCTGAACCGCCGAGGACGATCGCATGCTCACCGACGACGGCAAGCACCTCTATGTCTCCTGGGACGAGTACCACATGCTGATCGAGCGCCTGGCGCTCAAGATCGATGCGTCGGGCTGGCCGTTCGACCAGATCCTGTGCCTGGCACGCGGTGGCATGCGGCCCGGCGACGTGCTCTCCCGCGTCTTCGACAAGCCGCTCGCGATCATGGCGACGAGCTCCTACCGCGCCGAGGCGGGGACGATCCAGGGCCGGCTCGACATGGCCAAGTACATCACCTTGCCGCGCGGCGAGCTGGCCGGGCGCGTCCTGCTCGTCGATGACCTCGCCGACTCGGGGATCACCCTGCGCGCGGTCGTCGATCGGCTGCGCGGAATGCCGTCGATCAGCGAATTGAAGTCGGCGGTGATCTGGACCAAGGGTGTCTCGACCTACACGCCCGACTACTATGTCGAGCTGTTGCCGACGAGCCCATGGATCCACCAGCCGTTCGAGGAATACGACGACCTGCGCCCGGCCGGACTCGCCCGGAAATTCCAAATCTGAAAACCCAAAAGAGAAGGGCCGGCAAAGGCCGGCCCGCTTTTCCTCTGACGTTCTTTTGGTGCCCAGGAAGGGACTCGAACCCCCACGGAGTTACCCGCTAGTACCTGAAACTAGTGCGTCTACCAATTCCGCCACCTGGGCATCTCAGGCAACCACGGACTTTATCATCAAAGCAACAACATCGAAGACCTCCACTGCCGGCAGCGAGCTGCTTGCCGAGGTGGAAGGCACGGTCCAGGGCCACCGCGACGGCCACGGTTTCGTCGTCCGCGACGACCGTCAGGCCGACATCTTTCTCGCGCCGCAGGAAATGAAGAGCGTCCTGCACGGCGACCGCGTGCGGGCGCGCATCGTCCGCTACGACAAGAAGACGAGGCCCGAAGGGCGCGTCCTCGAAATCCTCGAGCGCAAGAAGGCGCCGATCATCGGCCGCCTGCTGCACGAGAGCGGCATCTGGCTGCTCGCGCCCGAGGACAAGCGCTACGGCCAGGACATCATCGTGCCGAAGAACGGCATCGCCGACGCGAAGGCCGGCCAGGTCGTTGCGATCGAGCTCATGGAGCCGCCTTCGATGCACTCGCAGCCCGTCGGCCGCGTCACCGAGGTCCTCGGCGAGATCGACGATCCCGGCATGGAGATCGAGATTGCGGTGCGCAAGTACGAAGTGCCGCACGTCTTCTCGGCGGCGGCGCTGGCGCAGGCGGCCGCGTTGCCGGGCGAGGTCAAGACCGCCGACCGCAAGGGCCGCATCGATCTGACCGACGTCCCGCTCGTCACCATCGACGGCGAAGACGCGCGCGACTTCGACGACGCCGTCTACTGCGAGCCGGCGCGGATCGGCAAGTCGAAAACCGAGAACGGCTGGCGCCTGCTCGTCGCGATCGCCGACGTCAGCCACTACGTTCGCCCCGGCGAGCCGATCGACCTCGACGCCTACGAGCGCGCGACGTCGGTCTATTTCCCGCGCCGCGTCATTCCGATGCTGCCCGAGAAATTGTCGAACGGCTTGTGCTCGCTGAACCCCGAAGTCGAGCGCCTGGCGATGGTCTGCGACATGCTTGTCGGCGACCATGGCGAAGTCCACGCGTACCAGTTCTTCCCGGCGACCATTCGCTCGGCAGCGCGCCTGACGTACACCGAGGTCGCGGCGATCCTCGCCAACACGCGCGGCCCCGAGGCAGCGCGCCGGAGCGCGCTGGTGCCGCACCTGCTCGACCTGCACGACGTCTACCGCGCGCTGCTGAAGGCGCGTATCCAGCGCGGCGCGATCGACTTCGAGACCACCGAGACGCAGATCGTCTGCGACGAGAACGGCAGGATCGACAAGATCATCCCGCGGACGCGCAACGAGGCGCATCGATTGATCGAGGAGTCGATGCTCGCGGCCAACGTCTGCTCGGCGGACTTCATCGCGCGCGCCAAGCATCCTGCGCTCTACCGTGTCCACGAGGGGCCGACGCCGGAGAAGAAGACGCTGCTGCAGAACTACTTGCGCGCGCTCGGCCTGGGACTGTCGATCAGCGACGACCCCAAGCCAGCCGAGTACCAGGCGATCGCGACAGCGACCAAGGAGCGGGCCGACGCGGCACAGATCCACCAGATGCTGCTGCGCTCGATGCAGCAGGCGATCTACACGAGCAAGAACATCGGCCACTTCGGCCTTGCCTACGAGGCCTATACGCACTTCACGAGCCCGATCCGACGCTATCCGGATCTGCTCGTGCACCGCGTCATCAAGGCGCTGCTCGAGAGCCGCCGCTACCCGATCGGCGCCCGCACTGAAGGCGAGCCGGCGAAGAAGGCGCGCCTGGCCAGGTCCGCCAAGACGGCGAAGAACGCGCGCCCGGGGGCAGCCGCGCTGCCGCCGCTCGCGCCGGGCGGCGAGCTCGAGGCGTGGGAGATCGCGGGCGCGCACTGCAGCGCCAACGAGCGCCGCGCCGACGAGGCATCGCGCGACGTCGAGGCGTGGCTCAAGTGCCGCTACATGCGCGAGCACCTCGGCGAGGAGTTCGGCGGCGCCGTCAGTGCGGTGACGAGCTTCGGGCTCTTCGTCCAGCTCGACGGTCTCTATGTCGAAGGGCTCGTCCACGTCACCGAGCTCGGCGGCGAGTACTTCCGCTTCGACGAAGTCCGCCAGGAGCTGCGCGGCGAACGTTCGGGGATCCGCTACGTCGTCGGCACGCGGGTGCGCGTCCAGGTCAGCCGCGTCGACCTCGACGGCCGCAAGATCGATTTCCGCCTCGTCCGCGATGGCGAAGACGTCGCCGGTGCGCTGCGCTCTCGCCGCGAGAAGGCGGTCGAGCGCAACGACGCCGTGACGAGCGAGATCGTCGCCTTGAAGGAGGCCGACCGTGGTGTCAAGGCGGCCACCAAGGCGAAGGTGCGCGCGCGGTCGGGTACGACGTTGCGGCCGGCGCGCAACGGCAAGCCTGCGGTGCGCAAGATCGCCAGCGGCCGCAGCGGCGCGCGTGGCACGCCGCGGCGCTGAAGCCAACACCAACGAGATCTGGCAGAGGGAGCATGACGATTCGATTCGACGGCAAGGTGGCGGTCGTGACGGGCGCGGGCGGCGGCCTCGGCCGCCTGCATGCGCTCGCGCTGGCGGCGCGCGGCGCCGCGGTCGTGGTCAACGACCTCGGCGGCCTGGTCGACGGCAGCGGCGGCACGCCGACGGCGGCCAATGCCGTCGCCGACGAGATCCGCGCCGCCGGCGGCAAGGCGATCGCGAACGGCGCCTCGGTGACCGACTGGAGCGCGGTGCAGGCAATGGTCCAGGCGGCACTCGCCGAGTTTGGTCGGGTCGACATCCTCGTCAACAACGCCGGCATCCTGCGTGACAAGAGCTTCGCGAAGATGGATCTCGCCGACTTCCGCCTCGTCATGGACGTCCACCTGATGGGTGCGGTGCACTGCTCGAAGGCGGTGTGGGAAACGATGCGGACGCAGAACTACGGTCGCATCGTCATGACGACCTCGTCGACCGGCCTCTACGGCAACTTCGGCCAGTCGAACTACGGCGCCGCCAAGATGGCGCTGGTCGGCCTGATGCAGACGCTCTCGCTCGAGGGCGCGAAGCACGATATCCGCGTCAACTGCCTGGCGCCGACCGCAGCGACGCGGATGACCGAAGGCCTGATGTCCGAAGCGGTGCTGCGCCTGCTCGACGCGAGCGCGGTGACGCCGGCGCTGCTCGCGCTCGTCGCCGCCGACGCGCCGACGCGCGCCATCGTCTGTGCAGGCGCCGGTTCGTTCGAGCGCGCATACGTGACGCTGACGCACGGCATCCACGTCGGCAACGGCGCCGACGCCGCGGAGCAGATCGCCGAGCGCCTCGACGAGATCTCCGACCGCGCCGGCGAGGCCGTGCCGGAAAGCGGCGCCGCCCAGGGTGCGCTCGAGATCGCGAAGGCGATGCAAGCGCAGCGCTGAGCTGCGGCGCGGGCGCTGCCTCAGCCGCCGCGCGACTGCCGGTACAGCGCCTCGACGAGGTCGGCGGCGCGAACGGCGCCGCTGCGCTCGGGCTCGGCGGCCGCGCCGTGCTCGACGACGCCGAGGGTCGCGACATCGAAGGCGGCGGCGCGGCTCGCGGCCCAGCGGCCGCCGATCCAGCCGGCCAGGACGTCGCCGGTGCCGGCGCTGGCGAGCGAGGCGTTGCCGGTGGCGTTGATGCGCGGCACGGCGTCACCGGCAGCGATCACGGTTCCCGAGCCCTTGAGGACGACGACCGCGCGGCAGCGCGCCGCGAGCTGCCGCGCCGCGCCGACACGATCGCCTTGCACCGCCGCGGCCGTGGCGGCGAGCAGCCGTGCGGCCTCGAGCGGGTGGGGAGTGAGGATCGTCGCCAGCCCGCGTGCCTGGCGCGCAGCGGTGAGGGCGAGGAGCGACGCGTCGGCCGCGATCGCGTTGAGGGCATCGGCGTCGAGGACGAGACGCGGCGCGAGGGAGAGCAACCGCGGCAGCCGGCTGCGCACCGCGTCGCCGCCGCCGCAGCCGCAGACGACGGTGGTCGCCTGGACGACCGCGGCGTCGCCGGCCGACCAGCCGGGCCGCACCATCAGCTCGGGCCGCGTCGGATCGAACCCGTCGTGCGGCGCCGGTGCGCCGTCGTCACGAACGAGATCGACAAAGACGCGGCCGGCGCCGGCGGCGTGGGCAGCGCGCGCTGCGAGCCACGCTGCACCGGCCATCCCGGGCGCACCGCCGACGATCGCAACGTCGCCGAAGCTTCCTTTGTGCGACGCCTGTGGGCGCGGCGCGAGCATGCACGACGGATCGCGCCGGCCGACCAGCCACGCGTCGGGCTCGGCGCCATCGGCATCGATGCCGATCGGCGCGCACCAGACGCGGCCGGCGTGGTCACGCCCGCTGCCGGTGAAAAGCCCGGGCTTGGGCGCGATCAGCGTCAGCGTGTCGTGGGCGACGACGCACGCCGTGCCGATCGGCTGGCCGCGGTCGACGTCGAGCCCCGACGGCACGTCGACGGCGAGGACCCGTGCGCCCTGCCTCGCGTGACCGGCGATGTGCGCGATCGCGGCGGCAAGATCGCCGTTGGGGGCGCGCGCGGCACCGATGCCGAGCAGAGCGTCGACGACGAGATCCGCGTCTTCGTCCGCGCCGGCCGTACCGCCGCTCCAGTCGACGATCGCGACGCCGGCGGCGACGGCGCGGGCGAGCGCGTGTGCGGCATCGGCCGGCGGCGACGACTTCGCGCCGACGCGCAGCACCGTCGCGCGCTTGCCCATCGCTCGCAGGCGCGTTGCTGCTTCGATGCCGTCGCCGCCGTTGTTGCCCGGGCCGGCGAACACGACGACGCGCTGCGCATGCGGCGCGATGGCGAGGGCGAGACGCGCGACCGCATCGCCGGCGCGCTCCATCAAGGCGAATGGCGCCACTGCCGCGAGCGCGGCGCTCTCGCCCCGACGGGTCGCGGCCTGGCCGAGCAGCGCGACCCGGCTGACACTGGAGTCGATCCGCTCGATGCTGCTCATGCCCGCAACCGTTCGACGCCGAGGCCGTCGATCCCGATCGGCGTCTTGCGACCGGCGATGGCGTCGGCGACGAGGCGCGCCGACCCTGCCGCGAGCGCCCAGCCGCTGCCGCCGTGGCCGACGTTGAGCCAGATCCCTTCGGCACCACTCGGCCCGAGCACCGGCGGCCCGTCGGGCAGCATCGGTCGCGCGCCTTTCCAGCGTTGCGCCGCGTCGCGCCGGGTCACGCCGGGAAACCAGTCGTCGAGCACCTTGTCGAGCGTGGCCTGGGCGCGCTCGCTCTGTCGCTCGGGATCGCCGCCGATCTCGGCGCTGCCGGCGACGCGCACGCGTTGGCCGAGCCTGCTGATCGCGACCTTGTAGCGCTCGTCCATCAGTGCTGCGCGGGGTTCGAGGTGGAGATGGGCATCGTCGTGGCGCAGCGGCGCCGTCACCGAGTAGC
This sequence comes from Caldimonas sp., assembly GCA_036496385.1. GTDB lineage: Bacteria > Pseudomonadota > Gammaproteobacteria > Burkholderiales > Burkholderiaceae_C > Schlegelella_A. The sequence goes on along the minus strand of DASXLD010000025.1, from coordinate 47,089 downwards.
CGTGGATCGCGAGCAGCGGCAGCCGGATGCCGAGCGGCCGCAGCAGGTGGCGCGACTCGACCGCGGCGCTGACGACGATCGCATCGAAGCTCGGCTCGCTGGTCTCCCCGGGCTCGGGCTGCGTGTCCGACCAGCCGCTCGAGTCGCGCGCGCGCAGCGCCTCGTCGCGCGCATCGTGCGGCGCCTGCAGCACGCGCAGCGAGGGCCGATTGCCGGCCTGGATCACCTCGACCCGGGCGTTGAAGCGAAAGCGCGCGCCTGCCTGCGCAGCTTCCTTGCGCAGCAGGTGCGTGAACTCGCGGCAATTGCCGACCTCGTCGTCCTTCGAATACAGGCCGGCGAAGAGCGGCGTTTCGGGATTGAGCCCGGGCTCGATCGCGCGACAGCCAGCGGCGTCGAGGATGGCCGGCGCGGCGCCGAGCTCGGCGAGTGTGCGCGCACCGGTCTCGGCAAGCGCCATCTCGCGCGCGCTGCGCAAGAGAACGAGAAAGCCCTGCGCGCGCTCGAAGTCGAGATGCAGCCGCTGCGTCAGCTGCTGCAGCCGCTCGCGGCTGAAGTGGGCGAGGCGGTGCATGCGAGCGCGGTTGACGCGATATGCCGCGGGATTGCAAGCGCGCCACCAGCGCCAGACCCAGCCGAGCGTGGCAGCGTCGAGGGGGCCCGCGATCCGCACCGGGGCATGTTCCGAGAAGAGGTGGCGGACGACCTTGGCGGGCATTCCGGGCGCCGCCCAGGGCGACACGTAGCCGGGCGCGACCAGGCCGGCATTGGCGAAGCTGCAGCCGCCGGCGACGGTGCCGCGACGCTCGAAGACGGTCACGTCGTGCCCGTCCGTCGCCAGCTCGTAGGCCGTCGTCACGCCGATCACGCCGGCCCCGATGACGGCCACCTGCATGCTCAGACGCGCGGCGAAGGCGTCGCGCCGCCGGCGAGCGCGGATTCGATCGCCAGGCCCGCAGCGAGGACGTCATCGTCGCGGCCGGCATGGCTCCAGACCATGAGACCGACGGGGAGCTCTCCGGCGGCTTGGCACGGCAGGCTGAGCGCGCAGCCGTCGAGCAGGTTGACGATGCTCGGATTGCGCAGCAGAAGCGCGTTGGTCGCGAAGAAGGCGGCATCGTCGCCGACGAGCGGCGCCAGCGGCGGCGCGACGATCGGCACCGTCGGCGTCAGCAGCGCGTCGATGCCTTCGAGCGCTCGTTCCATGCGCACGATCCAGTCGCGCCGCGCCGCGAGCAGGTCGATGTAGTCGGCCGCGCTCATCTTCTCGCCGCGCCGGATCCTTTGCGCGACGCGCGGGTCGTAGTCGGCCTCGCGCTCGAGCAGCCAGTGGCGGTGAAACGCCCACGCCTCGGCAGGCGAAAAGCCGCCGCTTGCGTTGATCGAGGCGACGTCGGCGAGCGGCGCGAGCGCGATGGTCGCGATGCCGGCGCCGGCCGCCGACAAGGCGGCCACGCTGCGTTCGAATGCCCGCGCAACGGCCGGCTCGAGGCCGTCGAGGACGATCGTGCTCGGCACTGCGAAGCGCCAGCTGTCGAGCGGCCGCCGCTCGAGCCGCACGGTGCGCGCCGCGATCACTTCGTGGACGACGACCGCATCGCGCACCGAACGGGTGATCGCGGCGACGGTGTCGAGCGTGGTCGACAGCGGCACGGCGCCCGTGGTCGGAATCAGCCGTGCCGTGCTCTTGAAGCCGACGACGCCTTGCAGCGCCGCCGGAATGCGGATCGATCCGCCGGTGTCGGAGCCGAGCGCGGCCCACGCCGCGCCGGTCGCGACCGATGCGGCGCCGCCCGAGGTCGAGCCGCCGGGGATGCGGGCCGTCCGGTCGAGCGCGAGCGTCGCCGGGTTGGCGAGCGGCGGCAGATGCGGATTCAGGCCGACGCCGGAGAACGCGAACTCGGTCATGTGGGTGCGGCCGATGAAGGCAGCGCCCGCGGCGCGCAAACGGGCGACCGCGGGCGCGTCGGCCGCTGCTGGAGGCGAGTCGCGCAGGATCTTCGAGCCGGCGGCCGTCACCTCGCCGGCGACGTCGAACAGGTCCTTCACCGAGACGGCGAGGCCGGCGAGGGCACCGGGATCGCGCCCGGCGGCGACGGCGGTGTCAGCGGAATCAGCAGCGGTGCGTGCGGCGGACGCGCTCGTCGCAACGACGGCGGCCGCGGCCGGCGGCGCCTCGGCGATCGCGAGGGCGCGGTCGACGAGCCCCCGCGCCGTCGCGGCGCGCGCCAGGATCCGGCGGCGCGCTTCGGTGAGGTCGTCGGCCATCGCGATGCTAGAATCCAGCGCTTTGCCTCGAGCGGACGAGCAGCCCGGACCGATCGGCCTTCATCCGGAAGGCCACGGCAGTCGGGCGTGGAAGCCGCCTCATCCGCGAACCGGCTGTTTTCAAGGTGTCGCCGCACAGGTCGAACGTGCCGCGATTCGAGCCGGATTCTAGAACCAACCTTTGGAAGCTCATGACGATCACGATGCGTGAAATGCTGGAAGCCGGCGTTCATTTCGGACACCAGACGCGCTTCTGGAATCCCAAGATGGCCCCGTACATCTACGGCCATCGCAACAAGATCCACATCATCAACCTCGAGAAGACGCAGCCGCTCTTCGAGGACGCGATGAAGTTCGTTCGCCAGCTCACGGCGCGCCGCGGCACGATCCTGATGATCGGCACCAAGCGCCAGGCGCGCGAGGTGATCGCGCAGGAAGCCAAGCGCTGCGGCATGCCCTTCGTCGACCAGCGCTGGCTCGGCGGCATGCTGACCAACTTCAAGACCGTGAAGGGCTCGCTCAAGCGCCTGAAGGACATGAAGGCGCAGGTCGAGGCCGGCACCGAGATCCGGATCAAGAAGGAAGCGCTGATGTTCCAACGCGAGCTCGCCAAGCTCGAGAAGGACATCGGCGGCATCCAGGACATGAACGCGCTGCCCGACGCGATGTTCGTGATCGACGTGGGTTTCCACAAGATCGCGGTCGCCGAGGCGAAGAAGCTCGGCATCCCGATCGTCGCCGTCGTCGACTCGAACCATTCGCCGATCGGCATCGACTACGTCATCCCGGGCAACGACGATTCTTCGAAGGCGGTCGCGTTGTACGCGAAGGCGGTCGCCGACGCCGTCCTCGAGGGCAAGGCAAACGCTGCCAACGAGGTGGTGCAGGGCGCGGCCCAGGGCGACGAGTTCGTCGAAGTCGACGAAGCGGCGGCCTGACCTTGGCCCCGGCTCGCCGCATGGCGAGCGGACCCAGGGGCTGATTCAGCCCCTTTTTCATGAATCGGATCGAGACCGGAGCGCCCCCTTCGCGGCGCCCGGCCCAAGGAGCAGACGATGGCGGCTATCACCGCAAGCATGGTCGGTGCGCTGCGCGCAAAGACCGACGCGCCCATGATGGAGTGCAAGAAGGCGCTCGCCGAAGCCGATGGCGACATGGACCGCGCGGAGGAACTGCTGCGCGTCAAGCTCGGCAACAAGGCCGGCAAGGCGGCGTCGCGGATCGCCGCCGAAGGTGTTGTCGCGGCCTCGGTCGCGGGGACGACGGGCGCGCTGGTCGAGGTCAACTGCGAGACCGACTTCGTCACCAAGAACGATTCCTTCCTCGCCTTCGCTCGCTCGCTCGCGACGCTGGTCGCCAACCAGGATCCGGTCGACGCCGACGCGCTCGGCCGCCTGCCGCTCAGCCAGGACGGCTTCGGCCCGACGGTCGAGGACGTTCGCAAGGGCCTGATCGGCAAGATCGGCGAGAACATGACGATCCGCCGCTTCCAGCGCTACGCCGGCGGCGGCAAGCTCGCGAGCTACCTGCACGGCACGCGGATCGGCGTCCTGGTCCAGTTCGAGGGCGACGAGACCGCTGCCAAGGACGTCGCGATGCACGTCGCGGCGATGAAGCCCGTGGCTCTTGCGTCGGCCGACGTGCCAACGGCGCTCGTCGACAGGGAACGCAGGGTCGCGTCGCAGAAGGCCGCCGAGGACGCCGAGAAAGCGAAGGCCGAGGGCAAGTCCGTGCAGTCGCCCGAGATCGTCGCCAAGCGCGTCGAAGGCTCGGTCGCCAAGTACCTGAAGGAAGTCAGCCTGCACAACCAGGCGTTCGTCAAGAACGACAAGCAGACGGTCGAGCAGATGCTGAAGGAAAAAGGCACCCGCATCCACGCCTTCACGCTCTATGTGGTCGGCGAGGGCATCGAGAAGAAGACCGGCGATTTCGCGGCCGAAGTCGCGGCTCAGGTGGCCGCGGCCAGGGGCGCCTGAGCGAGCCGGGGGGCTTCACGGGTCGCGGCTAGACTTCAGCCCGACCTGGAGCATCAAGGAGTCGACCGCATGGCGGCGTACAAGCGCATCCTGCTCAAGCTTTCCGGCGAAGCGTTGATGGGGGAGGACGCGTACGGCATCAATCGCGCCACGATCGTGCGCATCGTGCGCGAGGTGCAGGAGGTGACGCGCCTCGGCTGCGAGGTCGCGGTCGTGATCGGCGGCGGCAACATCTTCCGCGGCGTCGCCGGCGGCTCGGTCGGCATGGACCGCGCGACCGCCGACTACATGGGAATGCTCGCCACCGTGATGAACGCGCTCGCAATCGCCGACACGATGCGCCAGGAAGGCCTCGTCGCGCGCGTCATGTCGGCGATCGCGATCGAGCAGGTCGTCGAGCCGTACGTGCGGCCGAAGGCACTGCAGTACCTCGAGGAAGGCAAGGTCGTGATCTTCGCCGCCGGCACCGGCAATCCGTTCTTCACGACCGACACCGCTGCCGCGCTGCGCGGCGCCGAGATCGGCGCCGAGGTCGTGCTGAAAGCGACCAAGGTCGATGGCGTCTACAGCGCCGATCCCAACAAGGATCCGCGCGCCGTTCGCTACGCGCGCATCAGCTTCGACGAGGCGATCGTCAAGAACCTGCAGGTGCTCGACGCGACCGCGTTCGCGCTCTGCCGGGACCAGCGTCTGCCGATCCGCGTCTTCAGCATCTTCAAGCCTGGCGCCCTCAAGCGGGTCGTGCAAGGAGACGACGAGGGCACTCTCGTCCACGTGTAGGGGAGTCCTGCGATGACGATTGCAGACATCAAGAAGACGGCCGAGCAGAAGATGGGCCGGTCGATCGAGTCGTTCAAGAGCGACCTGCAGAAGATCCGCACCGGCCGCGCGCACGCGGGCCTGCTCGATCAGGTCCACGTCGAGTACTACGGCTCGAGCGTGCCGATCAGCCAGGTCGCCAACGTGACCTTGCTCGACGCCCGCACGATCAGCGTCCAGCCGTGGGAGAAGGGCATGGGCGCGAAGATCGAGAGGGCGATCCGCGAGTCGGATCTCGGCCTCAATCCGTCGTCGCAAGGCGACCTGCTTCGCGTGCCGATGCCGGCGCTCACCGAGGAGCGTCGCAAGGAGCTCACCAAGGTCGTCCGCCACGCCGCCGAGGAGTCGAAGATCGCGGTGCGCAATCTTCGCCGTGACGCCAACGAGCACGCCAAGCGGCTGATGAAGGACAAGGAGATCACCGAGGACGAGGAGCGGCGTTCGCTCGACGAGCTGCAAAAGCTCACCGACCGCACCATCGCCGAGATCGACCGGCTCACCTCGGCGAAGGAAGCCGAGATCATGGCCGTCTGATGAGCCAAGGGGCCGTTTCCAGGGTGGATGCCGGAGTGGGCAGCACGGAGGCTTGCCGGTGAGCGAGCGTCCGGAGCGGGCCTCGGCCGTGCCGCGCCACGTCGCGATCGTCATGGACGGCAACGGCCGCTGGGCCAAGAAGCGGCACATGCCGCGCTTCTTCGGTCACAAGCAAGGTGTCGACGCGCTGGTTCGTACCGTTCACGCGTGCTCCGAGCGCGGCATCGAATACCTCACCGTGTACGCGTTCTCGTCCGAGAACTGGAAGCGGCCAAGCGAGGAGGTCTCCGGGTTGATGGGCCTCGTCCTGGTCGCGGTGTCGAAGTACCTGGCCAAACTCGCCGGCGACGGCGTCCGCGTGCGCATCATCGGTGACCGCGCCCAGGTCTCGGAGAAGCTCCGCCAGGCCTGGCAGCACGCCGAGGACAGCACGCGCCACAACACCAAGATCCATCTCTCGGTCGCGTTCAACTACGGCGGCCGCTGGGACATCGTCGAGGCGTGCCGGCAGGCGATGCGCGCGGGGGTGCAGCCGCAACACCTCGACGAGGCCACCCTCAACCGCTACATGGCGCTCAGCTATGCGCCCGACCCCGACCTTTTCATCCGCACCGGCGGCGAGATCCGGATCAGCAACTTCCTGCTCTGGCAGGCCGCCTACTCCGAGCTCGTCTTCACGGACTGCCTCTGGCCGGAATTCGGTACCGAGGAGCTCGATTCGGCGCTCGCGCAGTACGCGCGCCGGGAGCGCCGCTTCGGCGCCGTGCCGGATGCCGCCGAGCTGGTGGCCAGCGGACACTGACGTGCTCAAGCAGCGCATCCTCACCGCGCTCGTGCTGCTGGCCCTGCTGCTTCCGACGCTGATCGCGAAGACGGTGTGGCCGTTCGCGGTGCTGACGCTGATCGCGATCGCGCTCGCCGGCTGGGAATGGTCTCGCCTCAACGATGCCGGCGCGCTCGCGCTCGTGCTCGGCGGCGTGCTCGGCGTCGCCTGCCTGTTCGCGCTCCTTGCCGGCTGGACGACGACGGCGCCGCGACTTGCCTGGTGGGTTGCGCTGACGGTCTGGGTCCTCGGCGGTGCCTGGGTGCTGCGCGGCGGCGTCGCCGGCTGGCCGCGCGTGCCGCGGCCGCTGCGCTGGGCGATCGGACTGGCGGCACTCTGGACCGCGTGGCTCGCCCTTGCGAACGCGAAAGCGATCGGCCTCAACTTCATCCTCTCTGCGTTCTTCCTCGTCTGGGCCGCCGACGTGGCGGCGTATTTCGGCGGCCGGGCATTCGGCAAGAGAAAGCTCGCACCGGCGATCAGTCCTGGCAAGAGCTGGGAAGGCGTCTGGAGCGGAATGGCAGGCGCGCTGCTCGTCGCCGTGGCGTGGATCGCCCTCGATGCGCTCGCTCGGCTGCCCGGCGAAAGCCTCTACACGATCGTCGCCCATCGCTTCGGCTACGTCGGCGTCGCGCTCGTCGTCGTCTTCCTGGTCGCGATGAGCGTCGTCGGTGACCTGTGCGAGTCGCTCGTCAAGCGCAGCGCCGGCGCCAAGGACAGCAGCGGGCTGCTGCCCGGCCACGGCGGCATCCTCGATCGCGTCGACGGCTTGTTGCCGGTGTTCCCGATTGCGCTCGCACTGGTGATGCTGTGAGCGAGCGCACCATGCACGACGAAGCGCGCCGGCAGCGCATCTGCGTGCTCGGCGCGACCGGCTCGGTCGGCATGGCGACGCTCGACGTCGCCGCCAGGCATCCCGACCGCTACGAGGTCTTCGCGCTGACGGCGAACCGCCGCCTCGACGAACTGTTCGCGCAATGCGCCCGCTTCCGGCCGCGCTACGCGGTGGTCACGACCGCTGCGGAGGGGCGCGTGCTCGCCGGGCGCCTGCGCGATGCCGGCATCGCGACCGAAGTGACGAGCGGCGCCGGTGCGCTGTGCGAGCTCGCGGCGCATCCGGAGACCGACACCGTCATGGCCGCGATCGTCGGCGCTGCCGGGCTGGCACCCTGTCTGGCCGCTGCCGGTGCAGGCAAGCGTCTGCTGCTGGCCAACAAGGAGGCGCTCGTCGTCGGCGGCGCGCTCTTCATGAGCGCGGTCGCGCGCGGTGGCGCAACGCTGCTGCCGATCGACAGCGAGCACTCGGCGATCTACCAATGCCTGCCCGAAGACCGCTCGCACTGGCACGCACGGGTCGCACGCATCGTCCTCACCGCGTCGGGCGGTCCGTTCCGAGGCCGCGACCCGGCATCGCTCGCCGACGTCACTCCCGACCAGGCGTGCGCCCATCCGAACTGGGTGATGGGCCGCAAGATCTCGGTCGACTCGGCGACGATGATGAACAAGACCCTCGAGGTGATCGAGGCGCACTTCCTGTTCGATCTCGCGCCCGAGCAGATCGAGGTCGTCATCCATCCGCAGAGCATCATCCACTCGATGGTCGTCTGCCGCGACCAGTCGGTGCTCGCGCAACTCGGTACGCCCGACATGCGGGTGCCGATCGCCTACGGCCTCGCCTATCCGGACCGGATCGCCTCCGGCGCCGACGCGCTCGACTGGCGAACCCTCGCGGCGCTGACGTTCGAGCCGGCCGACCTGCGTCTCTATCCGGGTCTCGGGCTGGCGTGGGACGCGCTGCGCGCGCCTGCGGGCGCGACCGCAGTATTGAATGCCGCGAACGAGGAGGCGGTCGCGGCGTTCCTGGCCGGAACCATTCGCTTCGACCGGATTCACACGGTCAACTGCCGCACCGTCGAGGCGCTGGCGCCCGCGCCCGGCGCGGCCGATTCGCTCGAGTCGCTGCTGGCGCTCGATCAGGAGGCGCGCCGGCGCGCAGCCGAGATCCTGAAAGGCTTCGCCCGATGAACACCGCCGTTCCGAGCTCGCCGCTCCCACCGCGCCGCTCGCATCCGGCGCTGCGATGATGGTCACCGTCCTCGCCTTCTTCCTGACGCTCGGCGTTCTCATCGTCGTCCACGAGTACGGCCACTATCGCGTCGCAGTCGCATGCGGCGTCAGGGTGCTCCGGTTCTCGATCGGCTTCGGCCGCGTCCTCTGGCGTCGGCAACCGCGCCCGGAGAGCACCGAGTTCGTGGTCTGCGTGCTGCCGTTCGGCGGCTATGTGCGCATGCTCGACGAGCGCGAAGGCGAGGTGGCGACGAGCGAGCTCGATCGCGCGTTCAACCGCAAGCCGCTCTGGCAGCGCGCCGCGATCGTTGTCGCCGGCCCGATCGCCAACCTTCTGCTGGCGGTGGTGCTGTACTCGGCGGCACACTGGATCGGCGTCGACGAGCCGAAGGCCGTGGTCGGGCCGCCGGCTGCGGGAAGCGTCGTCGAGCGCGCCGGCATGCACGCCGGCGACTGGGTGCGCGCGTGGTCGCAGGAAGGCTCCGACTGGCAGGACGTTCGCTCGCTGACGGATCTGCGCTGGCAGGCCACGCAGGCGATGCTGCACGGCGAGGACCTCGACCTGCTCGTCAGCTCGCACGACGGCCGCGGCCAGCGCCGCGTCCATCTCGCGCTGGCGTCGCTCGGCGCTGCCGACGTCGACGCCAAGACGATGCAGCGGGTCGGCCTCGCCAACGCATGGAGCGAGCCGGTGCTCGGCGAGGTCAAGGCCGGCGGCGCCGGCGCGGCGTCGGGACTGAAGCAGGGCGACCGCATCGTCGCCATCGACGGCGTGCCGATCGACGATGCGAGCCAGGCGCGCGAGGCAATCCGCAACAGCGGCAAGAGCGGCACGGCGCAGCCGATGCGCTGGCGGATCGAGCGCGACGGGACGCGGATGGAGCTCGTCGTCACGCCGCAGATCGCGATCGACGCCGGCAGCCGCGTCGGCCGGCTCGAGCTTTATCCGGGCCAGCCGCCCGAGATGACATTGGTGCGCTACGGCCCGATCGAAGGGCTGACGAGCGCGCTGACGCAGACCTGGCAGATGTCGACGCTGACGCTGAAGATGCTCGGCAAGATGATCGTCGGCCAGGCCTCGCTGAAGAACCTGAGCGGCCCGGTGACGATCGCCGACTACGCCGGGCAGTCGGTGCGGCTCGGCCTCGCCTATTACCTGGGCTTTCTCGCCGTCGTCAGCGTCAGCCTCGGCGTTCTCAACCTGCTGCCGCTGCCCGTCCTCGATGGCGGGCACCTCATGTATTATCTTTTCGAGGCCGTGACGGGACGTCAGGTCTCCGACCTGTGGCTCGACAGGCTGCAGCGCGGCGGGGTTGCCATCATGCTGATGATGATGTCCCTGGCGCTCTACAACGACATGGCCCGCCTGCTGGGTCTGCAATGACCGACGGCATGCCTTTTCTCGTTCCCCGCACCCGCCCCACCGCACGTTCGCTCTCCCGCCCGCGTCTTCGCGGGCTTTCTCCGCTCTCGGTCGCCGTCGCGATGGCGCTGCACGTCGGCGCGGCGCTAGCCGTCGAGCCGTTCGTGCTGAAGGACATCCGGGTCGAGGGCCTGCAGCGTTCCGATGCCGGCACGGTCTTCGCTGCACTGCCGTTTCGGATCGGCGACACCTACACCGACGAGAAAGGCTCGGCGGCGCTGCGCGCCCTGTTCGCGACCGGCCTCTTCAAGGACGTCCGGATCGACATCGAGAACGGCGTCGCTGTCGTCATCGTCGAGGAACGACCGGTCATTGCCAACATCGACTTCGTCGGCCTGCACGAGTTCGAGAAGGACTCGCTCGTCAAGTCGCTGAAGGATTTCGGCATCGGCGAAGGGCTGCCGTTCGACAAGGCGCTCGCCGACCGCGCGGAGCAGGAGCTGAAGCGCCAATACCTGACCAAGAGCCTGTACGGTGCCGAAGTCGTCACCACGGTGACGCCGCAGGAGCGCAATCGCGTCAACGTGACGTTCACCGTCACCGAGGGCGCGCCGGCGAAGATCCGCGAGATCCGCATCGTCGGCAATCACGCCTTCTCGGAGAGGACGCTGAAAGGCCAGTTCGAGCTCAACGACGGCGGCTGGCTGAATTTCTATCTGAAAGGCGACCGCTACTCGCGCGCCAAGCTCAACGCCGACCTGGAGACCCTGCGTGCCTACTACCAGAACCGCGGCTATCTCGAGATGGAAATCGAGTCGACCCAGGTGACGATCTCGCCCGACAAGCAGGACATCACGATCACGATCAACGTCAAGGAAGGCCAGCCGTACACGGTCACCGGGGTCAAGCTGGAAGGTGATTACCTCGGCAAGGAGCCCGACTTCCAGACGCTGGTGACGATCAAGCCCGGTGACCCGTACCGCGCCTCCGCTGTCGCCGAGACGACGCGCCAGTTCGTCGACCGCTTCGGCACGTTCGGCTACGCGTTCGCCAAGGTCGATGCACGGCCCGAGATCGACCGCGCCAACGGCCGCGTCGTCGTGACGCTGGTCGCCGATCCGCAGCGCCGGGTCTACGTGCGCCGCGTCAACATCGCCGGCAACACGCGCACGCGCGACGAGGTGATCCGGCGCGAGTTCCGCCAATTCGAGTCGTCGTGGTACGACGGCCGCAAGATCAAGCTCTCGCGCGACCGCGTCGACCGGCTGGGCTATTTCAGCGATGTCAGCGTCGACACGACCGAGGTGCCGGGCTCGGCCGACCAGGTCGACATGACGGTGACGATCAAGGAAAAGCCGACCGGCAACCTCTCGCTCGGCGCTGGCTACTCGTCGGCCGACAAGCTTTCGCTGACGGCGTCGATCAAGCAGGACAACATCTTCGGCTCGGGCAACTACCTCGGGATCGAGGTCAACACCAGCAAGTACAACCGGACGCTGGTGGTGAGCACCGTCGATCCTTACTTCACGATCGACGGCATCTCGCGCGGGATCGATCTCTACTACCGGACCAGCAAGCCGATCAACAGCCAGGGCGAGGAATACACGCTGGTCACGCCTGGCTTCGCGATCCGGTTCGGCGTTCCGTTCAGCGAATACGACACCGTCTTCTTCGGCATCGGCGCCGAGCGCACCGAGATCAAGGGCGCGACCGCGCTGCCGAACAGCTACTTCCTCTATCGCGAAGAGTTCGGCGAGACCAGCAGCTCGGTGCCGCTGACGATCGGCTGGTCGCGCGATACCCGCGACAGCGCGCTCGTGCCGACGGCAGGACGATACACGCGCGTCAATCTCGACTACGCGCCGCTCGGCGACGCGCAGTACTTCCGCGCCAACCTCCAGGGCCAGCAGTACATCGCGTTCAGCCGGGCGTTCACGTTCGGCGTCAACGCCGAGATCGGCTACGGCAAGGGCCTCGGCGGACGGCCTTATCCGATCTTCAAGAACTTCTACGGCGGTGGCCTCGGAACCGTGCGCGGCTTCGAGCAGGGCTCGCTCGGTCCGGTCGACGTCACCGGCGCCTTCATCGGCGGCAACCGCCGCCTCAACATCAACAACGAGCTCTACCTTCCGGTCCCCGGCGCCAACGCCGACCGCACGCTGCGCATCTTTCTCTACGCCGACGCCGGCAACGTCTGGGGCGAGAACGAGAAGCTGAGCTTCGACAGCCTGCGCGCTGCGGCCGGGTTGGGGGTCAGCTGGATCTCTCCGGTGGGGCCGCTCAAGCTCAGTTACGGATACCCGATCCACAAGAAGCCGGAAGATAGAATCCAGCGGCTTCAGTTTCAGATCGGGACTGCCTTCTGATGAACAGCCACATCGTGAAATCGCTGCTCGCCGCGGCGTTGCTCGCCGGTGCAACGGCGTCAGCTTCGGCGCAGGAGTTGAAGATCGGCTATGTCAACAGCGATCGCGTCCTCCGCGACGCGGTTCCCGCGAAGGCCGCACAAGCCAAGCTCGAGGCCGAGTTCTCGAAGCGCGAGAAGGACCTCACCGAGCTCGCGAATCGTCTGAAGGCGGCGAGCGACAAACTCGACAAGGACGCGCCGACGCTCGCCGAGACCGAGCGGACGCGGCGCCAGCGCGAGCTCGTCGACCAGGATCGCGAGCTGCAGCGGCGCCGGCGCGAGTTCCAGGAAGACCTGAGCCAGCGCAAGAACGAGGAACTGGCGACGGTCGTCGAGCGGACCAACCGCGTCATCAAGCAGATCTTCGAGACCGAGAAGTACGACCTGATCCTGCAGGAAGCCGTCTTCTGGAGCCCGAAGGTCGACATCACCGACAAGGTGATCAAGGCGCTCAACGCGCAGAGCGGCAAGTAAGAGGCTTCGCACCGTGGGCGAAGTCCGGCTTCGCGACATCATCGAACGCCTCGGCGGCGAACTGATCGGCGATCCGGAGACGCGGATCGGCTCGATCGACCCGCTCGAGTCGGCCGGGCCGGCTTCGATCTCGTTCCTCGCCAATCCCCTCTACGCGAAGCAGCTGGCGACGACCCGGACGGGGTGCGTGATCGTCGCGGCGGCGTTTCGGGATCCGGCCGCTGCGCGCGGCAGCGCGATCGTCACCCCGGATCCCTACCTGTACTTCGCCCGGCTGACACAGTGGTGGGCCGAGCGCGCGCGGCCGCCGGCGCGCCGCGGCATCGATCCGCGCGCTGCCGTCGACCCCGGTGCTCGTCTCGGTGTCGATGTCGGCGTCGGCGCGTTCGCGGTCGTCGAAGCGGGCGCCGAGATCGGCGACGGGGCGACGATCGGTGCCCACGCGGTCGTCGAGTCCGGTTGCAGGATCGGCGCCGGCACCCGTCTCGGGGCACGCGTCAGCGTCGTCGCCGGGACCACGATCGGCGCGCGCGGCATCGTCCACCCGGGCGCCGTGCTCGGCGCCGACGGCTTCGGCTTCGCGCCCGACCGTGGCCGCTGGGAGAAGATCGAGCAGCTCGGCCGCGTCGTCATCGGCGACGACGTCGAGATCGGCGCCAACACCTGCATCGACCGCGGCGCTCTCGGCGACACCGTCATCGGCAATGGCGTCAAGATCGACAACCTGGTCATGATCGGCCATAACGTCAGGGTCGGCGAGCACACGGCGATCGCCGGCTGCGTCGGCATCGCCGGCAGCGCGGTGATCGGTGCCCATTGCATGATCGGCGGCGGCGCCGGCATCAACGGCCACATGACCATCGCCGACCACGTCCAGATCTCGGGCGCGACACAGGTCTCGCGCTCGATTGCCAAGCCCGGCCTCTACAGCGGCTCGTTCCCATTCGACGACAATGCGTCCTGGGAAAAGAACGCGGCCGCCTTGCGCAACCTCTACGCGTTGCGCGAGCGAGTCCGGGCGCTGGAGAAGAAGTCGCCATGACGCTGAACATCCACGACATCCTCAAGAAGCTGCCGCACCGCTATCCGATGCTGATGGTCGACCGCGTTCTCGAGCTCGAGCACGGCAAGCGGATCAAGGCCCTGAAGAACGTCACCATGAACGAGCCGTACTTCGTCGGCCACTTCCCGCACCGGCCGGTGATGCCGGGCGTGATGATGCTCGAGGCGCTCGCCCAGGCGGCGGCGCTGCTGTCGTACGACGCGGTCGATGCCAAGCCCGACGACAAGTCGATCTACTACTTCGCCGGCATCGACTCTGCGCGCTTCAAGCGCCCGGTCGAGCCCGGTGACCAGATGATCCTCGACGTCACCCTCGACCGGATGAAGTCCGGCATCTTCAAGTTCCACGCACGCGCCAGCGTCGACGGCGAGACCGCCGTCGAGGCCGGGCTGATGTGCGCGGTACGAACCGTCGGGTAGGGCGCCAGGGCGAATGGCCAACGTCCACCCGACGGCGATCGTCGAGCCGGGCGCCGAGCTCGCCGACGACGTCGAGGTCGGCGCCTACAGCATCGTCCGCGCGGGCGTAGTGATCGGCGCCGGCAGCGTCGTCGGCCCGCATTGCGTGATCGAGGGCAAGACGACGATCGGCCGCGGCAACCGCATCTGGCAGTTCAACTCGATCGGCGGCGCGCCCCAGGACAAGAAGTATGCCGGCGAGGAGACCGCGCTCGTCATCGGCGACGGCAACACGATCCGCGAGTTCTGCACGATCAGCACGGGAACGGTCCAGGACGCCGGCGCGACCCGCATCGGCGACGACAACTGGATCATGAACAGCGTCCACATCGCCCACGACTGCATCGTCGGCAGCCACACGATCATCGCCGGCTATGCCGGCCTCGCCGGCCACGTCCGGCTCGGCGACTGGGCCATCGTCGGCGCGCAGAGCGGCCTGCACCAGTTCGTCAACATGGGCGCGCACAGCATGTGCGGCTTCCAGAGCCACGTTTCGCGGGACGTGCCGCCGTACATGATGGTCGACGGCAACCCGCTCGTCGTTCGCGGCTTCAACATCGAGGGCTTGCGGCGGCGCGGCTTCGACGCCGGCCGGATCGCCGCCGTCAAGCAGATGCACCGGCTGCTCTATCGCGAAGGGCTCCCGTTCGAGGAGGCGAAGCGCCACGTCGGCGAGCTCGCCAAGAGCGCGCCCGAAGCGGCGGCCGATGTCGCGCTGATGACGAGCTTCCTCGCTGCCGCGACGCGCGGCATCGCACGCTGACCAGCGCCCGGCCGGCGATGATCACCGAGTCCCCGCGCTTCGCGATGGTCGCGGGCGAGGCGTCGGGCGATCTGCTCGGCGGCTCGCTGCTGGCGAGCCTGCGCGGGCGCTGGCCGACGCTGGCCGCGGCCGGGATCGGTGGCCCGCGCATGGCCGAGCAGGGCTTCGTCGCCTGGTGGCCGCACGACAAGCTCGCGGTGCGCGGCTACTTCGAGGTGCTCGGCCATTTCCGCGAGATCCTCGCCATCCGCAATCGCCTCGTCGAGCGGCTGCTCGGCGAGCGGCCCGACGCCTTTATCGGCGTCGACGCGCCAGACTTCAATCTCGGTGTCGAGCTCAAGCTGAAGGCGGCGGGCATCAGGACAGTTCACTTCATCAGCCCGTCGATCTGGGCGTGGCGGGGCGGCCGGATCGGCAAGATCGGCCGTGCCACCGACCTCGTTCTGTGCGTCTTTCCGTTCGAGCCCGAGATCTACGCGAAGCGCGGCATCCACGCGGTCTACGTCGGCCACCCGCTGGCCAGCGCGATCCCGTTCGAGGTGCCGCGTGCCGCGAGCCGTGCTGCGCTCGGCATCGCCGAAGGAGAGACCATCGTCGCGGTGCTGCCGGGCAGCCGCCGTTCCGAAATCAAGTACATCGCGGCACGCCTGTTCGCGGCCTGCGCCGCGATGCATCGGGCAAGGCCGGGGCTGCGCTTCGTCGTCCCGGTCGTGCCGGGGCTCCGCGCTGCGGTCGACGCGCTGCGCGCGCGGCACGCCGCCGAGGTGCCGATCCGGGTGCTCGACGGCCGTGCCCACGAGGCGCTCGCGGCATGCGACGTCGCCCTCGTCGCGAGCGGCACGGCGACGCTCGAGGCGGCGCTCTTCAAGCGGCCGATGGTCGTCGTCTATGTGATGCACATCCTCAGCTGGCAGATGGGCAAGGCCATGCACTATCAGCCGTGGGTCTCGCTGCCCAACATCCTGCTGCGCGACCACGCCGTCCCCGAGCTGCTGCAGCACGACGCGACGCCGGAAAAGATCGCGGCGGCGGCGTTTCGCTGGCTCGACGACCCGGCGGCGGTGCGATCATTGCAGGCCCGCTTCGAGAGGGTCCACCGCGAGCTGCAGCGCGACACCGGCGCGCTCGCGACGGCGGCGATCGAGGCGGTCCTGCAACGCTGAAGGAACGATGCACGCACGAACGTTCTTCCGCGCCGCCAAGCTGCGCGGCATCGTCGACGTCGTCGGGCTGATGGCGGGTGTCGACGAGGTCGGCCGCGGCCCGCTCGCCGGCCCGGTCGTCGCGGCGGCGGTGATCCTCGAGGAGAACCGGACGATCCGCGGCCTGAACGACTCGAAGCTGCTCACGCCCGACGAGCGCGAGCGGCTCGACCGCGAGATCCGCAGGCGCGCCGTCTGCGTCAGCGTCGCCAGCGCGAGCGTTGCCGAGATCGACACCTTGAACATCCTGCGTGCGGCGTTGCTGGCGATGCAGCGCGCCGTCGAGGCGCTCGAGCAGCAGCCGCAGATCGTCCTTGTCGATGGCAACCACCGGCCGCAGCTGACGATGCCGGTCCGCACCGTCGTCGGCGGCGACGCCAGGGTGCGCGCTATCTCGGCGGCCTCGATCGTCGCCAAGGTGCATCGCGACCGTCTCTGCATGCAGCTGCACGAGGAGCATCCGCAATACGGTTTCGACAGCCACAAGGGCTACTCGACGCCCGAGCACCTGAGCGCGCTGCTCGAGCACGGCGCGTGTCCACACCACCGGCGCAGCTTCGCGCCCGTCCGCAGCGTCCTCGATCGGCTGTTCTGAGCTGGCGGCGTGGGCAAGGTCACGCAGATCACGTCGCGCAGCAATCCGCTGCTGGTGCGATTGCGCAAGCTCACCGGCGATTCGACGTCGTACCGACGCCTCGGGACCGTCGTTCTCGAAGGCGAGCATCTCTGCGAGGCGTGGCTGGCGCAGTCCGGCGCGCGCGTGCAGCACGCGATCGTCGACGAGTCGGCGTGGCAGGAGCCGCGCCTTCGCCGGCTCGCTGAAGCGGCCGAGGAGGTCGCCATCGTGCCTGCGGCGCTGCTCGCGGGGCTCGGCACGCTCGAGTCGCCGGCGCCGATCGCATTCCTCGTCGCGGCAGCGGCGCCCGCCGCGATCGTCGCGCGTGAACCTTCGCTCGTCCTCGACCGGATCCAGGATCCGGGCAACGTCGGCAGCGCGCTGCGCAGCGCGGCGGCGTTCGGCTTCACGCAGGCGATCGCGCTCGTCGGCACCGCGGCGCTGTGGTCGCCGAAGGTCGTTCGCGCCGCAATGGGAGCGCATTTCGGGTTGCGTCTCGTCGAGGGTGTCGACGAGACGATGCTCGCGTCGCTCGAGCTGCCGCTGTTCGGAACCAGCTCGCATGCGAAGCAGCGCCTCGACGAGACGGCGCTGCCATGGCCGTGCGCGTGGGTGTTCGGCCACGAGGGGCAGGGCATCGGCGCCGCGATCGCCGCCCGCTGCGCTGCAGTGCTGGCGATCCCGCAGCCCGGCGGCGGCGAGTCGCTCAACGTCGCCGCGGCGGCGGCGGTCTGCTTGTACGAAACCGGGCGGCAGCGTGGGCGCGGAAAGCCGCTTCGCACCGCGGCCGAAGGAGATCGAGGATGACGTTTGCGACCTGTCTGTTCCCTTCGCAGGTGCCGGCGTGGCGCTGACCCTGCCGAGCTACGACGACGTCGCCGCCGCAGCCGAGCGCATCGCCGGCCATGCGCGGCGGACACCGGTTCTCACTTCGCGCACCGCCGACGCCGAGCTCGGCGCGCAGCTCTTCTTCAAGGGCGAGAACTTCCAGCGCATGGGCGCCTTCAAGTTCCGCGGCGCCTTCAACGCGCTCTCGCGCTTCGACGAGCGTCAGCGCCGCGCCGGCGTCGTCGCCTTCTCGTCGGGAAACCACGCCCAGGCGATCTCGCTCGCAGCAGCGCAGCTCGGCATGCCGGCGGTGATCGTCATGCCGCACGACGCGCCGGCCGCCAAGGTCGCGGCGACCAGGGGCTACGGCGGCAGCGTCGTCGTCTACGACCGCTATCGCGAGGACCGCGAGGCGATCGGCAGGCGCCTCGCCGAGGAGCGCGGCATGACGCTCGTCCCTCCCTACGACCATCCGGACGTCATCGCCGGCCAGGGCACGGCGGCAAAAGAGCTGTTCGAGGAGGTCGGTGCGCTCGATGCGCTCTTCGTCTGTCTCGGTGGCGGCGGGCTGCTGTCGGGCTCGGCGCTCGCGGCGCGCGCGCTCTCGCCCGCCTGCAAGGTCTATGGAGTCGAGCCCGAGGCCGGCAACGACGGCCAGCAGTCGTTCCGCAGCGGCCGGATCGTCTCGATCGCGACGCCGCGCACGATTGCCGACGGCGCGCAGACGCTGCATCTCGGCGAGTACACGTTCCCGATCATTCGTCGCGACGTGACCGACATCCTGACGGCGAGCGACGCCGAGCTCATCGACGCGATGCGTTTCTTCGCCGAGCGGATGAAGATCGTCGTCGAGCCGACCGGTGCGCTCGGCTTCGCGGCCGCCCGGCGCATGCACGCCGAGCTCAAGGGGCAGCGCGTCGGCGTGCTGATCAGCGGCGGGAATGTCGATCTGCAACGGTTCGCGGAGCTCGTCGGCTCCGCAAGCTCGCACGGCTGAGGCAGATGCGAAGCTCCGCTTCGCCGCCTCCGCGAATACCGTCTTCAGGGGACGCGGCTACTACCGCCGGCCTAAGCTCGTGCCCGCGGACGTTGCTACAGCTGCACGGCCAACCTCGCGAGCGCCGGCCGCGTGCGACACGCGGAGCGGCGGCTTCGCTGCACGGCGTGCTGCAAGGTAAGGTGCAGCACGTCGCGCTGGGCGTGACTTCCGCCCAGGCGGTATGCGATCGCGGGCAGCCCGGCGAGCAGCTTGATTGCGAGGGCGTCGTCGCCGCAGCCGAAGGCCACTAGGGCGCGACACGCCGGCAGGCCGAGCTTGCGGGTGGTCTGGCCATAGCGCGTCCGCAGCGGCTGGCTGCGCAGCAGGTGTGCTTCGAGGCGCCGTGCACGATCCCGGTCGTTCGCGCCGACGAAGGCGAGCATCGCGTGGGCATCGGTGAAGCTGCAATAACCATCGTCGATGTGGGTAGACCAGGCTTCGGCGAGTTCGCTCCAGCGCGCGCCGGCATGGCCGCCGAAGAGGGCGATGCGCCACAGGAGCGCCGACGCATCGATCAGGTCGGACAACTCGCCCGAGCGGTCGCCGCGGACGTGCGTGTCGTACAGCGCCAGCGCGCGCTGGGTCTCGCCATGCGCGAGGTGGAACAGCGCCACGTGCCACCAGCCATGGGTGACGACGGAGCTCCGGGTCGCCCACACAGAGGCGTGCTCGGACATCCACCGCACGCCCGCCTCGGCGCGATCGGTCATCTCGAACACGTGCGCCATCACGTGGCAGGCGCGTGCGTCGAGCGGATTCAACTCCAGGGCGTCGCGTGCCGCATCCTCGGCGCGCGCGTAGCGGCCCGACTCTTCGAGCGCGAATGCGTGCATCGCGAGCAGCGCGTGGTAGCCGGGATCGTCACGCGACCACGCCGGGAGCGCCTTCGCGATGCGTCGACGCATGTGCGCGACGTCGCCCGTGACGTGATCGAACCAATGCGCGACCTGGAGCGCGACCGCGTCGCGCGGACTGCGCTTGAGCGCGCGGCCGAGTTGCACCTTCGCGCCTTCGAAGTCGTCGGCGAGCACCGACGAGAGCGCCGCCAGATGAAGCCGCTCGCGATCGTTGGCCGGCAATCGAAGCGCACGCGCGACGAGCGGCCGCGCAGCGTCGACATGGCGCAGGTCGCGGCTGCAGACGAGCTGCCACGCCGCGAGCGCGTGCGCCATCACGAACGCGGGTGCCTCGCGGGCGGCCGTCTCGAGCGCCGCGGTGTCGTCGAGGCGCCAGGCTTGCCACTTCGCGAGCGCGTGCTCATACGCGGCGAGGCTCGCCGGCGTCGCGCCGCTGATGGCGCATCCGCGCAGGTCGATGCTGCTCATGCCGCTAGACGCTCCCCGCGGCGGGGGCGATGTTGAGGTTCATCCGGAACAGGTTGCCCGGGTCGTAGCGTTGCTTTACCGCCTGCAGGCGCGCGTAGTTCGTGCCGTAGCTCGCGGCGACCCGCTCGCCCTCGTCCTCGGTGAGGAAATTGACGTAGCCGGTGCCGGTAGCGAAGCTTGCCGCCGACTCGAAGCAACGGCGCGCCCAGCCTCGAACCTTGTCGTCGTCGCGCGGCTCCGACCAGCGCCCATGCACGTTCATGATGTAGCTCACGTCGCGGGCGACGAATGCCGTGTCGGCGGGTTTCACGCGCGCCATGGCACCGCCGAGCTGGGCAAGGAAGATCTCGCACTCGGGTCCCGGCACCGCTGCGGCCGACTCGATCACGACGTCGATCGCCGCATCGCTGAGCGTGCTGAAGTTGTTCGACTTCCAGTAGTTGCGGCCGCCAGGTGCGAGCAGGGGATCGAACGCGGTCTGGAAGCCGGCGTAGGGCGTCGGTCCGACATGGCTTCCGATCGGCGTGCCGAACTCGAGCACCGGCGCGGCGACGCGCTGTCCTTCCTCGACGCTGCCGCTGTAGACGAGCGGGAAGACGACGACGTCGGTGCCGTGCGCCGACGCGGGCAGGAACGGCAGCGGCGGTGCCTTGCGCAGCACCGTCCAGACGCTCAATGCGTCGGGTGCGCCGGCGTTGAAGTCGCGCCATGCACGCAGAACCTGGCGCGCCTGCGCGGCGGGATAGACGACCAGTCCGGCGTGCAGCTCGGGGCCGACCGGATGGAGCTTGAAGTCGAACGACGTGACGACGCCGAAGTTGCCGCCGCCGCCGCGCAGCGCCCAGAACAGGTCCGGATCCGAGGCGGCCGAGACCTTGTGCAGCTCGCCGTCGGCAGTGACCACAGTGGCGCCGAGCAGGTTGTCGATCGTCAGCCCGAGCCGCCGCGTCAACCAGCCGAAGCCGCCGCCCAGCGTCAGGCCGGCGACGCCGGTCGTCGAGTTGATGCCGAGCGGGATCGCCAGGCCATGGGCCTGCGACGCGCGATCGAGGTCGCCGAGCAACGCACCGGCGGCGACGCGGGCGGTTCGCCGCTCGGCATCGACGACGATCTCGCGCATGCCGGAGAGGTCAATCATGAGCCCGCGGTCGGCGACGGCGTTGCCGGCGATGTGGTGACCGCCGCCGCGGATGCTGAGCAGCATCCGATGCTCGGCGGCAAAGCGCACCGCCGCCTGGACGTCGCGGTCGTTCAGACAGCGTGCGATCAATGCCGGCCGGCGATCGACGGTCGCGTTCCAGATCTTGCGCGTCTCGTCGTAGCCGGCGTCGGTGCCGCTCAGGACGCCGCCGCTGATCTGTGCTGCAAAGGCGGTGATGTCGGACGAAGGCAGTTGCCGGGCCTCGCGGTCCAGCGTCGAATAGGACAGTGCTTGCATGTAGCGCTCCGGTGGTGGCGCCGTCGCGGCGAGCTTGCGCAGTGCATCGCGACGGCTGGGCGCATTGTTCGACGCCGGCACCTCTCACACCTGACCGGGCGTCGGCGCGGGTTGCCTGCGCGTCCGAGATTGCGACTCAGGTCGCCGTCAACCTGTGGTCGTGACGGCTCGCAGCGCGTCGACGAGGCGTTGGAACTCCTCGCGATTGACGTCGCGGATCACCCAGTGGCGCATGCCTCCCTGCACCCAGTGCGCGACCAGAAAGCCGCGCGCGGAGGCGAGCACGGCTTGCTGTCGCCGCTCGCGTCCGGCCAGGTGAAGCCGAGCGCGCTCGTTCCCGGCGCCAAGATGTTCCTCCGGGTCGACGATGCGCAGGCTCGCCGCCGACCTCACCGCCTACCTCATACCGCAGAAGTGACTCGCCGGCCTCGAGGTGCGGCAGCGCTCGCCGCGACCCCGAACCTGGCCGCGCCCGGTCTGCCCTGACCGCCAATGCCCGCGCTGTGGCATTCCCCGGCGATTGCGGGTACCGTGCTCGACGGCATCCCGTCATAGGAGATCGACATGCACCCCGACAGCGCGCTGGCGACCCGGCGCTTGCAGCCTCCCACTGCGATCGCGCAGGCACAGACCTGGCAGACCGACGCGGTGACGCTGGACTCGCCCGCGCTGTCGGTGATGACCGACCTGACGAAGGTGAAGGCGGCGACGACCAACCCGGGGACGACGCTGCGCCAGGCCGAGCAGATCATGATCTATCAGGGCGTCCGGATGCTCTTCGTCGTCACCGAGATGCCGAGCCTGGAAGGCCTGATCACGAGCACCGACCTGCACGGCATTCGCGCCATGCGCGTCATCCAGCAGCGCAACGTTCGCTACGACGAGCTGACGGTCGCCGATGTGATGGTGAGCCTGTCGTCGCTCGATGCGATCGACCACGCGCAGATGCAGTTGGCGACCGTCCGCAACGTCGTCGCGACGCTCAGGAAGCAGGGCCGCAACCACCTGCTCGTCGTCGAAAGCGGCACTGCCGTCGCACCGCCGCGCGGACGCGTGGTGCCCTCACGCGTGCGCGGGGTGATCTCGCGGGCGCAGGTCGAGCGCCAGCTCGGCACGGTCATCGACATGATCGAGGTCGCCCAGAGCTTTGCCGACATCGAGCAGATGCTGGGGGCCTGAGCGAGCCGGCGCAGCGGGCGCCGCGCCTCAGTACGCCAACCGGTCGGGCCGCAGGTCGCGCAGGATCGTCGTCGCGATCTCCTCGATCGACTTGTGCGTCGACGACAGCCACGCGATTCCCTCTCGCTTCATCATCGACTCGCCCTCGCGCACCTCGTAGCGGCAGTTCTCCAGCGACGCGTACTTGCTGTTCGGGCGGCGTTCGTTGCGGATGCGTGCCAGCCGATCGGGGTCGATCGTCAGGCCGAAGCACTTCGCCTTGAAGGGCATCAGCGTCGACGGCAGCCGGCCGCGCTCGAAGTCCTCGGGGATGAGCGGATAGTTGGCCGCCTTGACGCCGTGCTGCATCGCGAGGTAGAGCGAGGTCGGCGTCTTGCCGCTGCGGCTGACGCCGACCAGGATGACGTCGGCGTCGGCGAGGCTCTTCGTCGACTGGCCGTCGTCGTGCGCAAGCGCGAAGTTGATCGCTTCGATCCGGTCGCTGTACTCCTGGCTCTCGGAGACGTCCGAGAAGCGCCCGATGCGGTGGTTCGACGTGATGCCGAACTCCGCCTCGAGCGGCTCGATGAAGGTGTTGAACATGTCGAGCACGAGGCCGTGCGACTGTTCCTTGACGATCGACAGGATCTCGGTGTTGACGAGCGTGATGAAGACGATCGGCTTTCTGCCGTCGTGCTCGGCGGTATGGTTGATCTCGCGGACGACCTGGTGCGCCTTGTCGGGCGTGTCGATGAACGGCCGTCGCAGGTGACGCGGCTTGATGGCGAACTGCGACAGGATCGAGTTGCCGAAAGTCTCTGCCGTGATGCCGGTGCCGTCGGAGATGAAGAAGACGGTCGGCCGCGGCGGCGCCGAGGCTGCCGCGGGCGCCGCGGCAACGCCGAGCGGTACGGGTTCGTTCATGGCCGATGATAGGCAGCGGCCGGTCCGGATCGGGCGCGGCTCGTAGAATCGCGACAGCTTTTCGACTCCTTCGCATGCTCGCCCCCGCTGCCCGCTCGTCCTCGCGCCGCAACGCATCGTGCCGCACCGCTTGCGGCCTGCGCGGGCGCCGTGACGAGCCTTGGCCGTGCGGCATCGGTCTCGCGCGCAAGGGTCGGAAGACGCCGGTTTTTCACGAGCCCCGAGTCTTCCCATGTCATCCAGCCACCTGGCGACCGCCTTCGTCGCCCCCTTCGAGACCCTGAGAATGACCGACGTCGAGGCGGTCGGCGGCAAGAACGCCTCCCTCGGCGAAATGATCAGCCAGTTGAGCGGAATGGGTGTCCGCGTCCCGGGCGGCTTCGCGACGACGGCCCATGCATACCGGACGTTCCTCGCCGAAGGCGGCCTCGCGTCGCGGATCTCGACCCGGCTCGCCGCGCTCGACACCGACGACGTCCGCGCCCTTGCCGCGGCCGGCGCCGAGATCCGGGGCTGGATCGAAGCGCAGCCGTTGCCGGCGGAATTCGAGGCCGAGGTGCGACGCGAGTTCGGGCGGCTGAGCGCCGGCGCGCCGGCCGCGACCTTCGCCGTGCGCTCGTCGGCGACCGCTGAGGATCTGCCGGACGCGTCGTTCGCCGGTCAACAGGAAACGTTCCTCAACGTCGGCGGCATCGACGAGATCCTCGCCAAGATGCGCGAGGTCTTCGCCAGCCTCTACAACGATCGTGCCATCAGCTACCGCGCCCACAAGGGTTACGCGCACGGCGACGTCGCGCTCTCGGTCGGCGTCCAGCGCATGGTGCGCAGCGACCTCGGCACGGCGGGCGTGATGTTCACGATCGATACCGAGAGCGGCTTTCCCGACGTCGTCTTCGTCACCTCGAGCTACGGCCTCGGCGAGACGGTCGTGCAGGGTGCCGTGAACCCCGACGAGTTCTACGTCCACAAGCCGGCGCTCAGGAACGGCAAGCAGGCGATCATCCGCAGGAATCTCGGCTCGAAGCTGATCCGGATGGCGTTCGCATCGCCTGGCGAACGCGCGGCGAGCGGCAAGCTCGTCACGACCGTCGACACTGCGACCGAGCAGCGCAACCGCTATTCGCTGAGCGATGCCGAGGTCGCCGAGCTCGCACGCACCGCGCTCGTCATCGAGGAGCACTACGGGCGGCCGATGGACATCGAGTGGGGCAAGGACGGCGTCGACGGCCGGCTCTACATCCTGCAAGCTCGACCGGAGACGGTGAAGAGCCAGGCTGCCGGCAAGGCCGAGCAACGCTACAACTTGAAGGGCAGCGGTGCCGTCCTCGCCGAAGGGCGCGCGATCGGCCAGAAGATCGGCACCGGTCCGGTCCGGATCGTCGAATCGGTCGCCGACATGGACCGCGTCCAGGCCGGTGACGTCCTCGTCACCGACATGACCGATCCGAACTGGGAGCCGGTGATGAAGCGCGCCAGCGCGATCGTCACCAATCGCGGCGGCCGCACCTGCCACGCCGCGATCATCGCGCGCGAGCTCGGCATCCCCGCCGTCGTCGGCTGCGGCGACGCGACGACGACGCTGAAGGACGGTGCCCTCGTCACCGTTGCCTGCTCCGAGGGCGACACCGGCTACGTCTACGACGGCCTGCTCGAGACCGAGGTGACCGAGGTCGAGCGCGGCGAGCTGCCGTACTCGCCGGTCAAGATCATGATGAACGTCGGCAACCCGCAGCTTGCGTTCGAGTTCGCGCAGATGCCGAACTCGGGCGTCGGCCTGGCACGGCTCGAGTTCATCATCAACAACAACATCGGCGTCCATCCGCGCGCGATCCTCGACTACCCGAACATCGACAGCGACCTCAAGAAGGCAGTCGAGAGCGTCGCCCGCGGCCACGCGTCGCCGCGCGCGTTCTACGTCGACAAGCTCGCCGAGGGCATCGCGACGATCGCGGCCGCGTTCTGGCCGAAGCCGGTCATCGTCCGCCTCTCGGACTTCAAGAGCAACGAGTACAAGAAGCTGATCGGCGGCTCGCGCTACGAGCCCGAGGAAGAAAACCCGATGCTGGGCTTTCGCGGCGCGTCGCGTTACGTCAGCGAGTCGTTCGGCGAGGCGTTCGCGATGGAATGCGAAGCACTGGTGCGGGTGCGGCGTGAAATGGGCTATGCCAACGTCGAGGTCATGGTGCCGTTCGTGCGCACGCTCGGCCAGGCCGAGCGCGTCGTCACGATGCTCGCCGAGCATGGCCTGAAGCGCGCCTCGGCCGGCGGCACCGACGGCCTGAAGGTGATCATGATGTGCGAGGTGCCGAGCAACGCCGTTCTCGCCGAGGCGTTCCTCGAGCACTTCGACGGCATGTCGATCGGCTCGAACGACCTGACCCAGCTGACGCTCGGCCTCGATCGCGACTCGGGGCTCGAGCTCCTGGCCCGCGATTTCGACGAGCGCGACCCGGCGGTCAAGGCACTGATCTCGCGGGCGATCGCGGCGTGTCGTGCGACCGGGAAGTACATCGGCATCTGCGGCCAGGGCCCGAGCGACCATCCCGACTTCGCCGACTGGCTCGCCGACGAGGGCATCGTCTCGATCTCGCTCAACCCCGACAGCGTCGTCGAATCGTGGCGGCGGCTGGCGATGCGGCGCCCGGTCGTCTGATCCGCGCGGACCTCATAGCATCAACGTCATGTGCAGCTTGTCGTAGTAGCGGGCGCCGACCTTGATCGCCCGCTGCAAGATCCCGTAGGCGACGAAACGGTGCCGCTCGTAGAGGCGGACTGCGTTCACGTTCTCGGCCGTCACGGTGAGCGTCAGCATCTCGATGCCGGCGTGTCTCGCCTCGGCGATGCAAGCCTCGAGGAGCAGCGCGCCGGTGCCCTGGCCTCGTGCCTCGGGCCGCACCATCATGCCGACGATGTGGCCGATGTGGCGCACCTTCAGCCGTGATTCGCGCTCGCACCCGATCGCGCCGACCAGGCGGCGGCGCCGCCAGGCGCCGAGAACGAAGTGACCGCCGTCGCGCCGGTCGAGCCCGAGCCGATGCAGGTAGTCGGCGGCTTCCTTCTTCGCCTCGGTCTCGGCGTCGGACGTGAACGCCTCCGGATGCAACGCGAGCATTTCGTCGCGCAGCCGCTTGTAGTCGGCGAGGTCGGCGGCGCCGAGGGGGCGAAGCTGCGGCGCGTCGTTCACCCGCCGATGTAGTGCATTTCGACGCGTCGTTCGCCGCTGCCGACCTCGACCGGTGCGCGGCCGCGCAGCTCCGAGTAGCGGTCGCTGCGTTGCTGCCAGACGAGCCCGATCGCCGCGGCGATCTCGGCGTCGCTGGCGCCGCCGCGCACGAGCGCGCGCAGGTCGTGTCCCCGGCTCGCGAACAGACAGAGGAAGAGCTTGCCTTCGGTCGACAAGCGGGCGCGATTGCAGTCGCCGCAGAACGCCCGCGTGACGCTCGAGATCGTGCCGATCTCGCCGGCGACACCCGCCTCGGCGTAACGCCAGCGCGCGGCGGTCTCGCCCAACACCGCAGCGGGCAGGGCGATCAGCCCGAATTCCTCTTCGACGCGACGGATGACCTCGCTCGACGGCAGAACCTCGTCCATCCGCCAGCCATTGGTCGCACCGACGTCCATGTATTCGATGAAGCGCAAGGCGACGTCGCGGCCGCGGAAGTGGCGCGCCATCGGCAGGATCTGCGCGTCGTTGGTGCCGCGCTTGACGACCATGTTGATCTTGAGCGGGCCGAGGCCGGCGCGCTCGGCGGCGTCGATGCCGCGCAAGACGTCGGCGACCGGAAAGTCGGCGTCGTTCATGCGCCGGAAGATCGCATCGTCGACCGCGTCGAGGCTGACCGTGACGCGGCCGAGACCCGCCGCCTTCAGTGCCGCGGCCTTGCGCTCGAGGATCGAGCCGTTCGTCGTCAACGTCAGGTCGAGCGGAGCGCCGTCGGCGCACGTCAGCTCGGCGAGCATCGCGACCAGCCGCTCGAGGTCGCGCCGCAGCAGCGGCTCGCCGCCCGTGAGCCGGATCTTCCTGACGCCGTGCGCAACGAACAGTCTCGCGACGCGTGTGATCTCCTCGAAGCTGAGCAGCGAGGAATGCGGCAGGAACTGATAGTTGCGGTCGAAGACCTCCTTGGGCATGCAGTAGCTGCAGCGGAAGTTGCAGCGATCGGTGACCGAGATGCGCAGGTCGCGCAGCGGCCGGCCGAGGCGATCGCGCACGACGCCGGTCGGCGCTTCGACGCGGTCCGGCACCGCAGGCACACTGGCGCGGTAGCGCTGATCGGCGATGGCGATGATCTTGTCGGCCATGGGCGATTGTGCCTCGCGGGCCTTGTGCAGGCCGCCAGCGGGGACGCCCGCCCCGGTCAGCTGCCCGCGGCGAGCGGACCCGCCGGACCCGCCGGAGCGGCCGGTTCGGCCGGCTTCGGGGCGACAGCGACCGTCGTCGCCAGACGTCGCGCGCCGGTGAATCGCTTCGCCCAGTAGGCGAAGCTCATGTCGTCGGTGCGGACGTTGGCGCCGGTGCGCGGCGCGTGGATGAAGCGGCCGGCGCCGAGATAGATGCCGACGTGCGAGAACGTGCGCTTCAGGGTGTTGAAGAAGACGAGGTCGCCCGGCTGCAGGTCCTCTCGCTTCACCGCGACCAGACCCGGCGCGGCCGCCTGCTCGTCGGCTCGACGCGGCAACACCATGCCCAGGCGCATCTCGAAGACGTGGCCGGTGAAGCCGCTGCAGTCGAAGCCGGTCTCGGCCGACGTGCCGCCGCGGCGGTAACGAACGCCGACGAAGTCGAGCGCGGCGACCGCCATCTCGGTCGTGCGGTCGTGCATCTGTTGGAGCAGCCCCGAAGGCGAACGCTGCGGCTCGGCGGCCGCCGCGGGCGTCTCGAGCAGCCCCTTCTCGGCGAGCAGCTTGAGGACCGGATCGGCAGCATCACCGGGAGCTGCGCGGGCCGGAACCACCGTCGCGAGGGCGCAGAAGGCGAGCGCCACGGCAACGCGCGGCAGGGAGCGAGCGGGTGTGGCGGGCGGAATTCGCATCGGGGCGCAGCATAGGCGAGCCGCGACGAGCGCGTCAATCGTCGAAACGAGGCCTTACGTCCGGGTCGGAGACGTGGCGGCCTGGACGAGGGTCGTCCATGCGTCCACGCGTCCTCGCCATGCGGCTGCGCTATCGTCGTTGCCCGCCGGTCGCGATCAGGAGACGCGCATGTTCAAGGCCTTGCTGCTCGAGAAGGACGACGCGGGCTTCCGTGCCGCGGTGAAGAGCGTCGACGAAGCTGCGCTTCCCGAAGGCGACGTCCTGGTTCGGGTCGAGCATTCGACGATCAACTACAAGGACGCGCTCGCGATCACGGACAAGAGCCCCATCGTGCGCGCCTGGCCGATGGTCGCCGGCATCGACGGCGCCGGCACCGTCGTCGAATCGACGCATGCGCGCTGGCAGCCGGGCGACAAGGTCGTCCACAACGGCTGGGGCGTCGGCGAGACGCGCTGGGGCTGCCTTGCCGAGCGCGCGCGGCTGAAAGGCGAGTGGCTCGTCGCGCTGCCGGCGTCGCTCTCGACCCGGCAGGCGATGGCGATCGGCACCGCCGGCTACACCGCGATGCTCTGCGTGCTCGCGATCGAGCGCCATGGTGTCCGCCCAGGTGCCGGCGAAGTGCTGGTCACGGGCGCGACCGGCGGCGTCGGCAGCGTTGCCGTGGCGCTTCTGGCAAGACTCGGCCATCGCGTCGTGGCGGCGACGGGGAAGGCCGGCGAGGCCGGCTATCTGCGCGACCTCGGCGCCGCCGAGGTCGTCGACCGCAACTCGCTCGCCGCTGCCGGCAAGCCGTTGCAGAAGGAGCGCTGGGCAGCAGTGATCGATGCGGTCGGCAGCCACACGCTCGCCAACGCCTTGGCGCAGACGCGCTATGGCGGCATCGTCGCCGCGTGCGGCCTCGCGCAGGGACACGACCTGCCGGCGACGGTCATGCCGTTCATTCTGCGCGGCGTGACGCTCGCGGGCGTCGAAAGCGTCACGGCACCGCTCGCGCTGCGCGAGGAGGCCTGGCGGCGCCTCGCGAGCGATCTCGACCCGAAGTTGCTCGACCTCATCGGCGACGACGTCGCGCTCGATGGCGCGATCGCCAGGGCCCGCGAGTTGCTCGCCGGCGCGCTCCGCGGCCGCACCGTGGTCGCGATCTGACGCGCGGCCCTTCGATCGTCAGCGAATCAGCTGCGACAGCCGCTTGAACTTCGGATGCTGGCTCGTGCCGAGCCATTCGAAGATGACCATCTCGGTCGTCACGACGTCGGCGCCGAGCTTGCGGGCGCGCTCGGTCGCGACGAGGCGATCATGCGGATGACGCGAGCCGATCGCATCCGCCACCCACTTCACGGCGTGACCGGCCTCGAGCAGGCCGATGACCGTCTGCAGCACGCAGACGTGCGCTTCGCAGCCGGCGACGACGAGCGTGTCGCGACCGGCCGGCAGCCGGCGCAGAAAACCCTCTTCGGCCGGTGCAGAGAAGTGGAACTTGGCGAGCGTCGTGTCGCACAGCGCGGCGATCTCGCCGACCAGCGGCCCGAGGCCGTCCGGGTTCTCCTCGGTGCCGATGACGTGGATGCCCAGCTCGCGCGCCGCCATCCCGAGCTGAACGCAGCGACGCACGACGGCCTCGCCGTCGTGGATCGCCGGCATCAGCCGCGCCTGCAAGTCGACGACGAGCAGCGTCGACTCTTCGGGTCTGCACAGATTGGTCATCGCGGCCTCCTCGGATGCGCGCATTCTGGGTCATCGCCGAGGCCTCGGCACGATCGAAGACGGCCACCACGGCGACGCAGGCATCGCGCCGCGCGACACTGTCGCTCGTGCCGCCTGTTTCGGACCAGGAGAACCCCACCGTGATCGACGCCGCTGCCAGCAGGTACGCCGAATTCCACCGCCGCTCGCTCGACGATCGCGACGCGTTCTGGCGCGAGCAGGCGGCTCTGATCGATTGGGCGGTCCCGTTCGAGACGGTCTGCGACGCCGGCCGGCCGCCGTTCATGCGCTGGTTCGTCGGCGGCAAGACCAACCTCTGCCACAACGCGGTCGATCGTCACCTCGCCGCGCGCGCCGCCCAGCGGGCGCTGATCTATGTCTCGACCGAGACCGGCCAGGGACGCATCTACACCTTCGCCGAGCTGCACGCCGAGGTGCAGCGGATGGCCGCGGTGCTGCTCGGGCTCGGCGTCGGCACCGGCGACCGCGTGCTCGTCTACATGCCGATGGTTCCGGAAGCCGTGTTCGCGATGCTCGCCTGCGCGCGGATCGGCGCGATCCATTCGGTCGTGTTCGGCGGCTTCGCCAGCGTCAGCCTCGCCAACCGGATCGACGACGCCGAGCCCAAGGTCGTCGTCAGCGCCGATGCCGGCAGCCGCGCCGGCAAGGTGATCGCCTACAAGCCGCTGCTCGACGAGGCGATCCGGCTCGCCCGGCACAAGCCGCCGAAGGTGCTGCTCGTCGACCGCGGCCTCGCGCCGATGGCACGCGAACCCGGGCGCGACGAGGACTATGCAGCGTGCCGCGAGCGCCACCTGAACGACGTCGTGCCGTGCCGCTGGGTCGACTCGACGCATCCGAGCTACACGCTCTACACGAGCGGGACGACAGGTCGGCCGAAGGGAGTGCAACGCGACACCGGGGGCTACGCGGTCGCGCTCGCGGCGAGCATGAAGCACATCTTCTGCGGCAACGCCGGCGAGACCTACTTCTCGACCAGCGACATCGGCTGGGTCGTCGGCCACAGCTATATCGTCTACGGGCCGCTGATCGCCGGCATGGCGACGATCCTCTACGAGGGATTGCCGATCCGGCCTGACGCCGGAATCTGGTGGCAGCTGGTCGAGAAGTACCGGGTGACGTCGATGTTCACCGCGCCGACGGCGATCCGCGTACTGAAGAAGCAGGATCCGAAGCACCTGCGTGCGCACGACCTGTCGAGCCTGCGCCTGCTCTTTCTCGCCGGCGAGCCGCTCGACGAGCCGACGGCGTCATGGATCGCCGAGGGCATCGGCAAGCCCGTGATCGACAACTACTGGCAGACCGAGAGCGGCTGGCCGATCCTGACCGTGGCCAAGGGCATCACGGCGATGCCGACTCGCTACGGCAGCCCCGGCGTCGCGATGTACGGCTACGACCTGCGGCTGATCGACGAGGCGACCGGAGAGGACATCGTCGGGCCCGGCAGGAAGGGCATCGTCGCGATCGCCGGCCCGACCCCGCCCGGCTTCATGCAGACCGTCTGGCGCGACGACGAGCGCTTCGTCGAGACCTACTGGACGAGCATCCCGGGTCGCCAGCTCTACAACACCTTCGATTGGGGCATCCGCGACGCCGACGGCTACTGGTTCATCCTCGGCCGCACCGACGACGTCATCAACGTCGCCGGCCATCGCCTCGGCACGCGCGAGATCGAGGAAAGCATCTCGAGCCATCCGAATTGCGCCGAGGTCGCCGTCGTCGGCGTCGCCGACCCGCTGAAAGGGCAGGTCGCGATGGCGTTCGTCGTGCTGCGCGATGCGAGCGCGCTCGGCGACACCGGTGCGCGGCTGCGTCTCGAAGGCGACATCATGAAGACGGTCGACGGCCAGCTCGGCTCGGTGGCGCGGCCGGCGCGCGTCCATTTCGTCGGCGCGCTGCCGAAGACGCGCTCCGGCAAGCTCCTGCGCCGCGCCATCCAGGCGATCTGCGAGCGGCGCGACCCCGGCGACCTGACCACGATCGAGGATCCGAGCGCGTTGCAGCAGATCCAGGAGCAGGTCGAGTCGGGCTCCTGACGAATTGCCGCGCGCCGACGCGGCGGGCCCGGAATCAGAGCACTTCGCTGGCGAAGTCGGCAAGCCGCGAGCGCTCGCCGCGGGCGAGCGTGACGTGGCCCGCGTGCGCCCAGCCCTTGAAGCGGTCGACCGCGTAGGTCAGGCCCGAGCTGCCTTCGGTCAGGTAGGGCGTGTCGATCTGCGCCAGGTTGCCGAGGCAGACGATCTTGGTGCCCGGGCCGGCGCGCGTGATCAGCGTCTTCATCTGCTTGGGCGTGAGGTTTTGCGCCTCGTCGATGATGACGAACTTGTTGAGGAAGGTGCGGCCGCGCATGAAGTTCAGGCTCTTGATCTTGATCTTCGAGCGCACCAGGTCGTTGGTGGCGGCGCGGCCCCATTCGCCGGCACCGCTGTCGGTCTTCGACAGCACCTCGAGGTTGTCGTCGAGGGCCCCCATCCACGGCCCCATCTTTTCTTCCTCGGTGCCCGGCAGGAAGCCGATGTCCTCGCCGACCGGGACCGTCACGCGGGTGACGATGATCTCGGTGTAGCGGCGGTCGTCCATCACCTGCGCGAGCCCCGACGCGAGCGACATCAGCGTCTTGCCGGAGCCCGCCGTCCCGGTCAGGGTGATGAAGTCGCACTCGGGATCCATCAGCAGGTTGAAGGCGAAGTTCTGGTCTCGGTTCCTCGCCACCACGCCCCAGATCGAGTTCTTCTGGTGGGTGTAGTCCTTCAGCGTTCGCAGCACCGCTGTCTTGCCGGTGATCTCGATCACCTTGGCGTAGAGCGCCGGTGCGCCGGGCGATTCGAGGTAGACGAACTCGTTGATCAGGAGCGTGCCGACGATCTCGCCGCCGATACGGTAGTACGTGAGCCCGCCCTGCTGCCAGCTCTCGACCGTCTTGGCGTGCTTGTCCCAGAAATCAGCCGGCAATTGAAGCGTGCCGGTGTAGAGCAGGTCGCCGTCGTCGAGCGTCTTGTCGTTGAAGTAGTCCTCTGCCGGCAGGCCGAGCGCACGCGCCTTGATGCGCATGTTGATGTCCTTCGACACCAGCACGACGTCGCGCTTCGGGTTCTGCTCGACGAGCGCCTTGACGACGCCGAGGATCTGATTGTCGGCCTTGCCCTGCGGCAGCCCTTGCGGCAGGCTGACGTGGATGAGGTCGGTCTGGAAGAAGAGCTTGCCGCCGGCCTCGCGGTGGCCGGTGCCGGCGAGCGGAATGCCCTCCGAGCGGCCGCTGCCGTCGCGCCGCGGCATGTTGGCGGCGAGCGCATCGAGATCGCGGCTTGCCTGCCGCGCATTGCGGGCGACCTCGGTCATGCCGCGCTTGTGGCTGTCGAGCTCCTCGAGCGTGATCATCGGCAGGTAGACGTCGTGCTCGTCGAAGCGGAACAGCGACGTCGGGTCATGCATGAGCACGTTGGTGTCGAGCACGAAGAGCGTGGCCGGGCCGTTGCCCCGAGCCTTGCGCAGCCGCTCGCGCGGCGCCGGCGCAGCTGCCGGCGCGGCGGCAAGGCTCGTTCTCGCGGCGACCGGCGGCGCCGCCGGCATCGTGCCTTCGTTGGCGAGCGCCAGGACTGCCGTCGCCGACGGCTCCGACGCGGCCTGCGCACGACCGCCGTGCTTGCCCGAGCGATGCGGCGATGGTGATTCGAAGTCGCTGCGGCCGAGGACGTCGGCGCGCTTGGCAGGGGGCTTGGGCAGTGGCATCGGGAGCTCGGGGAGGAGGCGGGGAACGGCCCAGTGGGAGAGGCTGCGCGCGGCGCGAGTGCAGGGGCCGCGCGACAGGCGTCGCAGCGGCGAAGCCTGCTCAGCCGGTTTTCTTGAGGGCTTTGACGGCCTTCAGGACTTCCTCGACGTGGCCGGCGACCGTGAGGCCGCGCCACTCGGCGCGAAGCACGCCATTGCCGTCGATCAGGAACGTGCTGCGCTCGATGCCCTTCACCTTCTTGCCGTACATGATCTTGTTCTTGACGACGCCGAACATGTGGCAGAGCTTCTCTTCGGTGTCGGCGATCAGCTCGAAAGGGAGCTCGAGGTTCGCCTTGAAGCGGTCGTGCGACGCCATGTTGTCGCGCGAGACGCCGAACAGCACGGCACCCGCCTTGACGAATTCCTTGTAGTGATCACGGAACTGCATTGCCTCCGTGGTGCACCCTGGAGTATTGTCCTTGGGGTAGAAGTACAGGACGACGATCTTGCCGGCGTAGGCCTGTGGGGTGAACTTGACTCCTCCGGTGGCGAGCGCTTCAAATTCCGGAACGGGTTTATTGAGTGCAGGCGTCATGAGCTCTTGTGCTGGGCCCGGCGAGGCGTGCCAGATGTCGCCCGGCGCGGGCATCCGCCGGTGACCCCCGCGGACGGGGCATAGCCCGTAATTATAGGGCTTGCCTACGACGCGCCGACCCTCGATGGTCAGCGCGCAGCCTTGTCGCGTGCGACAAAAAGCAGCGCTGCGACGACCGCGCGACCTTCGGCGAGCAGCACGTTGTAGGTGCGACAGGCGGCGGCGGTGTCCATCGTCTCGATACCGATGCCGGCGTCGATCAGCGGGCGCAGCAGCGCCGCGGCGGGGAAGCGCAGGCGCGCGCCGCTGCCGAAGACGACGAGCTCGGGACGCAGCGCGACGACGCTCGCGAAGTGCTCGGCGGTGAGCGACTCGAACGAGGCTGCCTGCCAGGCGACGGTGTTGCCTTGCCACGGCACGAGAACGCTTTCGGTGTGCTCGACCCCGTTGACGATCACGCCTTCGGGACTGTGCCGCGCGATCGCGTTGCGGCCCTCGATCCGGTCGGCTCGCATCTTCATGGCGCGATTATCGGTGGCGCGAAATGCTCCGCACCGACCCCGGCGCTGCGGGCGAAGCGAAGCGACCCCTGTGGTCAAATATCAGGTTGCCCTCGCGACCTCTCCAAGCCGGAATTCCCTCGTGCAACCTCTCCAGAAGTCGAGCAAGCTCGCCAACGTCTGCTACGACATCCGTGGCCCGGTCCTCGAGAAGGCGCGCCAGATGGAGGAAGAAGGCCAGCACATCATCAAGCTCAACATCGGCAACATCGCGGCGTTCGGGCTCGAGCCGCCGGACGAGATCGTCCAGGACATGATCCGCAACCTCCCGAACGCGGCGGGCTATACCGATTCCAAGGGCCTGTTTGCGCCGCGCAAGGCGATCGTCCACTACACCCAGCAAAAGCACGTCAAGGGCGTCGGCGTCGACGACGTCTTCCTCGGCAATGGCGCTTCCGAGCTGATCACGATGAGCATGAACGCGCTGCTCAACGACGGCGACGAGGTGCTCATCCCGGCTCCCGACTATCCGCTCTGGACGGCCTCGGTCGCGCTCTCGGGCGGAACGCCGGTGCACTACCTGTGCGACGAGGCGTCCGACTGGCTGCCCGATCTCGACGACATGGCGGCGAAGGTGACGCCGCGCACGCGCGCCGTCGTCGTCATCAACCCCAACAACCCGACCGGCGCGCTCTATCCGGACGAGGTGCTCGAGAAGATCGTCGCGCTCGCACGCCGCCACGACCTGATCGTCTTCGCCGACGAGATCTACGACAAGACGCTCTACGACGGCGAGCACCACACCTCGATCGCGTCGCTCGCGGAGGACCTGCTCTTCCTCACCTTCAACGGCCTGTCGAAGAACTACCGCTCGTGCGGCTACCGCGCCGGCTGGATGGTCGTCTCGGGTGAGAAGCGCCACGCCGGCGACTACATCGAGGGCCTCAACATGCTCGCCTCGATGCGGCTGTGCTCGAACACGCCGGGCCAGCTCGCGATCCAGACCGCGCTCGGCGGCTACCAGAGCATCGACGACCTCGTCGCGCCGGGCGGCCGGCTCGCGCGCCAGCGCGATCTCGCCTACTCGCTGCTCACGGCGATCCCGGGCGTGACCTGCGTCAAGCCGAAGGCCGCGCTCTACTTGTTCCCGCGCCTCGACCCGAAGCTCTATCCGATCGCCGACGACCAGCAGTTCGCCTACGAGCTGCTTGCAGAGCAGAAGGTGCTGATCGTTCAGGGGACAGGGTTCAACTGGCCCGAGCCCGACCACCTGCGCGTCGTCTTCCTGCCGAACTCCGACGACCTGACCGAAGCGATCGGCCGGATCGCCGCGTTCCTCGAGCACTACCGGACGCGGCACGCGCGATGAAGCCGTTCCAGGTTGGACTGCTCGGCGCCGGCGTCGTCGGCGGCGGCACGTTCGCCGTCCTGCGGCGCAACCAGGAAGAGATCCGGCGCCGCGCCGGGCGCGAGATCCGCATCACCCAGATCGCCGACCTCGATCAGGCGCGCGCCCGTGCCGTCGCCGCCGACGGCAGCGCCGAGGTCGGCGGCGACGCGCGCGCGCTGATCGCCCGCAGCGACCTCGACGCCGTGATCGAGCTGGTCGGCGGCACGACCGTCGCGCGCGAGCTCGTGCTCGAGGCGATCCGTGCCGGCAAGCACGTCGTCACCGCCAACAAGGCGCTGCTCGCGGTCCACGGCACCGAGATCTTCGCCGCGGCGCGAGAGAACGGCGTCGTCGTCGCCTTCGAGGCGGCGGTCGCCGGCGGCATCCCGATCATCAAGGCGTTGCGCGAAGGCCTGACCGCGAACCGGATCGAGTGGATCGCCGGCATCATCAACGGCACCACCAACTTCGTGCTCTCTGAGATGCGCGAAAAGCGGATCGACTTCGCCGAGGCGCTCGCCGATGCGCAGCGGCTCGGCTATGCCGAAGCCGATCCGACCTTCGACATCACCGGCGTCGACGCGGCGCACAAGGCGACGATCGTCAGCGCGATCGCATTCGGCGTGCCGGTGCAGTTCGCCAAGGCCTACGTCGAAGGCATCGGCGAGCTACAGGCGGCCGACATCGCCTACGCCGAGCAGCTCGGCTACCGGATCAAGTTGCTCGCCATCACCAAGCGGCGCCACGCCGATGCCGGAAGCGCCGGCGGGATCGAGCTGCGCGTCCATCCGACCCTGGTGCCGGCGCGGCGGCTGATCGCCAACGTCGAGGGTGCGATGAACGCCGTCATGGTGCAGGGCGACGCGGTCGGAACGACCCTCTACTACGGCAAGGGCGCCGGCGCCGAGCCGACGGCGTCGGCCGTGATCGCCGACCTGGTCGACATCGCGCGGCTCGCCACCGCCGACCCCGACCACCGCGTCCCGCATCTCGCGTTCCAGCCCGCGGCAGTGCAGGACCTGGGCGTGCTCCCGATCGACGAAGTCGTGACCGCGTTCTACCTCCGGCTGCAGGTCGCCGACGAGACCGGCGTTCTCGCCCGCATCACCGGCATCCTCGCCGAGCATGGCATCTCGATCGACGCGCTGCTGCAGCGGCCGAGCGCCGCCGGTGGCGGCGAAGCGCGCACCGACGTCATCATCCTGACCCACGACACCGTCGAAGGCCGCATGACCGCGGCGATCGCGAAGATGCAGGCACTGCCGACGGTGCTCGCCAAGATCGTCCGCATCCGCAAAGAAGACCTCGCGTGAAATACCTGAGCACGCGCGGCGACGCGCGGCGACGCGGCTTTGCCGAGATCCTGCTCGAGGGCCTCGCTCCCGACGGCGGGCTCTACGTTCCTGAACGCTATCCGAGCGTCGATGCCGCGACGCTCGCCGCCTGGCGCGGCCTTTCGTATCCCGAGCTCGCCCATGCGGTGATGTCGCTCTTCATCGACGACATCGCGCCGGCCGACCTGCGCGCGTTGGTGGCGCGCAGCTGGCGTGCCGAGCTGTTCGGCGACGAGCGCATCGCGCCGTTGCGTCCGCTCGAGCCCGGGGTCTTCGTCCTCGGCCTCTCGAACGGGCCGACGCTCGCGTTCAAGGACATCGCGATGCAATTCCTCGGCAACGCGTTCGAGCACGAGCTGGCGCGGCGCAACCGCACGCTGAACGTCCTCGGCGCCACCTCGGGCGACACCGGCAGCGCGGCCGAATACGCGTTGCGCGGCAAGCGCGGCATCGAGGTCTTCATGCTCTCGCCGAAGGGGCGGATGAGCCCGTTCCAGCAGGCGCAGATGTTCAGCCTGCTCGAGCCGAACATCCACAACATCGCGATCGAAGGCGTGTTCGACGATTGCCAGGACCTCGTCAAGGCGGTCTCGGCCGACCTCGCGTTCAAGGAGCGGCATGCGATCGGGACGGTCAACTCGATCAACTGGGCACGGCTCCTGGCACAGGTCGTCTACTACTTCGCCGGCTACTTCCAGGCGACCCGCAGCGACGGCGACATCGTCGACTTCGCGGTGCCGACGGGCAACTTCGGCAATATCTGCGCCGGCCATATCGCGCGCTCGATGGGCCTGCCGATCGGTCGCCTCGTGCTCGCGACCAACGAGAACGACGTGCTCGACGAGTTCTTCCGCACCGGCACCTACCGCGTGCGCAGCGCCGCCGAGACGCACGAGACCTCGAGCCCGTCGATGGACATCTCCAAGGCGTCGAACTTCGAGCGCTTCGTCTTCGACGCGCTCGGCCGCGACGCGGCGCGCACGCGCGCGCTCTTCGCCGAGGTCGAAACGCGTCGTGTCTTCACGCTCACGCCCGCGGAGCGCGAACGCATCGCTGCGTTCGGCTTTGTCAGCGGCCGCAGCACCGCCGCCGACCGGCTGGCGACGATCCAGGGCGTCCATGCCGGCACCGGCGAGCTGATCGATCCGCATACCGCCGATGCGCTCAAGGTCGGGCGCGAGCGCCGCGAGCCGGCGACGCCGATGATCGTTCTCGAAACCGCTCTGGCGGCAAAGTTCAACGCGACGATCCGGGCCGCGATCGGCCGCGACGCGCCACGGCCGCAGCGCCTCGTCGGCCTCGAGGGGCTGCCGCAGCGCGTCGTGGCGATTCCCGCCGACGTCGAGCGATTGAAGGCGCTGATCGTCGAAAATGAGCGGCGATGAGCGCCACCCCGCCTGCCCCGCGACCGCCGCTGCTCGCCCTCGACGATGCGATCGCGCGGATCCTCGCCCGCGTCGCCGCCCCCGATCCGGCACGCGCCGAGACCGTCTCGACCTTCGATGCGCTCGGCCGCGTTCTCGCCGACGACGTCCGTTCGCAGCTCGATGTGCCGCCGGCCGACAACAGCGAGATGGACGGCTACGCGCTGCGGGCCGGCGATGTTGCCGTGCCGGGAACGGTGCTCCCGGTCAGCCAGCGGATCGCGGCCGGCAGCGTCGGCGGCCCGCTCGCACCCGGCACCGCGGCACGCATCTTCACCGGCGCTCAGGTGCCAGCAGGGGCCGATGCCGTCGTCATGCAGGAGCAGTGCAGCGTCGTCGACGGCGGTGTTCGCATCGACGCCGCCGTCCGGCCGGCGCAGGCGATTCGCCGCCGCGGCGAGGACGTCGAGCGCGGCGCGCGCGTCCTTGCCGCCGGCATGCGTCTGCCGCCGCAGGCAGTCGGCATGGCGGCTTCGGTCGGCGCGGCGACGCTGAAGGTCGCGCGCCAACCCCGGGTCGCGCTGTTTTCGACCGGCGACGAGCTGGCGATGCCGGGCGAAGCGCTCAGGCCCGGCGCGATCTACAACTCGAACCGCTTCACGCTGCGCGCGCTGATCGAGTCGCTCGGTGGCGTTCACGACGACCTCGGCATCGTTCCGGACCGGCTCGATGCGACGCGCGCTGCGCTGAAGCGCGCCGCCGAGGCGAACGACCTGATCGTCACCTGCGGCGGCATGTCGGTCGGCGAGGAAGACCATCTCCGCCCCGCGGTCGAGAGGGAGGGCAGGCTCGACCTCTGGCAGATCGCGATGAAGCCCGGCAAGCCGCTCGCGTTCGGCGAAGTCTTTCGCGCCGACGGTTCGTCGGCGTGGTTCGTCGGCCTGCCCGGTAATCCGGTCTCGGCGTTCGTGACCTTCCTGCTCGCCGTCCGCCCGGTGCTGCTGCGCCTGCAGGGCGCGAGCGAGCTCGCGCCGCGGTCGATCGCGATGCGGGCCGACTTCGCGTGGCCGAAGGCTGACCGGCGACGCGAGTTCTTGCGCGTCCGTCGCAACGACGACGGCGGGCTCGACCTGTTCGGCCACCAGGGATCGGCAGTGCTGACGTCGACCGTCTGGGCCGATGGCCTGGTCGACAACCCGGGCGGGCAGACGATCGCGCCCGGCGACATGGTGCGCTACCTTTCGCTTCGGGATCTGCTCGGATGAGCGTCACGGTGCGCTACTTCGCGTCGGTCCGCGAGGCGCTCGGCCCCGGAGAGGATGTCGAGATCGCTGCGGGCGCGAACATCGCCGCGCTGCGCGACGCGCTTGCCGCTCGCGGCGGCCGCCACGCCGAGGCGCTCGGTCGGCAGCGCGTCCTGCGCAGCGCCAGGAACCGCCTCCTCTGCGCCGAAGACACGCCGCTCGCCGACGGCGACGAGATCGGCTTTTTCCCGCCGCTGACGGGCGGTTGACCAGGCAGCGACCATGACCGCGCCTCGGGTCGAGATTCGCGCCGACGACTTCGACATCGCCGCCGAGGTCGCCGCGCTGCGCGCCGGCGACGGCGGCGTCGGCGCGGTCGCCGTCTTCGTCGGCACGGTTCGCGATCGCAACGATGGTGCGTCGGTGGCCTCGCTCGAGCTCGAGCACTACCCGGGCATGACCGAGGCCGCGATCGAGGCGATGGTCGACGAGGCGGTGCGCCGCTTCGACGTCCGCGCCGCGCGCGTCGTCCATCGCGTCGGCGTGCTCGCGCCGATGGCGCAGATCGTCCTCGTCGCCGTCACCGCGGCGCATCGCGGCCAGGCGTTCCAGGCCTGCGAGTTCCTGATGGACTACCTGAAGACCCAGGCGCCGTTCTGGAAGAAGGAAGCCGGCCCCGACGGCGTTCGCTGGGTCGACGCGCGCGTCAGCGACGACGCTGCGCTGGCGCGCTGGGGCATCGCGGCCGGCAACGTCGGCATGCCCGAGGGCGGGCGCTGAGCATGCCCTGGCTCGAGATCGGCGCCGTCTCCGTCGGCGCGGCCGCCGGTGCGCTGTTGCGCTGGGGAGCCGGCCTCTGGCTGAACGCGCGCTGGGCGGGGTTTCCGCTCGGCACGCTGTTCGTCAATTGCGTCGGCGGCCTGTGCATCGGCGCCGTGCTGTTCTGGCTCGAGCATTCGCCGAACGAGCTACTGCGGCTGCTCGTTGTCACCGGACTGCTGGGCGGCTTCACGACCTTCTCGGCGTTCTCGATCGAATCGCTGATCCTGCTCCAGCGCGGCCAGTTCGTCCTTGCGCTCGGGCACACCCTGGCCCACGTCCTGGGCGCGCTCACATGCGCTGCGATCGGCTTTCGCCTCGCCAGCCTCGTGCTCGTGCGCTGAGTCGGCCGGCCCGCGGCTTGCTGGCTTGAAATCGCGGTCGGGGCACCCACCTCGAGTCGACCCGGAGGAATCCCGTCCATGCGAATCGACAAGCTGACGACGACCTTCCAGGAGGCGCTCGGTGAAGCGCAGAGCCTGGCCGTCACCCGCGACAACCCCTACATCGAGCCGGCGCACGTGCTCTCCGCCATGCTGGCGCAGACCGACGGCCCGAAGGCGCTGCTCGCGCGCGCCGGTGTCAATGTCGCCAAGTTGCAGACCGCGCTCGAAGATGCGATGAAGCGGCTGCCGCAGGTGCAGGGCGGTGAGCAGGTCCAGCCCGGCCGCGAGCTCGGCGCCCTGCTGCAGGCCGCGGAGAAGGAAGCGGGCAAGCGCGGCGACCAGTTCATCGCGAGCGAGATGTTCGTGCTCGCCGCGGCCGAGTCGAAGACTGCCGTCGGCTCGCTGCTGAAGGAATTCGGCGCCAACCGCAAGTCGCTCGAGAGCGCGATCGAGGCGGTGCGCGGCGGCCAGAAGGTCGACAGTGCCGAGGCCGAAGGCCAGCGCGAGGCGTTGAAGAAGTACACGATGGACCTCACCGAGCGGGCCAGGAACGGCAAGCTCGATCCGGTGATCGGTCGCGACGACGAGATCCGCCGCGCCATCCAGGTGCTGCAACGGCGGACCAAGAACAACCCGGTGCTGATCGGCGAGCCCGGCGTCGGCAAGACCGCGATCGTCGAGGGTCTGGCGCAGCGGATCGTCGCCGGTGAGGTCCCCGACTCGCTCAGGGACAAGCGCGTCCTCGTCCTCGACATGGCGCTCCTCCTCGCCGGCGCCAAGTACCGCGGCGAGTTCGAGGAGCGGCTGAAATCGGTGCTCAAGGAAGTCGCCCAGGACGAGGGCCAGACGATCGTCTTCATCGACGAGATCCACACCATGGTCGGTGCCGGCAAGGCCGAGGGCGCGATCGACGCCGGCAACATGCTCAAGCCCGCGCTGGCCCGCGGCGAGCTGCATTGCATCGGCGCGACGACGCTCGACGAGTACCGCAAGTACATCGAGAAGGACGCCGCGCTCGAGCGGCGCTTTCAGAAGATCCTGGTCGGCGAGCCGAGCGTCGAGGCGACGATCGCGATCCTGCGCGGGCTGCAGGAGAAGTACGAGGCGCACCACAACGTTCAGATCACTGATCCGGCGATCGTCGCCGCGGCCGAGCTCAGCCATCGCTACATCACCGACCGCTTCCTGCCCGACAAGGCGATCGACCTGATCGACGAGGCCGCCGCCAAGGTGAAGATCGAGATCGACTCCAAGCCCGAGGCGATCGACAAGCTCGACCGGCGCCTGATCCAGCTCCAGATCGAGCGTGCCGCGGTCGCGAAGGAGAAGGACGAGGCGAGCAAGCGTCGCCGCGATCTGATCGACGAGGAGATCGTTCGGGTCCAGCGCGAGATCGCTGACCTGGACGAGGTGTGGAAGTCGGAGAAGGCCGCCGCCCAGGGCTCGGGGCAGATGCTCGAGGAGATCGATCGCATCCGCTTCCAGATCGAGGAACTCAAGCGAAAGGGTGACTACGACAAAGTCGCCAAGCTGCAGTACGAGACGCTGCCGAATCTCGAAAGGCAGCTCAAGGAAGCGCAAGACCGGGAGCAGAAGAAGAGCGCCGATGGCGGCCGTCCGCAGCTGCTGCGGACGATGGTCGGCGCCGAGGAGATCGCCGAGGTCGTCGCGCGGGCGACCGGCATTCCGGTCTCCAAGCTGATGCAGGGCGAGCGCGACAAATTGCTGCAGATGGAAACCAGGCTGCACGAGCGCGTGGTCGGCCAGGACGAGGCGATCAGTGCGGTCGCCAACGCGATCCGTCGCTCGCGCTCGGGCCTGTCGGACCCGAACCGGCCGACCGGCTCGTTCCTGTTCCTCGGCCCGACAGGCGTCGGCAAGACC
This sequence comes from Caldimonas sp., assembly GCA_036496385.1. Taxonomy (GTDB): domain Bacteria; phylum Pseudomonadota; class Gammaproteobacteria; order Burkholderiales; family Burkholderiaceae_C; genus Schlegelella_A. The sequence goes on along the minus strand of DASXLD010000025.1, from coordinate 3,558 downwards.
GAGCTCTGCAAAGCGCTCGCCGCATTCCTGTTCGACAGTGAGGACCACCTGATCCGCCTCGACATGAGCGAGTTCATGGAGAAGCATTCGGTCGCGCGCATGATCGGCGCGCCGCCGGGCTACGTCGGCTACGACGAGGGCGGCTACCTGACCGAGGCGGTGCGCAGGAAGCCGTACAGCGTGCTCCTGCTCGACGAGGTCGAGAAGGCGCACCCGGACGTCTTCAACGTCCTGCTACAGGTGCTCGACGACGGCCGCCTGACCGACGGCCAAGGGCGCACGGTCGACTTCAAGAACACGGTCATCGTCATGACCTCCAATCTCGGCTCGCAGCAGATCATGCAGATGGCCGGGCAAAGCTCGCAGGCGATCAGCGACGCGGTCTGGGCCGAGGTCAAGAAGCACTTCCGGCCCGAGTTCCTGAACCGGATCGACGAGACCGTCGTCTTCCACGCGCTCGACCAGAAAAACATCCAGGCAATCGCGAAGATCCAGCTCCGGGTGCTCGAGACGAGACTCGAGAAGATGGACATGAGGCTCGAGGTCACGCCGCGGGCGCTGGCGCAAATCGCCAAGGCGGGGTTCGATCCTGTCTTCGGCGCGCGGCCGCTCAAGCGGGCGATTCAGCGCGACCTCGAGAACCCGGTGTCGAAGCTGATCCTCGAGGGGCGTTTCGGGCCGAAGGACGTGATCCCGGTCGACTACGAGGACGGTCGCTTCGTCTTCGAGCGCGTCGTCCACTAGCGCCGCGCCGCGCGGCACGCTTCAGGCCGACTGCGCTTCTTCGAACATCGCGTCCATCCGCAGCACCTGCAGGCGGGCGAGCGTCAGGTTGGCGCTCGCCTTGTCGAGCACCGCATGCATCGCCAACCCCGGGTTGCGCGGAACTGCGCGCAGCAGCAGATGGTGCGCGCCGAGCGAGATCGCCGCTTCGGGCAGGGCGTGGCCGAAGCCGAGGGCGCGGCTCGCGGCCATCATCGACCCGATCAACGCGCTGCCGTGCGATGCCAGCTCGGCGGCACCCGGGTTGGCGCCGGCGTGGGCGATGGCCTTGCCGCTCTGGACGTCGAACACGCAGCAGCTGATGACGCCGTTCAGCTCGCTCAGCTGCTTGACGTAGCGCTCGATCAGCGTCGAGGGCATCGTCGGCGAGAACGACGGCGTCGCGATCGCGGGCATCGGCCGCATCGTCAGGACGACCGGCGGCCTCGTGTCCTCCATCGGCAAGGTGTCGCCCGATGGCAGCCCGGTGGCGAGCGGCGGCCGGCGCGGCTGGTAGGCGGCCGCCTTGAACGCACCAAGCTCGGGAACCTCGCGGCCGTCGGCCGGCGTCTGCTCGCGCAGGCGGCTCCAGGTGCCGGTGATGAACGCCCAGGCGTCCGCGGGCCGCGCCACCTGTGGCGTCGTGCGCACGGCGACGCCGGTGCCGCGGCCGAGGTCGAGGCCGTGGGTGACGAGCGTGCTCGCCGATGCGAGCGGGAGCAGGAGCAAGTTCCGGTTCGGCCACGGGCCGGCGATGATGTCGTCGTGCAGCGGCTTCAGCGCCGACGCGATCGCATGTCCCGGCAACTCGCCGACCATGACGACGCCGAGTCGGCTGTAGGCCAGCAGCACCCGCGCGATGGCGTGGCGGGCCGCGGTGTCGGCGTCGGCCTCGGTCGTGTAGAGGCGCAGCAGCTGGTTGTCGGCGGTCGGCAGCTCGACGAACTCGAGCGTCGCGAGCGCGGTGCCGTAGCCCTGGCGACGGACGACGAGCTTCTGCACGGCGCGGCCGCTGGCGGCAGCGATACCGGTCAGCAGCTTGCGCGACGAGGCCGTGCCGAGATCGTGGACGGCGATGAAGTTGGGCTGCAGGTGCTCGAACTGCTGCTGCAGCGCCTCGGCCGGAGCGCACGAGACGAACAGCTCGCGCTCGTTGCCGCCGATCTGGCGCCCGATCTCGTCCTTGTCGGTCGCGAGGTATTCGCTCTCGTCGTCGAGCAGCTGGGTCGCGAGCGCGGTCTGCGCCCGGGTCGACGCCCACGCGTCGGGCGACTCGGCGGCGGCACCGAAGCGGCCGACCCGGCGTTCGCTCTGCGGCACGGCGGCGCCGGCACTCGGGTGCGCGGCGCGATAGCCGTCGTCGGCGCTCGACTGGCGCGCCTGGACGCGAGTCGCCTGCCATTCGTCGATCTCTTCCTGGGTCGCCGACTCGGCGCGGGTCGCCGGCCACTCATCGGGCTTGGCGGCGCTGGACGCCGCCGCCTTCGCGGTGTCGCGCGCAAACTTGCCGCTGTTGCTCGAATCGCTCATCGGAAGCGTTCCCCTGCGCCCGGGGCCAGGCGCGTGTGCCGGCTCGGCGCAGGGCGCCGGCTGGTCGGTTGCAGTGTAATCCGCGCCCCGGCACGGCATCGTGCTGGCGGGCAACGTCCGGTAACCATGGAACGCCGAGGAATACCGTTTCGTGCGCGCGGCGTGCTTTCAGGTGAGGACGCGACGGGAAAGCAGTCCGATCGGGGCACCCGGGGCCCGGGTGCGGTTCCGCCTATAATGTTTGGTTTTCCTCCCTTGCCGCAGCCGGTCCTGACGTGACCCGGCGGCGACCTGACCGGTCGACGAGCGGCTTCCTCCCAGGAATCCACAAGGAGATTCGATGCGTCACTACGAGATCGTGCTCTTGATCCATCCGGACCAGAGCGAACAGGTTCCAGCCATGCTGGAGCGCTACAAGACCATCGTCACCGCAGGCGGTGGCAAGGTGCACCGGGTCGAGGACTGGGGCCGGCGGCAACTGGCCTACATGATCCAGAAGCTCGCCAAGGCGCACTACCTCTGCATCAACATCGAGTGCGAGAACAAGGTGTTGAACGAGCTCGAGACCGGGTTTCGCTTCAACGATGCGGTGCTGCGCCACCTCACCGTCGTCAAGAGCCAGGCCGAAACCGCGCCATCGGTGATGATGAAGGCGGTCGATCGGGAGGAGTCGCGTCGCGATGACTCGCGTCGTGGCGACGATTCGCGCCGCGGCGAAGAGTCGCGCCGCAGCGAAGAGTCCCGGCGTGCGCCGCAGGCGCCGCAGGAAGCGTCGGCCTGACCAATCGGGTCGCGTTGACGGCGCGAATCGTCGAGCGCGCGGCGCTCAGGTTCACGCCGGCCGGCTTGCCCGCGCTCGACATGAGCCTTCGCCATGAATCCGAAGTCGCGCAGCTCGGCAGCCAGCGCAGGATCTCGTTCGAGATCCGCGCCCGTGCCGTCGGCGATGTGACCGAGCCGCTGCTCGCTGCCGAGCTCGGCGTCGAGCACGCGTTCGAAGGCTTCCTCGGCGCCCAGCGCAACGGTCGCGGAATCGTGTTCCATGTACAAACTGTTCGATTGACGACGAAAGGTCAACACCATGCCTCCGCCCCGCGGTAAAGGTCGGTTCTCGAAGGACCGCAAGCCCAAGCGCAACACCCAGTCGCTGCTGTTCCGTCGCAAGCGCTTCTGCCGCTTCACGGTCACCGGCGTCAAGGAGATCGACTACAAGGACATCGACACCTTGCGCGATTTCATCAACGAGAACGGCAAGATCACGCCCGC
>DASXLD010000024.1:0-22876 GCA_036496385.1 Caldimonas sp. | reverse complement strand
GAGACGCTCGAATGCGTGCTCTGTCGCAGCGACGGCGAAGCGGTCGCCGTCAATCTCGACATCGAGCCCATCGAGAAGCCCGAGACCGTGCGCTGGATCGACCCGACCCATCCGCACGGCTGAGATGAAGTCGCTCCGCCTCTCGGTGCTCGACCAGTCGGTCTCGCTCGCCGGCGGCAGCGAGGACGCGGCGATCCGCGACACGCTCTCGCTCGCCGAGCACTGCGAGCGGCTCGGCTATGCGCGCTTCTGGCTGAGCGAGCACCACGGGCTACCGACCATCGTCGGCAGCGCGCCCGAGATCCTGATGGCGGCGATCGCGGCACGGACGTCGACGATCCGGATCGGCAGCGCCGGCGTCATGCTGCCGCACTACAGCGCGCTCAAGGTCGCCGAACAGTTCCGCGTCCTCGAGGCGCTCGCGCCGGGGCGGATCGACCTCGGCGTCGGCCGTGCGCCGGGCGGCGACATGCGCACCGCGCGGGCGCTCAATCCGAACGCTGCGCAGGCCGCCGAGGACTTCCCGATCCAGGTCCGCGAGCTGCAGGCGTGGACCAGCAACGGCCGTCATGCCGGCATCACCGCGCATCCGCTCGGGCCGCATGCACCCGAGATCTGGATCCTCGGCAGCTCCGACTACGGCGCCCGGCTCGCTGCGCACTTCGGCCTGCCGTACGCGTTCGCGTATTTCTTCACCGACGGCGTCGGCGCCGAGCAGGCGATGGCGCTCTATCGCCAGCTCTACGAGCCGAGCGAGCGCCATCCCGAGCCGGTCGCGACGCTGTGCATCTGGGCCCTCGCTGCGGCGACCGACGAGGAAGCGCAGCACCACGCCCTCTCGCGCGACCGCTGGCGGATCGATCGCGCGCGCGGCGCGCTCGGGCCGCTGCAATCGCCGGCCGTGATCGCAGCGCGCGGCTTCGACGCCGCCGAGGAGGAGAGCCTCGCACCGATGCGCGCGCGCGCATTCGTCGGCGCGACCTCGACCGTGCGCGACCGCATCGTGCGCCTGGTCGAGCACTTCGGCCTCGACGAGGTCGTGATCAACACCTGGGCCCACGATCCCGCCGTGCGGCGGACGTCGTATGCGCTCCTCGCCGACGCCTTCGGGCTCAGCGGTGGCGCGGCCCGTAGGTGAAGAAGCGCCAGATCGTTTCGACCGGCCCGGCGCGATGCCGCGACAGCCACGCCATGGCGAGCGGCAGCTGGACGCAGACGAAGAGGGCGATCGCCAGCGCGGTCTCGAACGCAGCCCCGCCGCGGCCCCACCAGCCGAGCCCCCAGCCGTAGAAGCAGAAGGTCGCAAGCAGCGTCTGCAGCAGGTAGTTCGTGAGCGGCATCCGCCCCGCCTGCTGCAGCGGGCGCAGCCATTGCGGCGCGGTGCCGGCGCCGACCACGCGGACGACGGCCAGCACATAGAGCGCGGCCAGCGCGGCGCGGCCGAGCGTTCGGGCGAGCACGGTGACGAACGACGCGAGTCGGTCGTCGACGGCGGTCGCGAGCCCGTCGCCGCCGATCGCCGCGATCGCGTTGCCGCCGATCGCGACGACAAGCGCGCCCGCGAGCAGCCGCCACGCCAGCGGTGCCGACAGCGGCCGTGCCGGCCAGCCGCGCCGGCCGACGACGTAGCCGGCGAAGATGCCGGTCGCCATCTGGACGCTGAACGCGAGCGTCGTGACCAGGCCGAGCGGCGAGCTCAGGCTCCAGGCGAAGATGCGCGCGGTCTCGCGCACTGCGTCGAGGAACGAGCCGTGGCCGAACGCGACGTCGTTCGACGCCTCGAGTTGCTGGTACTCGAACGCGGCGATCGTCGCCGTCGCCGCGGAGAAGAACACCGGCCGCAGCACTTCGGCGAGCGCCGGAAAGAGAAGACAGGCGACGATCAGGATCGCGAAGCCGCGATCGTCGAGCCGGCGCAGCGCGAGCAGGGCAACGCCGAGCAGCGCGTAGATGACGAGCACGTCACCCGACCAGAGCAGCATCGCGTGGACGAGGCCGACGACGGCGAGGAACGCGAGTCGCCGGAGATAGACGTGCGCCGGCCGGCGCGGCCGCGCTGCCGCACCGAGGCGGGCCGCGCGCGCGCGCTCGGCGTTTTCGAGCCGCGCCATCTGGATCGCGAAGCCGACGCCGAAGACGAAACCGAACAGCAGATTGAACTTGCCGGCGAAGAACAGGTCGCGCAGCGCCGCGACGAAGGCATCGAGCGTGCTCGACGGCGGCGTCGGCGCGGCGAACAGCGAATGGCTGAATCCCGGCATGTTCATAATGAAGATGCCGAGCAACGCGAAGCCGCGCAGCACGTCGAGCGCGGCGCTGCGGTCGGGCTCGGCGAGTGGCGCCTCGGCGTCGGCGAAGCGGGTCGAGTCGGCGGCGCTCACGCGCCGACGGTAGCTCAAACCCGGAGCGCATCGTCGCCTCGCCGCAGGCGTCGCCAAAGGAGAGTCGTTGATGTTCGAAACCGCCATCGCCGGCAGCCTGCCCAAGCCCTCGTGGCTGGCCGAGACCGAAAAGCTGTGGCCCGAATGGAAGGCGAGCGGCGCCGCGCTCGAGCGCGCCAAGGCCGACGCGACGCTGCTGTGGCTGAAGGTGCAGGAAGACGCCGGCATCGACATCGTCGGCGACGGCGAGCAGTCGCGCCAGCACTTCGTTCACGGCTTTCTTGCGCAGGTCGATGGCATCGACTTCGAGCACAAGGTGAAGATGGGTATCCGCGACAACCGCTACGACGCGATGGTGCCGCAGGTGGTCGGGCCGCTGCGCCTGGCCGGCCGCGTCCATGCGGCCGAGGCGCGGCTGGCGCGCGCCCACACGACGAAGAAGCTGAAGTTCACCTTGCCCGGACCGATGACGATCGTCGACACCGTCGCCGATCGTCACTACGGCGAAGGCAAGGCGGGCCGCATCGAGATGGCGTTCGCGTTCGCCGAGCTGCTCAACCAGGAAGCGCGCGGCCTCGAGGCGGACGGCGTCGACATCATCCAGTTCGATGAGCCCGCGTTCAACGTCTACATGGCCGACGCTGCCGAGTGGGGCGTCGCCGCGCTCGAGCGTGCTGCCGAAGGGCTGAAGTGCAAGACCGCCGTCCACATCTGCTACGGCTACGGGATCAAGGCCAACGTCGACTGGAAGGCGACGCTCGGCGACGAGTGGCGCCAGTACGAGCAGGTGTTCCCGGCCCTTGCCAGGAGCCGCATCGACCAGGTCTCGCTCGAATGCTTCCACTCGCATGTCCCGGCCGAGTTGATGCGCCTCCTCGACGGCAAGGACGTGATGGTCGGAGTCATCGACGTCGCCTCCGATGTCGTCGAGACTCCGGAGGAGATCGCCGAGACGATCGGGCGGGCGTTGCGCTACATCCCGCCCGAGCGCCTCTTCCCTTGCACCAACTGCGGCCTCGCGCCGATGCGTCGCGAGGTCGCCGAGGCCAAGCTCGCGGCGCTGGCGAAGGGCGCGGCGCTGGCGCGCGAGCGGCACGGCCGATGAACGACCGAACGGTCGCCGCTTCGACGACGCCACTGGCTGCTCTTGCGTCGTCGCTCGCCGAACGCGGCCACGCGCTGCTCGCGCCGGCGGATTTCGCCCGCTTCGCGGCGACCACCGTCGCCGAGCTCGATGCGCTGAGGGCGTCCTGGGACGAACTGCCCCCCGATCGCCATCTTCGCGACGGCGGCCGCTACCGGCGGCGCCGCCACTCGAGCTTCATCATCGACGGCGACGACGTGCGGCTCGTTGCCCAGCGCGCGCACTGGCAACCGATCGAATACAACGCGCTCCACGGCGGCCTCGAGCGCTGGTTCGATCCGATCGACGCCGGCGTCCTCGCGGCACCGTCGTGGCAGCGCATGCTGGTCGCATTCGCCGCGCTGGCATCTGCATTCAAGGGCGCGCAGCCCTGGTTCGTCGAGGCGCACCAGTTCCGGATCGACACCACCAATGGCATCGGCCGGCCGACGCCGGAGGGCGCGCACCGCGACGGCGTCGATTTCGTCGCCGTCGTCCTGGTCGGTCGCGAAGGCATCAAGGGTGGCGAGACGCGTGTCTTCGCCGCCGACGGCCCGGTCGGCCTGCGCTTCACCATGTTCGAGCCGTGGACGGCGCTCATCCTCGACGATGCACGCGTCATCCACGAGAGCACGCCGATCCAGCCGCTCGCGGGCCATGGTCATCGCGACACCCTCGTCCTCACCGTGCGCGCCGGGTCGTTCCAGGGGCCCGCCGCGCCGCACGGTTGAGGTCCCCGCTTCGTCACGCAAGGAGGCTCGCATGTGGCAAACCGTTCTCGTCGTCATTGCCGTGCTCATCGTCGGTGTCGTCGTCGCTGCGGCGATGCGCCCGAGCGACTTCACGGTCCAGCGCAGTGCCTCGATCGCCGCCGCGGCCGAGAAGATCTATCCGTTCCTGGTCGACTTTCGCCAGTGGCCGGCCTGGTCGCCGTGGGAAAAGCTCGATCCCGACATGAAGCGGACGCACTCGGGTGCGGCCAGCGGACCGGGCGCGGCCTATGCGTGGGAGGGCTCGCGCAAGGTCGGCGCCGGCCGGATGGAAATCAGGGACGTCGCGCCGCCGTCGAAGGTCGTCATCCAGCTCGATTTCGTGCGTCCGTTCGAAGCCCACAACATCACCGAGTTCTCTCTCGCGCCGCGCGCCGGCGCGACCGAGGTGAGCTGGCAGATGCGCGGGCCGGCGCCGTTCGTCTCGAAGGTGATGGGACTCTTCGTCGACATGGACAAGATGATCGGCAAGGATTTCGAGCAGGGTCTCGCCAACCTCAAGGCGGCGGCCGAGAAATGATGCGCTAGGCGGCGCTGCCGAGCGCCCGGTGGACTCGCGCGGCGTGCGGGATCGGCTCGACGGCTCCGATGCCCTCGGTCGAAAGCGCCGCCGTCGCAGCCGCATAGCGGCCGGCGGCCGCAAGGTCGTCGCCGGCGACGATGCGGGCGACGAACGCGCCGCCGAACGCATCTCCGGCTCCGGTCGCGTCGACCGGCGTGCACGGATGCGGCGCGATCCGGACGCGATGCGTCGCATCCGCGATCCAGGCGCCGTGCACGCCGTGCTTGAGCGCGACGATGCGCGCGCCGAGGCCGAGACAGCGATCGACCATCGCCTCGGGCGACGAGAGCCCGGTGAGGGCGGCGAGGTCGTCGTGGCCGGGCAGGCAGATGTCGGACAGCCCGATCGCCTCCTCGATCACCGCGCGCGCGGTTGCCGGAGGCCAGAGCTTGGCGCGGAAGTTGGTGTCGAACGAGACCACCGCACCGGCCGCGCGGGCGGCGTGCATCGCCGCCAGGCCTGTCTCGCGCGCCGTCTCGGAGATCGCGAGCGAAATTCCCGAGAGATGGAGGACGCGGGTTGTCGCGAACGCGCCCGCCGGCAGCTGCGCGAAGCTCAGCCGGCTCGCCGCCGAGCCGCGGCGAAAGAACGTGAAGTGATGCCCGGCGTCGTCGTGGCTGACGAAATAGATCGCGGTGAAGGCACTGGCATCGTTGGTGACGCCCGAATCATCGATGCCTTCCTCGCGCCACATCGTGCGCAGCATCGCGCCATAGACGTCGTCGCCGAGCGCAGAGAGATAGCCGACCTTCGCGCCCTGGCGTGCTGCCGAGACGGCGAAGTTCGACGTGTCGCCGCCGAAGCCTTGCAGATAGAGGCGGCCACCGGCTGCGCCGGTCTGGTTGAACTCGACCATCGCCTCGCCGAGGGCGAGGATGTCGAACACGGCGAGCGCTGGCGGCCGGCGGCGCTGCTGTCCTCAGGCGCCCGTGGCCGCCGTTGCCGGCTGCTGGATGCCGGCGATCGCCCACTCGCGGCTGCCGTCGGCCGGCTTGACGAGGTGCCAGACCTCGTCGAACGGCACGGCCGGCGCATCGGCCTGTTCGCGGATCAGGCCGTGAAAGCGGACGCTGACGATCTGCCGATCGGCCTCGGCTGCGACGTCGAGCACTTCGGCGTCGATGCGGACGACATCGGTGCGTTGGCCGGCGCCGCCGCGATCCTGGAGGTCGAGCTTGATGGCTGCGAACATCTCCGGCGTCGTGAATGCGCGCAGGTCGTCGACGTCGCCGGCGTCGTTGGCCGCCTGCAGGCGGATGAAGATCATCTTCGCGACTCGCTCGAACCCGGCAGCGTCGAACCCGGCCGGCAGTGGCTGCGTCGGTGCCGGCGGCGCGAACGCCGCTGCCGTCGCCGCGGCGTTGCTCGCCGAGCCGAATGCCGTCGCCGACGACGACGCCGGCGCGCCTGCGCCCGCGTACTGCATCGCGCCGCTCGCGGACGCCGGCGCGAACCGGCGCATGAGGAAGCGGACCGCCATCACCGCGACGAGTCCGAGCAGGAGCAGCGTGACGAAGCTGCCGAACTCGGCGCCGAAGCCGAGGTGGCTCATGAGTGCGGCGATGCCGAGGCCGGCGGCAAGGCCGGCGATCGGGCCGAGCCACGAGCGCCGCGGCGCGGCCGCCGCCGCCGCCGCTGCCGTCGGCGTAGTGGGCTGCTGCGCCACCGGCGCCGCAGGTTTCGCCGGCATCGCTTCCGGCGCCCGCGGCGGCAGGCTGCGCTGCATGCCGACGGCGCCGCCGCCGCCGATCCTGCGCGCGTCAGCGGCGGTGGGAGCGAGCGCCGTCGTTGCGAAGACGAGGGCGAGTGCCAGGGCGAGCGATCTCATGGGTGTCTCCTTCGGGCCACCGCAGCGAATGGCGCGGCGATGATACGGGTCGGCAATGACCCTCGACCGCATGTGCGGCGCATCGGCGCCGATGCAAGAGCGGCACGCCGGCGCGCGAGCGCGTTGACCCGCGGGCGCGACCGTGCGAGACTTCGCGCCCCGGCGATCGCCACGACCGCCGCAAGCTCCGACGCGATCGTCGGCCCGCCGAGCAACGCAGCGAAGGAGGACGACATGCACCAGCCCACTGCCTCCCAGGTCCCTGCCGCTCCTTCGCGCGCGCTCGCCTGATTCGCCGCTGACTCCGCGCCGACGCATCCGCGTCGCGCACCTTCCAGAGCTCCGAACGCAAGTGCCTGCCGCGCGCGGCTGAGCGTCGCCGCGCGCAACGCAACGGCGTCCTGCGCGTTCGTGTCCCGCCTGCCCTGCAGGCGGCGCGCCTTGAACGTTGGAGCTTCATGAACATCATCGACTTCGATCGCCTGCGGGCGATCGGCCTGAGCGACGCGCTCGCGCTGCGCGCCGCCGCCGCTGCCGCGGCGCATCGCGGCACCGATCTTGTGCCGATGCGCATCACCATCGTCCATCGCGGCAGCCTCGAGCTGAGCGACGGATTCGACGTGCGCCCTGCACGGGCGCTGCCGCGGCTTCTGCGCAGCGGCGCCGACGCGCTCGCCGTCGGCGATTGGGTGCTCGCCGCCGCCGATGGCGCCGGCGACCTCTGGGCCCGCGAGCTGATCGCGCCGACCTCACGGATCTGCCGCCGCGACGGCGACGGCAGCGTCCACGCGATCGTCAGCAACGTCGACCGCGCGCTCATCGTCATGGGCCTCGACGACGACTTCAACCTGCGCCGCCTCGAACGCTACCTGGCGCTCGTCACGGCGAGCGGCGTGCGGCCGCGGGTCGTGCTCAGCAAGGCCGACATCGCCGCCCGCGACCCCGAGCGGCGCGACGAGTTGCTCGCGCAGCTCGGCCGCCGTCTCCCCGCCGACCTCGAAGTCGTCGCCGTCGACGCCACCGATCCGCGCAGCGCGGCGGCGTTCGCGGATCTCGATCGCAGCGGCCAGACGCTCGTCGTCCTCGGCTCGTCGGGTGCTGGCAAGTCGACGCTGACGAACACGCTGCTCGGTGCTGCCGTCCAGGACACCGGCGCCGTTCGCAGCCACGACGGCCGCGGCATGCACACGACGACCGCGCGCTCGTTGCATCGGTTGCCCGGCGGCGGCTGCATCGTCGACACGCCGGGTCTGCGGACGCTTCGGCCCGACGCCGACGACGACGCGCTGCTGGCGACTTTCGCCGACGTCGCGACGCTCGCGGCGCGCTGCCGCTTCCGCGACTGCGCCCATCAGGGCGAGCCGGGCTGTGCGGTGCAGGAAGGTGTCGATCCCGATCGCCTGCACAACTTCCAGAAGCTGCTGCGCGAGCACCGGCGCGACGCCCTGAGCTGGGTCGAGCGTCGACAGCAGCTTTCGGCGTGGAAGTCGCGCGGCAGGGAAGCCCGCGTGCGGCTGCGGATGAAGCGCGGCGAGGAGTGAACGCTCAGCCGCGGCCGAGCCCGCCGCGCCGCGTCGGCCGGCCGGCCGCTCCTGCCGCCGTGCCGGCTAGCGCTTCGGCGCCGGCGGCCGCCGCGCGCCGCCCGGGTGCGCGCCGCCGCTGCGCTGGCCGTCGCGCCGACCGCCCGCAAGCGAAGCGCCGTCGCGCCGGCTACCGTCGTGTCGCCGCGACCCGTTGCCGCGTGCCTCGTCGTCGCGGCGCGGCCGCGCGCCGCCGCGGCCGGCGCCTTCGCCGATCACCATCCGGCCGAGGACGATCGGCTCGGGCCGCTCGTGCGCCGGCGGCGCGAAGCCGGGCACGACCTCCTTCACGATCTCGTGCCTGATGAGGCGCTCGATGTCGCGCAGGAAGATGTTCTCGTCGACCGACACGAGCGAGATCGCTTCGCCCGGCGAGCCGGCGCGACCGGTGCGGCCGATCCGGTGCACGTAGTCCTCGGGAACGTTCGGGATCTCGAAGTTCACGACGTGCGGCAGCTGGTCGATGTCGATGCCGCGCGCGGCGATGTCGGTCGCGACGAGCACCTGCAGGTCGCCCTTCTTGAAGTCGGCGAGCGCCTTGGTGCGCGCCGTCTGGCTCTTGTTGCCGTGGATCGCCATCGCGCTGATGCCCTGCTTCAGCAGGTGCTCGACGAGGCGATTCGCACCGTGCTTCATGCGCGTGAAGACGAGCACCTGATGCCAGTCGTTCGTCTTGATCAGGTGCGTCAGCAGGTCTTTCTTCAGCTCGCGGCCGACCGGATGCACTTTCTGGGCGACGAGCTCGGCGGCCTGGTTGCGGCGCGCGACCTCGATCAGCTGCGGCTTGGCGAGCAAGCGGTCGGCGAGCGCCTTGATCTCGTCGCTGAAGGTCGCCGAGAAGAGCAGGCTCTGCTTCTTCGCCGGCAGCACCGCGAGGACCTTCTTGATGTCGTGGATGAAGCCCATGTCGAGCATGCGATCGGCCTCGTCGAGGACGAAGATCTCGACGTGCGAGAGGTCGAGCGTGCGCTGGCCATGGTGGTCGAGGAGGCGCCCGGGAGTGGCGACGAGGATGTCGACGCCGCGCCTGAGCTTGTCGAGCTGCGGCTGCATGCCGACGCCGCCGAACATCACCATGCTCGTCAATCGCGAGTGCTTGCCGTAGGTGCGCACGCTCTCCTCGACCTGCGCGGCGAGCTCGCGCGTCGGCGTCAGGATCAGGCAGCGGATCGGGAGCTTGCCGCGCGCGTCGCGGACCGCGGGCTTCGTCATCAGCCGCTGCAGCAACGGCAGGACGAAGCCGGCCGTCTTGCCGGTGCCGGTCTGGGCGCCGCCCATGACGTCGCCGCCCGAGAGGACGGCGGGAATGGCTTGCGCCTGGATCGGGGTGGGCGTGGTGTAGCCCGCTTCGTGCACGGCACGCAGCAGCGGCTCGGCCAGGCCGAGGGAATCGAAGGACATCTGGAGTTCTGCCAGGTTCATCGGCCTGCTGCTCGCTTCGAGCGAGCGCCAGTCGAAGGCAGACGGGAGGAGGGAGTCGGAAGCGACTGCGTCGACGCTGACTGGAAACGATCGCGACGCGAGGCTGCATTGTACCGGGTCGGGGTCGATCCTGGTGCCGAGGCCAGGAGCTACCGGTTTCGAGCGATGCTTCGCGAAGTCTGTAAGGTGGGGAGAAGTCGGCCGTACTACCATCTGCCCGCATTCCCCTGGAGCCATGGCCACGACCGACAGTGCGCTTCGCCAGCGTCTGGCGACGATCCTCGTCGCCGACGTCGCGGGATATTCGCGCCTGATGGGCTGCGACGAGTGCGGCACGGTCGCCGCGCTCGACAGCGCGCGGGCGGTGTTCCGGGAGGCGATCGCGTCGCACCAGGGCCGCGTCGTCGACATGGCCGGCGACTCGGTGCTCGCCGTCTTCGACAGCGCTGCCGGCGCGGTCGACTGCGCGCTCGCGGTGCAGCGCACGCTCGGCGATGGCGCGCGCGAGCTCGCCGAGGATTGCCGGATGCTGTTTCGGATCGGCATCCACCTCGGCGACGTGATGGAAAAGAGCGACGGCTCGGTCTACGGCGACGGCGTCAACATCGCGGCGCGCCTCGAAGGCATCGCCGAGCCGGGCGGCGTCACCGTCTCGGAGTCCGTCCTGGCGGTGGTGAAGAGACGCGTCGCCGCGAGCTTCGACGAGCTCGGCGAGCAGCGTGTCAAGAACATCGCCGAGCCGGTGCGTGCCTACCGCGTCCGGTCGGCCGCTCGCGGAGCGCCGGGCGCGGCCGGCGGAGACGGTGCGGCGCAGCCGGCGCGTGCCGCTGCCCGGGCGGCGCCCCGCGACCGCGTCGACAAGCCCTCGATCGCCGTCCTGCCGTTCAACAACATGAGCGGCGACAGCGAGCAGGAGTTCTTCGCCGACGGCATCACCGAAGACATCATCACCGAGCTCTCGCGCTTCAAGGAGCTGTTCGTCATCTCGCGCAACTCGTCGTTCAAGTACAAGGGCAAGGCGGTCGAGGTGCAGAAGTTCGCGCGCGAGCTCGGCGTGCAGTACGTCGTCGAAGGCAGCGTGCGCAAGTCCGGGCGACGCGTGCGCATCACCGTCCAGCTGATCGATGCGTCGACCGACCGGCATCTCTGGGCCGAGCGCTACGACCGCGAGCTCGAGGACATCTTCGCGATCCAGGACGAGGTCACGAGCGCGATCGTCGCCACGCTGCCGGGCCGCGTCGAGGCGGCAGCGCGCGATCGCGTCGCGCGCCTGACGACCGACAACATGGCCGCATACGAGTGCGTCCTCACCGGCAAGGTGCTGCACCACCGCAGCAATCGCGAAGACAACGCCCGCGCGCAGCAACTTCTCGACCGGGCGATCCAGCTCGACCCGAGCTATGCGCATGCGCACGCGTGGAAGGCCTGCGTCCTCGGCCAGACCTGGGTCTACGACTGGTGCGAGAGCCGCCCGGAAACGCAGGTGCGGATCATGGCGGAGCTGCAGACGGCGCTCGCGCTCGACGACAACGACTGCGACGTGCACCGCATCCTGGCGGCGATCAACGTCATCCAGGAAAACTTCGACAAGGCGGTCTACCACCAGCGGCGTGCGCTCAGCCTGAACCCGAACGACGACCTGGTCGTCGTCCAGCAGGGCGAGATCCTGACCTGGATCGGCCAGCCCGAAGAAGGCATCGAGTGGATCAAGAAGGCGATGCGCCTCAATCCCTACCACCCCGAGCGCTTCTGGGGCCACCTCGCGCGCGCCTGCTTCGCCGCCCATCGCTACGGCGAGGCGATCGAGGCGCTGATGTGCATCAGCGCCCCCGATGCGATGCACCGCGCGTGCGTCGCCGGCTGCCACGCCCAGCTCGGCGACGCCACTGCGGCGGCCGAGCAGCGGCAAGCGACGCTGGCGATCGCGCCGACGTTTCGGACCGCCGACTACCTCGCGGCGCTGCACTACCGCGACCCGGCGCACCGCGAGCACCATCGCCAGAGCCTCGAGCTGGCCGGCTTCGCGGCCTGAATCCGCGGCCGGGCCGCGGCGAGGCGACAATAGCGGATCGGCCCGCGCGAGCCTCGCGCGGCGGCTTCCCAACCTTTCCTTCGCCGGGCGCTCGCGTCCGGTCCTCGCATGGCTCAGTACGTCTTCACGATGAACCGCGTGGGCAAGATCGTTCCGCCCAAGCGCCAGATCCTCAAGAACATCTCGCTCTCGTTCTTCCCGGGCGCCAAGATCGGCGTGCTCGGCCTGAACGGCTCGGGCAAGTCGACGCTGCTGAGGATCATGGCCGGCCTCGACCACGACATCGAAGGCGAGGCGACGCCGATGCCGGGGCTGAAGATCGGCTTCCTGCCGCAGGAGCCCGTGCTCGACCCCGACCAGACCGTGCGCCAGGCGGTCGAGGAAGGGATCGGCGGCGCGCTGGCGGCGAAGAAACGCCTCGACGAGGTCTACGCCGCCTACGCCGAGCCCGATGCCGACTTCGACGTCCTCGCCGCCGAGCAGGGCGAGCTCGAGGCCAAGATCGCCGCCGCCGGCAGCGAGAACACCGACCTGCAGCTCGAGATCGCCGCCGATGCGCTGCGGCTCGCGCCGTGGGATGCCGTCGTCGGCAAGCTCTCGGGCGGCGAGAAGCGGCGCGTTGCGCTCTGCCGCATGCTGCTGTCGCGGCCCGACATGCTGCTCCTCGACGAGCCGACCAACCACCTCGACGCCGAATCGGTCGACTGGCTCGAGCAGTACCTGCAGCGCTTCCCGGGCACCGTCGTCGCGATCACGCACGACCGCTACTTCCTCGACAACGCCGCCGAGTGGATCCTCGAGCTCGACCGCGGCATGGGCATCCCCTACAAGGGCAACTACTCGACCTGGCTCGACCAGAAGGAGCAGCGCCTCGAGCAGGAGCAGAAGACCGAAGACGCGCGCACCAAGGCGATGAAGAAGGAGCTCGAGTGGGTGCGCCAGAACCCGAAGGGCCGGCAGGTGAAGAGCAAGGCGCGCCTGGCGCGCTTCGAGGAGCTCTCCGACGTCGAGTACCAGAAGCGCAACGAGACCAACGAGATCTTCATCCCGGTCGCCGACCGCCTCGGCCACGAGGTGATCGAGTTCGAGAACGTCAGCAAGAGCTTCGGCGATCGGCTGCTGATCGACGAGCTCAGCTTCAAGGTGCCGGCGGGCGCGATCGTCGGCATCATCGGCCCGAACGGCGCAGGCAAGTCGACGCTGTTCCGCCTGATCTCGGGCAAGGAAAAGCCCGACAGCGGCAACGTCAAGACCGGGCCGACCGTGAAGATGGCGTTCGTCGACCAGAGCCGCGATGACCTCGCGAACGACAAGACCGTTTGGCAGGACGTCTCGGGCGGCCTCGACAACCTCGTCGTCGGCAAGTTCACGATGCCGAGCCGCGCCTATCTCGGCCGCTTCAACTTCAAGGGCAACGACCAGCAGAAGCTCGTCGGCAGCCTCTCCGGCGGCGAGCGCGGCCGGCTGCATCTGGCCAAGACGCTCGCCATCGGCGCCAACGTGCTGATGCTCGACGAGCCGTCGAACGACCTCGACGTCGAGACGCTGCGCGCGCTCGAGGACGCGCTGCTCGAGTTCGCCGGCTCGGTGCTCGTCATCAGCCACGACCGCTGGTTCCTCGACCGCATCGCGACCCACATCCTCGCCGCCGAGGGCGACTCGAAGTGGTTCTTCTACGCCGGCAACTACCAGGAGTACGAGGCCGACAAGAAGAAGCGCCTCGGCGAGGAGGGCGCCAAGCCGAAGCGGCTGCGCTTCCGGCCGATGCACTGAATTCCGAAGACGACACCCGAGCCGCACGCGGATGCGAATTCCGCCCGTTTCGCGAACCAATCCGCCGCCGTACCATCGAATGCGCTTCCCGCTCGCCTCGTCGAGGATTTCCCGCATGTCCACTTTGAGCCTCACCCCCGTCCGCGCGCTCGCCTTCGTCATCGCCGCCGGCGC
Source organism: Caldimonas sp. (assembly GCA_036496385.1). Classification (GTDB taxonomy): domain Bacteria; phylum Pseudomonadota; class Gammaproteobacteria; order Burkholderiales; family Burkholderiaceae_C; genus Schlegelella_A. The sequence goes on along the minus strand of DASXLD010000024.1, from coordinate 9,231 downwards.
CGCGCTGGCCGGCTGCACGACCTTTCAGACCTTCGTCACCGGCGCTGCCGGACCGGCAGCGGGTGCGTCGGCACCATCGGGCCCGACCGGTCCCGGCGGCGCCGCCTCGGGCCTGAGGCCACCGGGCGCGCCGCCGGTCGTCGCCGCGAGCGGCGGCCTCAGGCCGTTCGCCGACGTCATCAAGGACGCCAAGCGCAGCGACGGCGTGCTCGCGTTCTGGCAGAAGGACGACAAGGTCTGGCTCGAGCTCAGGCCCGACGACTTCGACAAGCCGTTCTTTCTCTCGCCGAAGCTGAAGACCGGGATCGGCGAGCGCAACTTCTACGGCGGCCTGATGGAAGACGACGGCATCGTCGAGTTCCGCCGCATCCACAACCAGGTGCAGATGATCTGGCTGAACACCGGCTACGTCGCCAAGGCCGGCACCCCGGAAGCGGCGGCGATCGAGGCCGGCTATTCGCCGAGCCTGCTCTCGAGCGCGCCGGTGCTGAGCCTGCCCGAGCCCGAGCACAAGGCGGTCCTGGTCGAGGCGAACGCGCTCTTCCTCGCTGACCTGCTCGGCTTCGGCATGGACCTGCAGCGCGCGTACCGCCAGGGCTATGCCTTCGACGCCCGCAACTCGGCGATCACGACGGCGCGATCGACTCCGGACGCCATCGTTATCGAGGTGCTCGGCCACTACGCGACGGCGTCGATCTCGGTTCCGATGCCGGGAATGCCGCCCGCCATGGCGCCGTCGGCGCCGCGGTCGCTGCCCGACCCGCGCAGCCTCTTTCTCACCATTCACTATTCGCTGGCGCGCCTGCCGGCCGAGCCGATGCACGGCCGCCGCGCCGATCCGCGCGTCGGCTATTTCGAGAGCGGCCGCTACGACTTCAGCAACGACCTGCAGCGCACGCCGCGGCAGCGATTCGTCAACCGCTGGCGGCTCGAGAAGAAGGATCCGGCGGCGGCGCTCTCCGAGCCGGTCAAGCCGATCGTGTACTGGCTCGATCACACGATCCCGCTCAAGTACCGCGCCTCGATCACCGCCGGCGTGCTCGAGTGGAACAAGGCGTTCGAGAAGATCGGCTTCAAGGATGCGATCCGAGTCGAGGTCCAGCCCGAGAACGCCAACTTCGACACCCTCGACTACGGCCGCGCGTCGATCCGCTGGATGACGAACGCGTCGCCGACGTTCGGCGCGGTCGGGCCGAGCCATGTCGACCCGCGCAGCGGCGAGATCCTCGACGCCGACATCGGCATCGAGAGCCTGTCGTCGCGAAACATCCGCGCCGCGCGCTCGCAGATCCTGTCGGCGAGCGGCGTCGACAACCCGTTCGGCAGCACCGACGCCAGCCCCGACGAGCTCGCCCGCCTGCTCTCCGGCCGTGTCTGCACCTACGGCGAGTCGGCGGCCGAACAGATGACGTACGCGACCGACGTCCTCGAGGCGCGCGGCGATCTCGAGCCCGGAAGCGCCGAGGCCGAGGCGTTCGTCAACGCCTACCTGAAGGACGTGACGATGCACGAGGTCGGCCACACGCTCGGCCTGCGCCACAACTTCCGCGCCTCGCGGGTCTACACCCAGCAGCAGCTCGCCGACCCGGTGTTCACCAAGGAGCACGGCATCACCGGCTCGGTGATGGAGTACGCGCCGATCAACCTCAACGCCGCCGACGAGCCGCGCGACCACTACGGCACGCCGTTCAACGACACGCTGGGGCCGTACGACTACTGGGCGATCGAATACGCGTACAAGCCGCTGCCGTCGGGGCTGACGGCGGCCGACGAGCGCGCCGCGCTCGAGAAGATTGCTGGCCGCAGTGCCGAGCCGTTGCTCGCCTACGGCACCGACGAGGACAACTTCATCGGCGTCGATCCGGAGACGTTGCAGTTCGACCTCGGCAGCGACGTCATCACGTTCGCGAAAAAGCGGATCGCGATTGCCCAGGAGCTGCTCAAGCGCCAGGAGACCCGGACGCTCAGATCCGACCAGGACTACAACGTCCTCAAGCGTTCGGTGAGCTACGCGCTGCGCGACGTCGCGCGCGCCGCCAACGTGCTGTCGCGCCAGATCGGCGGCGTCCGCACGGTCCGCGACGCGCCCGGCACCGGGCGTGATCCGTTGACGCCGGTGCCGGCGGCCGAGCAACGCGACGCGCTCGATCTCATCACCGGCAGTCTGCTCGCCGCCGACAGCTTTCGCGTCTCCCCTGGGCTGCAGAGAAAGCTCGGCACCGACTTCAGCGAGCGGCTGGAGGCGCTACGCAGCGGCGACGGCTCGGCGCAGACCGACTATTCGCCGTCGGAGCAGGTACTCGGCCTGCAGCACGCTCTCCTCGCCGTGCTGATGAGCGACAGGGTCGCGACCCGCCTCCTCGAAAGCAGCGAAAAAGCACCGACCGGCGCGGCGCGCGCGCTGCGCATGCCCGAGTTGTACGGCCGCCTCACGCAGGCGGTCTGGAGCGAGCTCGACGGCCGCGGCGACATCGCGCCCCTGCGCCGCGAGGTGCAGCGCGACCATGTCAACCGGATCGCCGCGCTGCTGGTTCGCCCGGGCGCGGCGGCGCGCGCCGATACGCGCAGCACGGTGCGGGCACAGGCGCGCGCGCTGCTCGAGAAGATCCATGTCGCGAGCCACCGTCCCGGCCTCGGCGAGGAGACGAAGGCGCACCTCGCCGACAGCGCCGATACGCTCGAGCAAGCCCTCGCCGCGCGCCTGCAGCGGGCCGGTGCCTAGGGCGGCGCCGCCGTGAAGCGCGGCGACGGTCTCGCGGCGATCGGCATTTTCGCCGGTCGCCCGCGGCCGGCGCCCTGAACGACAACGGCCGCCCGAAGGCGGCCGTTGCGGTGGGGATGGCAGGCCGCCGGGGGACGGCCGCCCGCTCACTGCACGCGTTGCTGGACGGTCTCGGTCTCGGCGGCGACCTCGGTCGGGGCGATGCGGCCGACCACCATCACGGTCGGCAACGTCACCGGGTCGGCTTCGGCGACCCGGCGGCCGATGACGGTCACGGTCGGCAGCGTGGCGACCGCTTGGTCGGTGGGGAGCAGCTGCCCCGCGAAGCCGATCGCGCCGCCCGCCAGCATGCCGAATGTCAGGACTGCGGAGAAAAAGTTTTCGGTGCGCATGATCGGTCCTTCCGTCTGGGCGCATCGGGTGATGCGTTGGCGGTGAATGTAGGCAGCCGGCCAGCACCTCGCCAGCGGCTTGCGACGAAGCGCAGATTGGCGGCGATGAGTCGCGCTGCACGCCGACGAGCGTCGTTGCGCTGCCGGCCGTTGCCGGGCTGCCCGCAGCGGACGCGCTGGCTCCAAACGACAACGGCCGCCCCGAAGGCGGCCGTTGCGGTCGGAGCGGGAGGCTGCTTTGGCCGCCCTCGGCTCACTCGACCCATTGCTCGACGGCTCCGATGTTGGCGGCGACCTCGGTCGGCGCGACGCGCCTGCCGATCACCGTCACCGTTGGCAGCGTGATCCAGTCGGCCGCGGCGATCCGCTTGCCGACGACCGTCACGGTCGGCATCGTGACCATCTGCCTGGCGGTCGGTGCGTGCCTGGACTGGACCAGATCGGCGCCGAACGCGATCGTCGCACCGGCCATCAGGCTGAACGTGACGACGGCGGAAAACAGGTTGTCGTTGGTCATGATCGGCTCCTTCTGTCTGGGCATCGGCTGACGCGTTGGCAGGCAATGTAGGGAGACGGAACGCGCCTGCCCAGCGACTTGCGACGAGGCGCGCCTTCGGTCCGACGAGTCGCGTCTTCGGCCGACGAACTCGCGCCGTGGCGGGCAGTCCCCGATCCAGAACGGGACGGATCAGGCCCGCCGGGCAGCGCCGGCAGGGTCGGATTGGCGGGTTTCGTCGAACAGCGACGGCTTGAATACCGACGCCCCCTCGGAGCGGTCGTTGACAGCCCACAGCATGAGGGCGCGCGCCGACATCGGCTTGGCGAACAGGAACCCTTGCAGCTCGTCGCAGCCCATCTGGACGAGGACGTGCTGCTGGCGCTGGTTCTCGACGCCTTCGGCGACGACCTTGAGGCCAAGCGCGTGGGCGAGCTTGATGACGGCGTCGACGACCGCGCGGGCGTCGGCGCTGTGCTCGAGGTCCATGATGAAGCTGCGGTCGATCTTCAGCTCCTCGGCCGGGAGCTTCCTCAGGTAGCTGAGGCTCGAGTAGCCGGTGCCGAAGTCGTCGATCGAGAGATGCGTGCCGAGCTCGCCGAGGCGGCGGAATGTCGCCTGCGTCGTCTTGGTGTCCTCCATCGCCGCCGATTCGGTGATCTCGCAGGTCAGCAGCGATGGGTGGATCTTGTGCGCATGCAAGGCGCCGGTGATGCGGTCGACGATGTCGTCCTGGCGCATCTGGTGCGCCGAGAGGTTGATCGCGACGCGCATCCGCACGCCTTTCTCGCGCCACTGGCGGCTCTGCCGACAAGCATCCTCGATCACCCAGTTGCCGATCTGGCCGATCAGGCCGAAGCGCTCGGCGATCGGGATGAACGCGCTCGGCAGCAGCATCCCGCGCGTCGGATGCTTCCAGCGCAGCAGCGCTTCGACCGCGGTCACCTTGCCGCTCTTGGCGTCGATCTTCGGTTGGTACAGGAGCTCGAATTCCTTGGTGACGACGGCCTTGCGCAAGTCGCGCAGCAGCTCGAACTGCGCCTCGGCGTCAGCGTCCATCGCGCTCGAATAGAAGCAGTGCGTCGAGCCACCCGAGCGCTTCGATGCGTACATCGCGGCGTCGGCGCGGGCGATCAGCTTGGCGTGGCTGCAGCCGTCGGGGTACATCGAGATACCGACCGAGCAAGAGATCATCACCTCGCGGCCTTCTGCAGCGTAGGGCGCCGACAGGCCCTGGATCAGCCGGTCGGCGACGTGCGCGATCGCCTCCTGCGAAGTGACGTTGGTGAGCAGCAGCAGGAACTCGTCGCCGCCGACCCGGGCGACGACGTCCTTGCCGCGCGACATCGCCTTCAGGCGCTGGCCAACCTGCTCGAGAACGAGGTCGCCGATCGAGTGGCCGTAGGTGTCGTTGACCGGCTTGAAGCCGTCGAGGTCGATGAAGAGCAAGGCGAGTCGGCTCGCGTTGGCGTCGGCCTTGGTAGCCGCGGCAGCGAGCCGGTCCTCGAAATAGACGCGGGTCGGCAGCTGCGTCAGGCTGTCGACGGTCGGCACTGCGCCTGCGCTCAGCGGGCGGCGCGCCGGCTCGTCGTCGCGCGGGCCGCTGCCGCGCAGCGCGTCGAGCATCGTCAGGGCGATGCCGACCAGCGCGCCGACGAGGAGCGCCTCGGCCCAGGGCGACGTCATGCCGGCCTCGCCTTCGGCCGACGCCGACGCGGCAATCGTCAGCAGCACCGCGCACAGCATCGCGGCGCAGATCCGGATCGCGAGCAGCTTCTTGCTCGGCTTGAACTCGAGGCCGAGTCCGACCAGCGTCGTCGCCAGGAAGAAGACCGAGAGGCCCGGGCCCCAGGGGCCGAGGGCGGCGGTCGCGCGGAACAGGGCGGGGGTCGCGAAGACCGAGTGACCGTAGGCAATGAGGAGCGTGACGACGGCGAGGCCGGCGAACGCCGGCAGCGTCCGCCGGGTCGCCGCGACGGCGGTTCCGAACGCGAGCCCGGCGAGCGCCCAGGCGAGCGCACCGACGGGCAAGCCGAGGACGCTGCCGCTGGCATCGCCGAGAGGAGCGATGAAATGGCCGGGCCACCACAGGCCGAAGCCGGCGAGGAGAACCGCACACGCCTTCAGGCGCCGCATCGGCCCGTGCGCGCGCGAACGCGCGGCCGCGAAAACTTCGGAGCCGAGCCAGAGCAGGACGGCGCTGATCGCGAAGCCGACGACCGAGGGCAGCAGCGCGTGGCTTTCCGAGACGTTCATGAAGAGCTGGCCTGCTCCTGCCGCAAGGTGGCGAGTGATCCCCCCGCGGGAGCACCGACCCTCCAATTTCGGTACCGCGCACGGCACCTTGAGCGCCTTCGGGACCTTTCGGCGCGGCGTCGCGGCAGACTATCGGCTTGCCCGTCGAACGCCGGCGAGGCGCCGGGCGTCGGCGTTGAAAATGCACGCTTGTCGGCCGACCCGGACGGGCGGTCAGGCAGGGGCTGCGGCCGCGATATGTCAGAAGGCGGCGGTGCGCCGGCGCAACCAGTCGAGCGCGGCGCCCGACAGGCCCGGAGCGAGGCGTTCGGCGACGGTCTCGTGGTACGCGTTGAGCCAGGCGATCTCGTCGCCGCGCAGGAGCGTCCGGTCGAGGCAGCGGGTGTCGATCGGGCACAGCGTCAGCGTCTCGAACTCGAGGAACTCGCCGAAGTCGTTGCCTGTGTCACGCGCCGGCACGTTGAGAACGAGGTTCTCGACCCGTACGCCCCACTGCCCGGGGCGATAGACGCCGGGCTCGATGCTCGTGATCATGCCCGCCTCCATCGCCATCGCCGGCTCGGCAACGGCGCGCGAGATCGTCTGCGGGCCCTCATGGACGTTGAGGAAATAGCCGACGCCGTGGCCGGTGCCGTGGCCGAAGTCGAGGCCGTGCTCCCAGAGCGGCGCGCGTGCGATCGCATCGAGCATCGGCCCCGGCGTGCCGCGCGGGAAGCGCGTCCGGCTGAGCGCGATCGTGCCGCGCAGGACGATCGTGACGTCGCGCCGCTCGGCGTCGCCGAGGCGGCCGATCGGCCACATCCGGGTGATGTCGGTCGTGCCGCCGCGGTACTGCGCGCCGGAGTCGACGAGCAGCAGGCCGTCACCGGCGATCGTCGCGTGCGACTCGGGCGTGGCGCGGTAATGCGGCATCGCGCCGTTCGCCTTGAAGGCGGCGATGGTCGCAAAGCTCGGGCCGACGTAGCCCGGGCGCCCGGCACGCGCCTCGCTGAGCTTCTCGTCGATCGTCAGCTCGGTGATCGGCGCCTGCCGCGCCGGATCGGCGAGCGCCGCCTCGAACCAGGCATAGAACTCGCACATCGCAAGGCCGTCCTCGACCATCGCGCGGCGGACGTTGGCGGCTTCAGCATCGCTCTTTCGGCTCTTGGCGAGCGTGCTCGGATTGATCGCCTCGATCAACGTTCCCCGCGTCTTCTCGACCAGGCCGAGCGTCGTCCGTCGCGGGTCGACGAGCAGTCGCGCCGCAGCGGGCAGCGCAGCGAGCGCGTCGTCGATCGCTTCGTAGGGCGCGACCGCAACGCCGTCGCGGCCGAGCGCACTCGCGAGCGCCGCGTCGATCTTGCCGGCGCCGACGAAGAGCGTCGCCGTGGCGGTGTCGAGCAGCACGTGGCCGAGAAACACCGGGTTGTAGGCGACGTCGGCGCCGCGCAGATTGAGCAGCCAGGCGATGTCGTCGACGGTCGAGAGCAGGTGGTGTGTCGCGCCGAGAGCGCGCATCGCGGCGCGGACCTGAGCGAGCTTGTCGGCGCGGGAATGCGGCGCTTCGGGACCGCTGTGCTCGTAGACCGGCGCTCCGGGCGGAGCGGGTCGCTCCGGCCAGGCGCGGTCGACGAGATCGAGATCGCTGCGCAGCGCGACGCCCGAGGCCTCGAGACGCTCGCGCAACTGGCGCGCCGCTGCCAACGCCAGCACGCCGCCGTCGACGGCGACCGTCGTCCCGCGGGCGACGTTCGCGCACAGCCAGTCGATGTGCTGCGCTGCGGCCGGGGTCGGGATCCGCACCAGCTCGATGCCGCTGCCGACAAGCTCGCGCTCGGCCTGCATCCAGTAGCGGCTGTCGGCGAAGAGTGCGGCGCGCTCGGTCGTGATGACCAGCGTCGCCATCGAGCCGTTGAAGCCCGACGCCCAGCGTCGCGCCTGCCAGCGCTCGGGCAAATACTCCGACAGATGCGGGTCGCTCGACGGCACGACGACGGCAGCGCAACCGCTTTCGCGCAGCAGCTCCTGGATGCGCTCGATGCGAAGACGGGCGGGAGAGGTGCGCGTGTCCATGGCGTTGGTTCTGCTGCGAGGTCGCGAGTTTAGGAGCGCGGCGGCGCGGCGGGTGGCCGCGCCGGCTCGGCGACGACGCGCGCGCCACGCTCGTACGTGAAGTACGCCCAGGCCCACTCGACCATCACGATCAGCCGGCTGCGAAAGCCGATCAGGAAGTAGATGTGGGCGAACAGCCAGAACAGCCACGCGCCGAGACCGGCAAAGCGCAACGCACCGAGGCCGGGAACCGCGAGCTCGACGATCGCCGCCTTGCGGCCGACGGTCGCCAGATTGCCGTAGTCGCGGTAGCGGAACGGCCGCGTCGGCAGCCCCTGCAGCCGGCGCACGAGATTCGCGGCGGCGGCGCGTCCCATCTGCTTGGCCGCCGGGCTGACGCCGGGAACCGGCTGCGTTCCTCCCGGCCCATGGCTGAGCGCGCTGGCGAGGTCGCCGACGACCGCGATCTCCGGATGTCCGGGCAGGCTGAGGTCGGGTTCGACGACGACGCGGCCGGCACGATCGAGCGTCGCGCCGCTGCCGCTCGCGAGCTGCGCGCCGAGCGGCGAGCCGGCGACTCCGGCGGCCCAGATCACGGTGCGCGCCGGGATGCGCTCGCGGTGCACCTTACCTTCGACCGTCGCCTCGCAGCCGACGCCCTCGGCATCGATCGCGGTGACGCGCGTTTCGGTGTGCACCTCGACGCCGAGCCGCTCGAGCTGGGCGCGCGCGCGCGCCGACTGCTTCTCGACGAAGCTGCCGAGAACGCGCGCCGTGCCCTCGAGGAGGAGGACGCGAGTCTTGGTCGGGTCGATGCGGCGGAACTCGTGCCTGAGCGTGTGCTGCGCGATCTCGCTCATCGTTCCCGCCATCTCGACACCGGTCGGGCCGCCGCCGATGACGACGAAGGTCAGCCAGCGTTCGCGCTCGGTCGCGTCGCCGCTGCGCTCGGCGTTCTCGAAGGCGCCGATCATGCGCGCACGGATGTCGAAAGCGTCGGCGAGCGTCTTCAGCCCCGGCGCATGGCGCTGCCAATCGTCGTGGCCGAAGTAGCTGTGGGTCGCGCCGGCGGCGACGATCAGGTGATCCCAGGCGACCCGGTCGCCGCCGTCGAGGGCGGCTGTGCGCGCGTCGACGTCGATGGCGGTCACCTCGGCCTTCAGGATCGTGAGGTTGCCGCGATGCATCTCGCGCCGCAGCGCGTGGCGGATCGGCGCGCTGATCGCCGGCGCGCTGAGGCCGGCGGTCGCGACCTGGTAGAGCAGCGGCTGGAACAGGTGGTGATTGGTGCGATCGACGAGGATGATCTCGACCGGCGCCTTCGACAGCGCGCG
>DASXLD010000023.1:0-22267 GCA_036496385.1 Caldimonas sp. | reverse complement strand
TATTACTCACCCGTTCGCCACTCGCCACCAGGATTGCTCCCGTGCTGCCGTTCGACTTGCATGTGTAAGGCATGCCGCCAGCGTTCAATCTGAGCCAGGATCAAACTCTTCAGTTCGATCTTGAATGTTGCTCAATGAATTGAAGTGAACTTCACTTCATGAGCGTTTGAGGTCCACCACCACGTGAGTGATGGTTGAGCGGACCTCGGGTCTTGCGACCCAAAGCACTCGGCCTCGAACGCCCACACTTATCGGCTGTCAGTTTTTAAAGAGCGGCCTTGCGGCGGCTGGCTCGGCGGACCCCGAAGTGACTCGGAAGTCGCGATCAGCGAAGACGACGATTCTTGCACGTTTCGAAAAGTCGTGTCAAGCCGGACGGCCCGACGAGACGAGATGTCGGCAGCAAGGACGCCTCGCACGGGCGTTCGTCGACGCCCTTACAACGGAGGCTACAGCGCGTTGGCCGCTGCGACAAGCGGGCCACCGCGCGGTGCCGCGATCTCCGCGGCCATTGCGGCGACCTCGCGCTCCGGATCGTCGGCCTGCAGGATCTGCTCGAGCGCGCCCGCCCACCGTCTCGCGTCGGTGCCGAGCACACGCTCCTTGATCGCCAGGATCTGCGATGGATGCATCGAGAAGCTCCTCAGACCCATACCCAGCAAGAGCTCGGTAAAGGCGGGGTCGCCGGCCATCTCGCCGCAAACGCTCACGTCCTTGCACATCCGCGTTGCGCACGCGATTGTCTGCGCGACGAGTTGCAGGACCGCCGGATGCCATGGGTTGTAGAGGTGGGCGACCGCTTCGTCGGCGCGATCGATCGCCAGCGTGTACTGGATCAGGTCGTTGGTGCCGATCGAGACGAAGTCGAAATGACGCAAGAAAGCCGGCAGGACGAGCGCGGCCGCCGGCACCTCGATCATCGCGCCCAGCTCGACAGGCCCGTAGCCGCGCCCGGCGTCATCGAGCTGCTGGCGCGCGCGCGCCAAGGCATCGATCGTCTGGCGCACCTCGCTCAGCTGGGCGACCATCGGCAGCAGGATCCGCACCCGGCCGTGCGTCGCCGCGCGCAGGATCGCGCGCAGCTGCTGGCGAAACATCGCCGGCTCCGACAGGCTCCATCGGATTGCGCGCAGGCCGAGCGCCGGGTTCAGCGCGTGCTCGTGACGTAGCTCGTTCGCGGACATGCGCTCGAGCTCCTTGTCGGCGCCGATGTCGACGGTGCGAATCGTCACCGGCCGGCCGCGCATCGCCTGCACCGCGATGCGGTATGCCTCGTACTGCTCGTCCTCGCCCGGCAGCTCGCCGGCGCGATTCATGAACAGGAACTCGCTGCGGAAGAGGCCGACGCCGATCGCTCCGGCCGCGAGTGCCGCGGCGGCGTCGCCCGGCTGCTCGATGTTCGCAAGCAACTCGACCCGCTCGCCGTCGCGAGTCACTGCTGGCAGGTGCCGCAGCCGAGTCAGCCGGGCACGACCGGCCTCGCGCTTGCGCTTGAGCGCGTGGTACTCCTCGATCACCGCCGGCGTCGGATCGACCAGGACGACACCGGCGTCGCCGTCGATCACGACCCAATCGTCCTGGCGGATCAGTCGGCTCGCCTCGCGCGCACCGACCACGGCCGGGATGTCCATGCTGCGGGCCACGATCGCGGTGTGCGAGGTCTTGCCGCCGACGTCGGTGACGAAGCCGAGGAAGACGCCGCCCTTGAACTGCAGCATGTCGGCGGGCGAGATGTCGGCAGCGACCAGCACCAGCGGATCGTCGCCACTCTGCTCGGGCGTGATCGCATGGCTCGCAAGCGGCGAGGCGCCATCGGCGCCGCGGGCGAGGACGCCGAGCAAGCGCTCGACGACCTGCTCGAGGTCGGCCTTGCGCTCGCGCAGGTATTCGTCCTCCATCTCGTCGAACTGGCGCGCGAGCACCTCGAGCTGCGCCGAAAGCGCCCACTCGGCGTTGTAGTGGCGCTCGCGGATCCATTGCTTCGACGCGCCGGTCAGCGTTTCGTCGTGAAGCAGCATCAGGTGGACATCGAGCAGCGCCGCCAACTCCGCGGGCGCCTCCGCGGGCAGGTCGCGTTTCATCGCGCCGAGCTCGCGGGCGACAGCGTTGCGCGCACTGCGCAAGCGCTCGATCTCGGCGTCGACGTTCTCGGCCGCGACGTAGTAGTGGGCAACGTCGAGCCGGCTCGAAGCGACGAGCACCGCGCGGCCGATCGCGATCCCGCGCGACACAGGCAGGCCGAAGAGCTGGAAACTCATGGATCGATCGTAGCAGCGGCGTGTGACCGCCGAAGGTCCCAAGCACGATGCGCGCCCGTCGGCGCAGCGCTCCCGAACCGAGCGCCGCGGACGTCGCCGGCGCGCCCTACTCGCCTTCGCCGAACCTGTCGTCGACCAGCGCGCGCAGCGCAGTCATCGCCGCAAGTTCGTCCTCGCCTTCAGTCTCGATCTCGACCTCGCTGCCCAATCCCGCCGCCAGCATCATCACCCCCATGATGCTCTTGGCGTTCACGCACCGACCGTTGCGGCTCAGCGAGACTTCGCTGCGGAAGCTTCCGGCGAGCTTGCTGAGCTTGGCCGACGCGCGAGCGTGCAGGCCGAGCTTGTTATTGATCCTGACGGTCGCCTTCATCGTCACCGCCGCGCGCCCTCAGCGTCTGCAGTTGCGGCCGCGCCGTCGCGACCTGCATGACGCCCTGGGTAGCGCCGGCCAGGGCGCGCGCGACCAGGGCTTCGAGAGACTCGTGGGGGTAGCACAAGGTCCGCCAGAGCATCGGCACATTGACGCCGGCGACGACCTTGACATGGACGCCGTCGGCGAGCCGCTGGGCGATGTTGCACGGTGTCGCGCCGAACACATCGGTGAAGATCAAGACCTCGGGAGCCGCGATTTGCTCGAGCAAGGCACGGCCGAGCGCCTCGACTTCCTCGACCGGCATCGCAGGCAACACGTCGAGCGCCCTGAGCTCGCCGGCGCAGTCCGGGAATGCATGCTCGGCCACGGCCTTGAGCGCCGAGGCAAGCGGCGCGTGAGCGAGGATCATGAGGCCGGGCATACGAACTGACAGGCGTCGGGCAGGCTCAGGGCAGGCGGATGGCGTCGAAGAAGGTGCCGACGACCGCGGCGCCGAGGGTGTCGTTGCTGCCGAGGACGGTCGCCTGGTACAGCGTAAGACCTCTAACGAAGAACGCGGCCTCGGCGACGACAGGACTGCCGTCGGGGCGCTTGCCGACGATGCGGATGCGAGCGCTCTGCGGATTGGGAGTCGCGCCGGCGAGCGCCAGGGCACGCTGCTCGGTCGCCGTCCCGGCCAGGTTGCCGAGCAGTTGCCCGCGCAGCGCCGCGAGCTCCGGCGTCACCCGCGCCGGATCCCCGGCATCGAGCGCCGCCAACGCGAAATTGGCACCACCGGCGCTGCAGGCATGCAGACGCATCGGCACCATCGTGCCGGCGAGGGCGACATTGCGCTCGTGATCCTGGGGTCGGCACGGAAACATCAGCACCACGCCGCTCCCCTCGGGTCGGGCCTCGCGCCAATCGAGCGCCGGCGCGCAGGCGGCAACGACGAGCGCCAGCACGACGGCGACGCTCGGGTAATTCGGCCGCCGCCCGCGCTGGAGGTGCATGCGGCGATTATCCCGACTCGCGGACAATCCCCCCATGACAGATGCCGCGCAGACGCCGATGTCGCTCGAAGGCGTTCGCGTCCTCGACCTTTCACGCGTCCTCGCTGGCCCCTGGTGCACGCAGGTGCTCGCCGACCTCGGTGCCGACGTCATCAAGGTCGAAAAGCCCTCCGTACCGGGCGCGCCCGGCGGCGACGACACCCGCGGCTGGGGACCGCCGTTCCTGCGCGACCGGGAAGGTCACGAGACCGCCGAGGCGGCCTACTACCTCGGAACCAACCGCAACAAGCGATCGGTGACGATCGACATCGCCACACCGGAAGGTGCGGAGCTGGTGCGCACTCTCGCTGATCGTGCCGATGTGTTGGTCGAGAACTTCAAGGTCGGCGATCTTGCGCGACGCGGCCTCGACGCGAAAAGCCTGCTCGCGCGCAACCCGCGACTGGTCTACTGCTCGATCACGGGCTTCGGGCAGACCGGCCCCTACCGGGAGCGCGCCGGCTACGACTACGCGATCCAGGCCATGGGCGGCCTGATGAGCGTGACCGGGCCGTCGCGCACCGAGATCGCCGACGATGCGCCCGGCGGCGGCCCGCAGAAGGTCGGCGTCGCGGTCGCCGACCTCTTCACCGGCATGTACGCGACGGTTGCGATCCTTGCCGCGCTGCGCCATCGCGACCGCACCGGCGAGGGCCAGGCGATCGACATGGCGCTGCTCGATACGCAGGTCGCGATGCTCGCCAATCTCGGCGCCGGCTACCTCGCGAGCGGCAGCGCGCCGCAGCGCGCCGGCAACGCCCACCAGAACGTCGTTCCCTACCAGGTCTTCGAGGTCGCCGATGGCCACCTCATCCTCGCCGTCGGCAACGACGGCCAGTTCGCGCGCTTCTGCGCCGTCGCTGGCTGCGGCGAACTCGCGTCGGACCCGCGCTTCGCACGCAACGCCGACCGGGTCCGCAATCGCGGCGTCCTGATCCCGCTGCTGGCCGCGCGCCTGATGCGGCGTCCGCGTGCCGCCTGGCTTGCCGATCTCGAGACCGCCAAAGTGCCGGCCGGGCCGATCAACGATCTCGGCGAGGTCTTCGCCGACCCGCAGGTGCAGGCACGCAAGATGACGGTCGAGCTCGGACACCCTCTCGCCGGCACCGTTCGCGTCGTCGCCAGCCCGATCAAGCTCGCCGCGACCCCGGTGCGCTATCGCCGTTCGCCGCCGCTGCTCGGCAGCGACACCGAGGGCGTCCTCGCCGAGTTGGGGCTCGACGGCGAGGCGATCGCCGCCCTGCGCCGCGCCGGCGCCGTCTGAATCCGGTTTCGCCCACCCCTGGGGCTCGAAATCAGTGAACAAGTTGTCACATTCGACGACTTTGTGAGGCCGACTGGCCAGCCGGCCGGACGCCCCACTGGCGGCGATGCGAGGCGCCGTCGACACTCCCGGGTCTCGCAGCGCACAGGAGAGAGACGCTGCGGCACGCGTCATGACTCGGCCGCTCCGGCAGGATCGGCAGACGCACGCGGCGCCCGCCCGGCCGCCGTCGGCCCGGTCTTTTCGAGAACCACTGTTCATGTCCAATGGCAAACGCAGCGCGGCCGAGGCGCGTCGCAGCGACCCTTCCGATCCGCTCGATCCGAACGAGGACCAGCGCTGGCACGAGCTCGTCTCGCAAGTCGGGGTCGAGATCGCCGAGCCGCTGACCGCCGCGCTCGAACGCATCAACGTCCTCACCGCGACCGGCAAGATCGACCGGGCCGGCCTGCGCGCGCTGCGCGACGAGGTCGAGCGCGCGCGTCATGCGGGGATGATCGGTCAGCAGCTGACGCGGTTTGCCTCCGGCAAGGTCAAGCAATCGCACGAGGTCCTCCAGCTCGAGGAAGTTCTGAAGAGCGTGCTGGCACTGCGCACGCGCGAAACGCAGGCGCGCGGCATCGCGCTCAAGCACGAGATGAAGTCGGCGCGGATCATCGTCGACGGGTCGCTCCTCTTCAGCTTGCTCAATGCGACGCTCGACTGGGCGCTGGCGAACGCGCACGCCCACATTGCCTTCGCCGTCGACTTCAAGACCTGGCCGGTGCACGCGCGGCTGACCTGCAAGTTCGCGAACCGTCCCGCCGACCAGGTCGACGAGAGCGTGACCACGGAGGCGTCGCCGCGCCTCGATTCGCTGACCTGGCGACTGATCGAGCAGACGGCCTGGACGATGGGTCTGGTCGTCGAGCGCAAGGACGTCGCCGGCACGACGACGCTCGTCCTCGAGTTCCCGAAGACCGCCGGCGAGGAGATGGCCGGCCTTTCGGCGACCGAGATCGACGACGCCGGCGCACAGTCGACCAACTCCAAAGCGCTCGCCGGCAGCCACGTGCTCGTGGTCGCGTCGCGCCGCGAGGTGCGCGTGCTGATCCGCGACGCGCTGCGCAACATGAGCATGCTGGTCGACTTCGTCGCCTCGGTCGAGGAAGCGTCGAGCTTCTGCCGCGAGGGCCTGCCGCACGCGATCATCGTCGACTCGATCCTGAAGGGCAGCCGCTTCAGCCACTTCCGCGACGAGATCCTCGGCGAGGTGCCCGACTTCGTCTTCATCGAGATCCTCGAGCAGGGCGCGACGTTCGAGATGTCCGGGACCAACGGCGCGCAGATGGCGCGGATCGGCCGCGACGTCGTCGCGAGCTCGCTGCCGGCGGCGCTCATGTTCGAGTTGTCGCGCGGTCTCTAGCGGCGCGCCTAGCAAACGCGTCGACACTCCCTGCAGGCTACTGCGGCGCTGCCTGTATCGCGTTCAGCGCATTCTGAGGCCGACCGCAGCCGCGCCGACGATGAGAAGCGCCGCCGCGACGAGCCAGGCCGTCAGCGGTCGTCCCGTCGTCGCGGCAAGCAGCAGCGTCGATGCGAGCGGCGTGAGATAGCTGAGCAGGCCGACGCGGCGTGGGTCGCTGCGCTTCAGCGCCGCGTCCCAGAAGAAGAACGCCGCGCCGAGCGGGCCGAGCCCGACGACGACGATGAGCAGCCAGTCGCGCGTCGACAGCGCCACCGATGGCTCGAGCAGCGCGTGGCAAGCCAGCGCCAGCAACCCGGAGACGAGCCCGAACAGGCCGATCGCCGCCGTCGGGAAGCGGGCGACGCGCTGCGTCCCGAGCGAGTACGTCGCCCACACGAACGCCGATCCAGCCGCCGCGAGGTACCCCCACGACAGCTCGCCGGCGAGGCGACGCCCGCCGACGATCGCGAGTGCCGCACCCGCGAACCCCGCGAGCGCGGCGATCACGTGCACCGGCCGCAGCCGCATTCCCGGCAGCAACAACGGCGCCAGGACGACGATCAGCAGCGGCCAGAGGTAGTTGACGAGGTTCGCTTCGAGCGGCGGTGCGCTGCGCAAGGCGACGAAGAGGAGGAAGTGGAAGCCGAACAGGCCCCAGACGCCGAGCAGCAGCGTCGATGGCGCAACCCGCCAGCGACGCGCGAGCGGCCACGACGGCACGCTCCCGATCACGAGCGCGAGCCCGGTGAGCAGGAACGGAGGTACGTGCGCCAGGGCGACGCCGAGCGACGCCAGCGTCGCCCACAGCGCGATCGCGGCGAGCGCGCAGAGAGTCCCTGCCAGCGCCGGCGCCGCCGCTGTGCCGCTGCGCGCTGGAGTCACCGCCAGTAGTGCCACACGAACCAGATCGCGAGCGCGATCAGCACCGCGCGAACCGGATTCGTTCCCCGGCCCAGCAACGAGCTCCAGTCGACCTCCCGGCCGCCACCGTTACCGCGCTCCGCATCGGCTTCGGCCTGCATCTTGGCCGCCCACTCGCGGCGACGCGGCAGGTCGGCTTCGAGCGCGTCGAGCCTGCGCTTGACGACTTGCGGCGACGGCCGCTCGGCAGCGGCGCGCAGCGCCGGCGCAAGCGCCTGGACCTGCGCGTTGGCGTCGGCCAGGCTCGTGATCGCGAGGGTAGCGCCGCACTGCGGGCAGCTCATCGACTCGCCCGGCGGCAGCGCGGCGCCGCAGGCAGCGCAATGCAGCGCGCCCTGATGCTCGGCGGCGTGATAGACCGCCGGCGGCTCGATCGTGTCGAGCGGATCGAGCGCGTGCGCGAGACGGGCGACGTCGAGCAGGCTGGGGATCGAGTGGCACCATGGGCAGAGCTCGTCGTCCTTGCCGATCTCGCCGCCGCAGTTGACGCACTCGATCCCGCCGCGGTCGTGCAGCAGCTTGGCGCGGTCGACGAGCGACATCGGCCGCAGCAAGCCCTTTTCCTGCAGGAACTGCGCGAACGACTGGTACGCGCCATGGCGGCGCCCACATTGCAACTGCGACGATTGGCCCCAGCGCGACTGGTTGTGGACGAGCTGAAGCGCGCCGTCGCAACGCGGGCAACGCGCGTCGGCGCGCAACATTTCGTGCGGCAGCGCCCGCGCCGCCGCCATCGCGCCCATCAGCTCGAGCAGCGCCGGGCCGCCGAGCTGGGCAGTCTCGGTGCCGTCGAACCAGACGAGGTCGCAGTTGCGGCAGAGATCGAGGTCGACGTGCTGGCCGTAGTGGCCGGCGAGCGCCAGGCGCTGCATCGGCTGGCGGCAGTTGCCGCACGCGAGCAGCGGCTCGGCGGCCGCCGGGGCGGCGCTCACGCGCGACTAGGCGCCGACGCCCGCGGCATGGGCCTGCTGGTCCGCGTGGTAGCTCGAACGGACGAGCGCGCCGACGGCGGCGTGGCTGAAGCCCATCGCCTCGGCCTCGCGCCCGAACATGCGAAAGGTGTCGGGGTGGACATAGCGGCGCACCGGCAGGTGGTGCGTGCTCGGCGCGAGGTACTGGCCGATCGTCAGCATGTCGATGCCGTGCGCGCGCATGTCGCGCATCACCTGCAGGATCTCGTCGTCGGTCTCGCCGAGGCCGACCATGACGCCGCTCTTGGTCGGCACGCCGGGCGCTAGCTCCTTGAACCGTTTCAGCAGGTCGAGCGAGGTCGCGTAGTCCGAGCCGGGGCGCGCCTCCTTGTAGAGACGCGGCGCGGTCTCGAGGTTGTGGTTCATGACGTCGGGCGGCGCACGCCGCAGGATCTCGAGCGCGCGCTCCGTGCGGCCGCGGAAGTCGGGCGTCAGGATCTCGATCCGCGTCTCGGGCGAGAGCTCGCGCGTCTTCTCGATACAGGCGACGAAGTGGCCGGCGCCGCCGTCGCGCAGGTCGTCGCGGTCGACGCTCGTGATGACGACGTACTTCAGCTTCAGCGCGGCGATCGTCTTCGCGAGATTGACCGGCTCCTCGGCATCGAGCGGATCAGGCCGGCCGTGGCCGACGTCGCAGAACGGGCAGCGCCGGGTGCATTTGTCGCCCATGATCATGAACGTCGCCGTGCCGTTGCCGAAGCACTCGCCGATGTTCGGACACGACGCCTCCTCGCACACCGTGTGCAGGCGGTGCTCGCGCAGGATCTGCTTGATCTCGTAGAACCGTGAGCTCGGCGAGCCGGCCCGGACGCGAATCCAGTCCGGCTTCTTCAGCGTTTCGCCGGCGGCAACGACGCGGATCGGGATGCGCGAAGTCTTCGCCTCGGCCTTCTGCTTCTGCGTCGCGTCGTAGGTGGCCGGGGTTGTCATCGCGGGCTCAGGAATGCGGCGAGCTTGGCGCCGAGTGTGCTCGCGACCTCGTCCCACGAGGCGCGAACGCCGATTGTAGAAAGATCGATCGTTGTCAGCCCGGCATGACCGCACGGATGGATGCGCCCGAACGGCGCCAGATCCATCGCGACGTTGAGGGCGACCCCGTGGTAGGTGCAATGCCGACTCACCTTGACGCCGACGGCGGCGATCTTGCCGAGGCCGGCGAACGGGTCGGCCCCGCTAGGCGGCGCCAGCACCGCATGCCCAGACGGCCCGTCGAGGCGAACGTAGACGCCAGGCTCGCCGCGGACGCGATGGCCGGTGACAGCGAACGTCTCCAGCGTCTTGAGCAGCGCCTGCTCGAGACGAAAGACGTATTCCTTGACGAAGATCCCGAGCCTTCTCAGGTCGACCAGCGGATAGGCGACGACCTGGCCCGGCCCGTGATAGGTCACCTGGCCGCCGCGATCGCTGCGGACGACGTCGATGGCGCCGGCGTCGAGGACGTGCTCGTCCTTGCCGGCGATGCCCTGGGTGAAGACCGGCGGATGCTCGCAGAGCCAGATTTCGTCCGCCGTGCGCTCGTCGCGCGCTGCCGTGAAGGCGCGCATGGCGTCGAACGCGAGGTCGTAGGCGACCGGGCCGAGCACCTTGACGATCATCGGCCCGTCGCCAGCGCGCCCTCTCTCAGAGCACGACCTTGACCATCGGGTGCGTCGACAACGTCCGGTAGAGCTCGTCGAGCTGCGCTCGGCTGGTGGCATTGACGGTGATCGTCACGCCGAGGTACTTGGCGCCGCTGCTCGGCCTGAGTTCGATCGCGGCGGCGTCGAAGCCCGGATCGAAGCGGCGCGCGATCTCGGTCACGGCGTGAACGAAGCCGTCGGCGTTCGCGCCCATCACCTTGATCGGAAAGCGGCACGGATACTCGATCAGCGACTGCTCGGCGGGGATGTCTCGCATCGGCGTGTTCATCGGCGGCAGTTGGGGGCGAAACGATCCGGGGCAAGCGAGAAGGCGCTCGCGTGATTTGCTCTTGGCCGGCCGCCGCTCAGATCGACTGCGTCAGCTTGGCGCGCTGGTAGGCCTCGTAGAGACGACCGTACACCGGGCCGGGCTTGCCGCGCAGCGCACCGTGGCCGACGCCGTCGCCGTCGAGCGTCGTCACCGGCAGGATCTCCTTGGTCGCCGAGCTGAGCAGGATCTCGTCGGCAGCCGTCACCTCCGACTCGGCGATCGGCCGCAGGTTGTAGGCGATGCCGCACTCTTCGCACAACTCCTTCATCAGCTCGACGCGGATGCCTTCGAGGACAAGCTCGCTCTTCGGCGGCCCGAGCAGAGCGCCTTCGTGGACGACCCAGACGTTGGACGCCGAGGCCTCCGTGAGGTGGCCGGAGCGAAACATGATCGTCTCGATCGCGTCGCGGTCGGCCGACATCTGCCGCGCGAGCACGTTGCCGAGCAGCGAGACGCTCTTGATGTCGCCGCGCTCCCAGCGAAAGTCGCGCGCGCTGACGCAGGCGACGCCGTGGTGGCGCTGCTCGCCCGAAGGCGGCTTCATCGCGCTCGCCATCATGAAGACGGTGGGCTCGATGCCGACCGGCATGACGTGGTCGCGCAGGGCGACGCCACGGGTCACTTGCAGGTAGACGATCTGATCGAGCACGCCGCTGCGCTCGACGAGCGCTGCGATCAGCTTGCGGCAGCGTTCGAGCCACTGGTCGCGCGAGTGCGGGTTGGCGATCCGCAGCTTGCTGAGGCTGCGGCCGAGCCGCGCGATGTGCTCGTCGAACCGGAACAGCTTCCTGCCGTAGACCGGAACGACCTCGTAGATGCCGTCGCCGAAGACAAAGCCGCGGTCGAGCACCGAGACCTTCGCCTCCGGCAGCGGCAGGTACTCGCCGTTGAGGTAGCAGAGCATGTCGGGAAGATGGGTCGGCATGGCGCCTCCTGGCCTGGGACTCGATTGTGGTCGCCGATCAACTCACTTGATCCAGAGCCGGATCGCATCCCACGCGCGGCCGAGGATGCCGCTCTGCTCGACCGGCTCCATGACCACCAGCGGCACGTCGGCGACTGCCGTGCCCGACGCCGTCGCGACGAGGATCTTGCCGACGCGCTGGCCTTTGGCGAGCGGCGCGATCAGCGGGTCGCTGCGCTCGATTCTGGTCTGGAGCTTGGCGCCCTCGCCCTTCGGCACGCTGACGTAGAGCGCGCCGCCGGGGCCGAGCTTGGCGACGCTGGCCGTGCCCTTCCACACCTGCGGGGTCACGATCGGCTTGCCGTCGTCGAACAGGCGCACGGTGTCGAACGCCTGGAAGCCCCAATTGAGAAGCTTCTGGCTCTCGTTGGCGCGCGCCTCCATCGACGTCGTGTTGAGGACGACGGTCATGACCCGGCGCTTGCCGGCGCCGCCGGCCGGGCCGAGGTTGGGGAACTCGCGCTGCGCCGTCGCCAGCAGGCAGTAGCCGGCCGCCTCGGTGAAGCCCGTCTTCATGCCATCGACCGTCGGGTCGCGGCGCAGCAGGAGGTTGCGGTTCGGCTGCGCGATGTTGTTGTACTTGTATTCCCTCATCGAGTAGTACGGGAAGTACTCGGGGAAGTCGCTGATGATGTGCGCCGCGATCGTCGCCACGTCGCGCGCCGTGCTGGTGTGCCCGGCCTGCGTGAGACCGGTGACGTTCTTGAACACGGTGTTCTTCAGGCCCCACGCCTGTGCCTGGCGATTCATCATGGCGACGAAGACATCGACGCTGCCGGCGACGCCTTCGGCGAGCGCGACCGAGGCATCGTTGCCGCTCTCCACGATCACGCCCTTGAGCAGCTCGTCGACCTTGGGCGTCATCGTCGTGTCGATGAACATCAGCGAGCCGCCGCCCTTGCGCTCGGCCCAGGCGAGCCTCGAGACCGGCAGCGTCTGCTCCAGCGTCAGCTTCTTGTCCCTCAACGCCTGGAAGACGACGTAGGCGGTCATCAGCTTGGTGAGCGACGCCGGGTCGGACGGCGCGTCGGCATTGCGCTCGGCGAGCGTCTGGTGGGTCGTCAGGTCGAGGACGAGATAGATCTTGGCAGCGACCTCGGGCGGCTGGATCGCCTGCGCGGCGGCAACGCCGGTGAAGAGGATGAGAGCGGCGATCGTGAAAACGCGCGAGAAGAGACGGGACAGGAGCATTGGAGATGACCGCAAGGCGGGAAGGAGTGGAAGGAGTGGAAGGAGAAGGAGTGCGCTCAGACCGCCGCAAGGTCGCGCAGTTCACGGACGAGGACTTTCTTGAGCGCGGCGATCTGGCCATGGAAGAAATGGCCGACGCCGGGGAAGACGATCACCGGCAGGCTCTGCGGCCGCGCCCACGCGAGCAGCGCCGCGAGCGGGACGAGTTCGTCCTCCTCGCCGTGGACCACGACCGTGTCGGCCGGCACGTTGCGCATCGCCTGTTTCTCGACCGACGGCCCGACGAGGACGATCCGGCGTGGCTGGGCGTCGGCAGCCAGGCGCGCGGTGGCCTCGACCGCGACGTAGCCGCCGAACGAGAAGCCGCCGAGCACGAGCGGCTTGGCGGCGAATTCGTCGCGCCGGCGCCAGGTGTCGATGACCGCGAGCGCGTCGTCGACCTCGCCGCGGCCGTCGTCCCAGACGCCTTCCGATGCGCCGACTCCACGAAAGTTGAAGCGCACGCTCGCCCAGCCGATGTCGATGCACGCACGGGCGATCGTCTGCGCGACCTTGTTGTCGAGCGTGCCGCCGCCCTGTGGATGCGGGTGACAGACGACCGCGAGGCCGAGGGGCTCACCGGCCGGCCGGTCGACAGCGCATTCGATGCGGCCGGCCGGCCCGGCGATCTGCTCGCGAACCGTACGCGGGGTCATGGCGCTGCCGGGGAGCTAGTGACCGACGTCGGGCGGCAGCAGCAGGCGCGTGACGATCTCGCCGTGCTTCAAGTGCGAGTCGACGATCTCGTCGATGTCGCTCTTGTCGACGTAGGTGTACCAGACGCCCTCGGGATAGACGACCGCGACCGGCCCGCCGGAGCAGCGGTCGAGGCAGCCCGACTTGTTGACGCGGACCTTGCCCGGGCCGAGCAGGTCGGCCTTCTTCATCCGCGACTTGCAGTGGTCGAAGCCTTCGCGCGCACCGTCGTGGGCGCACGACTTCTCGCCGTTCTCGCGGTCGTTGAGGCAGAAGAAGATGTGCCGCTGGTAGTACGGATCCGGCATGCGGGAAGAATTCGGGGTGGCTCGGCGAAAGGGCGAAGCCTACACGCCCGCGCGAACCCCTTTTCGGTCAGAGGCTCTCGCCACGATCGAAATCGAGCTCGACCTTGGCGCCGTTCGGGTCGTGGCAGAACAGCTGCCAGGTCCCCGATTCCTTCTGCCGCCGCAGGTCGTAGCGGATGCCGGCGGCGTCGAAGCGGGCCTTCACGGCCTTCACGTCCTTGGCACTGAACGCCATGTGGTCGATGACGCCGGCGCGCTGCGCCGGGGGTTTGCGGTCGAAGAAGAGGTGGACGAGCGCGTGCGGCCCTTCGCCGTACAGCCAGGCGCCGTCGAAGCCGAGGTCGGGGCGATGGCCGTCCTTCAGACCGAGCACGCCGATGTAGAAGTCGAGCGTCTTCTGCCGATCCTCGGCGATGACGGTGAAGTGGTTCATGCCGACGATCATTCGCGGTCTCCTCGTGACGGTGTTGCTGCCGATGCTCGGGCGATCAGGACAGCGCGCCCATGATGCGCCGCGATTCGCGGCGGGCGTGCGCATCGGCGGCGGCCGAGAGCGCATGGCGCTCGACCGGCGGCGGCCGAGAGCGCATGGCGCTCGACCGGCGGCGCCTTCAAGATGCCGTCGGCTCGCGCGCCGCGAGCCGCGCCAGGAGGTAGATCAGCCCGGCGTACGGCCAGATCCAGCCGACCCACTGGGCGCCGCCGTGGAAGCGGATGAAGCGGCCCTGCTCCCAGCCTTGCAGGCTCTGCGCGAAGTAGGGATCGGCGGGAGCCTGCGAGACCAGCATGACGAGCGCGGTCAGCGCGATCAGGCCGAATCCGGCGGCGACGCGGCGCGGCACAAGGCTGAGCAGCATCGCCGCGCCGGTGCCGACGGCGAGCGCCTCGAGCGCCTGCTGCGTACTCCACGCCAACGCGTGGGCCGGGCCGAAGTTGAGCGCGGTCGACAGTGTCGTCGTCGAAGTGCCGACGACCGCGGCGCCGACGACGAGGGCGACGCGGCGCCAGCCCGGGACGGCGATCGTGAACGCGATCAGGCATGGCGCGAGCAAGCCGAGGACGATGATCGCGAGCTCGCTCGTCGAGGAAAGCGCTTGCGTCGTCGCCGCATCGACCGGCGCGTTCGCCGGCACGCCCGTGATCGCCCAGCCCTCGGTCCACGCGGCCATGGGCGTGTCGTGCAGCCACTCGACGACGAGAAGCTGGATCCGGCCGAGAACATGGCCGAGGCCGAACGGCACCGCGGTCGGGAACAGCAGGCCGACCGGCCAGAGCAGGAGCAGCGCCAGGCCGCCGGCGCTGCGCGCGACGAACCAGCGATCGCGCAGCTTCTGCCAGCGCGCGATGCCGCCGTGCCCGTTGAGCGCGACGCCGATCGCGACGCCGAACGCGGTGCCGATCACGTTGAGGACGAGATCGACGTTCGACGAGACGCGGTGCGGCAGGTAGTTCTGCAGCACTTCCATCGTCAGCGACAGCGAAGCGCCGCCGGCGCAGGCGACCGCCGCCGCGGCGCCTGCGCTCCGGCCGCTGCGGATCAGGGCGACGAAGAGCAGGAAACCTAACGGCAGATAGCCGAGCAGGTTCGAGACGATGTCGAACCAGGTCCAGTAGCGCGGCCAGCCGAGGAGCAGGAAGTCGAGCGGGCCGGCGCCGGGAATGCGCCAGCCGACGAACGGGTACAGGCTGGCATAGACGATCAGCGCCCCGTACAGCCAGGTCAGCGGAACAGCGGAGCTGCGGTGGCGCGGCATCGTCTGCGGCCGGCCGCCCGGCACCTCAGAACGGCTTGACGACGGCGAGCACCACGATCGCCGTGAAGAGAAGAATCGCGGTCTCGTTGAAGACCCGGAACCAGCGCTCGCTGCGAGTGTTGGCGAACTCCTCGAACTTTCGCAGCAGCGAGCGGCACGCGTGGTGATAGCCGATCGCGACCAGCACGAGCGCGATCTTGGCGTGCAGCCAGTAGTTGTGCGGCCCCTTGCCGACGCCATAGCCGAGCCAGAGGACGAGGCCGAGCGCGATCGCGATGACCATCAGCAGGCCCGAGAAGCGATAGAGCTTTCTCGCCATCACGAGCAATCGCTCGCGCTCGGCATGGCTGTCGGCGGGAACGGTCGCGAGATTGACGAACAGCCGCGGCAGATAGAAGAGGCCGGCGAACCAGCTGCTGACGAAGACGATGTGAAGCGCCTTGACCCAGAGATATCCCATCGATGCAATTATCGGCGCCGGCGATCGGTCGACTCCCGCCGGCCGCCGCCCTCGCGCTCGGACCTGCTGGACGCTGCCGCCACCCTTGCGCTCGACTCAGCCGCCCGCCGACGCCCGCCTAGAATCGCGCCGTGCTGACGCCGCCGCCCTACCCCGCGAGCCGCCCGCGGCGCCTGCGCCGCGAAGCCTGGAGCCGCGACCTCGTGCGCGAATCGCGCGTCCACGCGAGCGACCTCATCCTGCCGGTGTTCGTTCTCGACGGCCAGAACGTCGCGCAGGACGTTCAGTCGATGCCCGGCGTGCAGCGCGTGACCCTCGATCGCCTCTATCCCGTCGCCGAGGAGTGCGTCCGCCTCGGCATCCCGGTGATGGCGCTTTTCCCGGTCCTCGAGCCATCGCTGAAGAGCGAGGACGGGCGCGAGGCACTGAACGACAAGGGCCTCGTGCCGCGCGTCGTCCGCGAGCTGAAGAAGCGCTTCCCCGAGCTCGGCATCATGACCGACGTCGCGCTCGACCCGTTCACCACGCACGGTCAGGATGGCCTGCTCGACAGCACCGGCTACATCGTCAACGACGAGACCGTCGCGGTGCTGGTGCGCCAGGCGCTGGTGCAGGCCGAAGCCGGAGTCGACATCGTCGCGCCGAGCGACATGATGGACGGCCGCATCGGCGCGATCCGCACCGGCCTCGAGGAGGCCGGCCACATCCACACCCGGATCATGGCGTACAGCGCCAAGTACGCGAGCGCGTTCTACGGCCCGTTCCGCGACGCGGTCGGCTCGGCGGCCAACCTCGGCAAGAGCAACAAGAAGGTCTACCAGATGGACCCGGGCAACAGCGACGAAGCCTTGCGCGAGGTTGCGCTCGACATCGCCGAAGGCGCCGACATGGTCATGGTCAAGCCCGGGCTGCCCTATCTCGACATCGTCCGTCGCGTCAAGGACGAGTTCCGCGTCCCGACGTTCGTCTACCAGGTGAGCGGCGAGTACGCGATGCTGAAGGCGGCCGCCGAGCGTGGCTGGCTCGACCACGACGCGACGATGATGGAGGTGCTCGGCGCGTTCCGGCGCGCCGGCGCCGACGGCGTCCTCACCTACTTCGCGCTCGCCGCGGCGCGCCTGCTCGGCCGCGACGCCTAGCGGCTGCCGGCGCCATGGCGCAGCCGCTGCGCGCGTTCCACATCTTCGGTGACCAGTTCACCGAGCTGCAGGCACTCCCCGACGCGCTGCCGGCGAACGGCTACGTCTGGATCGCCTGCAGCCGCCCGGCGTTCGAGGAGGCGACCGCCGAGCTTCAGGCCAGGCTGCTCGCCTGGAGCGGCGCGCAGCTGTTCGAGCTGCACATCGCCGACCTCGTCAACGGCCAGCTGCCGTCGCGGTTCGACTACACGTCGGCGTACGACATCCTCGTCTTCCGGCGTCTGGCGGCCGGGGCGACGGCTTCGATCGACGCCGACGGACCACCGTCGGCGGGCCGGCAGAGCGCGATCGACATGATCGACACCAGCCCGGTCGGCTTCGTCGTCTTCGACCGCTTCCTGCTGAGCGTCCATCCGACCGACTGCCAGGTGCGCGAGTTCTTCGCCCAGCGGCTGCAGAACCAGACGGGCAGCGCCGAGGGCCGCGCGAGCGCGCGCATGCCGACCGGCCCCGCCGACCTGATGCTGCGGATGGTCAACTACATGGTCGACAGCTATCTCGAGCTGAGGAAGCTTCTCACCAAGCAGCTCGACGAGCTGCAGGAGCAGCTGTTCGACCCGCGACGCGGCGGCGGGTGGCGGCTGCTGCTCGACTCGCGCAACGCACTCCACCTGCTCGAGGACACCTGCGAGGACCAGCGCGCCGCGCTCGTCGAATGGCTCGATGCGCTCGAGGAGTGGCCCGAGCCCGAGAGCGACGCCGCACGGCGCGAGCGCGAGCAGCTGCGCGTCCGCTCGCGCGACGTGCTCGAGCACATCGAGCGCGTGCTCTCGCACGTGCGCCGCCTCGAGGCGTCGTCGGAGACCGCGGTGCAGATGCACTTCTCCGAACAGGGCAACCGCACCAACAACATCATGCGCGCGCTCACCGTGCTGACGGCGATCTTCCTGCCTCTGAACCTGGTGACCGGGTTCTTCGGCATGAACTTCGAGGGGCTGCCGCTGATCCACAGCCCGACCGGATTCTGGATCACCTTTCTCTTCATGCTTGCGGTCGGCGGCGGCATGAGCGTGTTCTTCTGGCGCAAGCGCTACCTCGGTCGCCGCTCCTGACCCCAGCGCGTTGAACGACTTCGCGTTCGATCGCCGGCAGCTCGTGCTGCTCGCCTTCCTGACGATCATCTGGGGCCTGAACTGGCCGGTGATGAAGGTCGGCGTCACCGCCTTTCCGCCGCTCGGCTTTCGCGCCCTGTCGATGTGGCTCGGCTTGCCGGTTCTCGCCGCGGTGCTGCTCGTCCGGCGGACCCCGTTTCGGATCCCGCGCAAGGACTGGCGCGAGCTCGCCGAGCTCTCGGTCACCAACATGATCGTCTGGCACGTGCTCGCGATCCTCGCCGTGCAGGCACTGTCGTCGGGGCGGGCGGCGATCCTCGGCTACACGATGCCGATCTTCTCGGCCCTCTGGGGCGTCGCCGTGTTCGGCGAACGCCTTCGGCCTCGCCACGTCGCCGGCGTCGTCGCCGCCGGCGTCGGCGTTTCGCTCCTGCTCTGGCACGAGTTCGCGTCGATCGCCGGCCGGCCGCTCGCCGCGCTCGGCATGCTCGTCGCCGCCGCGCTCTGGGCGCTCGGCACGCAGCGGATGCGCCGCACCACGATCACTGCGCCGACGCTCGCGATCGTCTTCTGGATGACGCTCGCGACGACGCTGGTGATGACCGTCGCGACCGCGGTCTTCGAGCGCGACCGCTGGCACGCCCCCAGCGCGGCGACGACCGCCGCGATCACCTACAACGCGGTCCTGATCTTCGGCCTCGCCCAGCCGATCTGGCTGATCCTGGCTCGCAATCTGCCGCCGGTCGCGTCGAGCATGTCGGTGATGCTGATCCCCGTCCTCGGCACCGTCGCCGGCGCGTGGTGGCTCGGCGAGTCGCTGCACTGGCAGGACGGCGCTGCGATCGTCCTCGTGCTGCTCGCGATCGCCTCGGTGATGTGGCCGACACGCGGGCCGCGCGCGCCGGCCGCAGCCGCCGAAGCCGGCAACCTCTAGACGCGCCTCGGGAGCACCCGAGGCTACGCCGGGTACGGGTCGGCGAAGCCGAGTTGCGCCAGGATCTCGCGCTCGCGCGCTTCCATCCGCCTCGTCTCGGCCGCGCGCTCGTGGTCGAAGCCCTGCGCGTGCAACGTGCCGTGGACGACGAGATGCGCGTAGTGGGCGGCGAGCGGCACACCCGCCGCCACCGCCTCGCGCTCGACGACCGGCGCGCAGAGCACGAGGTCGGCGGCGAGCAGCGGCTCGCTGGCGTAGGCGAAGGTGAGCACGTTGGTGGCGTGGCGTTGGTTGCGGTATCGCGCGTTGAGGGCGAGCCCTTCGTCCTCGTCGACGACCCGCACCGCGATCTCGGCGGGCACCGCGAGCGCGGCGCGGATCCAGCGCGCGACATCGGTGCGCGCGAGCACGGCGCGATGGCGGCCGTCGACGAGCTGCAGCGACAGCCGCAGGCGCGGCGCGCCCTGGCTAGCGACGGTCTTCGCCGCTCGCAGCGTCATAGGCCTCGACGATGCGCGCGACGAGCGCATGGCGGACGACGTCGGCCGAGGTGAAGCGCGTCGTCGCGATGCCCTTGACGTCGCGCAGCACCTGCTCGGCGTGGATCAGCCCCGAGACGCTGCCCTTCGGCAGGTCGACCTGGCTGGTATCGCCGGTGACGACCGCCTTGGCGCCGAAGCCGATCCGGGTCAGGAACATCTTCATCTGCTCGGGGGTCGTGTTCTGCGCCTCGTCGAGGATGACGAACGCGTGGTTGAGCGTGCGCCCGCGCATGAACGCGAGCGGCGCGACCTCGAGCGTGCCCTTCTCGAACGCCTTGCCGACGCGCTCGATCCCCATCAGCTCGTAAAGCGCGTCGTAGAGCGGCCGCAGGTACGGATCGACCTTCTGCGCCAGATCGCCGGGCAGAAAGCCGAGCCGCTCGCCGGCCTCGACCGCCGGCCGCGTCAGCAGGATGCGCTGCACGGCGTTGCGCTCGAGAGCATCGACCGCGCAGGCGACCGCGAGATAGGTCTTGCCGGTCCCGGCCGGGCCGATGCCGAAGGTGATGTCGTGGCCGAGGATGTTCTTCAGGTACGCGACCTGGTTCGGCGTCCGGCCGGCGAGGTCGGCGCGGCGCGTCCTGAGCCGGAGGTCGACGTCGGCGCGCTCGCCGGCGGCGCGGCCGGGGTCGTCGCTCATCGCCTCGAGGATCGCGAGCTCGACCTCCTCGGCGCCGATCGGCCGCGTCGCCCGCCCGTAGAGCTGCTGCAGCAGCACGACTGCGCGCTCGGCGTGCCCTTTCGCGCCCTCGACGCGAAACGACTCGTTGCGGCGCTGGATCTTGACGTCGAACGCTGCGGCGATCGTTCGCAGATGCTCGTCGAAGCTGCCGGCCAGATTGGCGAGGCGGCCGTTGTCAGGCGGAATGAAGGCGTGGCGAAGGATCACGGCACCGCGAGTGGCCAAAGGGACGGCGATTGTCGCGCGAAGGGGCACCGATAATCGGCGCCCATGATCGGCCGCCTCACCGGGACACTCGCCGCCAAGGCACCGCCGCAAGTGCTCGTCGACGTCGGCGGCGTCGGCTACGAGGTCGACGTGCCGATGTCGAGCTTCTACAACCTGCCCGCGCTCGGCGAGCGCGTTACGCTGCTGACGCATTTCGTCGTCCGCGAGGATGCGCAGATCCTGTTCGGCTTCCTCACCCACGAGGAGCGCTCGACGTTTCGCCTGCTCGTCAAGATCTCGGGCGTCGGCCCGCGCACCGCGCTCTCGATCCTGTCCGGCCTCTCGGTCGACGAGCTGGCGCGCGCGGTCGGCCTGCAGGAGAGCGGCCGCCTGATCAAGGTGCCGGGGATCGGCAAGAAGACGGCCGAGCGGCTGCTGCTCGAGCTGAAGGGCAAGCTCGGCGACGCCGTCAGCGCACCGCAGACGATGGCATCGAGCGCGCAGGCCGACATCCTGCAGGCACTCCTCGCGCTCGGCTACAGCGACCGCGAAGCGACGGCGACGCTGAAGACGCTGCCGGCCGACATCGAGGTCGCAGCCGGCATCAAGCTGGCGCTGCGGGCGCTGGCGAAGTAGCGGCAGCGGCGGCCGACTGCGGCCGACGCGGCCGCCGGCGTCAATGCATGTGCGGCATCGACGCGGCCGCGCCCGGTTTCGCCGCCTGTACGACGACCATCACCTCGACGGTGCCGGCGCGCTCGAAGCGCAGCGTCATCGGAAAGCTGCCGCCTTCCTTGAGCGGCTCCTTCAGCCCCATCAGCATCAGGTGCACGCCGCTGCCCGGACGCATCTCGATCCTGGCGTGCGGAGCGAGCGCGATGCCGTCGCTCTCGCGCATTCGCATGACGCCTTGCGCATCGACGGCCATCGTGTGCAGCTCGACGCGCGCGGCGACCGGCGTCGTCGCGCCGAGCAGCCGATCGGCGGTGCTGCCGGTGTTCTCGAGCACGGCGAAGTAGGCAGCGCCGGTCGTCGTGCCGGCCATCGACGGCGCGGCAAAAGGATGCCCGATCGCGATCTCGCCGACCTTGGCGTCGTGGGCGACGCCGATCCCAGCGAGGAGAGCGAGGGCCAGCGGCCACGATCGCAACGCGGCGAACGGGCGATGGCGAAGGGTGTTCATGCAGGGTCCTGGAGGCGGTCGCGCAGGTTCGATAATGCCGCATGAGCATCCAGACCGACGACTTCGCGCCCCGGCCGCCGGTCGCCGGTCGGGTCTCGCTGGACGCACGGGTCGTGAGCGGCGTTCCCGGCTCGCCGGCCGAAGAAGCGATCGAGCGGGCGCTCAGGCCCAAGGGGCTCGCTGAATACGTCGGCCAGGCGAAGGCACGCGAGCAGCTCGAGATCTTCATCGGTGCGGCGAAGCGGCGCGGCGAGGCGATGGACCACGTGCTGCTGTTCGGCCCGCCCGGCCTCGGCAAGACGACGCTCTCGCACATCATCGCCCACGAACTCGGCGTGGGGCTGCGCCAGACGTCGGGGCCGGTGCTCGAAAAGCCGAAGGACCTGGCCGCGATCCTGACCAACCTCGAGAAGAACGACGTCCTCTTCATCGACGAGATCCATCGCCTGTCGCCGGTCGTCGAGGAGATCCTCTACCCGGCGCTCGAGGACTACCAGATCGACATCATGATCGGCGAAGGGCCGGCGGCGCGCTCGATCAAGCTCGAGCTGCAGCCGTTCACCCTGATCGGTGCGACGACGCGCGCCGGCATGCTGACCAACCCGCTGCGCGACCGCTTCGGCATCGTCGCCAGGCTCGAGTTCTACAGCGCCGAAGAGCTGGCGCAGATCGTCCGCCGCTCGGCCGGCCTGCTCGACGTGCCGCTCGACGCCGAAGGCGGCTTCGAGATCGCGCGCCGCTCGCGCGGCACGCCGCGCGTCGCCAACCGGCTGCTGCGGCGCGTCCGCGACTTCGCCGACATGAAGGGCGACGGCAAGATCACGAAGCAGCTCGCCGA
>DASXLD010000022.1:0-20281 GCA_036496385.1 Caldimonas sp. | reverse complement strand
CGCCACACGCTGCCGATCCTCGCCAACGTGCTGATCCGCAAGAACGGCCCGACGATCGAGTTCACGACCAGCGATCTCGAGATCCAGGTGCGCACGAGCGCCGAGCTCGGCGGTGACAGCGGCAACCTCGCAACGACGGTCGGCGCACGCAAGCTGATCGACATCCTGCGCTCGCTGCCGCCCGACCAGACGGTGACGCTGTCGTCGACGCAGACCAAGCTCACGCTCGCCGGCGGCAAGAGCCGCTTCACGCTGCAGACGATGCCGGCCGACGACTTTCCGCTGGTGCAGGAGTCGGCCGACTTCGGCCCGATGTTCAGCGTGCCGCAGCGGACGCTGAAGAACCTGATCGCGCAGGTCCACTTCGCAATGGCGGTGCACGACATCCGCTATTACCTGAACGGCATCCTCTTCGTCGCCGAGGGCAAGAGCCTGACGCTGGTCGCGACCGACGGCCACCGCCTCGCGCTCGCCCAGGCGACGCTCGAGCTCGAAATTCCCAAGCAGGAGGTGATCCTGCCGAGGAAGACCGTACTCGAGCTGCAACGACTGCTGAAGGACGACGAGACGACGATCGAGATGCGGTTCGCGCCCAACCAGGCGAAGTTCTCGTTCGCGGGCATGGAGTTCGTCTCCAAGCTCGTCGAAGGCAAGTTCCCCGACTACAACCGGGTGATCCCGAAGAACCACAAGAACCGCGTCACGCTCGGCCGCTCGCCGCTGCTGCAGAGCCTGCAGCGCGCGGCGATCCTGACCAGCGACAAGTTCAAGGGGGTTCGGGTCAACATCGAGCCGGGGACCTTGCGCATCGCGTCGTCGAACGCCGAGCAGGAGGAGGCGATGGAGGAGCTCGAGATCGACTACGGCGGCGACGCGATCGAGATCGGCTTCAACGTCACCTACCTGATCGATGCGCTCGCCAACATGGGCCAGGAGATGGTGACGGTCGAGTTGCAGGACACGAACTCGAGCGCGCTCATCACCGTGCCCGACCAGACGGGTTTCAAGTACGTCGTGATGCCGATGCGGATCTGACCTTGAAGGCGCACATCCAAGAAAGCCAGATGACCGGCAGAGAACACCAGGACGAAGCCAAGCCCGAGATCGCCGGAACGCACGGCGACATGGCCGGCAAGGCGACCAACAGCCCGCTCAATGGCGCCGTGCTGCGCGAGGGCGCGACCGACGGCGACAGCGAGAGCTACGGCGAGGGTGCGATCCAGATCCTCGAAGGCCTCGAGGCGGTTCGCAAGCGCCCGGGCATGTACATCGGCGACACGTCGGACGGCACCGGGCTGCACCACCTCGTGTTCGAGGTCGTCGACAACTCGATCGACGAGGCGCTGGCGGGCTTCTGCGACGACATCGTCGTCACCATCCACACGGACAATTCGATCTCGGTCACCGACAACGGCCGCGGCATCCCGACCGGGGTCAAGCTCGACGATAAGCACGAGCCGAAGCGCTCGGCGGCCGAGATTGCCCTCACCGAGTTGCACGCCGGCGGCAAGTTCAACCAGAACAGCTACAAGGTCTCCGGTGGCTTGCATGGCGTCGGCGTCTCCTGTGTCAACGGTCTGTCGAAATGGCTGCGCCTGACCGTCCGTCGCGACGGCTTCGCGCACTACATGGAGTTTCGCCAGGGCGTGCCGCAGGACCGCGAGATCGAGGAGAGAAACGGCGTCTTCGTCTCGCCGATGAAGATCACCGGCGAGACCGAGAAGCGCGGCACCGAGGTCCACTTCCTGCCCGACCTCGACATCTTCTCGAACATCGACTTCCACTACGACATCCTGTCGAAGCGCCTGCGCGAGCTGAGCTTCCTCAACAACGGCGTGCGCATCCGGCTGGTCGACGAGCGCAACAACAAGGCCGACGACTTCGCCTTCGCCGGCGGCGTCAAGGGCTTCGTCGAATTCATCAACACCGGCAAGAAGGTGCTACACCCGAACGTCTTCTACGCGACCGGCAAGAAGGAGAGCGACCAGCATTCGACGATCACCTCGGAAGTCGCGATGCAGTGGAACGACGGCTACAGCGAGAACGTGCTCTGCTTCACCAACAACATCCCGCAGAGGGACGGCGGGACGCATCTGACGGGCCTGCGCGCGGCGATGACGCGCGTGATCAACAAGTACATCGAGGACAACGAGCTCGCCAAGAAGGCCAAGGTCGAGGTCAGTGGCGACGACATGCGCGAGGGCCTGACCTGCGTCCTCTCGGTCAAGGTGCCGGAGCCGAAGTTCTCGAGCCAGACCAAGGACAAGCTGGTCTCGAGCGAGGTGCGCGGCCCGGTCGAAGACGTCGTCAGCAAGGCGCTCAACGACTACCTGCTCGAGAACCCGACCGACGCCAGGATCATCTGCGGCAAGATCGTCGACGCCGCCCGGGCGCGCGAAGCGGCGAGGAAAGCGCGCGAGATGACGCGCAGGAAGGGCGTGCTCGACGGCATGGGCCTGCCTGGCAAGCTCGCCGACTGCCAGGAGAAGGACCCGGCCCTGTGCGAGATCTACATCGTCGAGGGCGATTCGGCGGGCGGCTCTGCCAAGCAGGGGCGCGACCGCAAGTTCCAGGCGATCCTGCCTTTGCGCGGCAAGATCCTCAACGTCGAGAAGGCGCGCTACGAGAAGCTCATCACCAGCAATGAGATCCTGACCCTTATCACTGCGCTCGGCACCGGCATTGGCAAGGGCACCGGCGGCGACGACTTCGACGTCGCCAAGCTGCGCTACCACCGCATCATCATCATGACCGACGCCGACGTCGACGGCGCCCACATCCGCACCCTGCTGCTGACGTTCCTGTTCCGGCAGATGCCCGAGCTGGTCGAGCGCGGCCACGTCTACATCGCCCAGCCGCCGCTATACAAGGTCAAGTTCGGCAAGGACGAGCAGTACCTGAAGGACGGCCACGAGCTCGACGCCTACCTGATGAAGGTCGCGCTCAAGGACGCGCGCCTCGAGACGGGGCGTCACGACGCGGGCGACGAGACCGCCGCCGTGCTCGCGGGCGAGACGCTCGCGACGCTGGCGCAGAAGTACGTGATCGCGAAGAACGTCGTCGAGCGGCTCTCGAACTGGATGGACGTCGACGCCCTGCGCGCGATCGCCAACGGCCTCCCGCTCGACCTCGACTCGCTCGCGGCGGCCGAAGCGTCGGCGGTGGCGCTGCAGGCGGCGTTGCACGATGCCGAGGTCGCGGCCGAGTTCGACGCGCGCACCGACAAGCATGTGCTACGCATCAGCCGGCTGCAGCACGGCAACGTCAAGTCGAGCGTGATCAGCGCCGACTTCGTCCATGGCGCCGACTACGAGGCGCTCAGCACCGCCGGCCGCACGTTCCGCGGCCTGGTCGGCGACGACGCGGTCGTCAAGCGCGGCGAGGGCGAGCGGCAGAAGGAGGCCAAGGTCGCCGATTTCCGCGAGGCGATGTCGTGGCTGCTCCAGCAGGCCGAGGCCGCGGTCGCGCGCCAGCGCTACAAGGGTCTCGGCGAGATGAATCCAGAGCAGCTCTGGGAGACGACGATGGATCCGGCCGTCCGCAGGCTGCTGCGGGTACAGCTCGACGACGCGATTGAGGCCGACCGCGTCTTCACGATGCTGATGGGCGACGAGGTCGAGCCGCGCCGCAACTTCATCGAAAGCAACGCGCTGCGGGTGGCGAACATCGACGTCTAGTCCGGCGTCCGGCCAGGGGCTCTTTTGCGTCGGCGCGGCACGCCGAATGCCCTCGTTGTCCTGGCGAGAGGATGCTCGTGCTCGAAAAGCTGCCTGATGCGATCGGCCATGCCCTGCGCGACCAGCGTGCAGGGCTCGACAAGACTGCGTTCCGGTCGATCGACCTGCGCGCCGGCATGGCGAAGATCGCGGTGACCAGCCTCGCCTTCGTCGACCATGCGCCGATCCCGGCCCGCTACACCGCCGACGGCGCCGGCGTGTCGCCGCCCTTGCAGTGGAGCGGCGTGCCGTCGGGCACTGCCGCGATCGTGCTCATCGTCGAGGACGCCGATGCGCCGACGCCGCAGCCGCTCGTGCACGCCATCGTGGTCGATCTCGCGCCTGCCGACGGCGCGCTCGCCGAGGCGGCGTTGCCGAGCAAGGGCCACGACGGCAGCGGCGTCCGTGTCGGGCGCAACTCGTATCTCCAGGCGGAGTGGCTGCCGCCGGACCCGCCGCCCGGCCACGGCGTCCACCGCTATGCCTTCCAGCTCTTCGCCCTCGCCGGCGGCGGCTTCGACGGCACGCCCGGTCGCGACGCGGTGCTCGACGCGATCCGCGAGCACGGCCTCGCGAGCGGCTGCCTGATCGGCACCTACGAGCGGCCCGATGGGTCGATCCAGGTGCCGGTCGCTGCCGCGGGCGCGGCCTCAGTGCCGGGCGCCGGCCTCGCGACCTGAAGCGTGGCCGAGGGCCGCGCCGTCCTCGCCCGGCACCGGGTCGAACAAGTCGGGCGCGCCCGCGCGGCGCGCTCGCTCGATCGCGAGCAGGCGGCGCTTGGTCGCGGTGCCGCCCGGCGCCGAGAAGCCGCCGAGACCGTTGCCCGCTGCGACGACGCGATGGCAGGGCACGACGATCGGCCAGCGATTGCGGCCGAGCGACTGGCCGACCTCGCGCGCCGACGCGCCGCCGCCGACGCGCGCGGCGATGTCGCCGTACGTGAGGACATGGCCGGCGGCGATCGCGCGCGTCGCCTCGTACACGCGGCGATCGAAGTCATCGATGCCGGCGAGGTCGAGCCGGGCAGCGCCGAAGCCGACGTGCTCGCCTGCAAGCAGGCGGCCGATCGATGCCACGATGTCTGCGATGGCGAGCGACGGCGCGGTCTCGAGCGCATCGGGGCAGCGCCGGCGCACCCGGCGCTGCAGCGCCTCGCGCGTCGCCGCCGGGAACCAGACGCCGGTCAGGCCGATGTCGTTCCAGGCCACCGCGCAATCGCCGATCGCGGTTGCAAAGAGGGCATAGCAGCGGGCGCTCGCCATGGGCCGAATGCTAGAGCCGCCGGCGCGGACGCGGTTGCGTTGGTCGGAGCGCCGGCGTCGGCGTCGAGGAATTGGCGCTGGCGCCGGGTAGCCGCGTCGCCGGTCGGGCGCTGGCGCCGCGAGCGCTCGACAATCCAGCGATGCTTGAAATCCTGCCGCGCCGCCGGCGCAGCCTCAGCTGCGGCATCATCGTCCTGCTCGAGACGCGCGAGCTGCTGCTGTGCCACGTCACCGGCCAACGCCACTGGGATCTGCCGAAGGGCGGCATCCATATCGGCGAGAGCGCGCGCGACGCGGCGCTGCGCGAGACCCGCGAGGAAACCGGCCTCGTGCTCGCCGCCGATCGACTGCTCGAGCTCGGCCGCCATGCCTACACCGCGCGGAAGGATCTGCATCTGTTCGCCTGTCTGTCGGCGCGGATCGATGCGCGCGAGCTGCATTGCGAGAGCTGCTTCGTCGACCGTTTGTCCGGCCGGATGCGTCCGGAGATGGACGGCTTCGGCTGGTTTGCGTTCGACCGCATCGGCGCGCTCTGCTCGCCCAAGCTCAGCCACGTGCTCAGGGCCCGCCTCGACCTCAAGCGCATCGCCGAGCACCTCGTCGCCGCCGATCGGCAGCCGCTCGCCGCCTAGCGGCAGGCGCCAGCCTCGGCTAGCGCGACAGTACGAGCTTGATGCCGAAGCCGATCATGAAGACGCCTGCGGCGCGGCCGAACAGGCGGCCGATGCGCGGATCGGCGCGCATGCGCTCGGCGAGTCGGTGGGTCAGCAAGGTGACGCTCGCGCCGTAGAGGAAGGTGAGGACGGCGATCGTCGCCGCCATCGCGGCGAAGGTCACGAGGCCCGCCGGCCGCGAAGGATCGACGAAGAGCGGGAAGAACGCCATGTAGAAGACGATTGCCTTCGGATTGAGAAGCGTGATCGCGAACGCCTGACGGAAATATTGGCCGGCGCGGATCTTCAACACCGGCGCATCGCCGGGCTTGGCGAGCAGCATGCGCAGGCCGAGCCACGCGAGATAGCCGGCGCCGAGCCACTGGACGCCGCGAAACGCCGTCGGATAGGCCGCGAGCACGGCGGCGACGCCGGCGACCGCGAGCCACATCAGCACCTGGTCACCGGCGATGACGCCGAGCGTCGCTGCCAGGCCGCCGCGGCGACCTCCTTTGCCGGTCGAGGTGATGAGGGCGAGGTTGCCCGGGCCGGGGATCATCAGGAAGACGATCACGGCGATGACGAACGACGTGTAGTCGGCAATCGCGAGCATGGCAGCGTGGCAAAGGACGGTTCCCGATTGTCGTCGCCGGCGGCGGCCGACAATGGCGCGCACCCGCTGCTGCCATGGTCGACCCTACGCCTGTGCCCGAACCCGCCGCCGCCGCACTGCCGGAGCGCGTGCACACCTTCGTCGAGGCCGCGCGCGCGGCGTGCGATACCGGTGCGCTCGAGACGCTGGTCTTGGCCAAGCCGTGCAGCGCGGGCGACGGGCCGAAGGCGATCCGAATCCGCCGCATCGCCCTCAAGGGACGCCCGGCGCTCTCGTTCGTCGCTGCCCACGCGACGCGCGACGTGACCCGAAACCTCGCGGTCGACGACGGACTGGCCGCGGTCGCGGGCTACCTCGACCCCGCGAGCGCGGCATCGTTCGCGCACGCGACGCTGCGGACGCGCGCGGAAGACCTCGAGCTTCTGGTCAGCAAGAAAGGACGGGCGACGCTGCGCCGGCACGTCCGCACAGCCGCCGCCACCGTGCTGCCCGATACCGGCGACGCGCCTCCGACGCACGACCGCGAGCGCACGCGTCGCCTGCCGCTCGATCTGCCCTGGCTGGTCGAGCTCGGCCTTACCGACGCCAGCCATCGGCTGGTCCCGTCGATGGCGCGCAAGTGGCGCCAGATCGACAAGTTCCTCGAAGTCCTCGACCACGCGCTCGATGCGTTGCCGGCAGCGGCTGGCGCCAGTGGCGCGCCGCGGGCGCTGCGCGTCGCCGACTACGGTTGCGGCAAGGGCTATCTGACCTTCGCCGTCCACGAGCACCTGCGCCGCAGGCTTGGCGTCGTCCCGCAGGTCACGGGGGTCGAGCTGCGCGCCGAGCTGGTCGATTTCTGCAACGGCGTCGCCGCGCGCTCGGGGTGCGCCGGGCTCGCGTTCGTCGAGGGCGACCTGCGCAGCGTCGCGCCGGCCGAGATCGACGTCATGATTGCCCTCCACGCGTGCGACACCGCGACCGATCACGCGATCGATCTCGGCGTGCGCGCCGGCGCTGCGATCCTCGTCTGCGCGCCGTGCTGCCACAAGGAGCTGCGGCCGCAAATGGCGCGACCACGGCTGCTCTCGGGATTGCTGCGCCATGGCGTTCACCTCGGCCAGGAGGCGGAGATGGTGACCGACAGCATGCGCGCGCTGTTGCTCGAGACCTGTGGCTACGACGCCCGCGTGTTCGAGTTCGTCTCGCTCGAGCACACCAGCAAGAACAAGATGATCCTCGGCCGGCGGCGGCAATCCGGCAGCGGCAACGCCGACCGTGCACGCGCCGAGATCGACGACCTCAAGAGCTTTTACGGCATCCGCAGCCAGTGCCTCGAGACGCTGCTCGCCGGGGCCACGGCGGAACGTCGCGCCGGCGCGGCTCAGGCCTGCCAGACGCCGTAGCCCTGTTCGCGCAGGCCGATGCCGAGCTCGACTTCCATCTCGCGCGCGGCGTCGTACGGCATCGGGTTGTAGACCTCGTAGAGTGCCGGCAGCAAGCGAAGGCCGAAGTCGTGGACGAAGCGGTTGGCCTGGATGCCGGCCTTGTGGCGGTCGAAGCGGAGGTCCGGGTCCAGTCCCGTCATGCCGACGTAGACGAACGGCTTGCCGAGCTGGTAGTCGGGGTTGGCGCGCCGGAATCCGGCGACGTTCCAGACGCGATCGTCGAGCTCGACGACGTAGACGTGGTAGCGATGCGAGCGCGTTCGGCGCGGCGCGGCGGCCTCGGTCGTCAGCCTAGCCGCAGGGAACGATCCTGAATTCGACCCGGCGGTCGAGGACATCGAAACCGTCGTCGGTGCCGCTGCCGACGATGTTCTGGCGAAAGCCCATGCCCTCGGCGCGCGTGCGGCCGGCGAGCTCGGGCGCCTCCACGATGAGACGCTGGCGCACGTATTGCGCACGCTTGAGCGACAGCGCGTCGTTGACCGGTGCGGGGCCGCTGCGGCTGGTGTGGCCGACGACCGCGACGCAGCTTTTCGCCGCGATCGCCTCGTGCGCGATCTGGCGCAGCCACATGCCGTAGGCGCCGCTGATCTTCGGATCGGACCAGAAGTCGGTGCTGCCGGGGTTGAAGAGGAACTTCACGCCGAGCTCGTTGTAGGCGATGCCGAGGGCGACGATGCGGCCGAACGCCTGCTCGGCCTCGGCGACGTTGCCCAGCCGAATGCTCGACAGGTAGATGCCGCTCTGCGCGCGCAGCTGCTCGCCCTGCGGCGTCGACAGGGCGCTGCGGTACTGGCCGAGCGCGTCCTGGTACTTCTCGGCGTTGTAGAGCGTCGTCGCCTCGCTGATGACGCTGGCGGCGCCGATTCGCTCCAGGTAGTAGCCGTCGGCACGCTGGCCCGGCGTCGTCGTCGTTGTCTTGGCGTAGCCCTCGAGGACCTTGTCCTTGATCAGCACCGGCACGTCGCGGTAGTAGCGCGACGGCGTCTGGTCGAGGTTTTCCTCGCGCGCGAGCGACCATGCCTGCGCCACGACGAGTCCCGTGCGCAGCTCGGTGAGGGCGAGGTTGAGGCGCACGGTGGGCTTGCCGAGCGGTGCGGTCGGCACCCGCGCGATCGTGCCGGTGAGCAGGTACTGGGCACGCCCGAGGTTCGCGGTCTGGAATGGCAGGAACTCGAACTGGGGATAGAGACTGCCCATCCTCTGCACGACCCGGCGCTCGAACAGCATCGTCGTCTCGGTCTGCTGGCCGGTGATGGTGTCGATCATCGGATCGATCGTGACCGTGCGCCGCGGCGTCTTCGGATCGGGCTTGGTCAGCGTCGACTCGATCTTGGCGAGGAACGCGGGGAGCTTGCCGGTCTGCGCGACCAGCCGATCGGTCGCGTCGGCGGCGGCCTTCTCGAACGTCTGCGGCTCGGACGACGTGCACGCGCTCGCCAGCAGCACAAGGCCGAGGAAGAGCGGGGCACCGCGGTCGCGCGCGACTGCGGCGGCGCGGGCCAGCACGGCGATCACTTGCATTCGCGCTTGAAGAACTCGGTTTCGGCGGCCGTGATC
The DNA here is from genome assembly GCA_036496385.1 of Caldimonas sp. GTDB lineage: Bacteria > Pseudomonadota > Gammaproteobacteria > Burkholderiales > Burkholderiaceae_C > Schlegelella_A. Next base: position 11,050 of record DASXLD010000022.1, on the reverse strand, counting down.
TTCTCGAGCGACGCTTTCTGCAGGATCTCGGTGCAGCGCGCCTGGCGTTCGAGCGGCGTCGCCGTGACGATCGCCGGCGCCGCGACCGGCGCCGACGTGCGCACGGCTTGCGGCGGCACGCGAACGGCCGGGGTCGCTGCCGCTGCGACAGCCGGCGCTGGTCCTGCAACGACCGCACGCGGTGCCGGTGCGTTGGCGAGGGTCGGCGCCGTCGCGGTCGTGGAGCGCGGTGCTGGTATCGCCCCGGCCGTCGTCGGTGCAACGGCGGCGGCAGCCGCGGTCGTCGTGACGGCGCCAGGCGCCGCGCCCGGCGCTGCCGATGCGGCGGCCGTGGCGGCTGCGTTGCGCGGCGCCGGACGCGTCGCGAACTGGAGGACGAGCGCGGCGATTCCGATCAGCGCGCAGGTACCGGCGATGACGCCGTACAGCGCACGCTTGCCGAGGCCGCGCGCGTGTGCCGATTGCATCCACGACGGTGTCGAGCGCTCGCCGTCGTCGAGCGCTCGCGTTGGCGACGTCTTCGGGATGGCGCGAGGCTTGACTTCGGCGACCGCAGGTGCGGCCGGCGCGCTGGTCGGTGTCGGCGGAGGGTCGGGGACGGTGACTTCGCGGCCGCGCGCCGGTGAACCCGTGAACGGCTCCTGCATCAGGTCCGGCGCCGGCGCGAGCGAGACCGCTTCGGGCGCCTCGATGTCGCCCATCAGGGCGCGGAACTCGGCGTGGTCGGGCGGCCGGCGGCGCGGCTGCACCGCCATCGCGGCGTCGATCGCGGCGAGGAAGCGATCGCTGTAGAGGCCGGCAGCAACGATCGAGAGCGGTCGCATGCGATCTTCGGTCAGCCGATCGGCGGCGGGCGGTGGGTCGTTGCCGGTGATGGCGGCATGGACGACCGCCGCGAGCGCATACAGGTCGGTCCAAGGGCCGCGCGTCGTTCCTGCTTCGCTGCCGTACTGCTCGATGGCCGCGTAGCCCGGTTTGAGCGCCGCCGCGGGCGTGTGCTTCATCGCCTCGATCGCGTGCGCCGCGCCGGCGAAGCCGAGCAGGACCGGGCCGAACGGCGTCAGCACGATCTCGTCGGGACCGATGTTCTGGTGCCAGACCGCGCCTTCGTGCAGCAGCGTGACGGCGTTGAGGATCGGCTTCAGCCAGGCGCGCAGCTCGGCCTCGCTCGGCACGTGGCCGAGCTCGGCCAGCGTCGCCTTCAGCGTCGGCCCTTCGTAGTACGGCATCACCATGTACGCGGTGCCGTTCTCTTCCCAGAAGCGGTAGATCTTGACCAGCGAGGGATGGTCGAAGCGCGCGAGCACGCGCGCCTCGTTGAGAAAGCTGCGCATTCCCGCCTTGACGGCGTCGAGATGGCGCTCGGAGGCGATGACTACGCCGGTCGATCCCTGCAGCCGGCCGGCCATCGCTGCCGGCATGTACTCCTTGATCGCGACCTTGCGCTGCAGCGCGTGATCCCAGCCGAGGTAGACGATGCTGCACGTGCCTTCGCCGATCAGGCCCTTGATCTCGTACTCGCGCAGGCGCGTGCCGATCGGCAGCGTATGACCGGGCGTGGTTGCGGACGCGCGAACGGCCTCGGCTTCGTGGACCGGTGACATCGGGATCTGTCTGCTCCTGTCGGCGTGGCGACGTCGCAAATCGCCGCGGTGCGCAGCGGACCCGGCATTGTCGCGCGCGCACCGCCCCGGGACCGTCTTCGTTGCGCAGCATGCTGCGCAACAAAGTCACGTCATGACGACGCGCGGCGCCTTCGCGGCGGTCAGCCGCGGGCGCCACCGCGCTGGCGGAACATGCCGAACCCTTCCATCGTCAGCACGGTCTCGCTCGCCTGGTTCATCACCTCCCAGCGCGAACGGACCATGCCGACACCGGGCCGGCTCGCCAGCGGCCGCGCTTCGAGCACCTCGAGGCGGACGTGCAGCGTGTCGCCCGGATAGACCGGTCGCAGCCAGCTGAGCTTCTCGAGCCCGGGCGAGCCGAGACTTGCGGCGTCGAGCAGGTAGGCGTCGCACATCATGCGCATCGCGATGGCGCAGGTGTGCCAGCCGCTCGCCGCGAGACGGCCGAACAGCGACGCCTCGGCAGCAGCGTCGTCGAGGTGAAACGGTTGAGGGTCGAACTCACGCGCGAAGGCGAGGACCGCCTCGCGCGTGACGCGATAGGCGCCGAACTCGCGCACCTGGCCGACCGGGAAATCCTCCCAGAAGAGGCTCGGCGCTCGCGCCGGGGCAGCGGGCTGGGCTGGAGGGGTCACGGCAGGCTGCATCGTCGGCGCAGCCGTCAGGATAGCGAGGCGACGCGCGACGCGCCGCCCTCGCAGTGGCGCTAGCGGCCGAAGAAGTGGCGGAAGACGTCGGGCTCGTCGACTTCCCGGATCGCGACGCCCTGCAGTGGCTCGCGGAAGGGACGCGACGGCACCGGTTTCTCGAGCTCGGCAGGCCGCGTCGCATCCCACGGCGACGTCGTCTGCGAAGGAGTCGGCGAAGTGGAGCGCTGGCGAACGCGTTGGGCGAGCGAGGGAAGCTCTTCCCATTCGATCGCGCCCTGCGGCAGTGCCGCGCGGAACGGGTACGAGAAGTGGAGCGTGGACGGGGCGTGGCGCATGGCAGTCATCCGAATGATGGACTGTCGCCACGATAGCCACGCGGGGCATCTGCGAAGCCCCGAACAACGCTACGCCGGCACGCCAGATCCGCGGCGGGCCGGGCGGACGTGACCGATTGCGCGCCTCGGTGCAGGCGCGCTGCGCCGGTCACTTCTTCATCGGCTCTTCCTTCTTCGTCATCGCGTCCTTCTTCATCATGTCGGCGCACATGGCGTCCTTCTTCATCATGGCGTCGTCCTTCTTCATCCCGTCCTTCTTGGCCATGGCCATGTGATCCTTGCATTCCTGCATGGTCATCGGGGTCTCTTTCTTCATCATGCCGTCGGCGCTCTTCATCGCGTCGGCGGCGAAGGCGTTGCCGGCGAGAGCGATGCAGGCCAGCAGCACGGGGGTGATCTTTCTCATCGATGTCTCCTGGGCGTGAGGGGTTCGCAGCCGGACGGCCACGCCATCTAGTCGGCGATGCGGGCTCGACCTTACAACGGCTGTGCCTGCTTGGCGTCGGTCAGCGCCGCGGCATCGGGTCGGAAGACGCCGCGAAGTGATCGGCCGCGTGGCGCAGGTCGTCGAGCCACGCGGCGTACGCCGCCGCCTTGTCATCGGGCTCCATGCGAAGCAGCGCCGACGGGTGCAGCGTGATCAGGACCCGTCGGCCGTCGCTGCGCACCAGCCAGCGGCCGCGCTCGCGCAGGACCGAGACGGTGCCGCCCATCAGCTGCCGTGCCGCGGTCGCGCCGAGCGCGACCAGCGCGCCGGGATCGACGAGCGCGATCTCGCTCTCGAGCCAGTGCAGGCACGCCGCCGCCTCCTGCTGGGCTGGCGTCTTGTGGATGCGCCGCTTGCCGCGCAGCTCGAACTTGAAGTGCTTGACGGCGTTGGTGATGTAGACCTGGTCGCGCGCGATGCCGAGCTCGTCGAGCGCGCGCGCGAGCACCTGTCCCGCCGGGCCGACGAAGGGCCGCCCTCGCAGGTCCTCCTGGTCGCCCGGCTGCTCGCCGACGAACATCAACCGCGCGTGTCGGCCGCCCTCGCCGCCGACGGCCTGCGTCGCGTGCTCGCCGATCGGGCACTCGCGGCAGTTCTGCAGCGCGGCGTTCAAGCCGACAAGGCTGCGCGGCGCTTCGCCTCCCGGCGTGGCCACGTGGCCGGACGTCGGCCGGGGCTCGGTCTCCGGACGTCGCTTCGGGTCGGTCGGTCCGCGCGCGGTCATGGTTATGCTCCGTTCGTCAGGCGTGCCGGCCGGGGGATCGATCCGCGTCGGCCCCGGTGGCTTCTCTCGATCTCGCGTCGGCATTTCGCGCGCCATCGTTGCGAGCTCCGGATGCGCCGAGTCGAAGATGCTGCGATAGCAGGCGAGCCAGGCCGGTTCGCCGGCCCCGGCGCCAGGCGCCTGCTCGCGCCGCGCTCCGGGGCCGAAGGCGAGGGCGACACCGTCCCAGCGCGCGCTTCGCTCAGGGGTCAGGATTGCCCATCGCATCGCTGCGAAGCGGTGCGCGAAGAACGGCGCGCCCGCCTCGACGATATGGTGTTCGGGCTCGAACCAGGCGACGTGCAACGCCAGGGCGATGGCGCCTTCGCCGTCGGGCTCCGCGATCGTGCGGAAGCGGACCGAGGTCTTCATCCGGTGCAGGTCGTGGCGCACCGCCTGCGCCATCTCGTCGGCACGAAGCCAATCGGCGTCGAGCGGATCGTTGCGCAGGCCGGGCTCGACCTGCAGCCGCCAGAGCAGCCGGTACAGGAGCGTGAACCGGTCGGGATCGCGGTGCAGGATCGCGCTCTCGGCGAGCGGCAGGAAGGCGGGCGGCACGCGAACCGGCGGCGCCGCCGGTGCGGCTGCGACGGCGCCGCCGTCGTCGCCACGAGCAGCCGCGAACAGATCGGTCTCGGCGTCGTCGGCGCAGGTCCAGGCGACGCGCTCGGGCGCGAGCTGCCCCGACCACAGCGTGCGGCAGGCGCTCCGGAAGCCCGCGAAGTCGACCGCACTTGCCAGCCGCACCGTGCGAACGCCGTCGGCAGGCGCGCCGCCGTCCGCCCGCGCGGTCGGCAACGAAGCGCCCTCGTCGGCTGTCATGTCGACGAGCTTAGCGCTTCGCTACGAGCGCTCGAACAGCAACCCGGCCTTCTCGCTCTCCGGCGCCGACTCGGTCGGCGTGCGATCCGGCGGCCGTACGTGGACGTCCTCCGGCGTGAAGACGACGGCCGTTCCGTCGTCGCCGGCAACCGGCGGCGGCGCGTTCGGATCGAGTTCGCGGTCGATCGGCTCGACCCCGGCAGCAGGCGGATCGGGAGCCTTCATGCGGGTCTTCTCGGGCATCGCTTCGCAAGGCAGCAATCGGCGCGCCCGCCGCGGGCCCGAGCAAGCGGGCGCCCGTGCCGTCAGGCCGGCACGTGGAAGACCTGGCGCAGGTAGGCGAGGAACGTCTCGTCGTCGCACAGGAGCTTGCCCGGGCTGTCCGAGAGCTTGGCGACCGGCTGGCCGTTGGCGCTCGTCAGCTTCATGACGATGTGCAGCGTCTTCAGGCCCATGTCGTTGGTGAGGTTGGTGCCGATGCCGAAGCCGCACGGCGCGCGGTCGGCGAAGTGGCGATAGAGCGCGAACGATCGCTCGAAGTCGAGGCCGTCCGAGAAGACGAGCCGCTTCGTGCGCGAGTCGATGCGAAGCTTGTCGTAGTGGGCGAGCGCCTTTTCGCCCCACACGTACGGATCGCCCGAATCGTGGCGCAGGCCGTCGAACAGCTTGGCGAAGTACATGTCGAAGTCGGCGAGGAAGGCGTCCATGCCGACGACGTCGGTCAGCGCCGTGCCGAGGTCGCCGCGGTATTCCTGCACCCATGCCTCGAGCGCGGCGCGCTGGAAGTCGCGTAACCTCACGCCGAGGGTCTGAAACGTCTGCAGGTACTCGTGCGCCATGGTGCCGATCGGCACCAGCCCGAGGTCGCGTGCGAACAGGACATCGGACGCACCCTTGAAGAACTCGGGCACCTCGCGCCTGAGCGTGACCAGCACCTCGCGGTGCCAGTCGTGCGAGAAGCGCCGCCGGACGCCGAAGTCGAAGAACTCGAACCGCGTCGCCCGCCTCGGCTCGCGGGCGAATTCGCGCAGGCGATCGATCTTCGCCGCGAGGCGGCGCCGGCCCTCGGCAAGCGCGGCGTCGCGGTCGAAGCGGCGGAAGTAGAGCTCGTTGACGATCGCGAGGACGAAGATCTCGAACGCCATCACGTGGACCTGCGGGCCCATGGCGACCACCTCGAGCGTCTTGCCGTCGGCACCGGCCCGTGCGGTGATGAAGTCGCGCTGGAAATGGAAGATGCGCAGGAAGTCGACGAAGTCGGAGCGGATGAAGCGCAAGCCGCGCAGATAGTCGAGCTCGTCGACGCGGAACTGCAGCGCGCAGAGCGCATCGAGCTCGCGGTTCACCTCGGGAACGAGCTCGGCGAGCGGAAAGGCCGGCTGGTTGCGGCACAGGAAGGTGTACTCGGCCTGCGTCGCCGGATGCCGATGCAGCATCGCCTGCCACATCGTGAACTTGTAGAGGTCGGTGTCGAGCAGGCTGGTGATGACGGGTTGCATGGATCTGCTCATTCGATCAGAAGCTCGACGCGGCCGTCGGTCAGCCGCGCCGGCCAGGTCGCGAGCGCGGTCTCGGCCGGCGCCGTGGTCGCGGCTCCGGTGCGCACGTCGAAACATCCCTGGTGATGCGGGCACTCGATCACGTAGCCTTCGAGGAAGCCGTCGCAGAGGAGCGCGTCGCCGTGCGTGCAGCGGTTCGCCGTCGCGTAGACCGTGCCGTCGACGAGGTAGATCGCGACCTCCTTGCCCGCAACGGCGACCGCGATCGCATCGCTTGCGGCAAAGTCGTCGAGCGTCGCGACGGACGTCCAGTCGGCGATGCTCATATCGGGTAGATGATCGAGTTCGGGATCATCTCGCTGTCGTAGACGACGGTGCGGCTCTCGAACTTCCATCCCGCCCGGGTGGCGACGACGACGTCGAGGTAGCGACCGACGTTGAACACCGTGCTCAGCTGGTTGAGCTTGGTGCGAAAGACGGCGTAGTTCGCTTCGCACTCGATCCGCCCCGGAGCGCTGGCACGGACGAGCGGCGCGCCGACGACGTGGCGCTGGTAGTAGGGATCGTGGAACAGCGTCTCGCGGATGCCGTAGACGCGATCCTTCAGCATCCCCTTGCTCTCGAACGACAGCGTCGCGAGCGGCAGGCCGCGCTCGTGGTTCTCACGCGGCACGAGCCGGTAGCTGCATACATCGACGAAAAACTCGGGCCAGAGGTCCCAGTCTCCGGAGTCGACCGCATACGCATAGTCCGCGTACAGCTGCACCAGCGCGTGGTAGCGCGCGAAGTCGAGCTCGATCACGCCTCCATCACCTCGCGCCAGTAGCGGTACATGCCGCGGATCAGCGTCTCGGTGACCATGTGGTCGGCGTCGCCGACGTCGGTGCCGCCGAGCTCGGCGAGCGTGCGGTGGAAGGGCTTTTGCTCGAATCCCTGCTGCGACAGCTCGATCACCTCGCCGTCGTCGGCCGAGACGAACCCCGCCGGCCCGAACAGATTCGCCTGGCGAAGACGGCGCCGCGTCATCTCCTCGCTGTCGTCGGCAAAGCCGAAGTGGGTCCAGACGAAGTCGAACGCGCCGTGGCCGTCGGGCTGGATGTGGCGCGTCGAGATCGAGTTGACCTGCTGCTGGAGGATGACGCTCGGGAAGATCGTCGTCATCACCGCGGTCGGGCCGCCCCACCAGTCCTCGGCGACGATGTCGAGAAACCTCGGATCCTCGAGCTTCATGTGCTCCTTGAAGCTCGCCACCTGCGTGACCTGCGTCGCGGCGCCGCTCTGGCCGCGCGTCGAGATCATCGCGGCGTGGCGGAAGCGCGAATCCATCACCAGCTGCGACTTGTTGTCGGCGCGCCAGAGGCCGAAGGTGACGAACCAGGTGTGCAGCAAGCCCGGGTGATACGGATCCTTGATGTTTTCCTGCATCAGCTTCCAGTTGCCCGGGATGCGCTGGCGGTTGTAGCCGAGCAGCTTCAGCGCACGGCCGTCGAACAGACGGTCGAAGTAGCGCAGGATGGTCGGGCCGAGGAAGTCCTCGAGCGGCTCGACGTCGTGATCGAACGATGCGAAGACGACGCCGCCGCGCGACGCGACCTTGAGCTTGGTGAGGCCGTTGTCGGCCGGCTTGAAGTCGGCCGGCATGCCGCCCTGGACCTTGCCGTCCTGCCGGACGCCGCGCCGAAACGGGACGCCCTGGAGGTCGCCTTGGAGCGAGTAGTTCCACTGGTGGTAAGGACACGTGAAGTCCTTGCGGTTGCCGCTGCGCTCGCGACAAAAGCTCATGCCGCGGTGCGCGCAGACGTTCTCGACGACGTGGAGGCTGCCGTCCTGGGCACGGACCAGGATCACCGAGCGCTCGCCGACGGCGGTGCGCTTGAAGTCGCCGGGGTTCGGGATCTCAGCTTCGAGCCCGACGTAGCACCAGTGGCCGCGGTAGAAGAAGCGCTCGAGCTCGCGCCGGTGCAGCTCGTCGCTGGTGTAGCTGAGGAACGGGATCCGGCTCGTCCCGGCGCCATCCCAGACGGGCAGCGCGGGGAAAACGGTGTCGATCGCGGGACGATCCATGGCGCGCTCTCGGCGGAGGTCCCCGACTGTGCCCGATTCCGGGCGGCCGCGGCGCGCCCGCGCTCGCAGGCGCGCCGCTCGACGATCAGTGCATGTCGGGGTTCGGCTTCAGGATCGCGAACGCCGCGCCCTGCGGATCGCCGAAGACGGCGAAGCGGCCGACGCCGGGGATGTCGGAAGGCGGCACGATGACCATCGCGCCGAGGCCCTTCGCCTGCGCGGCAGTGGCATCGGCATCGGCAACGCAGACATACGGCGTCCACATCGTCGGCACCGATTTCTCGGGCGCCTTCATGAGGCCGGCGCGGCCCTTGCCGCCGTGCTTGAGCACGTAGTAGGTGCCGTCGGCCATCTCCATCGTGTCGTGGTCGAACGCGAACACTTTCTCGTAGAACGCGAGCGCGGTCTTCTCGTCCTGCGTCGTCAGCTCGTTCCAGATCCAGCCGCCGGGCGGTGTCGTCTCGACTTCGGGCGGATCGCCGTCGCTGCCGCGCCAGAGCGAGAACACGCCGCCGGTCGGGTCGGCGATCGTGGCCATGCGGCCGACCGAGCCGTAGTCCATCGGCGCGACGACGCTTTTCGCGCCGGCTGCGAGGGCGGCCTTGTACGAGCTGTCGACGTCCTGCACCGAGAGATACGACATCCACTGCGTCGGGGCGCCGGGGCGCGCGGTCGTGTAGCCGCCGATGCCGGCCTCGCCGTTGTGGATCATGGCGTACGGGTCTGTGCCCGTCGCCATCATCTCGGTGTTCCAGCCGAGCAGCTTCTCGTAGAACGCGCGCGCCGCGGCGATGTCGTTCGAGACGTGCTCGAACCAGACGAACTTTCCTGGCAGATGGGCCATGAGGTTTCCTTCGCGATCGAGGTGGAGGGGGTCGGTCGCTGGCATGGTGCGCGGCGGCCGGGTCTGCCATTCAGCGTGCGCAGGCGTCGAATGTCAAGAGCGACGCGCGCGCTCCGGGGCGAAGCGCGGTCGGCGTTGCCGGCGCGCGAGCGCCACGGGAGAATGCGGATCGCCTCTGTTCCCGGACTCCGCATGAAACGCGCCTCCCCGCTCGCCCTGCTCGTCGTTGCCGTCGCGCTGGCGTCGTGCAGCGTTTCTCCCGCGGTGCCGGCGGGCGACCGCCGCGCGCTCGACGCGATCGACACGGTCGTCGTGATCTACGCCGAGAACCGCGCCTTCGACACGTTGTTCGGCCTCTTCCCCGGCGCCAACGGCATCCCTGGCGTCAATCCCGGTGCAGTGGGCGCCTACGTGCCGCAAGTCGACCGCGACGGCACACCGATGGCGACGCTGCCGCCGACCTGGGGCGGCCTGATGGCGCGCAACCAGCCGCTCGCCGTCGCCGAGGCCGAGACCGCCGGCCTGGCGAACCGGCCGTTCCTGCTCAACGGGCCCAACGCCCTCGCCGGCAGCGGGGTGGTGGTGCCGGTCGAGATGATGACCCGCAACCTCGTCCACCGCTACTACAACAACATCATGCAGATCGATGGCGGCACGAACGACGGCTTCGCCGCCTGGTCGGATGCCGGCGGCCTGACGATGGGCTACTACGACGGCAGCAGCTTCGCGATGTGGCAGGTGGCACGGCGCTACACGCTGGCGGACAACTTCTTCATGGGCGCGTTCGGCGGCTCGTTCCTGAACCACCAGTACCTCGTCTGCGCGTGTGCACCCGAGTATCCCGACGCCGACCGGTCGCCGGCGAAGGACCTGGTCAGCATCGTCGAGACCGACGCGCGCGGCCGCGTCCGGCTCGTGCCGGCGGCCGCCGCGGCGAGCAGTGCGCTCGCCGGCGCGCCGCGCTTTCGCCGCGACGGCGATCTGACGCCGAAGGACGACCGCGACATGTTCTACGCCGTCAACACGATGCAGCCCGCCTACCAGCCGAGCGCCGCGGCGCCGGCGCCGAGCGATCCGCGCTACGGCGATCCCGCCGACCCGCACACGCTGCCGGCGCAGCGACAGACGACGATCGGTGACCGCCTCGACGCCAAGGGAGTGTCGTGGGCCTGGTACGGCGGCGCCTGGAAGGCCGCGAGCGCGGGCACGCCCGAGGCGAGAAGCATCATCTACAAGGGCACGGTCCAGTTCCAGCCGCACCACCAGCCGTTCAACTACTACGCGTCGTTCGACCCGGCGGCAAGGGCCGCGTATCGCAGCGCGCACCTGAGGGACTTCGACAGCGACTTCCTCGCCGAGGCTGCTGCCGGCCTGCTGCCCGCGGTCTCGTTCTACAAGCCGCAGGGCAACCTCAACCAGCACCCGGGCTCGAGCACCGTCGCGCGCGGCGACGCGCACCTCGCCGCCGTCGTCGCGGCGCTCGAGAAAAGCCCGCAATGGCCGCACATGCTCGTCGTCGTCACCTACGACGAGAACGGGGGCTTCTGGGACCACGCGCGGGTGCCGAAGGGCGATCGCTGGGGCCCGGCGACGCGGGTGCCGGCGATCATCGTCTCGCCGCTCGCGAAGAAGGGCTTCGTCGACAAGATGCCGTACGACACCGGCTCGATCCTGCGCTTCATCACCCGGCGCTGGAACCTCGCCCCGCTGCCCGGCATCGAGCTGCGCGACCGCGCGCTCGCCGCCGCCGGCGAAGCGCCGATGGGCGATCTGACGGCCGCGCTCGAGGCGCCGCGGTGAGCGGCGCGACGCCGCCGCGCGCGCCGCGCGAGGCGCGCGATGTCAGCGTGCACGGCGATCGGCGGATCGACGAATACCACTGGCTGCGCAATCGCGACGACCCGCGCACGCTCGACTACCTGCGCGCCGAGAACGCATACGCCGAGGCGTGGGGGGGGGGG
>DASXLD010000021.1:0-51388 GCA_036496385.1 Caldimonas sp. | reverse complement strand
TCCTTCTCGGTGAACTTGCGGCCGATCAGGCGCTTCACCGCGTAGATCGTGTTCTTCGGATTCGTGACCGCCTGCCGCTTCGCGGACGCGCCGACGAGAATCTCGCCGCCGTCCTGGTAGGCGACGATCGAAGGCGTCGTGCGGGCGCCTTCGCTGTTCTCGATCACCCGGGTCGTGTTGCCCTCCATGATCGCGACGCACGAATTCGTGGTGCCGAGGTCGATGCCGATGATCTTTGCCATGTTGTTCTCCAGAGGTGTATTCAGTTGGATCCGAGGTGCGGCCGAGCGCTGTGCTTTCAAGCGGCCGCGGGTTCGGCGGCGCTGACGATGACCAGCGCCGGCCGCAGCACGCGGTCGGCGATGAGGTAGCCCTTCTGCAGGACGGCGACCACCGTGTTGGGCTCCTGGGGCGCGGGAACGACGCTGATCGCCTGATGCTGGTGCGGGTCGAACCTGGCGCCCTGCGCGGGGTTGACCTCGACGACCTTGTTGCGCTCGAGTGCCGCGCTCAGCTGGCGCAGCGTCGCGTGGACGCCCTCGAGAAGCTGCTCCGGCGTCGCCGCCGGAATCGCGATTGCAGCTTCGAGGCTGTCCTTCACCGGCAACAGGCTCTCGGCGAAGCTCTCGACGGCGAACTTGCGCGCCTTGCCGACTTCCTCCTCGGCGCGGCGACGAGTGTTCTCGGTCTCCGCCTTGGCGCGGAGGTAGGCCTCGGAGAGCTCGGCGTGGCGCGCTTCGAGGTCGGCCTGAGCCGGCGCAGCGGGGTCTCGTTCGACGGCGCTCTCAGTCCCGGCGCCGTTGGCGGCCTCGGCCGCGGAAGGGTCGTTCGAGTTCATCCGAGGGACGTGAGGCGCATCCCCTCGGTTTCAAGAGGGGATTTTCGCGTTTTGCTGCGCCTAGTCGGGGTCTGCGGAAGCGCTCCAGCGGTCCCATTCGGCGAGCCGGCGCCGGTCGCGCTTGGTGGGCCGTCCTTGCTCGATCGCGAGCGCGGGTTCCCGGTGGAGCTTGCGCTCGGCTGCCTCGGCCTCGCGGCGCGCGACGCTTTCCGGCGTCTCTTCATAGAGCGCCTGCGCCACGGTCGCCGACCCGCGCTGCCGGCTGACGCCGCGGACGACGAACCTGCGGACCGCGAGCCCCCGGCGCAACTCGACGAGGTCGCCCTCGCGAAGCTCGCGCGACGCCTTGGCGACCTGGTCGTTGATCGCGACGCGGCCGCGTTCGATGTCCTCGGCGGCAAGGGCGCGGGTCTTGTAGAAGCGCGCCGCCCAGAGCCACTTGTCGAGCCGGTATCGCTCGCTCACGAGTCCGGGCGCCGCGCCGGCGACGCCGGCCGGTCAGGGGAGGGTCTCAGAAGATCCAGAAGCTCTCCGGTGCGATCGCGAGCCACTGCTCGCCCGGCGGCAACGCGCGTGCCCCGTACGCTCGCAGGCGCAGGTCGCCCTGGTGGAACAGATACTCCCAGCGATCGCCGAGGAACATCGACGTCACCAATGGCAGCCGGACGACATTGGCGCCAGCGCCGTCGGCGAGACGGACGCGCTCGAGGCGGATCATCCCGGTCGCGGCCGCATCCGCCGCGGCGCCGGCGCCGCGCGCTTCACCCCAGAGCCGCCAGCCGTCGCCGGCGAGCAGCGCCGCGCCGGCGCGCCGCTCGACGATCTTGCCCTCGACGCGGTTATTGCTGCCCATGAAGTCGGCGACGAACAGCGTCCCCGGCTGGCCGTACAGCTCCTGCGGCGTTCCTTCCTGCTCGATGACGCCGTTGTTGAGCAGCAGGATCCGATCCGACATCGCCATGGCCTCGTTCTGGTCGTGGGTGACGACCAGCGCCGAGAGGCGCATCTTCAGGATCAGCTCGCGCAGCCACGCCCGAGCCTCCTCGCGCAGCTTGGCGTCGAGGTTCGAGAGCGGCTCGTCCATCAGGATCACCGGCGGGTTGTAGACGAGCGCGCGGGCGATCGCGACGCGCTGCTGCTGGCCGCCCGAGAGCTGGTGCGGCAGACGCGCGCCGAGTTGACCGAGGCCGAGGTTGGAGAGCGCGGAGTCGACGCGCTGGCGTGCCTCGTCGCCGCCGATCTTGCGCAGCTTCAAGCCATAGGCGACGTTGTCGAACACAGTCCGGTGCGGCCAGAGCGCATACGACTGGAAGACGAGACCGAGGTTTCGCTTCTCGGCCGGCAACTCGAGGCGCGTTGCCGGATCGAGCACCGGCCGGCCCTCGATCCGGATCGTGCCGCGGTGCGGCGCCTCGAGGCCGGCGACGGCGCGCAGCAGCGTTGTCTTGCCGCTCCCCGAAGGCCCGAGGAGAGAGACGACCTCGCCTTGCGCGAGGCGCATCGAGACGCCCTTCAGGATCGCGTTGTCGCCGTACGAAAGGTGCAGGTCGTCGACTTGCAGCTTGGCGGCAGCGGTGCCGCCTGCGGAGGACGCGTCAGTCATGCAGCTTGACTCCGAAGCGCAGGGCGACGGTGAGGCCGATGGCCACCAGCACCACGTTGATGAGCGAAAGCGCCGCGACCATGTCGGCGCCGCCGGTGCCCCAGAGCGAGACCAGGAGCGAGCCGATGACCTCGGTGCCCGGGCCGAGCAGGTAGACGCCGGTCGAGTATTCGCGCTCGAAGATCATGAAGACGAGCAGCCAGCTCGCAAGGAGGCCGAAGCGGATCAGCGGCAGCGTCACGTCGCGGCTGACCTGGCCGCGCGACGCGCCGGCGCTGCGCGCCGCCTCCTCGAGCTCGGGGCCGACCTGGAGCAGCGAGCTCGATACCAGCCGCATGCCGTACGCGAGCCAGACGACGGTGTAGGCGAGCCAGACGCTGAAGATCGTCGAGCGCAGCGGCTGGAGCGGAGGAAAGAACAGGAACACCCACAGGAACGCGAGGCCGGCGAGGAGGCCGGGAATGGCGCGCGGAACGAGCACGAGGTAGTCGACGAAGCGCGACCAGCCGTCGGCCTTGCGATGCGTCGCCAGCCCGACCGCCGTATAGCAAGCGACCGCGAGCGCGCCGCCGATGACGCCGATCAGCACCGTGTTGGCGATGCCGCGGACGAGGATCGGCTGGGTGAAGACTTCGCGGAAGTGATCGAGCGTGAGGACCTCGGCGATGTCGACGCCTTCGCCCCAGTTGCTGACGAACGCGCGCAAGGTGATTCCCGAGAGGGGCACGACGATGGTGACGAACAGCCAGAAGGCGAGCAGCACCGCCGCGGGCCAGCGCCAGCCGCCGAGCGGCAGCGGCCGCTGGCGCCCGGCCTTGCCCTTGACCGTCACGTACTTGCCGGCGTTCTTGAGCAGGAATCGCTGCAGCATCACGAGCGGGAAGGTGACGGCGACGATGCACACCGCCACCGCGGCCATCAGGTGGTACGAGGGCGTGCCGAGCTTGTTGGTCAGCTTGTAGAGGTACGTCGCGAGGACCAGGTGCCCTTCGGGATCGCCGAGCACCAGCGGCAGGCCGAAGATCTCGAAGCCGAGGAAGAACACCAGCACGCCCGAATAGAGCAGCGACGGCGTCACCATCGGCAGGCTGACGTCCTTGGCGACCTGGAACGGGCTCGACCCTGCCATGCGCGCGGCTTCCTCGACATCCGAGCCGAGGCTCTTCAGCGCCGACGACGAATACAGGTAGACGTGCGGTACGTGCGTGAGGCCGGCGATGACGGCGATCGCGGTCAGCGAGTAGACGTTCCAGGGCACGCCGCCGAACAGCCCCTTGGCCCAGATCGAATAGAAGCCGACCGGCCCGGCAGCGACGACATAGCCGAACGCGAGCACCATCGGCGAGACGAAGACCGGGATCAGCAGCAGCGGCTCGATCCAGGTCCGCCCGGGCAGGTCGGTGCGGACCATCAGGAAGGCGAGGATGCCGCCGAGCGGCACCGCGATCAGCCCCATCGCCGCGGCGATGATCAGCGAGTTCTTGAACGCGTCCCAGAAATCGCTGTCGGCGAAGATGAACTCGAACGCCGCCGTGCCGACACCCTTGGTCGGCATGAAGAACGGTGCGGTGAGAAGACTCTGGTAGAGGATCAGCCCGAGCGGCAGGAAAACGGCGACCGCCGTCAGGGTGATGACGCTCGTGCGCGCCAGGCTGACCCGCATGGTGCTACTTGCCGCCCTTGATCGCCGCCTGCCATTGCTTGATGAACTCCAGCCGCTTGGTCTGGTCGAGGAAGCCCAGCAGGTCGGCGCTCACCGGGATCGGCTTCGGGTTGCTCACCGTCTTGGCGTAGCCCGCGGCCGTCATCTCGCCTTCGACGTCGGCGCGGATCGAGCCGAGCTCGGACTGGTTGGCGATGATGGTCTGGCCGCGCTTGGACAGGATGTAGTCGAGCCAGAGCTTGGCGGCGTTCGGGTTCTTCGCCGTCTTCGATGCGAACATCACGCGCGACATGATCAGCGTGTAATCCTTCGGCAGGACGATGCCGATCGACGGATCCTTCTTCGCGCGCAGCGCCGCATACGAGTTGAAGATGTTGAAGCCGACCAGGTTCTCGCCCGAGCTGATGCGCTCCATCATCGTTCCGGCGCTCGACTGGAAGCGCGGGCCGACGGCGCCGAGCGCCTTGACCATGTCCCAGAACTGCGGGTTGAACTTGCTGTCCTGGGTGATGAGCATGAAGCCGACGCCCGACTTCTCGATGTCGTAGGTCGTCACCTTGCCCTTCAGCTTGTCGGCCTTGGTGGTGAAGACGCGGATCAGGTCGGCGTGGCTCTGCGGGATCTCGTCGCCGGTGAGAAGGCGCTTGTTGTAGACGATCGAGAGCGGCTCGTACGTCGTCCCGAACGCCTCGTTCTTCCACACCGCCCAGCCGGGCAGATGCGCGATCTCGGGCGACGGGTACGCCATCGCGCCGCCGTCGCTGACCAGCTTGACCTGCAGGTCCATGGCCGAGCTCCAGAGAATGTCGGCAGAGCCGGCGTTTGCCGCGCGCTCGCTGATGAAGCGGTTGTAGACCTCGGTCGAGTTCATGTCGTTGTATTCGACCGAGATGCCGGGATAGAGCGCCTGGAAATCCTTGATCAGGAAGTTCGCGGCGACGGTGTCGGTCGTGCTGTAGACGACGACCTTGCCTTCCTTCTTGGCGGCGGCGATCGTGTCGGCGTACGACGCGGGGTAGCCGGCAGGGACCTGGGCGGAGGCGAGGGAACAAGCAACGGCGAGCGTCGCGGCGACCGCAAGGGGCTGGAGATCTCTCATGTCGTTTCTCTCTGGGTTCCTGGGGCTTCGGGGAGCGACGACTATCGCCGCCCGCGGCCGATCCCGCAACGGGCGGAACACCGAGTGCAATCGGCGCGCCTGGGGCTCTCGCGTCAGGCCGAAGCGCCTGCGGCGAGAGCGCGGCGGCGTTGCGCGTCGAGCGCCTGCGTTTCGTCCGTCGCGTCGTCGGGCGGCGAAGCCTCCCAGCCCTGGAGGTTGCGCAACGCGATCGCGGCGAGTGCAGCGAGCCACTCGTGCTGATCGTTCAGACACGCCACGTAGCCGAACTGCTTGCCCCCTGCCGACAGGAACGTCGCACGCGCCGCCTGGTCGATCTCCTCCAGCGTCTCCAGGCAGTCGGAGGTGAAGCCGGGACAAAAGACATCGACGCGGCCGACGCCGGCATGCGCGAGCGCGACCAGCGTCGGTTCGGTGTACGGCTTAAGCCACTCGGCGCGGCCGAAGCGGCTCTGGAAGGTGACGGCGACGAAGTCGCCGTTCACGTTGAGCCGTTCGGCGAGCAGCCGCCCGGTCTTCAGGCACTCGCAGTGATACGGGTCGCCGAGCGCGAGCGAGCGGCGTGGCAGGCCGTGGAAGCTGAGGACGAGCCTGTCGGGGCGGCCATTGACGCGCCAATGCTCGTTGACGCGCGCCGCAAGCGCGCCGATGTAGCCGGCATCGTCGTGGTAGTGCTTGACGAAGCGGAGTTCGGGAACGTTGCGGATCCTCCGCAGCCATCCCGCCACCGCGTCGCCGATGCTCGCCGTCGTCGATGCCGCGTATTGCGGGTAGAGCGGCAGCACGAGGACGCGCTCGGCGCCGGCAGCCTTGACGGCGTCGAGCACCGTTGCGATCGAGGGTGCGCCGTAGCGCATCGCGTGGCGGACGAGGACCCGGTGGCCGCGCTGGCCGAGATAGCCCTCGAGCAGCACCGCCTGCCGCTCGGTCCAGACCTTGAGCGGCGAGCCCTCGGGCATCCAGATGCTTGCGTACTTGCGCGCCGAACGTGCCGGCCGCACCCGCAGCACGACGGCGTGCAGGATCGGCCACCAGGCGAAGCGGGGAATCTCGACCACGCGCGGATCGCTCAGGAACTCGGCGAGGTAGCGGCGCACCGCGGCCGGTGTCGGCGCGTCCGGGGTGCCGAGGTTGCAGAGAACGATCGCGACCTGGGGCGCCGTCCCGTGCGCGTGCGCCGGCTCCGGGGCGACGGTCACTTCAGGCCGAAGTCGAACGGCCCCTGGCGCTGCGTGTCCGCGAACTTCATGACTTCGAAGCGCACGCAGGGGCTGATCGGCTCCGAGGGCGGCGCGCCGAGGCCGATCACGCCGCTGCCGTGCAGCGTGCACGCGCCGCGGCGCAGGCTGATGATCTCCGGGTCGTTGTCGAAGCGGACGTAAGTGCCGTTGTAGCTCAGGTCGACGAGCTGGAACGTGCCGCCGTGCCAGTCGATTCGCGCGTGCGATCGCGAGACGCGGGTGTCGTCGATGATGTAGGTCGCCTGCGGGCTGCGGCCGAGGATGACGGGCAGACTCGTGCCGGCATAGATGCGGTTGAGGTCGAGCCAGACGAGGCGGATTCCCTCCGGCTCCGAGACCGGAATCAGCATGTCGCCGTACGCGGTCGCAGCGGTGTCGCCGAAGCGCCGCACCGCTTCCTGGAGATGGACATGGACCGGCTCGACGCGGCCGCGCAGCTGCATCCGGTCGAGGCTGCGAAAGCGCGATCGTTCCCATTCGCCGAGCTGCTCGACGACGGTCGAGGTCGCCAGCGTCTCGTTGTCGCCGGCGTGGTCGAGCAGGCGCGCGGCGACGTTGACGGCGTCGCCGAAGACGTCGCCGCCCATCTCCACGACCTCGCCGTGGGCGAGGCCGACCTGGAGCTTCAACGGCACCGGCGGCCGCGGCGGCAGGGTCGGCGCGCCGCTTTCATTGGCGTCGTCGCTGCCGGTGTCCGGCGCGCCGGTCAGCGAGTCGCTTGCAGGATCGAGCAGGTCGTCGGCCATGCCGATGCGCGCCAGCGAGTCGTGCATGTCGTCGGCCGAGGCGACACCCTGGCTCGGCATCTCGAACACCGCCATCAGGCCGTCGCCGAGGGTCTTGACGACGTGCCCGCCGTGGACGGCGACGATGCGGGCGAGCAGGGCGACGCTGCGGCTGACGACGGCGGTGGCTTCGGCGTTGCCGAGCGTCTCGTACATCGATGTGCTGCCGCGCAGATCGGCGAACAACACGGTGCGCTGCAGAACCTGGGTCATGCCTGGGCGGTCTGGCGGGCCATCGGCCGCGAGTTTATCGCGGCTCACAAGCGAAAAAGGGTCCCGGTCGCGCGACCGGAACCCCTTCAAACCCGAATTGCCGAGCTGCGTCAGAGCGTGTCGAGGTAGGTCCGCAGTTTGTCGGATCGGCTCGGGTGCTTGAGCTTCCTGATCGCCTTGGCCTCGATCTGGCGGATCCGCTCGCGCGTGACGTCGAACTGCTTGCCGACTTCCTCGAGCGTGTGGTCGGTCGACATCTCGATGCCGAACCGCATCCGCAGCACCTTGGCCTCGCGCGGCGTCAGCGAGTCGAGGATGTCCTTGACGACGTCGCGCAGGCCCGCCTGCATCGCCGCCTCGATCGGCGCCGTGTTGTTGGTGTCCTCGATGAAGTCGCCCAGATGCGAGTCGTCGTCGTCGCCGATCGGCGTCTCCATCGAGATCGGCTCCTTGGCGATCTTCATGATCTTCCTGATCTTATCCTCGGGGATCTCCATCTTCTCGGCAAGCGTCGGCGCGTCGGGCTCGAAGCCGAACTCCTGCAGGTGCTGGCGGCTCAGCCGGTTCATCTTGTTGATCGTCTCGATCATGTGCACCGGGATGCGGATCGTGCGCGCCTGGTCGGCGATCGACCGCGTGATCGCCTGGCGGATCCACCACGTGGCGTAGGTCGAGAACTTGTAGCCGCGGCGGTATTCGAACTTGTCGACCGCCTTCATCAGGCCGATGTTGCCTTCCTGGATCAGGTCGAGAAACTGCAGGCCGCGGTTGGTGTACTTCTTGGCGATCGAGATCACGAGGCGCAGATTGGCCTCGATCATCTCCTTCTTGGCGTCGCGCGACGCGCGCTCGCCTTCGTTCATCCGCTTGTTGATCTTCTTCAGATCCTCGAGCGGGACGACCGCGCGCGCCTGCTGCTCGGTGAGCTTCTTCTGCAGCTCCTGCACCGGCGGCAGGTTGCGTGCAAGGACGACGCTGTAGGGCTTGGCGGCCGAGATCTCCTTCTCCGCCCACTTCAGGTTGAGGATGTTGGGCGGGAAGCTCCTGATGAAGTAGTCCTGCGGCATGCCGCACTTGTCGACCAGGATCTTGCGCAGCTCGCGCTCGTAGCGGCGCACGTCCTCGACCTGCGAGCGCAGGATGCCGCACAGCTTCTCGATCGTCTTCACGGTGAAGCGGATCGTCATCAGCTCGCTCGAGATCGCCTGCTGCGCGCGGTTGTAGGCCGGCGACTGGTAGCCGTCCCTCTCGAACGCCTTCCGCATCTTCTCGAAGTTGATGCGCAGCGAATCAAACTTGACGAGCGCGGCCGCCTTCAGCTCCTCGAGCTTCTTGGTCAGCGCCTTCGAGCCGCCGTTGCCGTCGTCGTCGTCCTCTTCGTCGAAGAAGTCGACGTCTTCCTCGGCGACGTAGTCGTCCGCTTCGCCTTCGGAGACGAAGCCGTCGACCGCCTCGGAGATCTTCATCTCGCCCGAAGCGATGCGATCGGCGTAGGCCATGATCTCGGCGATCGTCGTCGGCGAAGCGCTGATCGCGAACATCATCGCCTGCAGGCCGCCTTCGATGCGCTTGGCGATCTCGATCTCGCCCTCGCGCGTCAGCAGCTCGACCGTGCCCATCTCGCGCATGTACATCCGCACCGGATCGGTGGTACGGCCGAACTCGGAGTCGACGGTCGAGAGCGCCGCCTCGGCGGCTTCCTCGGCTTCTTCCTCGGTCGCGGTGGTCGCGCCGCCGCCGGCGATGAGCAGCGTCGCCGCGTCGGGCGCCTGCTCGTAGACGGCGATGCCCATGTCGTTGAGCATCGAGACGATCGCCTCGAGGATCTCGTGGTCGACGAGCTTCTCGGGCAGGTGGTCGTTGATCTCCTGGTGGGTCAGGAAGCCCCGCGTCTTGCCCATCTTGATGAGCGTCTTCAGCTCCTGGCGGCGCTTGGCGACCTCTTCCTCGGTGAGCTGGGTCTCGTCGAGGCCGAACTCGCGCATCAGCGCGCGCTCCTTGGCGCGGCTGACCTTCATCCGCAGCGGCTTCGCCTTGGCGGCGGCCTCGACTTCGGCGGCAACGGGCTCGCCCTCGAGATCGGACTCGAGATCGGACAGGTCGACATCGGAAGCGTCGGGCTTGGCGACCTTGTCGTCTCCCTTGCCCTTCTTGGGTGGCGGGAGCTTGCCCTTCGCGTGTGGCTCCGCGGGCTTGGCCGCTGCCTGTGCCTTCTTCTTCAGCTCGACGGCAGCAGGCTTGACCTTGGCGGCCGGACGGGCGGCTTTCGTCGGGGTAGCGGGCTTCTTGGCGGTCATGCGGTTCCTCGGATCGGTACGGGCTGCACCTTGTGGCAGGCCCAAGTGTCGAACTGCGCACTCTCATGCGAAATTCAAGTTCGTCTCGGTCGCTCGGCGCAGGAAAACGACTCGTCGCAGCGTGCCCCGAAGGGTCAAACGCCGCTCGAGCCGGAGCGGGGTGACTGGACGTGACCTGAAGAGGTCTCCACGTCCGTTTGCTGCAGCCCTTGCGGGGGAGTTGGCCTTGGGGGATGACCCTCGTTCGGAGGGTGGCCGGGGCCGGAGGTGCTGCCGTCACGCTTGCCGCGATTGCCGAAGCCTTCAATTATACAACGACAGGGGCGCGGTCACCCTCAGATCCTGCCCAGGACGCGCATCGCATCGCGCCGCTCGGCGGCAGCGCGGAGCTGCTCTAGCGACCGCGAAAGATCGTCGGCGAGAGGCTCGATCGCGGGATCCTCGGCGTCGACGACGGCAAGGGCCGCCGGCGCCCACGCTTCGCCGGCGATCTGCTCGCGCAACGCTGCCCACGGCCGGGCGCCGTGCTCGGCAGTTTCGCGATCGAGGAAGCGAAATAGCTCGCCGTGCCAATCCGGCAAGGCGCACAGCACCGCCTGATCGCCGGCGGCGAGCGTCTCCCACCAGCGGCTTTCGAGCAGCAGCATCCAGGCGATCCGGTCGGCCGGCTGTGCGACCGGCCTGCGCATCGTTGCGCCGCGGCCGCGGGCCGGGCGCTCGGGGCGGAACGCGGTCGTGGAGCCGGCAGTGCCGACGCCGTGGACACGCCAGGCGGCGGCGAGCTCGTCGATCGGCAACGCGCCCCGCGACGCGAACTCGCCGAGCAACTGGCGCTTGAGCATTCCGTCGGGAAGCGCCGACCAGAGCGGCCTGCCGTTCGCAAGCAGGCGCGCCCGGCCTTCGGCAGTCGCGAGGTCGAGCCCTTCGCTCGCGCCCGAGACGATTTGCCTCGACAGCGGCACGGCCTGCGCGACCGCCGCCTCGAACGCCGCGGCGCCGAGCTCGCGGACGAAGCTGTCGGGGTCGTGCTCGGCAGGCAGGAAGAGAAATCGGAACGTCCGCGTGTCGACCGCGTGCGCCAGGCTCGCCTCGAGCGCGCGTCCGGCGGCGCGGCGGCCGGCGGAATCGCCGTCGAAGCTGAAAACGACCGAGTCGGTGAAGCGGACGAGCTTTTGCACATGCTCGGCGGTGCAAGCGGTGCCGAGCGTCGCGACCGCGTTCTCGAAGCCGGCCTGCGCCAGCGCGACGACGTCCATGTAGCCCTCGACGACGAGGGCATAGCCGCGCTGCCGGATCGCTGCACGCGCCTCGAACAGGCCGTACAACTCGCGTCCCTTGCTGAAGACCGGCGTCTCCGGTGAGTTGAGGTATTTCGGCTCGCCGCGGTCGAGCACTCGGCCCCCGAACCCGATCACCGGACCCTGGACCGAGCGGATCGGGAACATGACGCGGTCGCGGAAGCGGTCGTAGCGCTTGCCGCTCGGCGGCTCGCTCGCTTCGCCATCGGCCGCGCGTTCGTCAGCGCGCGAGATGACGAGACCGCTTTCCTCGAGCAGCGGGTCGTCGTAGTCCGCAAAGACGCTCGCCAGTCCGCGCCAGGAGTCGGTCGCGTAGCCAAGGCCGAACCGTCCTGCGACCTCGCCGCTCAGGCCGCGGCCTTTCAGGTAGGCGATCGCCCGATCGCTCGCCTTCAGCTGGCGGCGATAGCCGTCGGCGGCGCGCCCGAGGACATCGCCGAGCGTGAGCTGCTTCTGTTTCAGGCGCGCAGCTTCTTCGCGCTCGCCGGGTTGGCTCGTCGTCTCGGGAACGGCGAGACCGGCTTGCTGGGCAAGATCGCGGACGGCGTCGACAAAGCCCATGCCGTGGTGCTCCATCAGGAAGCCGACCGCGTTGCCGTGGACGCCGCAGCCAAAGCAGTGGTAGGTCTGCCGCGAGGACGAGACCGTGAAGCTCGGCGACTTTTCGCCATGGAACGGGCAGAGGCCTTTCCAGGTCGAGCCGGCACGTTTGAGCTCAACCGATCGCCCGACGATCTCGACGATGTCGACCCGTGACAGCAGCTCGTGGACGAAGGTAGGCGGGATCATGAGACGAGACCGGCCGGCTAGGCGCGCGACGGCGCTTGACGGCCAGCGAATGCCTCATTTTCGCGCCCGCAAGCCGCCCTCGCGCGGCAGGGCGCCCAGGCGGCCCCGCCTAGACCGCGAAGTCGGCGAGCTTGCGGCCGCTCGCCAGCGCCGCCTTCAGCCAACGTGGCTGCAGGCCGCGGCCGCTCCAGGTCTCGCCGGTCGAGGTATTGCGGTACTTGGCTGCAACTTTTTTGCCGCCCGAGCGGCCCTTTTTCGGCTTGCTCGACGCCGGCCGGCTGCCGAGATCGGCAACGCTCAGGCCATATTGCGCCATCAGCGCCTTGACTTTCTCGATGGCCTCGCCGCGCTCATGCTTCTTGGTCTGCTCGATCTGGCGCTCGAGCGCTTCGCGCTGGGCCATCAATTCCTGGAGGGTCGCCACGGGAGAATCCTTCGTTCGAGTTTCGCTGGGCCGTTTTCGCAGCCGCGAGATTCTAGGGGAGATTCATGCTGGCGGAGGCACGTAGCCGCTCGGTTGGTCGGCCCCGCCGGCGAAGAAGAAATTCTCCATCTGGCGCGCCAGGTATTGGCGTGCCCGCTGATCGGCGAGATTCAACCGATTCTCGTTGACCAGCATCGTCTGATGCTTCAGCCAGGCCGCCCAGCCCTCCTTGCTGACCGAGGCGTAGATCCGCTTGCCGAGCTCGCCCGGATAAGGCGCGAAATCGAGCCCCTCGGCCTCGCGCTTGAGGTATACGCATTGCACCGTCCTGGCCATGTCCGATCTCCGGCGCGGCATTCGGCCACGCAGTTTTGCACCCGATTATCCGATCAGGTGAGTTTCTTGACGAATACCTGCGAGCGTCGGTCCCAGTTGTATTTGCGCTTGCGCGCCTCCGGAAGCCAGTCGGGGTCGACCTGGACGAAACCGCGCTTGATGAACCAGTGCATGGTCCGGGTCGTCAGCACGAAGATACTCTCGAGGCCGAGTGCGCGTGCGCGCTGCTCGACCCGCTTCAATATCCTCTCGCCGTCGCCCTGGCTCTGGACCTGGGTCGAAACCGTGAGCGCGGCCATTTCACCGGTCTTCGTCTCCGGATACGGATAGAGAGCCGCGCAGCCGAATATCACGCCGTCGTGCTCGATCACGGTGTAGTTGCCGATGTCGCGCTCGATCTCGGTCCGGTCGCGCTTGACGAGCGTGCCGTCGCGCTCGAAAGGCTCGATCAGTTGCAGCACGCCGCCGATATCGTCGGCGGTCGCCTGGCGCAGGCTCTCGAGCTTCTCGTCGACGACCATCGTGCCGATGCCATCGTGCGTGAATACCTCCATCAGCAGCGCGCCGTCGACCGCAAACGGCAGGATGTGCGAGCGCTCGACGCCGCCGCGGCAGGCGCGCACGCAGTGGCGCAGATAGAACGCGCTGTCCGTCGGCACCAGCGGCGACGGCAGCGCGGCGAGGAGCCTCTCGGCGTCGGCGAGGGCGAGCTCGGTATCGATCGGCGATTCCGAATCGGCCGCGTCCTCGTGGATGCCCGGGATCTCGGTGACGAACAGCAGCTTGTCGGCCTGCAGCGCGATCGCCGTGCTCGTCGCGACGTCTTCCATCGTCAGGTTGAAGGCCTCGCCGGTCGGCGAGAAGCCGAACGGCGAGAGCAACAGCATGGCGCCGATGTCGATCGCACGCCGGATCGCGACGGCATCGACCTTGCGGACGACGCCGCTGTGCATGAAGTCGACGCCGTCGACGACGCCGACCGGCTGCGCGGTCAGGAAGTTGCCCGAGACGACGCGAACGATCGCGTTGGCCATCGGGGTGTTCGGCAGGCCCTGCGAGAACGCGGCCTCGATCTCGAAGCGCAACTGCCCCGCCGCTTCCTGCGCGCTGTCGAGCGCGACCGGATCGGTGATCCGCATGCCCTGGCTGTGGCGCGCAGGGTGGCCCTTCGAGCGCAGCTGCTCGTCGACCTGCGGCCGAAAGCCGTGCACGAGGACGATCTTGATCCCCATCGCCTGCAGGATCGCGAGGTCCTGCGCGAACGAGGCGAGCTTGCCGGCGGCGATCAGCTCACCGGCGATGGCGACCACGAAGGTCTTGCCGTGGTAGGCGTGGATGTAGGGCGCGACCGTGCGGAACCACGGCACGAACGTGTGGGGAAACACCAGGTTCACGGTGGCTTCGGGCAGCGTCTGGGACGTGGCCGCGATTCTTGCACGCTGTCCTCGCGAAGCCGCGATCGGACGCGGCCGCTGCGCCGCCTCAGCGCTCTCGGTCGTCGCTCAATGCCCGGCGTAGAGCTTGCTCGGTAGCCACAGGATGATCTGCGGGAAGATGATGCAGAGCGCGTTGCACGTCGCCTGCAGGCAGATAAACGGCACCGCCGACTTGAAGATCGTTGCCATCGAGATCTGCGGCGGCGCGACGCTCTTCAGATAGAAGAGCGAATAGCCGAACGGCGGGCTGAGAAACGCCATCTGCATGTTGACGATGAAGATGACGCCGTACCAGAGTGAAATGTCGTCTGGCTTGACTCCGTCGAGTCCGAACAGGCCGCCGAACGAGATCGCGGTCAGGATCGGCACGAAGATCGGCACCGTCAGCAGCAGGATGCCGACCCAGTCGAGGAACATGCCGAGCACGAACAGGATCGCCATCATCAGCGTCAGGATCCCGTAGGGTCCGAGGCCGGTGCCCAGGATCGACTCGGCGACGAAGGTCTGGCCGCCCTTGACGATGAAAAAGCCCACGAACATCGTCGCGCCGAAGAAGATCCACATCACCATCGCCGTCGCCTTCAGCGTCGCCATAGCGGCGTCTTGGATGTTGATCCAGTTGAGGCGCCCGTGCAGCGCGCACACCGCGAGCGCGCCGAAGGTGCCGATGCCCGCCGCTTCGACCGGCGTCGCGACCCCGAAGAAGATGATGCCGAGGACGAGCAGGATCAGCAGGATCGGCGCGATCGTGTTGCGCAAGAGGCGAAATTTCTCGCGCAGGTTCACGCGCTCCTCGATCGGCAGTGCCGGGCCGAGGCTCGGGTTGATGTAGCAGCGCACGGTGATGTAGAGCACGTACATCCCGGAGAGCAGCAATCCCGGGAAGATCGAGCCGATCAGCAGCTCGCCGAGCGACTGCTGGGCGACGACGGCGTAGACGATCGCCATCACCGAGGGTGGAATCAGGATGCCGAGGGTGCCGCCGGCAAGCAGCGACCCGCAGGCGAGCTTCGGGTCGTAGCCGCGCTTCAGCATCGCGGGCAGGGCGATCATTCCCATCGTCACCTCGGTCGCGCCGACGACGCCGACCATGGCCGCGAGCAAGGTGCAGGCGATGACCGTCGCCGACGCTAGCCCGCCCTTCAACGAGCCGAGCCACTTGTAGATGACGTCGAACAGCTCCTCGATGATCCCGGCCTTCTCGAGGATCGCCGCCATGAAGATGAAGAGCGGCACCGCCGACAGCTGGTAGTCGGTCATGAACGGGAAGATGCGCGACGGCATCATGTTCAGGACCGCCGGCGTGCCGAAGATGAACAGGAAGATGACGGCGAGGCTGCCGGTGCAGAACGCCATCGGCAGGCCGAGGCTGAGCAGCAGGGCGAGCGAGCCGAACAGCAGGACGGTGAGCCAGGCGATGGGAATCTCGAGACCCATGCTCAGGCTTCCGCGCGGTGGTTGAGGATCATGATGTCCTTGATCAGCTTCGAGACGCCCTGCAGGATGATCAGCGCGGCGCCGATCGGCAGCGTCAGCTTCACCGGCCAGTACTGGATGCCCCACTCGGTGAACGAGGTCTCGCCGTTGTTGACGGCATCGGCGGCGAAGCGCCAGCCGGTCCAGAGCAGCGTGATCGTGAAGATGAAGAAGAACAGCGAGCTGACGATGTCGGCGATCGCCTTGCCGCGGGTGGAGAACTTCGCGTAGAAGACGTCAACCCGGACGTGCTGGTCCGCGCGATAGGCGTACGCGCCCGCGATCATGTACTGCATACCGAACATCAGGAACATGCTCTCGTGCACCCAGTTGGTCGGCGAGTTGAAGACGAAGCGCGCCAGCACCTCGTAGTAGTAGGTGAAGACCGCGACCACCGCCCAGTAGGCGACGTACTCGCCGGCAACGCCGTTGACGCGGTCGATCCAGTCGGTGAACTTCGACCGGACGCGCAGCGTCGGGTCCTCCGCTGTTCCCAGCTGCGGCACGTCGGGCTCGTGCGCGACCGGATCGGCCGCGTAGCCCGCGGCGGTCGCCTGCGCGCGGCGCTTGCGCACGAGCGAAGGCATGAGCACCGCATCGAGGATGAGCAGGACGAGCACGACGATGCCGATCGTCCGCGCACGGCCCTTCCAGTCGTCCTGGACCTTCTTCGCCGCGTCGTATTCGGTCTTCTTGACGCCGATAAGCGCCTCGGCGCCGGCGATCGACTTGCGCTCGTCCGGCGTCACCGCCGCCGGATCGGCCGGGCGGTTGCGCGATGCCGCGGTCTGCGCCTGCTCGAGCTCGGCGGTCGTGCGCGACACGTCCTCGCGGCTCTCGCGAACCTCGGAATTGCAGTAGATGATTCCGGCGAAGAGCGGCACGTAGACGAGCCCCCACCAGCTCTTCAGGTACATGCGATGCAGGCCCATGAAGCCGCTCGTCAGCCAGAACAGGTAGGCGTTGAAGAGGATCGGCTCGCGCGGTGCGCCGCGGCGGCGCTGGCGCGCGACCAGCACCATCGCGACGAAGGGGAACAGCACCAGCGTTCCCCAGTACAGCCAGTGCGGCAGGACGAAGTTGAGCGACGGCATCGTGCGGGCGTTGTCAACATGCGAACGCCGCCACGGCGGGCGGCGTTCGCGACAGCAGCTGATCGGCCGGCGGCGCCGCCGCCGGTCGCGGGTGGTCAACCGATCTTCAGGCCCTTGTACATGTCGGGCGTGACGTAGCCGACCGTGTGCGACTCCATCACCTGCAGCTGCAACTTGAAGATCCTGGCGGCGTCGGCGTCCTTGTTGGCCCACTTGAACCAGATCGGTACCGCGACCTTCTGGAACTGCGGCAGCTCCTCGGCCGGCAACCGGTTGATCTGGACTCCCGCCTTCTCGAACTTGCCCCATGCCTCCATGTCGGCCTTCTGGATCGCCGCGTGGTGCTCGTTCGAGTAGACCTGGATCTCGTCGTCGAGCCAGCGCTTCATCTGCGACGAGAGCTTGTTCCAGACGTCCATGCGGACGACGAAGTCCATCAGGTCGACCGGCTGGTAGATCGATTCGAGCCCCGGCGGCCCGGTCCAGATGTACTTGGTGACCTGCTGGAAGCCGAGGTCCCAGTTGACCGCCGGACCGGTGTAGTCGGCGGCGTCGACGGTGCCCTTCTCGAGCGCCGAGAACACCTCGCCCCCAGGGAGCAGCGTGGTCTTGGCTCCGATCGCGGCAAAGCCCTCGGCGATCATCCCGCCCGGCACGCGCAGCTTGAGGTCCTTGAAGTCCGCGATCGTGCGGATCGGCTTCTTCGAATGGATGATGTTCGGCCCGTGGTGGATCCGGTTGACGTAGTACAGGCCCTGCTTGGCGAACAGGTCGCGCGCCGCCTGCAGGCCGCCGTTGCTGTAGAAGAAGATGTCCCACTCGTGCGGGTAGCGCAGTCCCATCAGGTACGAGCTCAGGAACGCGGTCGCGGGAAGCTTGCCGGCCCAGTACAACGTGAATGAGTTCATCGCCTCGAGGACGCCGTTCTTCACGCCGTCGAGCAGCTCGAAGTCACCGACGACTTCCTTGGCGGCGAACGGCTTGATCTCGAGCTCGCCACCGGTCTTCTCCTTCACGGTCCCGGCCCACGCCTTGAACGTCGCGAGCCCGACCCCGGCCGGCCACGAAGTCTGGACTTTCCAGGTCGTCGTCGTCGCCGCCTGTGCGTTGCCGATGAAGGGCGCGCCGAGCGCCGCGGCCGTGGCCGCCACGCCGCCGCTCACGAACGCGCGTCGACCCGACTTCGCTGTCCCTGAATCGTTGCTCATGTGTCTCCTCGTCTTGTTGGCAGAGTCGCGCCCGCATCCGTCGGAGCGACGCGAGGGAAAACGTTAGACCCGTGGGCTCGCTGCGAACAGCGGCGTTTACCCGGGAAGGCGGCGTTTTCCGACCGGCGGGAATAATCCGGGCCGATGCTTGAACGGCACGACAAGGCGGCGGGTGTCGGCGCACCGAGCGGCGCCCGGCCGCCGCTCGGTATCGCCTTCCCCGAGGCGCTGCCGGTGTCGGCGCGGCGCGACGAGATCGCAGCGGCGATGCGCGAGCACCCGGTCGTGATCGTGTGCGGCGAGACGGGCTCGGGCAAGACGACGCAGCTGCCGAAGATCGCGCTTGCCATCGGACGCGGCCGGATGCACGGCGGCGGCTGGATCGGCCATACGCAGCCGCGGCGGATCGCCGCCTCGAGCGTCGCGAGGCGAATCGCCGACGAGCTCAAGACGACGCTCGGCGAGGTCGTCGGCTTCAAGGTGCGCTTCCAGGATCGCCTCGCGCCCGGCGCCAGCATCAAGCTGATGACCGATGGCATCCTGCTCGCCGAGACGCAGAGCGATCCGCTGCTGCGCGCCTACGACACGATCATCGTCGACGAGGCGCACGAACGCAGCCTCAACATCGACTTCCTGCTCGGCCATCTTAGGCAGATCCTGCCGCGCCGCCCCGACCTCCGCGTCGTCGTCACCTCGGCGACCATCGACGCCGAGCGCTTCGCCGCGCACTTCGCGAGTGCGGCCGGGCCGGCGCCGGTGATCCAGGTCTCCGGCCGCCTCTACCCGGTCGAGATCCGCTGGCGTCCCTTCGTCGAGAGCCGCGACCACGATCTCGGCGACGCGATCTGCGACGCAGTGGACGAGCTCTGGCGTGGCCCTGGCGCCGCCGGATCGGGCGACGTGCTCGTCTTCCTGCCCGGCGAGCGCGAGATCCGCGACACGGCCGAGCGCTTGCGCAAACACCATCCTCCCGGCGTCGAGGTGCTGCCGCTGTTCGCCCGGTTGTCGCAGCAGCAGCAGGACGAGGTGTTCGCGCCGCACAGCGCACGTCGCATCGTCCTCGCGACCAACGTCGCCGAGACTTCGCTCACGGTGCCCGGCATCCGCTTCGTGATCGACGCCGGCACGGCGCGGATCAAGCGCTACAGCTTTCGCAGCAAGGTCGAGCAGCTGCCGATCGAGCCGGTCAGCCAGGCGGCGGCGAACCAGCGCGCCGGGCGCTGCGGCCGGGTCGCCGACGGCGTCTGCATCCGCCTCTACGACGAGGCCGACTTCACGGCGCGGCCGAGGTTCACCGACCCCGAGATCGTCCGCTCGTCGCTCGCCGGGGTCATCCTGCGCATGGCGTCGCTCGGCCTCGGCAGCGTCGAGGAGTTTCCATTCCTGGAGGCGCCGCCCCGGCGCGCGATCGCCGACGGCTATCAGCTCCTCGGCGAGCTTGGCGCGACCGACGATCGCAACGCGCTGACGACGATCGGCCGCGAGCTCGCCCGCCTGCCGCTCGATCCGCGGATCGGCCGCATGATCCTCGAGGCGCGCGGCCGCGAGGCGCTGCGCGAGGTGCTCGTCGTCGCCAGCGCGTTGAGCGTCCAGGACGTTCGCGATCGCCCGCTCGAGCAGCAGCAGGCGGCCGATCAGGCGCACGCGAAATTCGACGACGACAAGTCGGAGTTTCTCGGCACCCTCAGGCTCTGGGCCTGGCTCGAGCACTCGCGTGGCGGCCATGGCGAGCGTCGGCTGTCGTCGCGCAAGCACGAGCAGTTGCTGCGCGAGAACTTCATCTCGCCGCGGCGCGTGCGCGAATGGCGCGACATCCACGCCCAGCTGCTGACCGTCGTCACCGAGCACGGCTGGCGCATCAATGCCAGCGATCCGACTTACGAGCAGCTTCATCAGTCGATGCTCGCCGGTCTGCTCGGCAACATCGGCGTCAAGAGCGAAGAGGACGAGTCGTATCACGGCGCGCGCGGCATCCGCTTCTGGCGCCATCCGGGCGCGCGCCTGGCGAAGAAGCCGGGGCGCTGGATCGTCGCCGCCGAGCTCGTCGAGACGACGCGCCTCTACGGGCGCGGCATCGCCGCGATCGACCCCGGCTGGCTGCCGGCGCTCGCCGGCCATCTGATCAAGAAGCAGCTGCTCGAGCCGCACTGGGAAAAGAAGGCGGCACAGGTGGTCGCCCTCGAGCGCGCGACGCTGTACGGCATCGTGATCTACGCCAACCGGCGGGTCGACTTCGGCGGCCTCGATCCGGCGTCGGCGCGCGAGATCTTCATCCGCGAGGCGCTCGTCGCCGGCGACTGGGAGACGAAGCTGCCGTTCATGTCGGCCAACCGCAAGCTGATCGCCGAGGTCGAACAGCTCGAGCACAAGTCGCGCCGCCAGGACGTGCTCGTCGACGACGAGCTCATCTTCGCGTTCTATGACCAGCAGCTTCCGGCCGACGTCCACAGCGGCGAGCTCTTCGAGCGCTGGTATCGCGAGGCGGCCAAGCGCCAGCCGCGCCTGCTGACGCTGACGCGCGAGGAGCTGATGCGCCACGAGGCCGCGGGCATCACGACCTCGGCGTTCCCGAAGACGATCCGCCTCGGCGGCGTCGATTGCGCGACGAGCTACCTGCACGAGCCCGGCAACGCCCGCGACGGCGTCACCGTGACGGTGCCGATCTACGCGCTCAACCAGGCGAGCGAGGATCGCTGCGAATGGCTGGTGCCGGGCATGCTCCGCGAGAAAGTGGTCGCGCTTGCGAAGACCTTGCCGCAGCGGCCACGCTCGCGCCTGCTGCCGTTGCCGGACTACGCCGCCGCGTTCGCCGTCGACATCGCCTTCGCCGACGGCAGCTTGCTCGAAGCGCTGGCTGCGCATGCGACGTCGCGCAGCGGCCTGAAGCTCGGGCGCGCCGACTTCAAGCACGAGCAGCTGCCGTCGCACCTGCTGATGAACGTGCGCGTCGTCGACGAGCACGGCCGGCAGATCGGCGAGTCGCGTCACCTCGCCGAGCTGAAGGCGAGCCTCGGTGCGCAGGCGCGCTCGGCGTTCCAGGCGCTCGCCGCGCTGCGGTTGCCGGCACAAGTCGCGACCGCCGCCACCCAGGCAGCGCCGACACCGGCCGAGGCGGGTGCAAGGCGGCAGGCGCCGACGTCGAGCGCGCTTGCCGACGACACCGCGTCGCGCACGGCCTACACCACGTGGTCCTTCGGCGAGCTGCCGGAGCTGATGGAGTTGAAGAAGGGCGGCCAATCGTTGATCGGCTACCCGGCATTGATCGACAAGGGCTCGCACGTCGAGATCGAGGTCTTCGACGAGCCGGAAGTCGCGCGCGACCGGCACCGCGTCGGCGTGAGGCGCCTGGTTGCGCTGCAGATCCGCGAAGCGCTGAAGGCGCTCGACAAGAACATCCCCGAGCTGCAGAAGATGGCGATGGCGTACCTGCCGCTCGGCACCGCCGACGAGCTGCGCGAGCAGATCGTCGAAGTCGCACTCGATCGCGCCTTCCTCGCCGAGCCGCTGCCGACCAGCGCGGCGGCGTTCGTACGGCGCCTCGAGGAGGGCCGCGGCCGGCTGATGCTGATCGCTCAGGAAGTGGCGCGGCTCGCCGGCGTCATCCTCACCGATCTCCAGGCGGTGCAGCGCAAGCTCAAGGACACGCACCCGCCGAAAGACGTCGGCGACGACATCGCGCAGCAGCTCGCACGCCTGCTGCCGAAGCGCTTCGTCGCGGCGACGCCGTGGCAGCGGCTGCAGCACGTGCCGCGCTACCTGCGAGCGATCGCGGCCCGCCTCGACAAGCTGCGTGCCGACCCGGCGCGCGACCAATCGCGGCTGGCCGAGCTGCGGCCGCTCGAGCAGCGCTACCTGCGCAAGCTCGCCGAGCGGCGCGGCGCCCGCGACCCGCGGCTCGATGAGTTTCGTTGGTGGCTCGAGGAGCTGCGGGTGGGACTGTTCGCGCAGGAGCTGAAGACCCCGCAGCCGGTGAGCGTCAAGCGGCTCGACAAGATCTGGGCACAGGCGTTCGCCTGAGAATGCGGCAACGCCATGGCGACGATCGCGCTTCGCAAACTCTTCAGGCGCAAGACCGCGCCGGAATGGACCGTGGTTCCGGCGACGAGCCGCGAGATCGACGCTGTCGCCCGCTACTGCCGCCGCCTCGTCAACCGGCGCGCGCTCGTCGCCGCCGGCGTCGCGGTCGTGCCGGTGCCTGGCCTCGACTGGGTGACCGATGTCGCCGTGCTGATGCAGCTCATCCCCGATATCAATCAGGCATTCGGCCTGACGCCGGAGCAGATCGAGCGCCTCGCGCCCGACCGCCGTGTCGTCGTCTACAAGGCGATCTCGGCCGGCGGCGGCCTCTTGATCGGCAAGCTCGTCACCCGTGAGCTCGTCATGAGCATGCTGCGCGTCGTCGGCGTGCGGCTGACGGCGCAGCAGGCGGCGAAGTTCGTTCCGATCGCCGGCCAGGCGGTGTCGGCAGCGCTGACGTATTCGACCCTTCGCTTCGTCTGCGAGCAGCACATCCGGCAGTGCATCGCGATCGCGAAGCAGCTGATGCTTCCGGACGCCACGGTTGCCGAAGAGACACCTTGAGGAGGTCTGTTCGTACAATCGCGTCGGATCGGGGCGTAGCGCAGCCTGGTAGCGCAACTGGTTTGGGACCAGTAGGTCGCGAGTTCGAATCCCGCCGCCCCGACCATGATTGCCGAGCGCCGACCGGCCCTCACTGCCCGTAGCTCAACTGGATAGAGCAGTTGCCTTCTAAGCAACAGGTCGGGGGTTCGAGTCCCTCCGGGCAGACCAGCCCCGTCACGTCCGACGCGTCCGACGTCATGCCCCGCAAGGCCCTGCGCAGCTGACGATGGATGCATTGCTCGGAGGACTCGTCTCGGACTACGGCTATCTGGCCGTCTTCGTCGGCACGCTGCTCGAAGGCGAGGCGATCCTCATGCTCGCGGCGTATGCGGCGCACCGCGGCTACCTGTCCCTGCCGGTCGTGGTCGCCGTCGCCTTCGTCGGTGCGACGCTTGGCGACCAGCTCTTCTTCTTCGCCGGCCGCTTCTTCGGGCCGGCGCTGCTGCGCCGCTTCGGCAGCATCGCGTCGCGCTCGCCCCGCGTCAACGCGCTTCTGCTGCGGCACAGCGCGCTGCTCGTCATCGGCCTTCGCTTCACCTACGGGCTGCGCATTGCCGGGCCGATCATCCTCGGCATGAGCACCTTGTCGGCCCGGCGCTTTCTTCTCTTCAACGCCATCGGCGCGCTGCTCTGGGCGCCGACGATCGCTGCCGCCGGCTACCTGCTCGGTCATGTCGTCGAGACGTTGATCGTCGACCTGAAGCGCTTCGAGCTCTACGGCCTCGGCGTCCTCGCCGGCCTGCTGATGCTGATCGGCGTGGTCTCGCATCTGCGCGGTCGGCGCTGAACGCACTGGCACGACGTCCGCGCGACACCGTCAGTCGCGTCGGCCGAGCGGGTTTTCCCGGTTCTTCGGATGTCTGGCGACGAGGTCGCCGCAAGAAAAACTGTCCTTGCGAGATCGCACCGGATTCCACAGAATGGATCGCACACGCGCCGCAGGAGCAAGCGATGACCGACGTCCTGGATCGAAATCGTCGAAGGCTGTTGACGGCTTCGGCGGCTGGCCTGCTGAGCGGTGGAAGCCTGCTCTCCTTCGGCGTGCAGGCTGCAGGTCGGACCAAGATCGACATGCAGCTGGGCTGGCTGATCGGCGGCAACCAGCTCGGCGAGGTCGTCGCCAAGAAGCAGGGTTACTTCGACCACGAAGGCATCGATTTCGAGATCCAGCCGGGCGGCCCGAACATCGATGGTGTCGCCGTCGTCGCTTCCGGCCGCTTCGATCTGGGCCAGGTGTCGTCGAGCCCTTCGTTGATGCTCGCGGTCTCTCAGGGTCTGCCGATCAAGTGCTTCGCGGTCGGCGTGCAGAAGCATCCGTACTGCTTCTTCTCGCTCAAGAAGAAGCCGATCCGCAGCGCCCAGGACATGGTGGGCAAGAAGATCGGCATCCAGTCGACCGGCATCATCCTGCTCAAGGCGCTGCTGGCCAAGAACAAGATCGACGAGAAGGCCGTCACCATCGTGCCGATCGGCGCCGACATGACGCCGCTCATGACCGGCCAGGTCGACGCCGTGACCGGCTGGCTCACCAACACCTCGGCCTTGAAGGTGCTCGGCGCGGAGCGCGTCGACATGCCGTTGTGGGACACCGGCGTCAAGCTCTACGCGCTGCCGTACTACGCCACCACCAAGACGCTGCAGACGCACGGCGACGTGCTCGCCGGCTTCGTGCGCGCCTCGGCCAAGGGCTGGCAGTGGGCCGACAAGAATCGCGACCAGGCGGTCGACATCCTGGTCAAGGAGTACCCCAATCTCGACCGCGCCGACGAACGCGTCGCCGCCGACGTGATGCTCGCCTACAGCTTCGGCGAAGCCGCGCGCGCGAACGGCTGGGGCACGATGGACCCGGCGATCTGGCAGGATCAGATCGCCCTGTACAGCGACCTCGCCCAGTTCACCGCCAAGACGCCCAAGGTCGATGAAGTCATCACCCTCGACATCCTCAAGGCGACGCAGGCGGCACGCCTGAAGGCCTGACGATGGCCGCGGCGGCGGTCCTGACGCCCTTGTCGCCGCTGGCCGCGAGGCCCGACGCCGGCACCGGCCTGGCAGTGAGCTGCCGGAACCTGCGGGTTCGCTTCTTCACGCCGCGGCGTGCGATCACCGCGCTGCAGGGCTTGAGTCTCGACGTCGCAGCGGGCGAATTCCTGACGCTGCTCGGGCCTTCGGGCTGCGGCAAGTCGACCTTCTTGCGCGTGGTCGCCGACCTGATCCAGCCCGACGACGGCGAGATCCGGGTCTTCGGCGCTGCGCCCGAGGCCGCGCGGCTGCGCCGCGACATCGGCTTCGTGTTCCAGGATCCGGCGCTGCTGCCGTGGCGGACGGCGCTGGCCAATGTCGAGCTGCCGTTGCAGGTCGCGGTCAGCCGCGCGCGGCGCGCCCAGGCGACGCCGCGCGAGCTGCTCGACCTGGTGGGGCTGAAGGGCAGCGAGCTGGCCTATCCGCAGGAGCTCTCGGGCGGCATGCGCCAGCGCGTCGCGATTGCCCGCGCGCTGGCCAGCGACCCGAAGATCCTGCTCATGGACGAGCCGTTCGGCGCCCTCGACGAGATCACTCGCGATCGGCTGAACGAAGAGCTGCGCCGGGTCTGGCGCGAGCTCGGGCTGACGGTGCTCTTCGTGACCCACAGCATCCACGAGGCCGCCTATCTCGGCCAGCGCGTGCTGATGATGGCGGCCAATCCGGGCCGGGTGCAGGCGATCGTTCCGGTCGACCTGCCGGCCGAGCGCACGCTCGCGATCCGCGAGAGCGCGCCCTTCGTCGCGCTGGCGGCAACGCTGCGTCGTCTGCTGGAGACGTGCTGATGACGCCGTCGGGCGAAGTCGCCTGGGTCGCCGGCGCGGCAGCACCCAGCGCTGCGCCGGACCTCGACGCCGCGGAGGCCCGCTGGCGCGCGGCTCACCGGCGCGAGCGCCGGCGCCGGCGCCTGCTGCCGGCGCTCGGGATCCTCGGCCTGCTGGCGCTCTGGTGGGGCGTCGTGGTGGTGTTCGACGTCAAGCCTTTCATCGCGCCGACGCCCGGGGCCGTCGCCCAGACACTGTGGAACAAGCGCGCCGTGCTGCTCGGCAATCTGCTGCCCACCGCGACCGAAGCGCTGTCCGGATTCCTGCTCGGCAATGCCGTTGCGATCGGCGTCGCCACCGTGTTCGTGCACAACCGCAGGCTGCAGGAGATCTTCTTCCCGGTGGTGGTGATGTTCAATTCGATCCCGGTCGTCGCCAAGGCGCCGATCCTGGTGCTCATCATGGGCAACGGTGTCTCGCCCAAGATCGCGATCGCCGCGCTGGTGTGCTTCTTCCCGACCCTGGTCAACAGCGTACGGGGGCTCGAGGCGGTCAATCCGCAGGCGCTCGAGCTGA
Source organism: Caldimonas sp. (assembly GCA_036496385.1). GTDB lineage: Bacteria > Pseudomonadota > Gammaproteobacteria > Burkholderiales > Burkholderiaceae_C > Schlegelella_A. The sequence continues at coordinate 25,588 of DASXLD010000021.1, read as the reverse complement.
TGCGCGTGCTCTCGGCCAGCCGGAGCGAAGTCTTCTTCAAGCTGCGCGTCTACGCGGCGCTGCCCTATCTGTTTTCGGCGCTGCGCATCGCGGCATCGATGTCGGTCATCGGCGCGGTCGTGGGCGAATGGATCGGCGCCACCCAGGGCATCGGCGCGATGATCATCCAGGCCACCTACAACTTCGACTCGGCGCTGCTGTACGCGGCGATCACGATGAGCGCGTGCCTGTCGGGCTGCTTCTTCATGGTGATCGTGGCTCTGGAACGCATGCTCATCCGCTGGCAGCCGGATCACGTCTGATCACTGCCGTGCTCGCCGTCTCCGCTTTTTCGCTCAGGAGTTGTTCATGATCGCGACAACGTCATCGGTTCGCGAGCCGGCGCGCGACGTCGAGGTGGTCGCGCGCGCCGACGTCGTCGTCGTCGGCGGCGGTCCGGCCGGAATGGCGGCGGCGATCGCGGCGGCGCGCAACGGCGCCTCGACCGTCCTCCTCGAGCGCTACAACCACCTCGGCGGCCTCGCCTCGGGCGGCATGGTGCTGGTGCTCGACGACATGTTCGATGCGCAGCTGAACGAGATCTCGGTGCGCGGCGTCTGCTTGGATCTGATCGAGCGCCTGGCCGCGCGCGGCTTGGCCGAGTTTCCGCGCCAGGACGAATGGGGCAGCCGCCCGGCAGCGCTGCAGCGCTGGACGCGCTGGGGTGCGTTCGACTTCCACAGCCAGGAGAAGCCCCATCCGATCGTCTTCGCCGCTGCCTTCGACCCCGACGGTTTCAAGCGCGTCGCGCTCGAGATGGTGGCGCAGCACCCCATCGAGCTGCGACTGCATTCGTGGTTCTCGCACGCGCTGGTCGAAGACGGGCGCATCGCCGGCGTCGTCTGCGACAGCAAGAGCGGTCGCCAGGCGATCCTCGGCAGCGTCGTCGTCGACGCCACCGGCGACCTCGACGTCGCCGCCTCGGCCGGAGCGCCGCACATCGGCGGCGCCTACATGCTCACCACCGTGTTCCGGCTCGGCAACGTCGACACCGATGAGGCCGAGCGCTTCGAGCGCGAAGAACCCGAGCGCTTTGCGGTGCTCGACAAGGAGATCAAGCGGCGGCTCGGCGGCAGCTGGGCACTCTGGTGGCTGAGAACGCCGCTGCCCGGCGTCGTCTGGTGCAACTGTCCGCACATGACCGGGCTCGACGGCCTGAAGGTCGAGGACCTGACCGAGGCCGAGGTGCGCGGGCGAGGGCATATCCACGACGCCGTCGACTACGTCCGCGCCCATCTGCCCGGGTTCGAGCGCTGCATCGTGATCGACGTGGCACCGCAGACCGGTGTCAGGCAAACCCGGCTGCTCGAGGGCGAGTACGTCATGACCAAGGAAGACCTGGCGCTGCGCACGCGGTTCGCCGACTCGGTGGCGCGCGGACGCGACTACACCACCCCCTACCGAGCTTTGCTGCCGAGGCAGGTCGACAACCTTCTGGTCGCTGGGCGTCATTACTCCGCGACCTCGACGGCGCAGAAGATGTCGCGCGAGATCCCGCCCTGCATGGCGATGGGCGAAGCCGCAGGGCTGGCCGCGGCGATGGCGCTCGAGGCCGGTATCACCGTGCGGCAGGTCGATGTCAAGGCGCTGCAGGCGCGGCTGCGCGCGCAAGGCGCCGATCCCGGCGACCAGTCCGGGCCGAACGCCGACGTTCCGGCCATCGCGCGCGCGTTGCGGCGCCGGGAGGCGGCATGAATCCGACCCTCGGTCGCAACGCAGAGCTGCCGCTCGCCGGCATCCGCGTCATCGATTTCACGCAGGTGATGATGGGCCCGGTCTGCACGCAAATGCTGGGCGACTACGGCGCCGACGTGATCAAGATCGAGCGCGCCGGCGCCGGCGATCTGAGCCGCTCGACCTTCCCGCCGAAGGAAGGCATCGACAACCCGATCTTCTGCAGCCTGAATCGCAACAAGCGCAGCGTTGCGCTCGACCTGCGCGACGCCGCCAGCCTGGCGGCAGTGAAGGCGCTGATCGCGGGCGCCGACGTCGTCGTCAACAACTTTCGCGCCGGCGTGATGGACCGCATGGGCCTCGGCTACGAGGATTGTCGGGCTCTGAACTCGCGCATCGTCTACGCCGTCGGTACCGGCTTCGGCGAGACCGGCCCGTACGCCCACAAGGGCGGCCAGGACGTGCTGGCGCAGGCGATGAGCGGCGTGATGGCGAGGAAGGCCGACCCCTCGCATCCGATGGCCACTTACGCCACCGCGCTGGCCGATTACTCGGCCGGCATGCACATGATGCAGGGCATCCTGATGGCGTTGCTGCAGCGCGCGCAAACCGGCACCGGTCAGAAGATCAGCGTCTCGCTCTACGACTCGATGCTGGCGATGCAAATGCAGGAAGCGGCGATGATCCTGATGCGGGGCGAGGAGGTGAACTGGGCGGCGATGCCGTTGTCGGGGGTGTTCGAGTGTGCCGACCATCCGCTCGTGCTGGTGGGAGCGTTCAAGGCCCATCCGCTGCGCGACATCTGCGCCGCCCTCGAGCTGCCCGATCTCTCGCTCGAGGCGCGCTTCGCCAACCTCGAGCAGCAGTTCGCCCACAAGGCCGAGCTCCAGGGCCGTTTCCGCGAACGCTTCCGCACCCGGCCGCGAGATCATTGGCTCGCCCGGCTCGAAGCGCAGGACCTGTTGTGCGCGCCGGTGCGCGACATGCGCGAAGTGCTGGTCGATCCCCAGACCGTGCACAACGCCATGGTGATGGAGGGGCCTGCAGCGGGTGGCACGCGCTATCGCTTCATCGCCAGTCCGATCACGATGTCGGCCGCGCCGGTGGCGCTGAGCCGGGTGCCGCCGCGCCTGGGCGAGCACACGGACGAAGTCCTGGCCGAAGTGGCAGCGGGCGCGACGAAGGGCCGGCCATGAGCGTGCGCTACGAGATCCACGAGCACGTCGCGACGCTGACGATCGACCGGCCCGAGACGCTCAACGCGATCGACCTCGCCACCGAAGCCGAGCTGCAGCGCATCTGGGCCGATCTCGAGCAGCGCCAGGACGTACGCGTGGTGGTGCTCACGGGCGCCGGCGAGCGCGCCTTTTGCGTCGGCGCCGACATGAAGAATCCTTCGACGAGCGGATTGGAGTACTGGGCTCGGGCCCGCCCGGGCGGCTTCGGCGGGATCGCCTTGCGCGACAGCCTGAGGCTGCCCGTCATCGCGCGCGTCAACGGCTTCGCGCTCGGCGGTGGCTTCGAGATGGTCCTGGGCTGCGACATCGTCGTCGCCTGCGTGGAGGCGAGTTTCGGCCTGCCCGAGCCGCTGGTCGGACGGATGCCGCTCGATGGCGGCATGACGCTGCTGCAGCGCCAGATTCCGCACCGGCTGGCGATGGGCATGCTGCTCACCGGGCAACGCATCGACGCTGCCCGCGCCCTGGACTGGGGCCTCATCAACGAGGTGGTGCCGCGGGCCGAGCTCGACGACGCCGTGGCGCGCTGGGTGGACCGGATCCTGGCTTGCGCGCCGCTGTCGGTGCAGGCGATCAAGCAGGTGGTGCGAGCCACCGGCTCGATGAATCCGGCCGAGGCCCAAGCTTTGCGCCTGCCGGCGCTGATTGCGGCCTTGCAGTCCGATGACTCGCAGGAAGGCGTGCGCGCCTTCCAGGAAAAGCGCAAGCCGGTGTGGCAAGGACGCTGAGGCTTCGCTTTGGATCTCGACCGACTGGTGGAGCACGCGATCGCCGTCGCGCGCCAGAGCCCGAGCCGGCCGCGCAAGGTCGGCGCGGTGCTGGTGCTTGCCGATGGCGTGACCACGCTCGCCGCTTGCAACGATTTTCCCGTCGGCGTGCGCGATCTCGAGGAGCGCCACGCGTATCCGGAGCGATTGCTGTGGATCGAGCACGCCGAGCGCAACGCGATCTTCGCGGCAGCCCGAGCTGGCCTGGCGACGGCCGGGGCGACGCTGATCGCCACGTTCCATCCCTGTGCCGACTGTGCCCGCGCGGTCGTCCAGGCCGGGATCGCCCGCCTGCACACGATGGCACCTGATTTCGCCGACCCGCTCTGGGGCCCGACGTTTCACTGCTCGCGGGCGATCCTCGAGGAAGGCGGCGTGCGCGTGGTCTACCTCGAACGCGATTCCGAGCTGATGCACGCGTTGACGCTCGGGCCGTGAGCCGCCGGCCAACCGGAGGAGCGTGTAGCGATATTGCGGAAGCGGCATCAGGGCCCGGTCGCGTTGTCGCTCGTCGGATGCGGGGTCGGGTAGTAATCGAACTTTCTGAACTGCCAGCTCACGAGCCTGAGCGCCCCGGCTGCGACGCGGTTCAGCGTCACCAGGCGCACCGTGTCGTCCTCGTTGTCGTCGAGAGGGATCAGGCTCGCCAGCCGGACCTCCGTCGGCTGCTCGGTGCCGACCTTCGACGCGAGCACGGTGCGCGCCGCGCTCGTGCTTCCCGGCGCTGCGAAGCGCCAGGCGGCGACGGCGAGGTGCCCCTCGGGCGTCGTGTAGGCGACGGCGGCATCGCTGCCATAGGTCTGCAGGCGCGCGAAGGTGGTCGGCGCCTCGGCGAATTCGGCGCTCGCGTACGTGCTCATCGCGCCGCCGGCGGCCAACGAGACGAGCTGCAGCCGTGCGGTGGCGTTCGAGGCGCCGGGCCAGACGAGCGTCGCGAAGAAGTCGTTGCCTTGCGTCATCGACATGCCATGGACGGCACCGACGCCGAGCGGCTTGGTTTCCGCGGCGCTGGCGAGCGACGTCACGCCGGCGTGGGCGACGCGCCAGCTGCGCGTCCTGATCTGCCCGGCGTCACGCCAGAGCGTGAGCGCCTTGCGGGGTTGGGCGCCGTTGTGGTTCTCGTTGACGCTTGCGCATGACAAGACCACCTTGTCGCCCGTGCCGCCGTGGCCGGCCGGGCCGACCGACACTTCAGCGGAGTCGGTCACTGTGCCGAGCCACAGCTTCCAGTCGCCGTTCTCGCTCAGCGTCGTGAAGGCAAATTGGCGATAGTTGTAGTAGACCGAGACGCCAGGCTGGCTGTGCTGGACGCCCGTCGTGACGCCGACCGAGACGAGGTCGAAGTTCGCGATCGTCGACTCGACCGTGGTGGCGTCGCCCACGACTAGGCTGTTGCCGCCGAAGGCGTAGCCGCGCGCGCGCAATGACGATTTGGTGTCGAGCCAGAGGACCACGAACCGCTGGTTGTCGAAGACGACGATCCGCGTTCGCGAGCCGTGGCCGACGACGTGGTCGCTGCCGGCGCTCGTGAACGAGCCGTCTGCCCCGAGCGACCATGTCCCCAGCTGAACCGGGCCGCTCATGGCTCGCGCGACATACACGGTACCGCTTGCGGCGTGCACGCCGACGTCGAATTCGTACGCGCCGGTGCCGCCGATGAGGTCGAACGTATGCAGTCGATCGATGGCATAGGACATGGTCCCCTCCTTCGAGCTCGTGACGAAGGAATTAGAGCACGTGAAAATGCTGCATCCCGTGCGGAGACAACGATGGAAGCTCTCGTCATCCATGCTCCTGGCGACCTGCGGATCGAACAGGTACCGACGCCCGAATTGCGGCCGGGGCAACTGCGGGTGCGAGTGCGCTGCGGTGGCATCTGCGGTTCCGACCTGCACTACTACCGACACGGTGGCTTCGGCACCGTTCGCATCCAGGAGCCGATGGTGCTCGGCCACGAAGTGGCAGGCGTGATCGAAGCGGTCGGGAGCAACGTGACCCGGTTCAAGGCGGGCGACCGCGTCGCCATCAGCCCGAGTCGGCCGTGCGCCGGGTGCCGCTTCTGCCAGCAAGGGTTGCAGAACCATTGCCTCGACATGCGCTACTACGGCAGCGCCATGGGCACTCCGCATGTGCAAGGCGCGTTTCGGCAGCAGCTGGTCGTCGAGACTTATCAAGCCCATCGGCTCGCCGACACGGTCAGCGACGGCGAAGGCTCGATGGCTGAGCCGCTGGCAGTGGCCTTGCACGCGGTCCGGCGCGCCGGACCGCTGCTCGGCAAGCGGGTGCTCGTCACCGGTTGCGGACCGATCGGAGCCCTGGTGGTGATTGCGGCACGGCGCGCCGGTGCCATAGAAATCGTTGCGACCGATGTGGCGCCGCACCCGCTGCGCAAGGTGCTGCAGGTCGGTGCCGACGAGGCCATCAACACGGCCGAGCAGCCGGATGGGCTCGACCGTTACAGCGCCGACAAGGGCTTCTTCGATGTGCTGTTCGAGGCCAGCGGCAACGAACAGGCCTTGACCGGCGCCTTCGGCGTGCTGGCTCCGCGCGGCATCGTCGTCCAGCTCGGCCTGGGCGGCGAGATGAGGCTACCGATCAACACCATCGTCGCGAAGGAGTTCGACCTGCGCGGAACCTTCCGCTTCCACGAGGAATTCGCCGTCGCCGTCGAGCTCCTCAACAAGGGTCTGGTCGACGTGAAGCCGCTGATCTCGGCAACCTTGTCGTATCGCGACTCGGCGCGTGCGTTCGCACTGGCTGGCGATCGCTCTCAGGCCATGAAGGTCCTGATGAGCTTCGACTGACCTTGGGGCACGCGCGAAGAAAAGGCAGCCGCCGTCGTCACAACGCTCAGTTCCGACCGCGAGCTCTGCACGCCGTCAGGCCCCCGCGTGCGCCCGATGCGGAGAAAGCCATCGACCCACGATCAGAAGGCCAGCGATCATGTAGGCCATTCCCCCGGGTACCCACATGATGAGCCCGCCGAGTTGCTGATCCTCGAGCGCGGAGAGCCCGAACGCGCGCGTGCCGTCGGCGGCATACCAGGGCGACGGTGCGAACGTCAACAGAGCGCCCAAGGCACTGGTGTGCAGCATCGTCGTGAAGAGCGACGCGATCGCGCTTCCCTTCGGCTTTCGCGTTCGGCCACCGAACACATTCCACCAATAGGCAATCGCGGAGCCGAAAAAGCAGGTGTGCTGCAGGATGTGGATGAGCGGAAACGAAAGTGCCGCTCGAAAGAGGATCGGCAAGTGCCACAGCCACAGCGCCAGCGCGTGCAGCGTCCAGGCGCCAAGCGAAAGCGTCGTCAGGTGGCCGACGGTTCGCAAGAGCGGGGTCTTCATCGCTGTCGCGAAGAAACTTCGCGTCGAGCTCGATACGGCCCATGTCCATGCCTCGAGCGGCCGCCCCAGGATGATGAGTGGCGCAGCGACGACCATCAGGAGTTCGTGCTGAAACATGTGGACGGCGAAGGACCGGTCGGCCCAGCCATCGATGGGTGGCAACAGGCTCGCGGCGAGAACGGTCCAGCCGAGGGCGAAATGCACCGACTCGCCGCGCCGGATGCCGCGCCCGACGCCGGCCTTGCGCCACAAGGCGTGGACTCCTCTCGAGTACAGGAACGCGCCCGCGATCAGCACTGCCATCAGGACGATGAAGAAGGCGCCCTCGATTCCGCCATGGCCGGCTTCGCCCACCGGATGTGCGAAGGCAGCACCCGGCGCGAGCAACCCGAGCAGCGGCGCTAGGCGATGCACGGCGAGATCAGCCAGGTCGGAATCCACATGGCAACGATGCCGATCGCAGCGAGCGAAGCCGTTGCCGTGGCGACGCCGGCGAGAAAGTGGCGCTGGAGAGGGGCGGCTTCGTTGCTGCTTGCCGAAGCGACGGCAGTCTGGCGCCAGGTCAGCCAGGCGCCGATGCCCGAACCGGTCGTCAGGGCGAGGAAAACCAGGTGTGACGCATGCAGGAGCGCGACGCTCTGATGCGCGCATCCCCAGCCGACCAGCGCGAACGCAACCGTCTGGTCAGTCAGCGCGAGGAGTGGCGCCACGATGAGCGCGAACCAGATCCGCATGACTAGAAGCGCGCTCCGAAATAGATCACGGCGTAGATCGGCAGCCAGGTCAGGACCACGAAGTACCAGTAGCCGCAGTTCTCCGCGATGTCGACGAAGCGTTTGCCTTCGAACGGCTTCGTATAGGTCACCGCCGTCAGCACGAAGGTGTCGGCAACGTCGGTCACCAGGTTGAACGTGTGCACCCCCAGGAGCACCCAGACGACAGATCCGTAGGCGCCGTCGTCCCAGCGTACGTTGAGCGCGGTGAACTCGAACCAGCGTACGCTACACAGACCGACGCCGAAGACCGAACAGGCATAGAGCCAGAGTCGGACTCTGCGGATGCTGCGATCCGCCGCCGCCCTTTGCGCCAGGTAGTTGGGTAGCGCGCTGGCCACGATGATGGCGAGGTTGATGTTGCCGAACAGGAGGTCTGGCGGGAAACCGCCGTCCGGCCACGCATTGGCGAGACTTCGCAGGTAGAAGTAGATGACGATCATGAAGCCGAACGCCACGCCTTCGATCGTCATCATTCCGGCGTTGCCCCACCACATCAGGCTTCGATGCGCGAAGCCGTAGCTCGGCAACCCCGAGACGTCGAGGGCGTCGCCGCGTTGAACCGCAGGTACGCTGGCAGGCGTGGCTTCGCGCCGCGTCATGGATCCGTCTCCCAGGAGATTTCTTCGATCGATTCCTTCTTGTTGGGCCAATACCAGGCGATGAAGGCGAGCGCCGGCGGGATCAATCCCCAGGCGAATCCCGGCACCGACCAGATCGACCAGACGAGCCAGGCCGTCACCGCGAGCGCGGCGACGAACGGCCAGATCTCCGGCGCCGGGTATGCATACCGTGTATCGGGCAGGGCGTCGATGACGGTCGTCACCAGACCTTCGCGAATCTCCGCCGACAAACCGCTGACGTGCGTCACCTCCCGGGAGGGCGCCCAAAGCGGCTCGCGCGACGAGACCACGGGCAGGGCGAAGAAGTTGCACGCGGGCGGCGGAGAGCTCACCGACCATTCGAGCGTGGCCGCTCCCCACGGATCGGCGACCGCTCGCTCGCCCTTGAAAAGAGTGCGCGCGACGTTGATCAAGAACAGCAGCATGCTGAGGTCGTTGATCACCTGTCCCGCTGCCGACAGGAAGCTCAGCGTCCCCCAGCCCGTTTCCGGCCCATAGGTGTAGATGCGCCTCGGCATGCCGGCGAGGCCGAGGATGTGCATCGGAAAGAACGTCAGATTGACGCCGACGAAGAACACCCAGAACTGCCACTTGCCGAGGCGATCACTCAGCATCTTCCCGGTGACCTTCGGAAACCAGTAGTAGATGGCGGCGAACAAGGGGAAGACCGCACCACCGATCAACACGTAGTGGAGGTGGGCGACGACGAAATAGGTGTCGTGGACCTGGATGTCCAGCGGCACCGAGCCCAGCATGATGCCGGTCAGCCCGCCGATCATGAGGATGAAGAAAAAGCCGAGCACGAACAGGAACGGCGTTCGCATCACCAGCCGGCCTTTGGCGATCGTCGCGATCCAGCAGAAGATCTGCAACGCGGTGGGGATCGCGATCATGAAGCTCATCGCCGTGAAGAAGCTCTTGCCGAGCTCCGGCACGTTGGTCGCGAACATGTGGTGCACCCACAGGCCGAACGACAGGAAGCCGGTCGCGATCAGCGACAGCACGATGGCATCGTGGCCGAACATCGGACGGCGCGCGAACGTGGGAATGATCGCCGAGATGAATCCCAGCGCAGGAATGAAGATGAAGTAGACCTCGGGATGCCCGAAGAACCAGAACAGGTGCTGCCAAAGCAGCGGATCGCCGCCCTCTGCGGGATTGAAGAAATGGGTGCCCAGCATGCGATCGAACTGGACGAGATTGGCGGCCAGCATGACCATCGGCATCGCGAAGATGATCATCACCGAGGTGACGAGCGAGGCCCAGACGAACAACGGCATCTGCCGCAGCGTCATGCCGGGGGCGCGCAGCTTCAGGATCGTCGTCGTGATGTCGACCGCGACCATCAGGCCCATCGCCTCGCTGTAGGTGATGAGCATGTTCCACAGGTCCGCGCGCTTGCCGATCCCGTACTGGGGGCCCGCGAGCGGCACGTACGCGAACCAGCCGGCATCCGGGCCGGTATTGGAAAAGAACCCACCGAAGAGCAGCAGCCCGCCGAACACGTAGAGCCAGTAGGCGCAGGCGGTCATGCGCGGGAATGCGGTGTTGCGGGTGCCGATCATCAGCGGCACGATGTAGAGAGCAAAGCCCTGCATCACCGGCACGGCGAAGAGGAACATCATCGTCGTGCCGTGCATCGAGAAGAGCTGGTTGTAGAAGTCGGGACCGAGGAGGTGACTGTTGGCGGTCGCGAGCTGATGTCGCATCAGCCCGCCCATCACGCCGGCCGCTCCGAAGAAGCAGAGCGCCGTCACGATGAATCGCAATCCGATCACCTTGTGGTCGTTCGCGCAGAGCCAGCCGATCAGGCCAGGCTGGTCGGTCCACGTTCGCTCGAGACGGGCCGCCGCGGCGGAGCCGGGCCCGTCGCCGTCGCGCATGCGTTCACGGCGAGCGCGGGAGGCCGCACCGGTCCGGCCGCGTCCGCGCCCGAGTGGTTTGGATGGCAGCGCCCCGGCCGTGCTCATCACTGCAACGACCCGAGGTAGGCCGACATCGCCGCGAGATCATTCGGCTCGGCGTCGAGCGAAGGCATGTTGACGCCGGGCTTGAACTTGTGCGGATTCGCGATCCAGGCGGCACGCAACGACGGCGTGTTCGCCACCGTGCCGGCGCCGAGCGACGAGCGGCTGCCGACGTGGGTGAGATCGGGCGCGCGACGTCCCTGTGCTCGCGTCCCGCCGATCGCATGGCACATCGCGCAACTCGTCCGCTCGACCAGATCGAGTCCGCGCTGCTCCTGGCGGCTGGAAGGTGCCCTGGCCGGCTGCCGCTGCAGGGCGAGCCAGCGCTCGTAGTCGGCGGGCGAATCAGCCATGACGACGAGCGCCATGTGGGCGTGCTGATAGCCGCAGAATTCCGCGCATTGGCCCCGATAGACCCCGGGTCGGTCGGCGCGAAACGCGATCGTGGACTCCCGGCCGGGGATCAGATCTTTCTTGCCGGTAAGGCTCGGGACCCAGAAGCTGTGAATGACGTCGTCGGCGCGCAGGCTCACGAGCACGGGACGCCCGACTGGCACATGCAGCTCGTTGGCCGTCGTGAAGTCGAGGCTGGGTCGGTGCGGGTCGTACCGGGCTTCCCACCAGAACTGATGAGCGATGAGGTCGATGCGGACGGCGCCGTCGAGCGGCAGGTCGGCGAGCGCGCGGTCGGTGAGGAAGCTCGCGAACAGCAGGACGAACAACAGCACCGACGAGGCCGCGACTGCGTAGCCGACGGAGCGCCGCAGCGCCGCTGCTTCGCTCGGGTGCGGCCCGAGGTCGGGTGTCGCTTTCTCGCTGACGCGGGGCGCGCGCCACACCGCGACGATGACCGCAGCGAGGGTCAGCACGAATACGACTGCGCACACCACGAGCATCACGTGCCACAAGTCGAGCAGCGCGGCGGCTTGTGGCCCGGCGGGCGCGCGGACGTCATGGAGTCCGTTCATTGCGGTCGACCGCCTGCCGCCGAAGGCTTTGCGCGTTCGGGCTTTTGCGCATCCATGAATGATTCAGGGGTGCGTGTCAGGAAAGCGTCGTCGCGGTTGGGAGCGGCGTCCTCGGGTGCGAGGGCAGCCATCGACCGCACGTAGGCGGCGAGCTGCCAGAGCTGGTCCTTCGGGATCCGGCTGCCGAAGGCGGGCATCCCGTTCGGCCGTCCTTCGGCGATGGATTGATAGATCGCCTGGTCGTCGCCGCCGTAGATCCAGACGTCGTCCATGAGCGCCGGACCGGAGCCACCCCCGCCGTTGGCGTGGCAGCCGTTGCAGTTGTACCAAGTCCACAACCTCTTGCCGCTCGCGAGCGCATACGCGTTGCGCTCGTAGCGAGCGACCATCGTGGTGGTCATCGCCTTGTCGCCGACTTCGGCGCCGGGGATCGGCGGCTCGAACTTTCGTGCTTCGCGCTCACAGCCGCCGACCAACGCGGCGAGCGACAGCACGATGCAGACGGGACGCGGCGAGAACATCGTCGTTCTGCGCCGCGGTTCGCGCCATGATCGACGCGCAGCTTCAAGGGAGGCCGAAGACATAGAGCATCCCTCCCTTCGTCGTCCGTTGCTTCAGGTCGCTCGTCACGTTGCCGAAGCCTGTCGCCGCGCTGCCGTCGCGCGCGTCGAGATCGCCGGCGATGACCGCGCCGGCCCAGCCGCCGACGCCGGCGAGGACGGCGACGTATTGCTTGCCGTCCGGACCGCGGTAGGAGATCGGCTGGCCGACGATCCCCGAGCCGGTCTTGAATTGCCACAGCGCGTGGCCGTCCTTGGCGTCGACCGCCTTGAACCAGCCGTCCAGCGTGCCGTAGAACACGACGTCGCCGGCAGTGGCCAGCGCTCCGCTCCAGACGGGGAATTCTTCCTTGACCACCCAGCGCGCTTTCGCGGCCGTCGGATCCCAGGCGGTCAGAAGGCCCCGCTGGCCGCCCGGGCCCGGCTTCATCTTGACGATCGAACCCACATAGGGCGTGCCGACGATGTAGCTCGTTTGCGTCGCCTCCTGGTCCTGACAGAGGTTCTGGTGCGGGATGTAGAGAAGCTGGGTTCGCGGCGAATACGCAGAAGGCTGCCAGTTCTTGGCGCCCGCAGCGCCGGGACAGATGTCGCGCACCACCGTACCGCTTCGTTGCAGCTTGGTGGGCGAATAGCGCAGCGAACCGGTCACCGGGTCGACGCCGAGGGAGGTGTTGACCGCTGCGAACGGGGTCGCCGAGATGACCTCGCCCGTGCGGCGATCGATCACGTAGACATAGCCATTCCGATCAGGATGAACGAGAACTTTGCGCGGCCTTCCGCCCGATGCGACGTCGATCAGGACACTCTCGTTGACCGCGGCGTAGGCAAACTGGTCGTGCGGGCTCAGCTGATAGAACCACCGGGCCTGACCCGTTGCCGCTTCGCGAGCGAAGAGTCCGGCGGTGAACTTGTTGTCACCGGGCCGCTGCTCGGCATTCCAAGGCGCGGGGTTGGAGGTGCCGTAGTAGATGAGATCGAGATCGGGATCGTAGGAAATCCATCCCCACGCGGTGCCGCCTCCCACCTTCCATGTCTCTGCAGGCCACGTCGTGACGCCGAGGTCGGTGCCGCGATCCTTCGCATAGAAGGGCTTGTAGCTTGCGCCGATCAGCACGTCGCGATCGGGGCCGGTGCTGTAGGCACGCCAGAGCTCCTTGCCGTTCTTCGCATCGAGCGCGAGCAGCCAGCCGCGAACGCCGAATTGGCTGCCGCTGTTGCCGACCAGGACTCGACCGTTCACGACCAGAGGCGCCATCGTTCGCGTTTCGCCGGCTCGAATATCACCTGCTCGATGGCGCCAGAGCTCCTTGCCGCTCGCGGCATCGAGAGCGATCGTCTGGTTGTCGAGTGTGTTGAGAAACACCTTGCCGTCTGCGTAGGCGAGGCCGCGGTTGACGACGTCGCAGCAGGCGACGCCCTGGGCAAACGCCTCGGGCTTCGGCTCGAAACGCCATCGCAGGGGCGCTCCAGGCCGGGAAAGATCGAGCGCGTAGACGACATTGGGATAGGGCGTGACGATGTACATCGAATCGCCCACGACGATGGGTGCGGCCTCGTGCCCCCGCAGGACGCCGGTCGAAAACGTGAACGCGAGCTTCAACGCTGCAACGTTGCTGGCAGCGATGTCGGCCAGAGGGGAAAAGCGCGTGTTCGCGTAGTCCCGGGCTGCCATCGGCCAGTCGCCGGCGTTCTTGGAAAGCGCATCCGACTCGGCATTTCCGCACTCGGGCAGCAGCGTCGCCGACGTCGCCCAGATCGCCGCCGACATGAGACGCCATCGCACCGAACGTTTTGCTTCGCGACAGCGTTTCACCACCCGTGGCATCGCCGGCGCCACGACCGGCATGGCTTCGACTCGGTCGGGAGCGTTCGGGCCGGCCGACGCGTCGAGAGCGGAATCGACGGCATGCATGGCTGTGCTCCTGGCGCGTCCGTGCGGGCCGCGCAGCAGGCGGCCCGGGAGAATGATTCCGGCCTTCCGGGCAATTCCTGAGCCCGCCCTGCGGCGAACGTCAGGCCAGCCCGCCGTCTGCACCCGGCGGCGATGCGCGACGAACGCTCGCTCGCTCGATCTCCGCGTTGAGCTCGGCGCCGATCAGAAACGCCAGGCCGCAGAGATAGAGCCAGAGCAGCAGCGCGATCACGGCGCCGATCGAGCCGTAGGTCAGAGTGAAGTGATCGAAGTAGCGCACGTACAGCTGCAGGACCGTCGACGCGAGCAGCCAGAGCGCGACACCGACGAGGGTTCCCGGCAGCAGCCAGCGCCACGCCGGCCGCTCGGTGTTGGGGGCGAACCGGTAGATGACATCGAACGCGGCGATGGCGAGGACGACGATGATCGTCCAGCGCGCCGCCGGCCATACCGTCACTGCCTGGTCGAGGCCGGCGTTGGCGAGGCCTTTGCTGAAGCGCCAGCCGTAGATCATCAGCACGAGCGCCGACCCGATCAGCACCAGCAGCGCAAGCGTGAGCAGCGCGGTCACACCGAGGCGGCGGAGCCACGGCCGCCGCAGCCGGACGTCGTAGACGAGATCCAGCGTCACGACGATGGCGCGCATCCCCTGGGCGACCGACCAGCCGAGCAGCAGCAGCGCGAACGACAGCGGCCCGCGGCTGGACGTGCCGCGGACCTCGCGGATGATCGAGTCGACGAGCGTCGAGGCCGAGTCCGGTGCCATCATGCCGAGCAACCGATGCAGCACGGCCTCGGGCAGCGCGGTCGAGTGCAGCGCCATCCCGAGCAGCGAGACGAGCAGCAGCAGGAGGGGAAAGAGGGCGAGCAGGAAGAAGAAGGCCAGCCGCGCCGCCTGGCCGCGGACGTCGTGCTCGCGGCCGTTGCGCCAGCTGCGAGCGATCAGCTCGCGCGGCGTCAGGCCGCCGAGGCCGCGCCAGCCGCGCGGGTCTTGCGAGCCGGAATCTCGGTCATCCATCGCCCGCATGGTAAGGATTCGGACCGATGCGTTTCGGTGCGAAGCGGCACCTAGCCACCGCGCCTGCCCTTGCCGCGCCGATGGCATCGGTACGCCGCATCGCGGGCACAGGCGCGGCGCAGGCTAGCATCGGAGGCGTCCTGGCGCGCTGGACGGTTCGCCGTTTCGAGCCGCTGCTGGCGATCGGAGGTGGCGTGGAGAGTGCGATCGCGAAGCTCGTCATCGTCGGCGTGATGCTCGCGGCGCTGGCGCCGCCTGCGCTGGCGCAGAGGCGAATCCTGACCTGCAAGGACGAGAAGGGCAGGACGGTGATCGCCGATCCGAGCGATCCGCGTTGCTATACGCCGCCGCCGAGCGAAGACGTCAAGGCCGCGGACGAGGAGCGCAAGCGCAAGGCCAAGGAGGCGTACCTGGCGTGCAAGGCCGAGCAGCGCAGCAACCAGAGCCTGCTGAGCCGCTACCCGAACCAGGAGAAGCACGATGCCGCGCGGCAGCAGGCTCTGAGCCAGGCGGAAGCGACGCTCAAGATCTCGCAGAAGAGGATGGAGCAGCTGCTCGCCGAGCGCCAGCGGCTGCGCAACGAAGCCGAGTTCTATCCGAACGGGAATCTGCCGCCGAAGCTGAGGCGCGACATCGACTCGAACACCGCCTTGATCGAAGCCCAGACCGATGCGATCGCGACGCAGAAGGCCGACGCCGAGCAGAAGAACACGTTCTACGACGAAGAGCTCGCCAAGCTGAAGAAGCTGTGGTCGCCGCAGGCCGAACGGCGCGGCTGCGTCGTGCCGCAGGATTGACGATGCGCGCGGCGTTCAGTGCCGCTCGTACTGCTTCGCCCCGAACAGGACTTCGCGCTCGGCCTCGGTTCGAAAGGGCTTGCGCAGTGCCGCCAGGACGGCGACGCCGCGCTGCACGGCGGGGCGTGCAGCGATGCGGTCGAACCAGTCCTTCAGGCGCGGGAACTCGGCCCAGTCGATGCCCTGGTTCTGCCACGAGCGCAGCCACGGAAAGATCGCGATGTCGGCGATCGTGAATTCAGCCGCGGCGACCCAGTCGCGTTCCTGGAGTCGCTTGTCGAGGACGCCGTAGATCCGCTTGGCCTCGTTGCTGTAGCGATCGATCGCGTAGCCGATCTTCTCCGGCGCGTAGAGGCGGAAATGATGCGTCTGGCCGAGCATCGGCCCGACGCTGCCCATCTGAAACATCAGCCATTCGAGCGTCTGGTAGCGCCCGCGAATGTCGGTGGGAAGGAAGCGCCCCGTCTTGGCGGCGAGGTAGACGAGGATCGCACCCGACTCGAACAGCGAGATCGGCTTGCCGTCCGGGCCGTCGGGATCGACGATGGCCGGGATTTTGTTGTTCGGGCTGAGCGCCAGGAACTCGGGCCTGAATTGCTCGCCGGCGCCGATGTTGACGGGAATTGCACGATATGGCAGGCCGCATTCCTCCAGCATGATGTGGACCTTGTGGCCATTGGGCGTGGCCCATGAATACACTTCGATCATCGCGTCGCGTCCCGTTTCGTCAGCGGCGCGAACGCGCCCCCCGGCGAGCGACTCTAGTGGATCGGAGACAGCCATGCTCGGCTCGATCAAGGCGCTGATCGAGCGCGCCACCCGGCGCGCCGAGAGCGATGCCGTCGCCGGCTGGGCGCGGCGGGCCGGCTACACCCACAAGCGCGAGAAGGAAGGCGACGGCTTCGCGGTCGAGGGCAGCTTCGACGGCACGCCGTGGCGGCTCGAGTGGGGCCGGCCGCAGCGCCGCTACCTCGAGGGGCACGAGCTTCGGATGCGAATGGTCCTCGGCACGCCGCCCGACCTGCAGCTGCTGCTGATGACGAAGTCGCTCAAGGAGCGACTTGCCAGCGAGGCGTTCGAGCTGGCGACGCAGAGCAACCAGACGGCGCTCGACGACAGCGTCGGCGAGGAAACGCGCTGGCTGGTCGTCTTCCCCAAGGTGCCGCTTGCCGAATCGCAGATCCTGCGCAACTGCTATGCCGCGGTCGCCGCTCACCGGCACGAAGGCACGGCGTGGCTCGACGGTCCGCTCGCGCATGCGCTCGAACGCGCCGCGACGACATGGCTCAACACCCAGCCGCCGTTCCTGCTCATGACCCTGCGCGGGCGCCTCTACCTGCGCATGCAGCTCGCCGGCGCCGACGAGCAGGACGTCGCCGCCGCCGTCACGCTGTTCGGCATCGCCGGCGCCGCCGCCCGCCGCGTCGCGCGCGCACGCGGCGACGACACGCCGTGGACGACGTCGAGCACGACCGCCTGGCAATCCCTTCCCCCCGAACGCCCCACGGAAAAAGGGGCTCCGTAGGAGCCCGCCCCTCCCTCTCGGAGGGAGGGGAGCGAAGCTGGGGTGGGAGCAGCCCTGTCAGCAGAGCTGGGGAGGCACGCTATGCGTGCCGCCCCAGCTCCATCTTCGCGATCGCGTTGCGGTGCACCTCGTCGGGTCCGTCGGCGAAGCGGAGCGTCCGCGCGCCGGCGTAGAAGCCGGCGAGCGGAAAGTCGTCGGAGACGCCGCCGCCGCCGTGCACCTGCATCGCCCAGTCGATCACCCGGCACGCCATGTTGGGCGCGACGACCTTGATCATCGCGATCTCCGACTTGGCTGCCTTGTTGCCGGCGACGTCCATCATCCACGCCGTCTTCAGCGTCAGCAGCCGCGCCATGTCGATCTGGCAGCGCGCCTCGGCGATGCGCTCGCGCGTCACGCCCTGCTCGGCGACGGTGCGCCCAAAGGCGACCCGGCTCGACGCCCGCTTGCACATCAGCTCGAGCGAGCGCTCGGCGAGGCCGACGAGGCGCATGCAGTGGTGGATGCGGCCCGGGCCGAGGCGGCCTTGGGCGATCTCGAAGCCACGTCCTTCGCCGAGCAGGATGTTCGCGGTCGGCACCCGCACGTCCTTGAAGTCGACCTCCATGTGGCCGTGCGGTGCGTCGTCGTAGCCGAAGACGTTGAGCGCGCGCATGATCGTGATCCCCTTCGTCTCGGCCGGCACGAGCACCATCGACTGCTGCGAGTGGCGCGGGGCGTCGAGGTCGGTCTTGCCCATGAAGACGAAGACTTTGCAGCGCGGATCGCCGGCGCCGCTCGTCCACCACTTGCGGCCATTGATGACGTACTCGTCGCCGCGACGCTCGATGCGCGCTTCGATGTTGGTCGCGTCCGACGACGCGACCGCGGGCTCGGTCATCGCGAAGGCGCTCCTGATCTTGCCGTCGAGGAGCGGCTCGAGCCACTGCTTCTTCAGCTCGGGCGAGCCGTAGCGTTCGATCGTCTCCATGTTGCCGGTGTCGGGCGCCGAGCAGTTGAAGACCTCGCTCGACCACGGCACGCGGCCCATGATCTCGGCGAGCGGCGCGTAGTCGCTGTTCGAAAGGCCGAAGTCGCGGCCGCTTTCCTTCGAGCCCTTGCCGCCGGCGGTCGGCGGCAGGAACAGGTTCCACAGCCCCTGCGCGCGCGCCTTCGGCTTCAGCTGCTCGATCGTCTGCAGCGGTGTCCAGCGCTTGCCGGCCTTGGTGTTGGCTTCGAGCTCGTCGTCGTAGCGCTTCTCCGCGGGATAGATGTGCTCGTCCATGAAGCGCTGCACTTGCGCCTGGAGTTCCTTCGTCTGGGCCGAGTATTCGAAGTCCATGGTCGTCTTTCGTTGGTGAAGGAAAGCGGCGCCTTCGCCGTCAGCTTTGCCGGGCGATGCGCCAGCCCATCTCGGCGAGCGGCCGTGCACCGGCCGCCGACTGCCGCGCCTGCGCGCTCGACGCGGTGCCGGTCTCGACGCGCTTGGCGATCCCTTGCAGGATGCCGGTGATCCGGAACAGGTTGTAGGCGAGATAGAAGTTCCAGTCGGCCATCACCGCGTCCGGATCGCCGCGCCCGGTCCGCTCGCAATAGCGGCGCACGTACTCGCGTTCGGTCGGGATGCCGAGCGCCTTGTGGTCGAGCCCGCCGATGCCGCGCGCGCCATGGCCGCCGCCGGGGACGATGTGCCACGACATGCAGTGGTAGCTGAAGTCGGCGAGCGGATGGCCGAGCGTCGAGAGCTCCCAGTCGAGGACGGCGGCGATCCGCGGCTCCTCTGCGGCGAAGACGAGGTTGTCGAGGCGGTAGTCGCCGTGCACGATGCTGACCTGCGAATCGTCGCGCGCGCTTGCCGGGATGTGCGCCGGCAGCCATTCGATCAACCGGTCCATCGCCTCGATCGGCTCGGTGATCGACGCCTGGTACTGCTTGGTCCAGCGGCCGATCTGGCGCTCGAAGTAGTTGCCCGGCTTGCCGTAGCTCGCGAGGCTGACGCTGGCCGGCTCGACCGAGTGGAGCGCGGCGATGACGCGGTTCATCTCGTCGTAGACCGCGCTCCGTTCGGCCGGTGCGAGCGCCGGCAGCGATTGGTCCCAGAGGACGCGGCCGTCGACGAACTCCATCACGTAGAAGGCGCGGCCGATGACGCTCTCGTCCTCGCACAGGACATGCATGCGCGGCACCGGCACTGCGGTGTCAGCGAGCGCGCGCATGACCGCGAACTCGCGCTCGACCGCGTGCGCAGAAGGCAGCAGCTTCGACGCCGGCCCGGGCTTGGAGCGCATGACGTAGGCGCGTGCCGGTGTCAGCAGCTGGTAGGTCGGGTTCGACTGGCCGCCCTTGAATTGCTCGACCGCGAGCGGGCCGGCGAATCCCGGCAGGCTGGCGACGAGGTAGCGCTCGAGCGCGGCGACGTCGAAGGCGTGCGACTCGGCGACCGGCTTGGTGCCGGTGTTGGCTTCTGGGGTGCTCATGACGACGATTGGAAGGCGCAGCCAGCGACGCCGCAAGTGGCGCCGACCCCGAGTCAGCCGTTGGCGATCGCGAGCAGCTTGTCCTTCGAGAGGACGACCAGCCGGGTCGGCTCGATCCGCACCGCGCCCTCGCGCTCGAACCCCTTCAATTCCTGGTTGACGCGCTGGCGCGAAGCGCCGAGAAGCTGGGCGATGTCTTCCTGCGCGAGCTGCAGGCCGACGCGGATCTCGTCGCCCTGCTGGACGCCATAGCTGCGCGCGAGCAGCAGGATCTGCTTGGCGAGCCGCGCCGACAGCGGCAGCGTGTTCAGGTCCTCGACGGTGTCGAAGAGGAGACGCAGGCGCCGGCAGTTGAGGCGCAGCAACGCTTCGTAGAGCTCGACGTGAAGCGAGAGCAGCTCCTTGAAGTCGGGCTTGCGGACGACGAGCAGCGTCGTCGCGCCGTGGCCGTGGGCGTCGTGCGTGCGTGGCATGCCGTCGAACAGGGCGATGTCGCCGAACCAGGTGCCGGGCTCGACGTAGGTGAGCGTGACCTGCTTGCCTGCGAGCGAGACCGAGCTGACGCGCACGGCGCCGCGCGCGACGCCACACCATTCCTCGGCCTCGGCGCCGCGCGTCGAGAGCAGGGCGCCGTCGTCGATGCGGCGCACCACCGCACGCGCCAGGATCGCCTCGCGCAGCGGCGCGGAAAGTCTGCAAAACCAAGACCCGGACTCGATGTTCGACTGCTCTTCGATTGTAAGAACGGGGCGATGCACGGCCGGTCGCTCAGGTGACAGTGCGACGCGTCGCGGCGGCCTCAGGAAAAGCGCGGCGCGCGCTTCTCGACGAAGGCCTGCAGCCCCTCGGCACCGTCGGCGCCGAACAGGTTCGCGAGCAGCTGATCGCGCTCGGCGGCGAGCTGCTCGACGAGCGCGCGGCGCGGTGCCTGCGAGATCAGGTCCTTGACGCTTGCGATCGCACCGGGGGCAAGGGCGGCGAGCCGCTCGGCGAGGATCAGCGCGTCGGCGAGCGCGCTGCCCGGCAAGCTCACCAGCGCGACCAGGCCGCGCTCATGCAGGGTCGCCGCCGAAACCGGCTCGGCGAGCCACAGGATCTGCTTGACGAGCGCCGGCGGCAGCGCTTCGGCGAGCCGCGCGCTCGCGCCGCCGTCGGGCGACAGGCCGAGCTTGGCGTGCGACATCACGAAGCGCGCGTCGGACGCCGCGACGATCAGGTCGCAGGCGAGCGCGAGCGAGAAGCCGGCGCCTGCTGCAGCGCCTTCGACGGCGGCGATCAGCGGCTTCGGATAGCTCGCCATCGTCTCGATCCAGCGGTGCAGGTCCTCGAGCATGCGGCGCTGCACCGCCTCGCCGGCGGCGCGCCGCTCGATCAGGCCTTGCACGTTGCCGCCGGCACAGAAGTGCGCGCCGGCGCCTTGGACGACGACACAACGGATCTCGGGGCTCGCCTCGGCGACACCGAGCGCCTCGATGCCGGCCGCGATCACCTGCGCCGACAAGGTATTGCGCGTCGGCGGGTCGCTGATCGTCAGCACGAGCGTCGTGCCGCGCCGTTCGGTCAGGAGCTCCGAGGGCATCGCGGCGACCTCGCGCGCGGCTCGCGCGCAGCTGCGGAACACATGCTTCCCATCGGCCGGAATTGTGTCACGCGACGATGTCGCACGAAGGCTGCGCACGAGCGCCGATGCACTACCCCGGTGCTAGAGTGAATCGAACCGGTTTTGACCTGTTCCGATGCGCAGAGTCCTGCTCCCGTCCGCGTTCCTTGGCGCCGCGCTCCTGCTGCTCGCGGTCCCTGCCGCACAGGCGATCGGCTTCGGTCGCGGCGTGACATCGACCACGCTCGGCGCGCCGCTCGACTTCTCGGCGCAGCTCGCGGTCGACAACGACGAGATGCCAGCGCGCGAGTGCGTTGCCGCCGAGGTGCGCGTCGGCGATGCCAGGCTGGCGCCGGAGCAGGTTCGGGCGACGATCGAGAACGGTCCTCGCCCCGGCGATCGTCGCGTTCGCGTGACGACGCGTTCCGCGATCGACGAACCGGTGGTCACGATCGACGTCACGGTCGGTTGCCTGTCGCGGATGTCGCGCCGATTCGTCGCCTTCGTCGATCCGCCGACGCTGCACCTCGCGAGCGCCGGCGACGACTTCACGCCGCAGCGCGTCGATCCGCAGGTGGCGCCGCTGGTCGACATCGTCAACGCCGCGACGCGTCGGGGCGGACGCGAAAAGGCGCGGCAACGCGACGAGGCGCCGGTGGCGCAGGTCGCCGCCGCGGCGCGCAAGCGCCACGACAAGACGCTGGCGGCAAGCACGGCGCCAGCCGCTGCCGCTCGTCCGCGCCTTCGTCTCGATCCAGCGCCCGTCCTGCAGGCACGAGCGCCGGCGCCGATCGCGAGCGCGCCGGCGCCGGCGGCAGCGACGCAGGTCGCCACCGCGACGCCGGCCGACGCCGTGCCGGCCGCCGACGCCGCGTCGGCGATGGGCGCAGCGGAGCGGGCGCGGATCGACGGCCTCGAGACCCTGCTCGCGCGGCTGCGAGGCGAGTCGCAGGCGCAGCAGAAGACGCTCGGCGCGGTCCAGGCGCGCTTGCGCGACGCAGAAGGCGAGCGCTACGCGAACGGGCTGGTCTACGTGCTCGCGATCGGCATGCTGTTCTTCGCCGTCCTGGCGTGGGCGTTCTGGGCTTTGCGGCCGCGCCAGCGGCGCAACGCCCGCTGGTTGGAGGCGAATGCGCGCCAGTTGCGCGAGGCCGCCGCCCCGGCTGCAGCAGCCGCTGCCGCCGCCGCCGCCGAGGCCGACCCGAAGACCCCGCGCGTCAGTCAACCGCCTTCGGGCTGGGACGAAGCTCCGCAGAGCCTCGTGCCGGTGACGGCGCCGGCGTCGATCGGCGGTCTCGAGGTGACGACGGTGCTGGCACCGCAGTCGCACTACGCGCGCATGGCGCGCGAGCAGGCGTCGGCGAATACCGCGCAGGCGTCGGCGGCTTCGGCGTGGTCGCCGATGGAAGACCTGCTCGATCTCGAGCAGCAGGCCGAGTTCTTCGCCGTCCTCGGCCAGGACGACGCAGCCGCCGCGCTGCTGAATGCGCATCTGCGCGACCATCGCGACGGCTGTCCGCTGCCCTTTTTGCATCTGCTCGAGATCCACCGCCGCCGCGATCAGCGCGGCGCGTTCGAGCGCGCCCGCAGCGAGCACGGTGAGCAATTCGAGGGCGTCGCGTCCGAGTGGGACGATGCCGCCGACGCCTCGGCGTCGCTCGCTGCCCACGCCGAGACCATGGCCCAGGTCCAGATGCTCTGGACGACGCCGAGCGAAGCGATGCGCCTGCTCGAGCGGCTGCTGTTCAGGCGCGGCGGCAGCGATGCCGTGTTCGACCTGGCGGGCTGCCGTGATCTGCTGTTCCTCTACTCGGTCGCGCGCGATCTCGCCGGCCAGGCCGACGCCGCCGACGGCTCGGTCGATCTCTACCTGCCGTTCGACGATGCGCCGACCGAACCGTGGCCGCGCGACGCCGGTGGCCACGCCGTCGACGTCGATGTCTCGGGCTGGCCCGACATGCCCGACGAGCCGCTGGTGATCCGGCGCTCGGCCGGCGGACGCGCCGGCTGACGACGACGGCCCGCAGTGCGGGCTTGCCGCGCTCAGAGCGCGCGCAGGCGGTCGAGCGCGAGATCGAGTGTCTCGTCCTTCTTGGCGAAGCAGAAGCGCGCGATGCGCTGGTCGAAGCCATCGGCGTAGAACGCCGAGAGCGGGATCGCCGCGACGCCGACCTCGGTCGTCAGCCAGCGGCAGAAGGCGTCGTCGCCGAGATCGCTCACCGCCGAGTAGTCGACGCACTGGAAGTAGGTGCCCTGGCAGGGCAGCAGGCGCAACCGCGTCGTCGCCAGGCCGGCGCGGAAGCGGTCGCGCTTGGCGCGGTAGAAAGCGGCCAGCGAGTTGTGGTGGGCCGGCTCGGCGAGATAGCTCGCGATGCCGTGCTGCATCGGCGTGTTGACGGTGAAGACGTTGAACTGGTGCACCTTGCGGAACTCGGCGCTGAGCGGCGCCGGCGCCGTCGCGTAGCCGACCTTCCAGCCGGTCACGTGGTAGGTCTTGCCGAAGCTCGAGACGACGACGGAACGCGCCGCGAGCTCGGGGATGCGGGCAGCGCTCGGGTGCTCGCCCTCGTAGACCATGTGCTCGTAGACCTCGTCGCTGATGACGACGACGTCGGTCGGCCGCAGCAGCTCGGCGAGGCGGCGCATGTCGGCGGCCGACCAGACGGTCCCGCTCGGGTTGTGCGGCGAGTTGACGATGATCGCGCGCGTCTTCGGCCCGAGTGCGGCAGCGATGCGGTCGAAGTCCGGGGCGAACGTCCCCGGCACGAGCGGCACGTGCACCGGCCGGCCACCGGCGAGCGCGACGTTGGGCGCGTAGCTGTCGTAGCTCGGGTCGAGAACGATGACTTCGTCGCCGGGGCCGACGAAGGCGAGCACGGCGGTGAGGATGGCCTGCGTCGCGCCTGCCGTCACCGTGACCTCCGACGCCGGGTCGTAACGGTGGCCGTAGAGCGCTTCGATCTTGGTGGCGATGCGCTCGCGCAGGACCGCAATGCCGGTCATCGGCGGGTACTGGTTGAGGCCGGCGCGCATCGCGGCGTCGACGGCGTCGACCAGCTTCGGGTCGCAGTCGAAGTCGGGAAAGCCCTGGCCGAGGTTGACCGCGCCGCGCTCGAGCGCGAGCGCCGACATGACCGTGAAGATCGTCGTGCCGACGTCGGGGAGGCGGCTTGCCAGCTGGGGGATGCGGATGGCAGCAGCCATCGCTAGAGCTGGTAGTCGTGCGCGTCGCCGGCCATCGCGCGCTCGACCAGCGGGCGCGTCAGGCGATCCGACGTCATCTCGGCGAACGCGTAGACGAAGTTGCGCAGGTAGGCACCGCGCTTGAAGGCGATGCGCGTGATGTTCTGGCCGAACAGGTGGCCGACCGGGCGCGCCACCAGGTCCGAGCCCGGCCCTTCCTCGCGCATCGCGACTTCGGCGACGATGCCGATGCCGAGACCGAGCCGGACATAGGTCTTGATGACGTCGGCATCGATCGCTTCGAGAACGACGTTGGGCACGAGCTTTCGGGTCGCGAACGCCTGATCGACGCGCTTCCTGCCGGAGAACGCCGGGTGGTACGAGATCAGCGGCAGGGGTGCGAGGTCCTCGATCGCGACGCGGTCGATCTGCGCCAACGGATGGCCGACCGGCAGCACGAGAACGTGCTGCCACGCGTAGCACGGCAGCGTCACGAGATCGGCGAAGTCGCCGAGCGACTCGGTCGCGAGGCCGAAGTCGGCGACCTCCTCGTAGACCATCTTCGCGACTTGCTCGGGCGTGCCCTGGTGCAGGCTGATGTTGACCTTGGGGAAGCGCTTCCTCATCTGCGCGATCGGCCCGGGCAGGAAGTAGCGCGCCTGGCTGTGCGTCGTCGCGATCGAGAGCGTTCCGGCGTCCTGCTTCGAGAACTCGTCGCCGATCCGCTTCAGGTTGCCGACCTCGCGCATGATCACCTCGATCGACTTCAGCACCTCGCGCCCGGGCTCGGTGACCCTGCGCAGGCGCTTGCCGTGGCGGGCGAAGATGTCGACGCCGAGCTCGCCCTCGAGCTCGAGGATGGCCTTCGAGACGCCGGGCTGCGAGGTGAACAGCGCCTTGGCGGTTTCGGTCAGGTTCAGGTCGCGGCGGACGGCTTCCTGAACGAACCTGAACTGATGGAGGTTCATTGCCCGGACGATTATTCACCCAAGCCCGCTGCGAGCAGGGCGGCGCGCGCCATCGCCTCGCTCACCGCGGCGTGCTCGCCGATGGCCGGATGGAGGCGGATGGCGACGGCCGGATGGGCCGCGGCGAGCGCGTCGACGAGCGGCGGCAGGTCCTGGCGCAGATGGCCGCCGGT
>DASXLD010000020.1:0-87034 GCA_036496385.1 Caldimonas sp. | reverse complement strand
CGCGCAGCCAGCCGAGGCAGCGTTGCCAGCCGTCCTCGGCCGCAGCGCGGTCGTAGCTCGGCCGATAGTCGGCGTGAAACGCGTGCGACGCCTGCGGATAGAGGTGAATATCCGAGCGTCGCGCGGCGTCGCTGCCCTGTTGCAGCGCTGCCCTCATCTGCTCGACGCTGTCGAGCGAGATGCCGGTGTCGGCGCCGCCATACAAGCCGAGCACCGGCGCCTGGAGGCGGTCGGCGACGTCGATCGGATGCTCGGGCTGAAGGGCGGTCGTCGGGCCGACGAGCCGCCCATACCAGGCGACGCCAGCTTTCAGCGCCGTGTTGTGCGCCGCGTACAGCCAGGTCGCGCGACCGCCCCAGCAGAAGCCGGTGACGCCGAGCCGCTTGCCGTCGCCACGGTTGGCTTTCGCCCAGGCAACGCAGGCGTCGAGATCGGCCATCACCTGCGTGTCCGGAACCTTCGAGATGATCGTCGCGAACAGCGTGTTGATGTCGCTCGGTGTCTTGGCATCGCCCTGGCGCACGAACAGCTCGGGAGCGATCGCGAGGTAACCGAGCTTGGCGAAGCGGCGCGCGACGTCGGCGATGTGGGCATGAACGCCGAAGATCTCCGAGACGACGAGGACGATCGGGAACGGCCCGTCGCCTTTCGGCGCGGCGCGGTACGCGGGCAGTGCGAAGCCGCCGGCGTCGGCCATCACCTCGCCGGCGACGAGCCCCACGTCGTCGGTCGTGACGGTGAGGTTCGCGACCGGCCCGCTCGCCGCCGCAAAGCCGATTCCGGTGGCGCGCGCGGCCGTGGCCGCAGGGTTGACGTCGTCGGTTCGCAGCATCGTTGTCTCCCCCGTTCTCGCGCGTGGCGCGCGACCTTCATTTTAGGAACCGCAGTCCGACCGCGCCGGCCACCGGGGAGGCTCGACAATCGCCGCCATGCAGCCCACCCCCGCGTTGCGCAGCGCCGAGTCGCGCTGGCCCGGTCAGCTCGCGGCGGTCGACCTGGGTTCGAACAGCTTTCGCCTGGAGATCGGCCAGCTGCACGGTGGCCACTACCGGCGGATCGACTACCTGAAGGAGACGGTGCGCCTCGGCGGCGGCCTCGACGCACGCGGCTACCTGAGCGACGACGCGGCGGCGCGCGGCCTCGATTGCCTCGCCCGCTTCGCGCGCCGCCTCGACGGCTTCGCCTCGAGTCAAGTGCGCGCGGTGGCAACGCAGACGTTGCGCGAGGCGAAGAATCGCGATGCCTTCCTGCTTCGCGCGCAAGGCGTCCTCGGCCAGTCGATCGAGATCCTCTCCGGCCGCGAGGAAGCGCGCCTCATCTTCGCCGGCGTCGCCCGCCTGCAGCCGTCGAAGGTGCCGCGTCTGGTGATCGACATCGGCGGCCGCTCGACCGAGATGATCGTCGGCCGCGGCACGCGACCACGGCGGGCCGAGTCGTTCCAGGTCGGCAGCGTCAGCCTGTCGATGAAGTATTTTCCCGAGGGCCGCTTCAGCGAGCGTGCGTTCCGCGAGGCGCAGGTCGCTGCCGGCGCCGAACTCGAGGAAGCGCTGCAGCCGTTCGCCGCGAAGCACTGGCGCGAGGCGCTCGGCTCGTCGGGGACGGTCGGCGCCGTCTCGCAGGTGCTCGCGGCAAACGGAGTCAGCGACGGCCGCATCACCCCCGAGGGACTTCGCTGGCTGATCGAGCGCTGCATCGAGGCCGGCCACGCCGACCGGCTGGTGTTGGCGGGACTGAAGGACGACCGTCGCGCCGTCGTCGGCGGCGGCGTTGCCATCCTCTACACGCTCGCGACCCACTTCGGCATCGGCGAGTTGAGGCCGGCGCGCGGTGCGCTGCGTCAGGGTGTGATCTTCGATCTCGCCGCGCGCCAGGCAGCGGCGCGTCGCGCCGGCGGGCAGGACCTGCGCGACGCCTCGGTGCGCGAATTGCAGCGCCGCTTCGAGGTCGACGTCGCGCAGGCGGAGCGCGTCGAGCGCGTCGCCCTGGCTCTGCTCGACGGCGCCGGCGTCGGCGGCGGTGAAGCGCGCCGCGAGCTCGCCTGGGCGGCGGCGCTGCACGAGGCGGGGATGATGATCTCGCACCACGACCACCATCGCCACAGCGCCTACCTGCTCGACCACGTCGATGCGCCGGGGTTCTCGCAGAGCCAGCTGCGCCGGGTCGGCCGACTCGCGCTCGGCCAGCGCGGCGGCCTGCGCAAGATGGAAGGCACGTTGCAAAGCGGGAGCACTGCGCTCGACCTGCTCTGCCTGCGGGTCGCCGTGATCGCGTGCCATGCGCGCGACGACGTCGATCCCGAAGCGATCGCCATGCGCATCGACGAAGGCGTTCCCGTCGTTCGTCTGCATGCCGGCTGGGCCGACACCCACCCGCGTGCACTCCACCTTCTGCGCGCCGAGATCGATGCCTGGTCGAAGACCGGGCTGGCGCGGCCGCCGCGTCTCGTCGTGACCGCGGGCTGAGGCGGTCTCAGAGGTCGTCGTCGGGCGACCGCACGGCGTGCAGGCGGACGGCGCCGGACTTGCTGCCGCGCAGCCACCACACCGCGCCCTTCTTGACCTGCCAGGCCGCGCCCACGGCGCCCATCGCCAGCGCGGCCGCCTGGCCGATCGTCGGTTGGTGGCCGACGACGACGATCGTCTCGCCGCCACCGGGCCAGCCGGCGGCTGCGAGCAACGCCTCCGGCGTCGCGTCGGGGCCGATGGCAGCGACGGTGGTCGGCGCCCGGCCGAGCGCGGCGACGGTCTGCAGGCAGCGCTTCGCCGGGCTGACGATGACGCGCGCCGTCGCCGGCAGGCGCGGCCCGAGCCACGCGGCCATGCGCTCGGCCTGCTCCCGGCCGCGCGCGGTCAGTGCGCGCGCCAGGTCACCGCCGTGGCCGGCGTCCTCGGCTTCGGCATGGCGCCAGAGGATGAGGTCCATCTTGTTCAAAGTCTTCGGTCGTAGCGCTGCACCAGCGATTGCTGTGCCGAGACACCGCCGTCCGAGACCCGATCGTACGTGCCGTCGCTGCGCAGCACCCAGGCGTCCTCGCTGTCGAGCAGATAGGGCACGAGGCATTCGTCGATGACACGCTGGCGCATCGCGGGGTCGCGCACCGGCCAGCCGACCTCGACGCGACCGAACATGTTGCGCCCCATCCAGTCGGCGCTCGACAGGAAGACCGCCTCGTCTTCGTCGCGCTCGCCCCAACGAAAGTAGGCCACACGCGAGTGCTCGAGGAAGCGGCCGACGATCGAGCGGACGCGGATGCGATCGGTGAGCCCCGAAGCTCCGGGCGCGAGCAAGCATGCGCCGCGCACGATCAGATCGATCTGCGTGCCGGCCTGCGCGGCGCCGACCAGCGCCTCGATCAGCGCGACGTCGGTGAGCGCATTGATCTTGACGACGATGCGCGCGCGCCGCCCAGCGGCCGCCGCCTCGGCGACCTGCGCGACCTTGGCCAGCATGCGACTGTGGAGGGTGAACGGCGCCTGCAGCAGCAGCTTCAGCGGCTGCATCTTGCCGAGGCTCGCGAGCTGCTGGAAGACGGCGTCGACGTCGGCCGTCAGCTCGACGTCGTCGCTGAAGTAGCCGAGATCGGTGTAGAGGCGCGCGGTGCCCGGGTTGTAGTTGCCGGTCGAAAGGTGGGCGTAACGCTTCAGGCCCGGGCCTTCGCGGCGGGTCACGAGCAGCATCTTGGCGTGGGTCTTCAGGCCGACGACGCCGTAGACGACTTGCGC
Source organism: Caldimonas sp. (assembly GCA_036496385.1). GTDB lineage: Bacteria > Pseudomonadota > Gammaproteobacteria > Burkholderiales > Burkholderiaceae_C > Schlegelella_A. Next base: position 83,312 of record DASXLD010000020.1, on the reverse strand, counting down.
GCCGACCGCCTCGAGCCGCTCGGCCCAGTTGATGTTGGCCTCCTCCTCGAAGCGCGCCTTCAGCTCGACGACCGCCATCACCTCCTTGCCGGCGCGCGCCGCCTCGATCAGCAGGTCCATGACGCGCGACTCGCTGCCGGCGCGGTAGATCGTCTGCTTGATGGCGAGGACCTCGGGGTCCTCGACCGCCTCGCGCAACAGCTCGATGACGGGCTCGAACGACTCGAACGGGTGGTGCAGGAGAAGATCGCCGGCGCGCATGCGCGCGAACATCGACTGGTTGGCCTGCAGGCTCGCCGGCTGGGCGGGGACGAAGGGCGGGAATCGCAACGGCGGCGCGACCGCGAGATCGATCAGCTCGTTCATCCGGACCAGGTTCACCGGGCCGTGGACGCGGTAGAGCGCCGATTCAGGAAGGCCGCACTGGCGCAGCAGGAACTCCGACAGCTCGCCCGGGCAAGTGTTGACGACCTCGAGCCGCACTGCCTGGCCGAAGTGCCTGGTCCTCAGGCCGCTGCGCAGCGCCTGGCGCAGGTTGGTGACGTCGGCGTCGACCTCGAGGTCGGAGTCGCGGGTGATGCGGAATTGCGAGAACGCCTCGACCTCGCGCCCCGGGAAGAGCTCGCCGAGGTGGGCGCGGATCACGCTCGTCAGCAACACGAACGACTGGCCGTCGCGACGCGCCGAGCGCGGCAGCTCGATCACGCGCGGCAGCACGCGCGGCACCTTGACGATCGTCACCGTGTTGCGCCGCCCGAACGCGTCCTTGCCGGCAAGCCGGGCGACGAAGTTGAGCGACTTGTTGGCGACCTGCGGGAACGGGTGCGACGGGTCGAGGCCGACCGGGACCAGAAGCGGGCGCACCTGCGCCTCGAAGAAGCGGGCGACCCAGCGCCGCTCGCCGTCGTCGCGGTCGGCGTGGTTGAGGATGCGGATGCCCGCGGCGGCGAGCGCCGGCATCACCTCGTCGTTGAAGACCGCGTATTGGGCGTCGATGAGCTCGTGCGCAGCGCCGGCGATCGCCTCGAGCTCGGCCGCGGCGATGCCGCTGCCGGCCTTCTTCGAAGCCTCGAGGCAGTCGGCGAAGCGGACCTCGAAGAACTCGTCGAGGTTGGACGAGACGATGCAGACGTAGCGCAGCCGCTCGAGGAGCGGCACATCGGCACGGCGGGCCTGGGCAAGCACGCGGCGGTTGAACTCGAGGATCGCGCGCTCGCGGTTCAGCAGCGGCGGCATCGCCACGCGCGGCCGCGTTGCACTCTCGCTCATGCGCGAAGTCTATGAAGGACGCGCGACTTTCTCGTGACAGCGGCACCGCCGCCTTGCGGCGGCGCCTCCGTCGACCTCAACCGGCGTTGGTGGAGATCAATTCCCCGAAGCCCTGCCAGAGTTGGCCGGTGAAGCGCGCGAGCTGGCCTTGCTCGATCGGGTAGTAGTCGGTCGGGCTGGTGTTGATCGACATCCCCGGCAGCAGCAGGTTCGACCTGAAGTTCCTCAGGTTGGTGGCCTGCCGCATGACGTTCTCGCGAGTCAGGTCGTTGCCGCATTGCTTCAGAATCTGCACCATGGTCTGCGCGGTGATGTAGGCATAGACGTTGCTCGCGTCCTTGGGGTCGCCCTCCCTGTAGTACCTGCCCATGAAGCCACGCCACTCGAGCATCGCCGGGTCGTCCTTCCACTGCGGATCGTTCGGGTCCTTGTAGTACTGCACCGTGATCAGCCCGACGGACTTCTCCAGGCCCGCGGGGATGAGCACCGAGCCGACCGAGGCCGAGACGTTGTTGATGATGTGCAGCGGCTTCCAGCCCGAATCCCAGGCCTTGCGCACCGCCTGGGCGCCGAACTTCGGCGTCGTGATGTTGACGAAGGTGTCGGCGCCCGAGCCCTGCAGGGCGATCATCTGGGAGTCGACCGTCGGGTCGGTGACCTCATAGGTCTGCTCGGCGACGATCATCTTCGCGCCCGCCGTGCCGAGGCCGTCCTTTACGCCCTTGAGCACGTCCTTTCCGTAGTCATCGTTCTGGTAGAGGACGCCGATCTTCGCGTTCGGCTTGTTCTTCAGCAGCCATTTGGCGTAGATGTGGCCCTCGGACTGATAGCTGAGGTTGAAGCCGATCGTCCACGGGAAGTTCTTCGGGTCGCCCCACTTGGTGGCGCCGGTGGCGAGCAGCAGGTGCGGGACCTTCTTGGCGTTGACGTACTTCTGGATCGCCGAGTTCGGCGGCGTGCCCAGGGTCTGGAACAGCGCCAGCACCTCGTCCTGCTCGACCAGACGGCGAATCTGCTCGACCGTCTTCGGAGGGCTGTAGCCGTCGTCGAGGCTGATCAGCGTGATCTTGCGGCCGTTGACGCCGCCGCTCTCGTTCAGCATCTTGAAGTACGCCTGGTGGAGCTTGCCGATCGTGCCGTAGGCAGACGCGGGACCGCTGTAAGGCATGGTCTGGCCGAGTTTGATCTCGGTCGCCGATGCACCGGGGCCGTACTTGGCGGCCTGCGCGAACGCGTTCTGGCCGAACGCGGCGACGCCGAGGCCAGCGCCGAGGGCGGCGCGACGGGAGACGCGAAGGGGGTCTTTGCTCATGTATCGCTCCATTGGAGGTCAGGGTGGAAGGTTCAACGCGCAACGGCGCCGCCACGCCGACGCGCCAGCCGGGCCCGCAGCAAGCGGACCAATCCGGCCACGCCCGTCGGCATGACGTACATGAAGGCGATCAGGACAACGCCGTAGATCGCCCAGGGAGCCGCCTTCGAGATCTCGTCGGCGACATTGGGGATGAACTGGATGAACAAGGCGCCGAAGAACGCCCCGGAGATCGACGCCAGGCCGCCGATGACCACTCCGGTCAGCAGGGTGATCGACAGGAAGAAGTTGAACGCGTCCGGCGCCACGAACTGCACCGCGATCGCGCCGAGCGCGCCGGCGATGCCGGTATAGAGCGCGGAAACCCCGAACGTCAGCGACTTCACGATCGCAGTGTTGACCCCCATCGCCTGCGCCGCAATGGGCTGATCCCGGATCGCGACCATCGCCCGCCCGATGCGGCCGCGCAGCAGGTTCCAGCCGAGGACGAAGAGAAGCACCACCCACGCCAGGGTGAAGAAGTAGAGCCAGTGGTCCTGCGAGAGGCCGCTCCACGCCGGCGGGTCGGGCTTGACGATGACGATGCCCTGGACGCCGCCGGTCCACTCCTCGATGCTCTTGTGCTTGAGGATCTGCGGCATCGCGACGCCGAGCGCGAAGGTCGCGAGAGCGAGATAGAGGCCTTCGAGGCGGAGCGCCGGCAGGCCGAACAGGAAGCCCGCGACGAAGCAGACGGCGCCAGCGATCGGGATCGTCGCCCAGTACGGCACGCTGGCCTTGTCCATCAGGACCGCCGCCGTGTACGCGCCGATGGCATAAAAGGCGCCGTGGCCGAGCGAGATCTGGCCGTTGAAGCCGGTCAGCATGTTGAGGCCGAGCAGAGCGATCGAATACGCCAGCACCAGCGTCATCTGGAAGACGCGGTAGTTGGAGATCAGGAACGGCAGCGCACACGCCAGCACGAGCAGCACCAGCACGCCGGCGAGCTTCCTGCGGTCGATCGCCGGGTTCATACGCGCACCACGTGGACCTTGCCGAACAGCCCCGAAGGCTTGATGACGAGGACGGTGACGATGACGACGAGCGCGAACGTGAGCTTGAGCTCGCTGCCGACGTAGATGCCGACGACGTTCTCGAGGACGCCGACGATGAAGCCACCGAGCACCGCGCCGCCGGGGCTGTCGATGCCGCCGAGCAGCGCGCCGGCGAATGCGTACAGGAGGATGCCGCCCATCATGTTCGGCTCGAGGAAGACGGTCGGCGCGACCATCATCCCCGCGATCGAGCCGATCGCCGCCGCCAGGCCCCAGCCGAGCGCCAGCATCCAGCCGACGCGGATGCCGACCAGGCGGCTCGAGACCGGGTTCTGCGCCGCGGCGCGCATCGCCAGCCCAAGCGGAGTGAAGCGGAAGAAGACGAACAACAGCAGCAGGACGATGAGCGTGATCGCCATCGAGCCGAGCTCGTGCGACGACAGGTACGAGTTGCCGAACAGCGGCTGCTCGGGGAACGGGCTCGGGAACGGCTTGATCGTGTAGGTGAAGATCCAGCCGGCGAGGCTGTTGAAGATGACGAGCAGCGCGATGAAGACGATGACGAGGGCGAGGATCGGCGAGTTCTCGACCGGCCGCACGATGATCCGCTCGATCGCGACGCCGAGGGCGAATGCGCTGACGACCGTGATCGCGAACGCGCCCCAGTACGGCACCCCCGCCTGCATCAATGCCCACGCGAGGTAGGTCGCGAACATCGCCATCTCGCCCTGTGCGAAGTTCACCAGGTGCGTCGCCTGGTAGATCATCACCAGCGCCAGTGCGACGCTCGCGTAGATGCCGCCGGTGGCGAGCCCGGAAAGGATCTGGTGCAGGAGCTGTTGCATGGCCGGGCTCAGTAGCCGAGGTACGAGCGGCGGATCTGTTCGTCGCTGCGAATCGACGCTGCCGAGCCCGACATGACGACGCGGCCGGTCTCGAGCAGATAGGCATGGTCGGCGAGCGCGAGCGCCATCGCCGCGTTCTGCTCGACCAGCAGCATGCCGATGCGCTCGGCCTGGTTGATCGCCTTCAGGATCTCGAACAGCTGCTGGACGATCAGCGGCGCGAGCCCGAACGACGGCTCGTCGAGCAGCAGCAGGCGGGGCCTGAGCATCAGCGCCCGCGAGACCGCGAGCATCTGCTGCTCGCCGCCGGAGAGCGTCCCGGCCTGCTGGCGGCGTCGTTCTCCCAGGCGCGGGAAGTGCGCGTACATGCGCTCGCAGTCGGCGCCGATGCCGGCGCGGTCCTTGCGGCTGTGGGCGCCGAGGCGCAGGTTCTCCTCGACGCTCAGGTTCATGAAAGTGCCGCGACCGTCGGGGACATGGGCGACGCCGCGACGAACGATCGTCTCGGTGGCGAGGCCGTCGATGCGCTCGCCGGCGAGGCGAACCTCGCCGCTCGTCTTGATCATGTTCGAGACCGCGCGCAGCAGGGTCGTCTTGCCGGCGCCGTTGGCGCCGAGGATCGCCGTGATGCCGGCCTCGGCGACCGTAAAGTCGATGCCATGGAGGACGCGCGTCGGCCCGTACTGCGCGGCCAGGCCGCGCACGTCGAGCAGCAGAGCGGGGGCGGCGACGGCGCTGCTCACGCCGCCACTCCGAGATAGGCGCGGATGACGTCCTCGTTGGCCTGAACTTCCGCGGGCGTGCCGTCGGCGATCTTGCGGCCGAAGTCGAGCGCGACGACCCGGTCGGAGATCCGCATCACCATGTTCATGTGGTGCTCGACGAGCAGCATCGTCAGGCCGAGCTCGGTGCGGATACGGCGCAGCAGCCCCATCAGCGTCTCGACCTCCTCGTGGTTGAGGCCACCCGCCGGCTCGTCGAGGAGGAGAAGCTTCGGCTCGCTCGCGAGCGCACGGCCGAGCTCGACGCGCTTTTGCGTGCCGAACGACAGGTCCATCACGGCGACGTCGGCGACCGGGCCGAGGTCGAGCAGCGCGAGCAGACGGTCGACCGCGCCGCGCAGGCGCGTCTCCTCCTGGCGCACCGCCGGCAATCGCAGGGCGTTGGTGACGTAGCCCGTCCGCGTCCGCGAGTGGGCGCCGACCATCACGTTCTCGCGCACGGTCATCGTCCTGAACAGGGCCAGGTTCTGGAACGTGCGGCCGATGCCGAGCGCGGCGATGCCGTGCGGCGGCGTCTCAAGAAGCGACCGGCCCTCGAACGCGATCCGGCCTTGGCTGAACGCATAGAGCCGCGACAGGCAGTTGAACATCGTCGTCTTGCCGGCGCCGTTCGGGCCGATGAAGCCGACGATGTGGCCGCGCGCGACGCCGAAGGAGACGCGGTCGAGCGCGACGATGCCACCGAAGCGGACCGACACGTTCTCGACCTCGAGCAGCGGCTGATCGATGGCGTTGCTCCCTGGGGCTGCACGTCGAATGCGCGGACGATAGGGCGCACAACCACGAAAGGAACCGGGGCTTTGCCCTAGTCGGCTGAGACGAGAGAGGGCTTCGACCTAGTGCTTTGCCCTAGGTTCCCCCGCAAACCGGGGCGTCGCGCGAGCCGCCGCGCACGCGGCTCGGGTCAGTGCGCCTCGTCCCAGTTGGCGCCGACGCCGACCTCGGCGACGAGGGGCACGGCCAGCGTCGCGACGCTCGCCATCGTCTTCGGCACCGCCTCGCGCGCCCACTCGAGCTCGCCGTCGGGCACCTCGAAGACGAGCTCGTCGTGGACCTGCATGATCATCCGCGTCGCCCTGCCCTCGCGGTCGAGCAGATCCTGCACCGCGATCATCGCCAGCTTGACGAGGTCGGCGGCGGTGCCCTGCATCGGCGCGTTGATCGCCTGCCGCTCGGCGGCGCTGCGCCGCGGGCCCGGTTTTCGGATCTCGGGCAGATGAACGCGCCGGCCGAACAGCGTCTCGACCCAGCCGCGCTGCAACGCCAGCGCGCGCGTCTCGTCCATGTAGCGCTTGACGCCAGGATAGCGCGCGAAGTAGCGCTCGATGTAGGCAGTCGCGGCACTGCGCTCGATGCCGAGGTTGGCGGCAAGGCCGAACGCGCTCATGCCGTAGATGAGGCCGAAGTTGATCACCTTGGCGTAGCGGCGCTGCTCGTGCGAGACGTCGGCGAGGGTGACGCCGAACACCTCCGCCGCGGTCGCGCGGTGGATGTCGAGATTGCCGCCGAAGGCGGCGAGCAGGCCCGCGTCGGCCGAGATGTGGGCCATGATCCTAAGTTCGATCTGCGAGTAGTCGGCCGACAGAATGGCGGCACCCTCGGGTGCGATGAACGCCTCGCGGATCCGCCTGCCCTCCGCCGTGCGGATCGGGATGTTCTGCAGGTTCGGCTCGTTGCTCGAGAGGCGTCCGGTCACCGCGACCGCTTGCGCGTAGGTCGTGTGCACGCGCCCGGTTCGCGGGTTGACCATCAGCGGCAGCTTGTCGGTGTAGGTACCCTTCAGCTTCGACAGGCTGCGGTGCTCGAGGAGCTTGCCGGGCAGCGGGTAGTCGGCGGCGAGCTCCTGCAGCACGTCCTCGTCGGTCGAGGGTGCGCCGCTCGCCGTCTTCCGGCCGACCGGCAGCCCCAGCTTGCCGAACAGGATCTCGCCGATCTGCTTCGGGCTGCCGAGGTTGAACGGCTGGCCGGCGATCTCGTAGACCTCCTGCTCGAGCGCGGCCATGCGCTCGGCGAGCTCCTGGCTCTGCGCGGCGAGCAGCGCCGAGTCGATCAGCACGCCGGTGCGCTCGATGCGCGCGAGGACGGCGGAGGTCGGCATCTCGATCCGGCGATAGACATCGGCGAGGCCGGGCTCGGCCTCGATCGACGGCCACAGCGACTGGTGCACGTGCAAGGCCATGTCGGCGTCCTCGCTCGCGTACTCGGCGGCACGGCCGATCTCGACCTGCGCGAAGGGGATCTGGTTGACCCCCTTGCCGCAGACCTCTTCGTAGGTCAGCGCAATGCGACCGAGATGGCGAAACGCGAGGCTCTCGAGCGTGTGCGCCTTGTCCGCTTCCCAGACGTAGCTCTCGAGCATCGAGTCGTGCCGCAGGCCGCGTACCGTGATGCCGAGATTCGCGAACACGTGGCTGTCGTACTTGACGTTATGGCCGACCTTCGGCGCGGCCTCGTTCTCGAGCCAGGGCTTGAGGTGCGCCAGCACTGCGTCGATCGACAGCTGGTCGGGCGCGCCGGCGTAGCCGTGCGCGAGCGGGAGGTAGCACGCCTCGCCGGGCGCGACCGAGAGCGAGATGCCGATCAGGCGAGCACGGATCGGGTCGAGCGAATCGGTCTCGATGTCGAGCCCCGTCAGCTCGGCGGCGGCGATGCGGCCGATCCACGCGTAAAGCGCCGCCATCGTCGTCACCGTCTCGTAGTGCTTGACGATCGCCTGCGACGGCACGGCGTCGGGGACTTCGATCGCCGCGCCGCGGACCAACGGAGCGACGGGCGCCCGGAGCGGCGTTCGGCCGAGCGCGGTCTCGAGCTCCTTTCGCATCGAGCCGAAGCCGTAGCGGTCGTAGAACGCGAGCAGCGCGTCGACGTCGATCTCGCGCAGCGCGAGCGCGTCGAATTCGGGCCAGCCGAGGACGTGGCCCGAAAGGTCGCAATCGGTGACGACGGTGACGAGACGGCGCCCCTGCGGCAGCCAGTCGAGCGCCTTCCTCAGGTTGTCGCCGACCACTCCCTTCATCTGCGGCGCCGCCGCGATCACGCCGTCGAGCGAGCCATGCTCCTGGATCCACTTCGCCGCGGTCTTCGGGCCGACCTTCTCGACCCCGGGGATGTTGTCGACCGAATCGCCGATCAGCGCCAGGTAGTCGACGATGCGTTCGGGCGGCACGCCGAACTTCGCCGCCACCCCGGCGACGTCGAGCTTCTCGTTGCTCATCGTGTTGATCAGCGTGACGCTCTCGTTGACCAACTGGGCGAGGTCTTTGTCGCCGGTCGAGATGATTACCTGAAAGCCGCCGTTGGCGGCCATGCACGAGATCGTGCCGATGGCGTCGTCGGCCTCGATGCCGGGCACCGTGAGCACCGGCCAGCCGAGCAGCTTGACAGCCTCGACGATCGGCCCGATCTGCAGCTGCAGGTCATCGGGCATCGCGGTGCGCGTTGCCTTGTACTCGGCGTAAAGATCGTCGCGAAAGGTTTTGCCCTTGTCGTCGAAGATGCATGCGCCGTGCGCTGCCGGGTACTGCTCGCGCAGCAGCTTCATCATCGAGACGACGCCCTTGATGGCGCCGGTCGGAAAACCGCCCGGTCCGCGCAGGTCGGGCAGCGCGTGGTAGGCGCGGTAGAGGTAGCTCGAGCCGTCGACGAGCAGCAGGGTCCGGTCCACCATGCAGCCCATTGTGAGGGAAGGGCCACGCGCGAGCGACGGCATGGCGGCCTAGAATCGAGTCATGCAACGCAGTGCCTCGCTCGTGTTCGCGGCCGCTGTCGCAGCGCTGTCGAGCGTCGACGCGCGCGCCGCCGACGCGCCGCCTTCGCCCGTGCCGCCGACGATCACGACGCCTTCGAAAACGCCCGTGCAAGCCGCGCCGGCGACGCCGTCGGCATCGCCGACGCGCGCGACGCCCACCGCCGTTGTGCCCCCCGGGGAGCTGCTCGAGGAGGCCGAACCGGCGCGGCCCAAAGGCGGTGAGCCGGCCATCCGGCGCACGGTGATCGAAGACCGCGCGGCGCGCATCGAGGAGCTTCGCGTCCGCGGCACGCTGCAGAAGGTCACGGTCGCGCCGAAGGGCGGCGCGCCGGGCTACGAAGTGCTCACCGGCGGCGGCTATCACGCGACTGCGGACGACCCGGGAACCTCGCGCGGCTCTGCCGGCAAGCGCGTCTGGAACGTCCTGCGTTTCTGAGCCGCCGGATGGCGGTCTATACCGAAGTCGCGTTCGACGAAGCGGCCTCGCTCGTGGCAAGCGTCGGGCTCGGGCCCTTGCTGGCGCTGTCGCCCTGCGCCGGCGGGATCGAGAACACCAACTACTTCGCCGACACTGCGTCCGGGCACTACGTGCTGACGCTGTTCGAGCGCCTGTCGGCCGACGAGCTGCCTTTCTATCTCGCCTTGATGAAGCACCATGCCGACCGCGGCCTGCCGGTGCCGATGCCGCACGGCGACGCGAGCGGCTCGTTGCTGCTCTTCCTGAACGGCAAGCCGGCGGCGATCGTCGACCGGTTGCCGGGCGAGCATCACCTCGCGCCCGACGCCCTCGACTGCGCCGCCGTCGGCACGGTGCTCGCGCGCATGCACATCGCCGCGCGCGACTTCGCACCGGCGCAGCCGAATCTGCGCGGGCTGGCCTGGTGGAGCACGACCGCTCCCGTCGTCCTGCCGCACCTCGGCAGCGAGCAGGCCGCGCTGATGACCGACGAGCTCGCGTACCAGCAGCACCTTGCGTCTTCGTCGGCATACGCGACGCTGCCGCGCGGCGCGATCCACGGCGACCTGTTCCGCGACAACGTGGTGTTCGTCGAGCGCAAGCTCGCCGGGGTGTTCGACTTCTACTTCGCCGCCGTCGATTGCCTGCTGTTCGACATCGCCGTCGCGCTCAACGACTGGTGCATCGACCTGGCGAGCGGCCGCCTCGCCGAGGACCGCGCGAGCGCCTTCGTCGCTGCCTACGGCGTCGAACGGCCGCTCGAGCACGCCGAGCTGCGGCTGCTGCCGGCGATGATGCGGGCGGCGGCGTTTCGCTTCTGGCTGTCGCGCGTCTGGGACCTGCACCTGCCGCGCGACGCCTTCGTGCTGACGGCGCACGATCCGGCCCACTTCGAGCGCGTCCTCGCGCAGAGGCGGGAGGAGCCGTGGCACCCGCCGCCGCGACCGCCGTCATGAAGCTGCAGCTCGTCGCGCCGCGCCGGGGCCTGGTCTGGGTGCAGCGGGCGTTCCAGGTGTTCGCCGGCCAGCCGCTCGGCTTCGCGGCGCTGTTCGCCGTGTGCCTGTTCGTCTTCCTGCTGCTCGGCCTCGTCCCGGTCGTCGGCACGATCGCGCTCCTCGTGCTGCCGCCGGCGGGCTCGCTGCTGTTCATGATCGCGACCCGGCGGGTCGTCGACGGCAAGACGGCGATGCCCGGCTCGATCGCCGAGCTGGCCAGCGCAGGCCGGACGCGGCTGCTCGCGCTGCTCAAGCTCGGCATCGCCTACGCAGTGGCGGGCTTCTTCGTCTACTGGCTCGCCGGCGTCCTCGACGGCGGCGCGCTCGAGTCGTTCCTCGAATCGCTGCCCGACACGAAGACGACACCAGAGTCGGCCGCCGCGCGCCTCGCCGATCCTCGCCTGCAGTTCGGGCTGCTGCTGCGGCTGGCGTTCACCGGCGCGCTCTCGGTGCCGTTCTGGCACGCGCCGGCGCTCGTCCATTGGGGCGGCCAGCCGTGGGCGAAGTCGCTCTTCTTCAGCAGCGTCGCGCTCTGGCGCAACAAGGGCGCGTTCGGCGTCTACGGCATCGCCTGGGTGGCAGTCTGGATGCTGCTGCTCGCGTTCGTCAGCATCGGCGTCGGCCTGTTCGGACCGCAGCGCTTCACGCTCGTCGCGACACCGCTGACGCTGGTCTTTTCGACCGTCTTCTACGCCAGCCTCTGGTTCACGTTCGCCGACTGTTTCTCTGCCGACGCCGCCGCATCGACGCGCGACGACGTCGATCCGACCGACTCGCTCACGAACACGAAAGGCCCGTCATGAACAAGGTCGCCATCGTCACCGGGGCCGGCAGCGGCATCGGCCGCGCCTCCGCGCTCGCCCTGCTCAAGGCCGGCTACCACGTCGCGCTCGCCGGTCGCCGCAAGGATGCGCTCGACGCCACGCGCGCCGCTGCCGGCGACGGCGCCGCGCGCGCGCTCGCCGTGCCGACCGACGCGACCGACCCGGCGGCGGTGAAGGCGCTGTTCGCCGCGACCAAGACCGCGTTCGGCCGCCTCGACGTGCTCTTCAACAACGCCGGCACCGGTGCGCCGCCGCTGCCGCTCGAGGAGCTCACGGTCGAGCAGTGGCGAGCGGTCGTCGACATCAACCTGACCGCGGTCTTCCTCTGCACCCAGCAGGCGTTCGTGCTGATGAAGTCGCAGTCGCCGCGCGGCGGCCGCATCATCAACAACGGCTCGATCTCGGCCCACGCGCCGCGCCCGTTCAGCTCGCCGTATACCGCGACCAAGCATGGGATCACCGGCCTCACCAAGGCAACCGCGCTCGACGGCAGGCCGTTCGACATCGCCTGCAGCCAGATCGACATCGGCAACGCGGCGACCGAAATGACCGAGCGCATGAAGAAGGGCGTGCCGCAGGCCGATGGCAGCCTCGCGGTCGAACCGACGATGAACGTGCAGCACGTGGCCGACGCCGTCGTCCACATGGCGAGCCTGCCGCTCGACGCCAACATCCAGTTCATGACCATCATGGCCACCAAGATGCCCTTCGTCGGGCGCGGCTGAGCATGCTGCGTGACGCATTGCGCCGCCCGAGGCGGCGAACCGGTGCACACTCGCGCCCGCCTGCTGGCTTCGGAGACAATCGTTCGCATGGCCTCGATCCCGCGTTTGCCCCGGCATGAGCGCGCCGTTCTCGTCGCTCCCATCCTCGTCCTCGCCTGCGCCTCGAGCGGCTGCGCGGTCGTCAGCGTCGCCAGCACCGCGGTCGGCGTCGTCGGCAGCGCCGCCGGCGCGGCGGTCTCGGTCGGCGGCGCGGTCGTCGGCAGCACCGTCAGGGTCGCCGGCAAGGTGGTCGAGAAGTCGGTCGATCTCGTGACTCCGGGCGGCGCGCCCGGACCGAAGTGAGCCGGCCCTCGATGACGACGACCAACATCCATCTCATCGGCGGCGAAAAGGGAGGCGTCGGCAAATCGCTGATGGCCCGCGTCCTCGCCCAGTACCTGATCGACAAGCAACTTCCCATCCTCGGCTTCGACACCGACCGCTCGCACGGCGCGCTGATGCGCTTCTACCCGGCGTATGCCTCGCCGATCGCGGTCGACAAGGTCGAGTCTCTCGACGCCATCGTCGAGGCGGCGGTCGATCAGCCGGGCCGCAGCATCCTGGTCGACCTCGCCGCGCAGACGCACGACTCGCTCGCCAACTGGATGGAAGAGGCCGGTGTGATCGACCTCGCCGACGAGCTCGGCATGAAGATCTTCTACTGGCACGTGATGGACACGGGCAAGGACTCGGTCGACCTGCTCCGCCGCCTGCTCGATCGCTTCGGCACCGGCCTCGCCTACGTGCTCGTGCGCAACCAGGTGCGCGGCGGCGACTTCAGCAACCTCGAGCAGTCGGGCGAGCAGGCGCGCGCGATCGGCATGGGCGCCCACGTCGTCTCGGTGAAGAAGCTCAACGAATACGTGATCCAGAAGATCGACGCCGCGAGCAGCAGCTTCTGGCAGGCGAAGGCGGCCGACAAGGATTCGACCGGGCTCGGGCTGATGGACCGCCAGCGCGTCAAGATGTGGCTGCGCGATGTCTACCGCGAGATCGACGACATCGGCGCCTGAGCACCTGCGCGTCGTCGCTGCCGCGGCGACGCGGCGACGCTTCCTGGGCGGCGCTGCCGCGGTGGTCGCCGCGCCGTGGTTCGCGAGCGGCAGCCGCGGCGCCGACGTGGCTCGCTTTTCGCTCGGCGTCGCCTCCGGCCAGCCGCGTGCCGACGGCATGGTGCTGTGGACTCGCGTCATGGGCGAGGCGCTGCCCGACCGCGTTGCCGTCCGTTGGGAAGTCGCCGACGACGAGCGGTTCCGGCACATCGTCGTGCGCGGCGAGGAGAGCGCGGAGGCGGCGTGGGCGCACAGCGTCCACGCCGAACCGACCGGGCTCGCGCCGGCGCGCTGGTACTGGTACCGCTTCCAGGCGCTCGGCGTGCAGAGCGCCGTCGGCCGCACGCGCACGGCGCCGGCCGCCGGCGCTGCAGCGACGCTGCGCTTCGCGATCGCGAGCTGCCAGCGCTGGGACGTCGGCCACTACGCGGCCTGGCGCCACGCGGCGAGCGCCGATCTCGACCTGATCTTCTTTCTCGGCGACTACATCTACGAATACGCGACCCGCAAGGACCCGGTCCGCCGCGTCGAGGGCGGCGAGGTCTTCACGCTCGAGCAATACCGCGCGCGCTATGCGACCTACAAGAGCGACCCGTCGCTGCAGGCAGCGCACGCGGCGGCGCCGTGGCTGCTCGTCTGGGACGACCACGAAGTCGCGAACGACTATTCCCCTCTTCGCGGCGAGGACCTCGCGGTCGACATCGGCGCGCGGCGTCGAGCCGCCTACCGCGCCTACTGGGAGCACATGCCGTTTCCGGCCGCGGCCCGTCCGGTCGACGTCGACATGCGGATCTTCGGCCGCCTCGACTGGGGCAGCCTCGCCCGCATCCACCTCCTCGACGACCGCCAATACCGCGATCCGCAGGTCTGCCCGCGTGAAGGGCGCGGCGGCTCGAACACGGTCGCGCTCACGCAATGCCCGGCGCTCGCCGACCCGGCGCGAACGCTGCTCGGCGCCGAGCAGGAAGCGTGGCTCGCGACCGGCTGGGACCTCAAGCGGCCGTGGAACCTGCTCGCGCAGCAGACGCTGATGGCGCGCTTCACCTGGCTCGACCCGGCGATCGGCGGCGGCACCTACTGGACCGACGGCTGGAACGGCTACGCGCCGGCGCGAACCCGCCTGCTCTCGACGGTCGCGGCGAAACGGGTTCCGGGCGTCGTCGTCCTCGGCGGCGATGTCCACACCAACTATGTCGCCGACCTCAAGACCGACTTCGACGATCCGAAATCGCCCATCGTCGCCAGCGAGTTCTGCGGCACGTCGATCACCAGCCTCTCGGTCGCGCAGCGGCACATCGACAACGCCCGCGAGTTCAACCCGCACGTCCACTACGGGCGGGGCGACCAGCGCGGCTACATGCGCTTCGAGCTCGACGCCAGGGAGCTGCGCGCGAGCCTCAAGGTCGTCGATCGACCGCTCGACCCCGCGAGCGAGGTCACCACCGCGGCACGCTTCGTCGTCGATGCCGCGCGCCCGGGGCCGCGCCCGGCGTGAGGCCGCTGCGGGTCAGAACAAGCCGGCCCTGTCGGCGGCGGCGAGGACAGCGCGAGAGAGCTCGGTCATCTGCGCGTTGACGTCGCCGGACGGCGGCGACGTCGCCTTCGCGGTCCAGGCGAGGCGACCGCTCGACACGTCGGTGACGCGGCCGTTCGCCGAATAGCCCGAGGTGACGCGGCCACCGCCGACGGGCGCCGAGACGCCGACTCCGGCGCTGCCACTGCCGCCGTAGCCGAAGCCGCCGATGCCGATCGTGAATGGGGGGCTGACATCCTGCACCGCGACCGCCACCGTCATGATCACCATCGCCTTAGCGCCGTTATCGCGCGCTGCCGAGAGCAGCTGCGCATCGATCGAGCGATCGGTCGCGATCGCCGTCTCGGGCGGCACGAACACCGGCGTCGCGCCGCGCGCGACGACCTCGTTGGCGAGCTGGTCCTGGCAAATCTGGCGGACGACGAGCTCGGCCGCGTCGCAGGCGACGAGGACGCGCGCGCCGCGCAGCAGGCCCGGCCCCAGCGACGGATCGGACCATTGGGCGTCGAGCTGCGGGCCGCTCGCGCAGCCGGAGAGGGCGGCGATGGCGCTCGCCGCGACGAGCCAGCGCAGGTTGCAACGAGGTGCATGCATGTCGATATCTCCCTTGGCTCGCGGAACGCCCCCGGTTCCTGCCGCCCATCGCGAGCTTATGCCATCGCTCCAGAAACGGCAGCACGATCGAAAGGCAAACGCAGCGCCGCTGCTAGCATTCGCGGACAAGATTTCGGGGGGCAGGGATGGCCAACGTTTCCGAGGACAATCGCTTCGCGCCGCCGCTTGCGCACGTCGAAGACGTCGCCGAGGCGGGGCCGGGAACGCTCGCCGGGCGCGGCGCCCGCCTGCTCGCGACGCTGGTCGACGGACTGATCTCGGGCCTGGTGTTCTGGCTGCTCACGTTCATCACGCCGCTCACCCTCGTGCCGCGGCCGGGAGCCAGTCTGGCGAAGGTGCTGGTGCTCAACTCCGCGGCCGGGATCATCCTCTTCATCGTCCTGCAGGGCTACCTGCTGGCGACGCGCGGCCAGACGATCGGCAAGGCGCTCCTCAAGATGCGCATCGTTCGCAGCGATGGCTCGACGGCGTCGTTCGGTCGCCTGTTCGGGCTGCGCTACCTGCCGACCATGATCCTGACGATGATTCCGGTCGCCGGCGGCTTGTACGGATTGATCGACAGCCTGCTGATCTTCCGCGAGTCGCGCCGCTGCCTGCACGACAACATCGCCGACACGATCGTCGTCAAGGCCTGAGGCCGCAACCACAGCGGCGCCCCCAGCGATGTCGGCAACGCCGGAGGTCGCGAGCCGACTCGACACCCGCTATGCGGCCGAGACGCCGGAAGGCATCGCGCTCTGGCTGCGGCCGGCCGGCCTCGTTCCCCGTTTCTACGCATACTTCGTCGATCTGCTGATCCGGCTCGTCGTTTTCGCTGTCGGCTCGGTCCTTCTCGCCCGGTTCGGCTCGTTCGGCGGCGGCCTCGCGATGCTGCTGCTGTTCCTGCTCGAATGGCTGTATCCCGTCATGTTCGAGCTCGCGCCCGGCGCGGCGACGCCAGGCAAGCGCATGGTCGGCCTCGCCGTCGTGATGGACACGGGACTGCCGGTGACGCCGGCGGCATCGCTGATCCGCAACCTCCTGCGCGCCGCCGATTTCCTGCCGTCGCTGTACGCGTTCGGTGCGCTCGCGATGCTGTGGCGGCACGATTTCAAGCGGCTCGGCGACCTCGCTGCGGGGACGCTGGTCGTCCATCTCGCGCAGCCCCGGCCGCCGCGCAGCGTGCCGCCGCCGGCGCCGGCACGGGCGCCGGCAGTGCCGCTGACGGCGAGCGCGCAGGCGGCGATCGTCGCGTGGGCCGGGCGCGTCGCCCGGCTCACCGAGGCGCGCGCCGACGAGCTCGCCGAGATCGCCGTGCCGGTCGTCGCACCGCGTGCGATGCATGGCGACCGCGTCGCTGCGCTGGTCGGCGTTGCTCACTGGTTGCTCGGTCGCCGATGACGCCGCTGCAGTTCGAGGCCGCGCACGCGCCTGCCTGGCAGGAGCTCGAGGCCGCGCTCGGCGAGTTGCCGAAGCGCAAGCGCGGCGCCGCGCCCGACCGGGCGCGCATCGCGGCACTCTATCGCGCCGCCTGCGAACACCTCGCCGTCGCCGAGGCGCGCGCCTATCCGGTCTGGCTGATCGAGCGGCTCGAGGCGCTCACCGCGCGCGGCCACCAGCGGATCTATCGCGAGACCGATTTCGGACTCGACAAGCTCGCGCGGCTCTTTCTCGTCGACTTCCCGGCCGCGGTCCGCGCCCATCGCCTGCACGTGCTGGTCGCGCTGATCGCCTTCGCAGGGCCGCTCGTCGTCACCGGCGTGCTCGGCTATCTCGATCCCGGCTTCGTCCTCTCGTTGCACGACGCCGGCTCGGTCGATCAGTACGAGCGGATGTACGGCGACGCCGACGGGCCGATCGGCCGGCGCAGCGCCGAATCGGATTGGCAGATGTTCGGCTTCTACATCTTCAACAACATCCGCATCGCCTTCCAGTGCTTCGCCGGCGGCCTCTTCTTCGGCATCGGCAGCCTGTTCTTCCTCGCCGTCAACGGCGCCCTCGCCGGCAGCATCGCCGGCTACGTGACCTGGCGTGGCTTCGGCGACAACTTCTACTCGTTCGTCGTCACCCACGGCGCGTTCGAGCTGACCGGCATCGTCCTCGCCGGCGCTTCCGGACTCGCGCTCGGCCACGCCCTGCTTGCGCCCGGCCGGCGCTCCCGCGTCGCCGCGCTCGCCGACGCCGCCCGCGGCGCGATCGTGATCGTCTACGGCATGACCGCGATGTTCGCGATCGCCGCCGCACTCGAGGCGTTCTGGTCGTCGGCGCGCTGGGTCCCGCAGTCGGCGAAGTTCGGCGTCGGTGCGGTGTGCTGGCTGGTCGTCATCGCCTACTTCGTCTTCCAGGGACGCCCGGGCAACGTCGCGGCGCCACGACGATGAAGGTCGACGCGATCTGCCTCGACCTGCGGCCGCGCGGCATGCTCGAGGCCGCCGACCTTGGCGTGCGCATCGTCTCGGCGCACCGGCGCTCCGTGTGGGCCAGCTGCACACCGGTGTACGCGTTCGCGCTCGTACTCGCCGCCGCGGCGCTGCCGTTCGGCGTCGGCTGGGCCGTGCTGGCGCTGATCTGGCTGAAGCCGTGGTTCGATCGCTCGATCCTGTTCGCCCTCGCGCGCGCCGCGTTCGGCGAGCAGACTCGCCTGGCCGATCTCTGGGCGGCGAGACGCCCGGTCTTCGTGCAGGGGCTCTTCGGCGCGCTGACGATCCGCCGGCTGTCACCCTGGCGTTCGTACGTCCAGCCGGTATTGCAGCTCGAAGGCCAGCACGGAAAGACGAGGCGGCAGCGCATCGCCCGCATCCTCGGCCCGCACCGAGGCGCGGCGCTGGCGATGCAGACCGCGTTCGCGGCCGTCGAATCGGCGCTCGCGATCGGCGCGGTCACGCTGTTCGCCTGGTTCCTCCCTGGCGACGATCGCAGCTCTTGGGTTGATGTCGTTTTCACTGGCAACGGCTGGATGACGGCGTTGCTGCTGGCGTGCTACGCCGCTGCGGTGCTCGTGCTCGAACCGTTCTTCGTCGGCGCCGGCTTCGCGATGTACCTGAACCGACGCGTCGAGCTCGAAGCGTGGGACATCGAGCAGGAGTTCCGCCTTGCCTTCGCGCGCTGACGCCTGCGGCAAGCCACGCGGCGGTCGCGCGCCGCTGGCCACGGCGTTGCTCGCGGCGATCCTCGTCTCGACGTCGGCGCCGACGGCGGCGGCGACCGATGCTGCCGCGCCATCGACGACCGAGCGGCCGCGCGCCGACGTTGCCGCGGTCGAGGCGGCAGCGTCGTCCGTGCGGGCCGACCCCGACCTCGGCGGCTTCCGGAAGGAGCGCACTTGGCGGTTCAGGAAGCGAGACGATCCGCAGCCGCCTTCGCTCGATCCGTTCTGGCTCGATCTCGCGCGCTGGCTCGCCGAAGGCGGCCGCTGGCTGATGTGGCTGCTCGGCGCCGCCGTGCTCGCCGTCGCCCTCGTGACCGCACGGCGCTGGCTCGCCGTTCACGGCGATGCGATCCGCTCGCGAGGCGCCCGCCTGCCGAGCCACGTCCGCGAGCTCGACATCCGCCCCGAGAGCCTGCCCTCGGACATCGGCGCTGCGGTGCGCGAGCTCTGGCTCGCCGGCGAGCGACGCGGCGCGCTGTCGCTCCTCTATCGCGGCGCGCTGTCGCGCCTCGTCCACTCGTACGAGGTCGCGATCGGCGATGCCAGCACCGAAGGCGATTGCCTCCGCCTCGCGAGCGCCGCGCTGCCCGCCGAGCGGAGCGACTTCGTCGCCGCGCTCATCGGCGCCTGGCAGCTCGCCGTCTACGGCGGCCGGGCTCTGCGCAGCGACGACGTGCTGCGCCTCTGCGCCGACTTCGATCGCATGCTGCCTGCGTTGGCGAGCCCGGCGCTCGCGACTGCGCGATGAGCGGGCGCGCGCAATGGCTCGTCGGCGCGATCGCGACCGCGCTCATCGTCGTGTTCGCGGCCGTGATCGGCCGCTCGATCGAATGGGTCGACGTCACGGTCCCGATCGCGCCGAGCGGCGACGCCGCGCGCGATCCTTTCTACACCGCCAAACAACTCGCTCGCAAGCTCGGAGCCTCGGTGACGACGGTGCGCAATTTCGAGCAGCTGCCGCCGCCGGGAACGACGCTCGTCCTCGCGTCGCCGCGCTGGGCGATGTTCCCGGGCCGCGCCGAGGCGCTGCAGCGCTGGGTCGGCGACGGCGGCCGCCTGGTCGTGCTGCAGAGCGCATGGTCGGCTACCGGCGAGACGCCGCCGTGGGTGCCGATCCGCAGCAGTCGTCCGCCGCGTCGGGTCGACACCAGTGCGGCCGCGGCCGCAGCGGCGGCGGCTGCTGCCTCCGATCCCGTGCGCGCAATTGCCGAGCTGGCAGCCAGGTCGTGCAAGCGCTACGCCGAGCCGGAAGCGAGCGTCGGCGCGTTCGGTCCGCCGCGCAGCTTCCTCGTCTGTGCCCGGCCGTCGCTCATCCTGCACGCCAGCGCACCGCGGTGGCAGATCGCCGGCGACGACGGCGCCGTCGCGGTGCGCGTCGCGGTCGGCCGCGGCGACGTCACGAGCAACGCGCTCGAGGGTGCGTTCGCCAACGACGCGCTACTGCGGGGCGACGGCGCCCTCGCGTTCGCGGCGATGCTGCAGCTCGGCGCCGGCGACCGGGTCTGGTTCCTCGTCGACGAGACCCGGGCGCCGTTTCTCGCCTGGTTGTGGCAGCACGGCGCGCCGGCGCTCGTGCTCGCGCTCGCCGCGCTCGTGCTCGCCCTCTGGCGCAGCGGCACGCGCTTCGGGCCGAGACTGCTCGACGCGCCGCTCGCGCGCCGCTCGATCGGCGAGCAAGTCCGGCGCACGGCCGCGTTCGTCGCCCGCGGTGGCGGCGCCGCGCTGCACGCCGCGAGCATCCGCGCCCTCGAAGGCGAAGCGCGCCGCTCGATCGCCAACTACGCCGCCCTGCTCGCCAGGCGCGACCGCAGCGACGCGATCGCGAGAAAGACCGGCAGCGACGCTGTCGCGCTCGCGGCCGCGATGTCGCCGATGGCGCATCCCGACCGCAGGCGCGTCGCCGCCGCGATCCATCGACTCGAGGATGCGCGCCGCGCCCTCGCCGCCGGCGCTCGCCGCCCCTTTCACCGACCCGCGTCCGCCGACGCCAGCCCACCATGAGCACGACCCCTCCCGCAAGCTTCGAACATGCCGCCCGTACCCTGGAGCGGCTGCGCGACGAGATCGGCAAGGCGATGGTCGGCCAGCGCGACGCCGTCGAGCTGCTGCTGATCGCGATCGTCGCCTCCGGCCATGTCCTGATCGAAGGCGTCCCCGGGCTCGGCAAGACGCTGCTGGCGCGCGCGCTCGCGCGCTCGATCGCGCTGCGCTACGCGCGCGTCCAGTTCACGCCCGACATGCTGCCCTCCGACATCACCGGCCACGCGGTGCTCGACCCGGCGCCGGCCGGCAGCGGCGCGGTCGCGGCGCTCAGAATCCGGCGCGGGCCGGTGTTCACCAACGTGCTGCTCGCCGACGAGATCAACCGCGCCCCCGCGAAGACGCAGGCAGCGTTGCTCGAGGTGATGCAGGAGTACCAGGTCACGCTCGAGGGCGAGACGCACGCGCTCGAGCGGCCCTTCTTCGTCCTCGCGACGCAGAACCCGGTCGAGACCGAAGGCACCTACCCGTTGCCGGAGGCACAGCTCGACCGCTTCCTGCTCAAGGTCGAGATCGACTACCCGTCGCACAAGGACGAGGCGGCGATCGTCGTCCGCACCACGCTCGGCCAGCGCGGCGAGCAACTGCCGCTCGAGACGGTCGAGGAGTGCGTCGACGCGCACGAGCTGCTCGCGCTGCAGGACCTGGCGTCGCGCGTTCGCGTCGACGAGCGCGTCATCGACTACGCGGTGCGGATCGGTCGCTCGACGCGCGGCGGCCTCGGCCTCGCCGCCGGCAGCGGGCCGCGCGGCGCGATCGCGATGGTGCGCGCGGCACGCGCCGCCGCCCTCCTCGGCGGCCGCGACTTCGTCACCCCCGACGACGTCAAGCGCTGCGCCCTGCCCGCGCTTCGCCACCGCGTCCTGCTCGCTGCCGATGCGCAGCTCGAAGGCCGTCGGGTCGACGATCTCGTCGTCGAGCTGCTCGCGACGGTCGAGGCGCCGCGGCTCTGAGTCGGACTGCTGCCGTGGCGATCGCGCTCCTGCCGACCCGCGCCGGCATTGCCGCCGTGGCATCGCTCGCTGCCGCGGCCGCAGCGGCGGCGGCGGCGGGCGTCGCGGTCGCGACCGTCGCCGTGGCGAGCGGTCTCGCCGCGCTGCTTTTGGCGATCCTTGCCGTCGTCGACGTGCGGACGAGCCGGCGCGCGTGGCAGGCGGCGCCGCTGCGCTGGCAGCGCCGCTTGCCACCGGCGCTCGCAGTCGGTGTGCGCCGTGTCATCGAAGGCGATCTCGTCAACGATGGCCACCGGCGCTGGCACGTGGCGCTGTTCGACCGCGTCGACCCGTCGTTCGACGTCGACGGGCTGCCGGCCGGCGGCACGGTCGATCCGGGGTCGGCGTTGACACTGCGCTACGAAATCGTGCCGCGCCGTCGCGGCGAGGCCGTCGTCGCCCCCGCCGAGCTGCGCGTGCGCACGATCTTCGGCATCTTCGACCTGCGCGTTTCCTGCGGCGCCGCCGCGACCCTGCGCGTCTACCCGAACTTCGCGACGGTCTCGCGCTATGCGTGGCTCGCCGGCGACCGCAGGCTTGCGGAGATCGGCATCAAGAGCTACCCGATGCGCGGCAGCGGCACCGACTTCAAGCAGCTTGCCGACTATCGCCCCGGCGACGCGATCCGCGACATCGACTGGAAGGCGACGCTACGCCACGGCAAGCCGATCGTCCGCGAGTACCAGGACGAGCGCGACCAGAGCGTCGTCTTCATGCTCGACTGCGGCCGCAGGATGCGTGCCGACGAAGGAGCTGACGGGCACCGCGGCAGCCACTTCGACGCCGCGCTCGAGGCGCTGATGCTGCTCGCCTACGTCGCGCTGAAGGAAGGCGACGAGGTCGGCGCGATGACGTTCGGCGGCCGTGCCGGAGAGCACCGCAGCGTCGCGCCGCGCAAGGGCGCGCATTCCCTCAATGCGCTGATCGCATCGCTTTACGACGTCGAGCCGTCACCGACGCAGCCCGACTACCGCGCCGCCGCGACGCGGCTGATGAAGACGCTGCGCAAGCGCTCGCTCGTCGTCGTCCTCACCAACTTCCGCGAAGAGGATGCCGACGAGCTCGCACCGACGCTTGCGCTCCTCAGGACGCGCCACCTCGTGCTGCTCGCCAGCCTGCGCGAGCGCGCGCTCCGCGAAATCGCCGCGCAGCCGCTCGTCGTCGAGCGCGACGCGATCGAGGTCGCCGGCGCGCATCTCCTGGCGCAGGCGCGCGACGACGCGTTCCGCCGCCTCGCCGCACGCGACGCCTATCTGCTCGACGTCGAGCCCGAGCACGTCGCGGTCGAGCTCGTCAATCGCTATCGCGCGGTCAAGCGGGCGCAGTTGCTCTGAGCGGCCTTGCCTGCGCCCACGACGCTAGTCCACCGGCGTCAGCTTGGCGATGCTGAGCGCCAGCCACTTCATGCCGTGGCGGCCGAAGTTGACTTGCGCGCGGGCGTCGTCGCCGCTGCCTTCGATCGTCACGACGACGCCCTCGCCGAACTTGGCGTGGAAGACGCCTTGCCCCGGGCGCAGACCGTGCGACGACCTCTGCAGCGCAGGTGTCGGCGCTCGCGGCTCGCTGCGACCCGTCCCGACGATCGAGTGCAGCCCCGACCCGCGCGCCCACGCCGCGCTGTACTCGCGCGCGAAGCCTGAACCGAACGCCTGGTTGCGCGGCGTGATCCAGCGCAGCGCGCTCTCCGGAAGCTCGTCGAAGAAGCGGCTCTTGACGTTGTAGCGCGTCTGCCCGTGGAGCATGCGCGTCTGCGAGAAGCTCAAGTAGAGGCGCTTCCTGGCGCGCGTGATGGCGACGTACATCAGCCGTCGCTCCTCTTCGAGGCTGTCGAGGTCGCTCGACGAGTTCTCGTGCGGGAACAGTCCCTCCTCGAGGCCGCTGATGAAGACGCAATCGAACTCGAGTCCTTTCGCCGAGTGGATCGTCATCAGCTGGACCGCGTCCTGCCCCGCCTGCGCCTGGTTGTCGCCGGCCTCGAGCGAGGCATGGGTGAGGAAGGCGGCCAGCGGCGACATGATCTCGCCGGTCTCGGTGTCGGGAACGACGCGCGGCGGAGCGACGATCTCGCCGTTCGTCACGATCTCGGCGTCGGGCGTCGTGAACTCGGCGCGGCCGGCCGCGCCGGCGAACGGTGCCACGCCGCTGCGTGCCGCGACCTCGTCGACCGGCAGCGCGACGGCGTCCTTGCCGAAGCCCTCCTGGGTGACGAACGCTTCGGCCGCGTTGATCAGCTCCTCGAGGTTTTCGAGGCGCTCGCTGCCTTCGCGGTCGATCTTGTAGAAGTCGACCAGCCCCGACGCCTCGAGCATGTGGACGATGATCTCGCGCAGCGTCAGGCCGCGTGTCGCCGTGCGCATCGCGTCGACGCGCGCCGTGAACGCGGCCAGGTTGGAGCCACCCTTGCCCGCCACCGAGCCGATGCTCTGCCAGAGGCTGCGGCCGCTGGCGCGCGCCGCGTCCTGCAGCTGCTCGATCGTGCGCGCGCCGATGCCGCGCGCCGGAAAATTGACGACGCGCAGGAAGCTCGTGTCGTCGTTCGAGTTCTCGATCAGGCGCAGGTACGAGAGCGCGTGCTTGACCTCGGCGCGCTCGAAGAAGCGCAAGCCACCGTAGACCTTGTACGGGATGTGAGCGTTGAAGAGTGCGCTCTCCATCACCCGGCTCTGCGCGTTGCTGCGATAGAGCAGCGCGATCTCGTCGCGCGGCGTGCCGTCGCGGTGCAGCGCCTGCGCCTCCTCGATGAACCACTGCGCCTCGGCGTAGTCGCTCGGTGCCTCGTGCACGCGCACCGGCTCGCCCGGCCCGGCCTCGGTCCGCAGGTTCTTGCCGAGCCGGCGCGAGTTCCTCGAGATCAGCTCGTTGGCGGCATCGAGGATGTTGCCGTACGAGCGGTAGTTGCGCTCGAGCTTGACGACCGTGCCGACCCGGTACTCGCGCTCGAATGCCGCCATGTTGCCGACCTGCGCGCCACGAAAAGCGTAGATGCTCTGGTCGTCGTCGCCGACGCAAAAGAGCGCCGAGCCGTGCTCGGGCGGCCCGGCGAACATCTTCAGCCAGGCGTACTGCAGCCGGTTGGTGTCCTGGAATTCGTCGACCAGGATGTGGCGGAAGCGCCGCTGGTAGTGCTCGCGGAGCGCCTGGTTCTCGCGCATCAGCTCGTACGTGCGCAGCATCAGCTCGGCGAAGTCGACCACGCCCTCGCGCTGGCACTGCGCGTCGTAGGCCTCGTAGACGCGCACCAGGATGCGGCTCTGCTCGTCCTTGACCTCGATGTCCTTGGCGCGCAGGCCGTCGTCCTTGGCACCGGCGATCGCCCAGGTGAGCTGCTTCGGAGGATGGCGCTCCTCGTCGAGGTTCATCGCCTTGACGACACGCTTGACCGCCGACAGCTGGTCGCTCGTGTCGAGGATCTGAAACCCCTGCGGCAGCGCGGCGAGCTTCCAGTGCGCGCGCAGGAACCGGTTGCACAGGCCGTGGAACGTGCCGACCCACATGCCGCGGACCGGGATCGCGAGCATCGCGTCGAGCCGCGTCAGCATCTCCTTGGCTGCCTTGTTGGTGAAGGTGACGGCCATGACGCCGCCCGGCGAGAGCTGGCCGGTCTGGATCAGCCAGGCGATCCGCGTCGTCAGGACGCGCGTCTTGCCCGACCCGGCGCCGGCGAGGATCAGCGCCGGCTCGGCCGGCAGGGTGACCGCGGCGAGCTGCTCGGGATTCAGCCCCTCGAGCAGGCGGGCTGGGCGTTCGACGACGGGCGAGGGATTCACTTGCCCATTCTAGGAAGGCCCCGGCTCGTGCCCGCACCCGGCGAGCCCCGTAGAATGCCGCCACGGGCGCTCTCGAGGCGCCCGTTTTCGCTCGCCGCCATGGAAATCTTCGATTACGACAACGTCCTGCTGCTGCCGCGCAAGTGCCGCGTCGAGAGCCGCTCGGAGTGCGACCCGTCGGTCGAGTTCGGACCGCGGCGCTTCGCCCTGCCGGTCGTCCCGGCGAACATGAAGACCGTCGTCGACGAGCCGATCGTCGAATCGCTCGCGGCCAACGGCTTCTTCTACGTCATGCACCGCTTCGCTGTCGACAACGTCGCGTTCGCGCGCCGGATGCGGGCGAAGAACCTGTTCGTCTCGATCAGCTCGGGGGTCAAGGCGCCCGACTACGCCGTGATCGACAAGCTCGCGAGCGAAGGGATCGGCGCCGATTACGTGACGATCGACATCGCCCACGGCCACGCCGACACCGTGCACCGGATGATCGAGCACATCAAGACGAAGCTGCCGAAGACGTTCGTCATCGCCGGCAACGTCGCCACGCCGGAGGCGGTGATCGATCTCGAGAACTGGGGTGCCGATGCGACCAAGGTCGGCGTCGGCCCGGGCAAGGTCTGCATCACCAAGCTGAAGACGGGGTTCGGTACCGGCGGCTGGCAGCTCTCGGCGCTCAAGTGGTGCGCGCGCGTCGCGACCAAGCCGATCATCGCCGACGGCGGCATCCGCGACCACGGCGACATCGCCAAGAGCGTCCGCTTCGGCGCCGGCATGGTGATGATCGGCTCGCTCTTCGCCGGCCACGAGGAGTCGCCCGGGCGCACGGTCGAGGTCGACGGCAAGCTGTTCAAGGAGTACTACGGCTCGGCGTCCGACTTCAACAAGGGCGAGTACAAGCACGTCGAGGGCAAGCGCATCCTCGAGCCGATCAAGGGCAAGCTCGCCGACACGCTGCGCGAGATGCGTGAAGATGTGCAAAGCTCGATCTCGTATGCCGGCGGGACACGTCTGGCGGACATTCGCAAGGTCAACTACGTCATCCTCGGCGGCGACAACGCGGGCGAGCACCTCTTGATGTAGTCACGGATCCATTGCAATGCGACCGATTCTTCGATTTCTGGCGCTCGTCGCCACGGCTGCCCTCGCCGCGTGCGGCGGCGGCACGCTCTCGACCGACGAGGGACAGATACGGCTGATCAACGCGACGAGCAACTTCGCCGGTCTCGACCTGTTCGCCAACAACGTTGCGGTTGCCACCGGCGTCGCACCCTACACCGCCAGCGGCTACGGCGGCCTCAAGGCCGGCAGCTACCCGCTCACCATCCAGCAAACCGGCGACGCCGCGACGCTGGTGACGACGAGCACCACGATCAGCAAGAAGAATCACCAGACCGTCGTCGCCTACACCAGCGGCGGCACGATGATGGCAACCGTCCTCGGCGACGAGGAAGGCGCGCCCGGCAGCGGAACGGCGAAATTCCTCGTCTTCAACACCGCCAGTGCCGACGCCGGCAACGTCGACGTCTACCTGATCACTGCCGCGTGCGGCACCCTCGACACGTCGGCGGCGGCACCGATCGCGACCAACGTCGCCGGCCTGCAGACGGCCTACAGCGTGCTCACCTCGTCGGCGACGGCGTACCACGTCTGCGTCACCGGCGTCGGCGACAAGACCGACCTGCGGCTCGACATTCCTTCGTTCGTGCTGTCGGAAAAGCGCATCGTCACGATCATCCTCGCGCGCGGCCCTGGCGGCTACCTGCTGAACGGCATCGTCCTCGACCAGCAGGCCACCGCCGCGCAGGCGCTCAACACGTCGGCGCGGGTTCGCGTCGCGGCGAGCATTTCGCCCTCGGTGCCGGCCAGCGTCGAGGTCAACGGCACCGCGATCTCGGCCGGCCTCGACTCGCCGAACGTCGGCCCGTACACGCTCGTCCCCGCGGGCGACCTGGCGGTCAAGGTCAACGGCAACGACATCGCACCGGTCGCGCCGCTCGCCGCCGATCCGGCAGGCGACGTCACGGTCCTGCTCACCGGCTCGACGCCGACCGTGACGCTGCTCGCCGACGACAACACCGCGTCGCCGAGCACGGCGCGGCCGGTCAAGCTGCGGCTCGTCAACGGGCTCAACGGCATCACCGGCACGGCGACGCTGACGCTGAACAACGTTCTCGTCGGCACCGGCGCGGCATCGGCGACGGCGTCTGGCTACACGCAAGTCGCAGCGAGCGCCGGGCTGGCTCGCCTCGAAGCCAGGATCGGCACCGTCCAGGTCTATTTCGCTGCCACTGCGACGCTGGAGTCAGGCCGCGTCTACACGCTGTTCCTGCTCGGCGATGCGGCGCAGGCACCGGACACCGGCATCCTCGTTCCGGATCGATGAGCGACCTGGCGAAGTCGTTCGATCCGGCGGCGATCGAGGCGCACTGGGGTCCGCTCTGGGAAGAAGCCGGCGTCTACGAGCCGACGCTCGACCCGGCGAAGCCATCGTTCTGCATCCAGCTGCCGCCGCCGAACGTCACCGGCACGCTGCACATGGGGCACGCGTTCCAGCACACGATCATGGACGCGCTGGTCCGCCATCACCGCATGCTCGGCGACAACACGCTCTGGGTGCCGGGCACCGACCATGCCGGCATCGCGACCCAGATCGTCGTCGAACGCCAGCTCCAGGAGGCCGGGCTCAGCCGCCACGATCTCGGCCGCCGGAAGTTCATCGCCCAGGTCTGGGACTGGAAGGAGTCGAGCGGCTCGACGATCACGCGCCAGATGCGCCGCATGGGCGACTCGGTGGCGTGGAAGTACGAGTACTTCACGATGGACGACCGGCTCTCGGCCGTCGTCACCGACACCTTCGTCTCGCTCTACGAAGAGGGCCTCATCTACCGCGGCAAGCGGCTCGTCAACTGGGACCCGGTCCTGCTCTCGGCCGTCTCCGACCTCGAGGTCGAGAACGAGGAGCGCGACGGCACGATGTGGCACATCCTCTACCCCTTCAGCGACGGCCCGCAGCCGGACGCGAACGGGCAGCCGATCAAGGGCATGCACATCGCGACGACGCGCCCGGAGACGATGCTCGCCGACGGCGCACTCGCAGTCCATCCCGAGGACGAGCGCTACCGACACCTGCTCGGCAAGCTCGTCGACCTGCCCTTGTGCGACCGTCGCATCCCGATCATCGCCGACGACTTCGTCGACCGCGAGTTCGGCTCGGGCTGCGTCAAGATCACCGGCGCGCACGATTTCAACGACTACGCCTGCGCGCTGCGCCACGGCATCCCGCTGATCACGATCTTCACGCTCGACGCGAAGATCAACGAGAACGGACCGAAGGCGTACCAGGGTCTCGACCGCTACGACGCGAGGAAGGCGGTGCTGGTCGACCTGGAAGGGCAGCACTTCCTCGAGAAAGCGGTGCCGCACAAGCACGCGGTGCCGATCTGCGTTCGCACCGGCGAGGTCGTCGAGCCGATGCTCACCGACCAGTGGTTTGTCGCGACGACGAGGCCCGGCAGGGACGGCACGAGCATCGCCGCGAAGGCGATCGCCGCGGTCGAGAGCGGCGCCGTCCGCTTCGTCCCCGAGCAATGGGTCAACACCTACAACCAGTGGATGAAGAACATCCAGGACTGGACGATCTCGCGCCAGCTCTGGTGGGGCCACCAGATCCCGGCGTGGTACGGCGCGGACGGCGAGCTCTTCGTCGCGCGCAGCGAGGACGAGGCGCGCGCGAAGGCGGAGGCGGCGGGCTACTCCGGCACGCTCGTGCGCGACCCCGACGTGCTCGACACCTGGTACTCGTCGGCGCTGGTGCCGTTCTCCTCGCTCGGCTGGCCGAAAAAGACCGAAGAGCTCGAGCTCTTCCTGCCGTCGTCGGTGCTCGTCACCGGCTACGACATCATCTTCTTCTGGGTCGCCCGGATGATCATGATGACGCTTCACTTCACCGGCAAGGTGCCGTTTCGCGACGTCTACATCCACGGTCTCGTCCGCGACGCGAGCGGCAAGCGGATGAGCAAGTCCGAAGGCAACGTGCTCGATCCGGTCGACCTGATCGACGGCATCGCGCTCGAGCCGCTGCTCGAGAAACGCTCGACCGGGCTGCGGCGCCCGGAGACCGCGCCGCGGATCCGCAAGGACACCGCGGCCGAGTTCCCGAGCGGCATCCCGGGCTTCGGTGCCGATGCGCTGCGCTTCACGTTCTGCTCGCTTGCGAGCCTCGGCCGGAACGTCAACTTCGACTCGAAACGCTGCGAGGGCTACCGCAATTTCTGCAACAAGCTCTGGAACGCGACGCGCTTCGTGCTGATGAACTGCGAAGACAAGGACTGTGGCCTCGCCGAGCACACCAAGGCCGAGTGCGCGCCGGGCCAGCCGTTCCACAACTATCTCAGCTTCTCGCCGGCCGACCGCTGGATCAGCGGCGAGCTGCAACGGGTCGAGGCCGCGGTCGCGCAGGGCTTCGCCGAATACCGGCTCGACGCCGTCGCGCAGGCGATCTACTCCTTCGTCTGGGACGAGTACTGCGACTGGTATCTCGAGATCGCCAAGGTGCAACTGCAGGCGGGCGCCGAGTCCGAGCAGCGGGCGACGCGGCGAACGCTGCTGCGCGTCCTCGAGACCGTGCTGCGCCTGCTTCACCCGATCACGCCGTTCATCACCGCCGAGCTGTGGCAGCGCGTCGCCGTCGTCGCCGGCCGGAAACCGGCCGCCACGGTGCACGGCATCGCCGGTGGGCCCTATCCGAAGGCGCAGCTCGAGCGGATCGACCCCGTCGCCGACGCCTGGGTCGCGCGGCTGAAGGCGATCGTCGGCAGCTGCCGCAACCTGCGCAGCGAAATGAACCTCGCGCCGGCCGAGCGCGTCCCGCTGCACGTCATCGGCGATGCCGAGTTCGTGCGCGCAGCGACGCCGCTCCTGAAATCGCTCGCCCGGATCTCGGAGGTCACGCTGTTCGACGACGACGCGGCGTTCGCCGACGCATCGAGCGACTCGCCGGTCGCCATCATCGGCACGACGCGGATCGCGCTCCACGTCAAGATCGATCGCGCCGCCGAGGTGACGCGACTGACGAAGGAGATCGAACGGCACGAAGCCGAGATCGCCAAGGCCCGCGCTCAACTCGACAACCGCAACTTCGTCGCCCGCGCGCGGCCCGAAGTGGTCGATCAGTTCAAGACGCGCGTCGCCGAGTTCACGGTGACATTGAATCGGCTTCGAGATCAGCGAGCGCGCCTGGGATCGTCGAGCTGAAGTCGGCCGGCACCGACGCCGGCGCTTCGAGCAGCTCGTCGATCCGGCGCGCCACCGCCCAGGCGCTGCGCTGGCGCGACTCGCGCGTTGTCGAGGCGACGCGCGGCGTCACCTGCAGCGTCTCGATGCCGGCCAGCGGGCGGTGCGGGTCGAGCGCGCCAGGCTCGACGCTGTCGAGCCACGCCGCCGCGACGCGGCCGCTCTTCAATGCGGTCGCCAGCGCAGCCTCGTCGAACAGGCGCGAGTGCGCGGTGCTGACGATCACCTGGTTCGGCTTGCTGTGGCGAAGGAAGCGGTCGCCGAGCAGGCCGTTATAGCGGCTGAAATAGTCGAGCTGGACGCAGAGGACGTCGGCGCGCTCGACCATCTCGCGCAGCCCCGCCGGCGCGACGTGCCAGTCGGTCCACGACGGATCGGTGGCGTGCAGGGCCGGGTCGTAGCCGAGGATCTGGACGCCGAACGCGGCGAGGAGCTGGGCGATCGTCCGCGCCGATGGCGGCATGCCGACCAGGCCGACCGTCGTGCCGCCGAGCTCGCGGCCGGCGACCGAGCCGTCGGGCCCGCGCACGGGGACACGCCTGAGCAGCGACAACATCGCGCCGATGACGAACTCGGCTTCGGCGCGCGCGCTCGCGGTGAGGCTGCGGACGACTTCGACCCGGCGCCGCTCGCACGCCGCCAGATCGATGTTCTCCGAGCCCGCGCTGACGCGGCCGACGGCCCTCAGCACCGGCGCGAAATCGAGCGTCTCGGCATCGATGCCGACCGACGACGGAATGATCGCGGCGCGCACGTTGTAGAGCGCGCGGCGCAACTCGCGGGGCGAGAAGGCGAGCTCGGGAGCGAACTGGAGGCGGTGGCGCGACGCCAGCCAGCGCATGACTTCGGCGTCGATCGGATCGATGACGAGCAGGTCCACCGACGCTAATCCTTTCCCCGCTGAGGCGACCGTCGAGGTGCCAGAATCCGGCACCCCAGGCATTGTATGTAGATGAAGGTACGACACGCGATCTTTCCGGTGGCAGGGCTCGGGACGCGGTTTCTTCCTGCGACCAAGGCGTTGCCGAAGGAGATGCTGCCGGTGCTCGACAAGCCGCTCGTGCAGTACGCCGTCGAGGAGGCGTATGCCGCCGGCGTGCGCGAGATGATCTTCGTGACGAGCCGCCACAAGCGCGCGATCGAGGACCACTTCGACCGCACTGCCGAGCTCGAGGACGCGCTCGAGAAGTCAGGCAAGGATGCGCTGCTCGCAGCGGTGCGTGCGGTAACGCCTGACGACATGGAGTGCGTCTTCGTGCGCCAGGCGCTGCCGCTCGGCCTCGGCCACGCCGTGCTCTGCGGCCGCGCGATCGTCGGCGACCATCCGTTCGCGGTGCTGCTGCCTGATGACCTCATGATCGGCACGCCGCCGATCCTGGCGCAGATGGTCGCGCAGTTCGACCAGCACCAAGCGTCGATCGTCGCCGTGCAGGAGGTGCCGTTGGAGCACAGCCGCCGCTACGGCATCGTCGCCGGCAAGGCCGCCGGCGAGCGGCTGGTCGACGTCGAGAAGATCGTCGAGAAGCCCGCTCCCGAGGCCGCGCCGTCGCGCCTCGGCGTCGCCGGCCGCTACGTGCTGACGCCGCGAGTGTTCGACGAGATCGCGCGCCAGCCACGCGGCGTCGGCGGCGAGATCCAGCTCACCGACGGCATCGCCGGGCTGCTGCGCCACGAGAAGGTGTTCGCCTATCGCTACGACGGCAGGCGCTACGACTGCGGCAGCACGGAAGGGTTCCTGCGGGCCAACGTCGAGCTCGCGCTCGACGATCGCGAGCTCGGCGCGGAGTTTCGCGACTACCTGCGATCGCTCGCCCTCTAGGCGCGCCCGCAAGCGCACGAGAGGCGCGGTCGGGATTCGTCGGTCAGACGGACGCGGCACGTCGATTCGGCGACGCGCGGCAGAATCGGATGATGCGATTCCTCGTTCTCGTCCTGTTGACGACGCTGCTGCTGGACGCGCGTGCGAACGACATCGGCGATGCCTGCCTCGCCGACCTCGATGCGCTACCCGACTTTCTGGTGACCAACGACGCGGGCGCGCGCGACAACGCGGTTCGCTTGCAAGACGTCCTGGGCAAGGCGTTCGAGCACGCTCGGGCGTTGGCCCGCGAGGCGACCGGAGACGACGACTGTGCCGAGGCGCTGCGCACCTATCTGCGCGCCTTTCGCCATGGCCACCTCGCGATCGCGCCGATCCGGCCGGGCGGTGCCGACGCCTTCGAACCACCCACGATGAGCGACCCGATGGCACCACGCTTTCGGGTGCTGGGCACGAACACCGCATTGCTCACACTGCCGACCTTCGGCGACCGCTACGCGAGCTTGATCGACACGCTCGTTGCCGAGCATCGCCAGGAGATCGTTTCAAGGCCGTACCTGATCGTCGACGTGCGCCGCAACGGCGGCGGATCCGACGCATCGTACGCGCCGCTGCTGCCGCTGTTCGCCGCCAACATCACCCGCACGATCGGCGCCGAGTTCTTGGCCACTGCCGACAACATCGCGGCGAGCCAGGCCGTCTGCAAGCTGCCGGCAACGTCGACCGAAGCCTGCCGCAAGTTCATGACCCCCGTGATCGAGGCCATGCGGGCCGCGCCCGCGGGTACTTACGTGCTGCCCGACAGCGAGCGCGCGGTCGACGTCGAGACGCCCGAGCACGTGCTCGAGAACCCGCGGCGGATCGCCGTCCTGATCGACCACGCCTGCGGCAGCTCGTGCGAGGAATTCGTCCTCGCCGTGCGCCAGAGCTTCAAGGTCAAGACGTTTGGACGCCCGACCTACGGGTCGCTCGACTATTCGAATCTGCGGCCGCACGACCTGCCCTCGGGAAGGCGACGGCTCTTCTACGCGACTTCGCGTTCCCTGCGGCTGCCGCTGTTCCCGGTCGACGCTGCGGGCATCGCGCCGGACCAGTTCCTGCCGCCACCGGCGAACGAGGCGGCGTTCGATGCCGAGATCGAAACGGTTCGCCGGATCCTCGAGTTCGAGGCGGCTGCGCGAACCTACCGGCGCCGCAGGTAGTGGGTGAACTCCTCGTTCGCGCTCGTCTGCTCGAGGAGCTCGTTGCCCGTCTGGCGCGCGAACGCCTGGAAGTCGCGGACCGACCCGGGATCGGTCGCGACGACCTTGAGAACGTCGCCGCTCGCCATGTCGGCGAGCGCCTTCTTCGCCTTCAGAATCGGCAGCGGGCAGTTCAACCCGCGGGTATCGATTTCCTTGTTCGCAAAGATCGTCATTCCGTGTCCACCTCGGTCGCCCGCTTGCCGGGCGGCAACTCCATCCAGCGCGGCTCGATGCCGCGCGAGCGTAGCCAGTCGGCCATCGCGCGCCCGGTTCCCGCCGGCCAGCAGTTGACGCGCTCGGGCGCGAACAGCCGATAGTCGACGAGCTCGGGCGAGAGAACGATCTCGCCGCGCGCCGCCGCATGGTAGGCAATGATCACCTGGTTCATGCGCAGGAACTCGTAGACGCCGATGAGCGCGAGCGAGTCGACCGTGAGCGACGTCTCCTCGGCGACTTCGCGGCGGATGCCGTCCTCGGGCGTCTCGCCCGCTTCCATGAAGCCGGTGATGAGGCCGAAGAACTTGCCCGGCCAAGCGGCGTTTCTCGCGAGCAGGACCTGGCCGTCGCGATCGACCAGCTCGATCACCGCCGCAAGCACCGGCGTCGGGTTGTTCCAGTGCGTCCAGCCGCAGGCCGGGCAGCGCAGCCGGGTCGTCGTGCCGCCGTCCTCGAGCAGCGCGATCGACTGCAGCGCCGTGCCGCAGACGAGGCAGAACCTGGCGTCGACGTTCACGCCGGGAAGACGCCGGTCGAGAGGTAGCGGTCGCCGCGATCGCAGACGACGAAGACGATAGTGGCGCGTTCGACCCTGGCCGCGATCTGCAGCGCGACCCAGCACGCGCCGGCGGCCGAGATGCCGGCGAAGATGCCCTCCTCGCGCGCCAGGCGGCGAGTCATCTCCTCGGCGTCGGGCTGGCTGACGAGGACGAGCTCGTCGACGGCCTTCGGATCGAAGATCTTCGGCATGTATTCCTCGGGCCACTTGCGGATGCCCGGAATGCGCGAGCCCTCGCTCGGTTGCGCGCCGACGATGCGCACCTCTGGCTTGTTCTCCCTCAGGAAGCGCGAGACGCCGGTGACCGTTCCGGTCGTTCCCATCGCGCTCACGAAGTGCGTGATCCGGCCGCCGGTGTCGCGCCAGATCTCGGGCCCTGTCGTCTCGTAGTGGATGCGCGGGTTGTCGGGGTTGGCGAACTGGTCGAGGACGCGGCCCTTGCCGTCGCGCTCCATCTGCGACGCGAGGTCGCGCGCGTACTCCATGCCTCCGGAGCGCGGCGTCAGGATGAGCTCGGCACCGAACGCCTTCATCGTCTGCGCCCGCTCGACGCTCAGGTCTTCCGGCATGACGAGCAGCATGCGATAGCCGCGAATCGCGGCCGCCATCGCCAGGGCGATCCCGGTGTTGCCCGACGTCGCCTCGATCAGCGTGTCGCCTGGCTTGATCGTGCCGCGCTCCTCGGCGCGACGGATCATGCTGATCGCCGGCCGGTCCTTGACCGAGCCGGCGGGGTTGTTGCCTTCGAGCTTGCCGAGGATGACGTTGCCGCGCACCGCGTTCGCCTCCCCCGGTATGCGCACGAGACGCACCATCGGGGTGGCGCCGATCACGTCCTCGATGGTCGGGTAGCGCGGCGCCTCGGCGCTCATGGCAGGGTCGCTCATCGATGCCGATTCTCGCCAGTTCGCACGCAGCGTGCAGGCACAGTGCCAAAGTTGGTGCCTCGGGTCGGAATCGAACCGACACTCCTCGCGGAACGGGATTTTGAGTCCCGCGCGTCTACCAATTTCGCCACCGAGGCGGTGCACGCACGCGGGAGGCAGTTTGCCATACAGGCCCTAGACTCGCCGTCACGCGCGACTCGAGAACGCCTCCGCATGCCCCCGCTTCTCCCCGTCACTCAGGCACTGCTGCTCGCCAACGTGGCGATTTTCTTTCTCGGTGAGCTGGTCGACCCCGGTTTGCTCGGACCGTTTGCGCTCTGGCCAGTCAACCACGGCTTCTGGCCGTGGCAGATCGTCAGCTACTCGTTCCTGCACGGCAACTTCAACCACTTGTTCTTCAACATGCTCGGCCTGTGGATGTTCGGCAGCGAGCTCGAGCACGTATGGGGCCAGAAGCGTTTCCTCCAGTTCTACACCGCGAGCGTGATCGCTGCCGGGTTGACGCAGCTGGTCGTCGATTGGCTGCTCGGCGCGATGGCGCCGACGATCGGCGCCTCTGGCGGCCTGTTCGGCCTGCTGCTCGCGTTCGCGATGCTGTTCCCGAACCGCACCATCCTGCTCTTCTTCGTCATTCCGATGAAGGCGAAATGGCTGGTCGCGCTGTACGGCGTCCTCGAGCTCTATCAGGGCGTCTACGTCCTGAACTCGGGCGTCGCCCACTTCGCGCACCTCGGCGGCATGCTCGGCGGCCTGCTGATGCTGCGTTATTGGCGCGGCCAGGCGCCGTTCGGCCGCCGCTGACCGCCGGTCGTCGGCAATTTGCCCCTGACGCGGGCACGCTATCTGCAAGCGCTCATGCTGATGCATCGGCATCAGGAGGCCGCATGAACCGCGTCCAGCCATTCCGCCCCAGCCCCGCACCCGGACCCTTCGGCCGCAGCGTTCGACGAGGATTTGCCGGGGTGCTGGCGGCGATGTTGCTGGTCGGCACGGCCGCACGCGCGGCCGACGTGATCGGACCGACCGCCGATGAAGCCCATGTCCTGATCGCCAGGCTCGAGACGCACAAGGCGGCGCTGGCGCGCGCCAGCGGCGCGGTGGTCGGCATCGAGGCGATCGCGCTCGAGGACGCGCGCTCGATCGCGACGCTGGGACGCGAGCGCCAGGGCTCCGGCGTCCTCATCGGCAGCGACGGCCTGGTGCTCACGATCGGCTACCTGATCCTCGAGGCCGACCACGTCGACCTCGTCGCCGCCAGCGGCCGCCGGGTGCCGGCGCGCGTCGTTGCCTACGACGTCGCGTCCGGGTTCGGCCTCGTGCAGGCGCTCGCTCCGCTCGGCGTCGAGCCGGCGTCGCTCGGCGTCTCGGCCAGGATCTCTGCCGACGAGCCGCTCGTCGTCGCCAGCGGCGGCGACGATCGCGACCTCAGCATCGCGCGCATGGTCTCGCGGCGGCCGTTCTCCGGTTACTGGGAATATCACATCGAAGGCGCCATCTTCACTGCACCCGCGCGCACCGACCACAGCGGCGCCGGCCTCTTCAATGTCGAGGGTGAGCTCGTCGGCGTCGGTTCGCTCCTGGTCGGCAACGCAGCCGGCACCGGCGCACCGCTGCGCGGCAACATGTTCGTTCCGGTCGACCTGCTGAAGCCGATCCTCGACGAGCTCAAGGCGAGCGGCAGTGCGCGCAGCAGCGTTCGCGCGTGGCTCGGGCTGAACTGCGTCGAGATCGGCGGCGCCGTTCACGTCGTCCGGCTCGCGCCCGACGGCCCCTCGGAGTCGGCCGGCCTGCAGCGCGGCGATGTCATCCTCGCCGTCGATGGAACGCGCGTCGTCGACCTCGCCGGCTTCTACCGGGCGCTCTGGCGCGACGCGCCGCCCGAGCGCGAGGTCGTCCTCAAGATCCGCCGCGACACGCAGACCCTGGAGACGACGGTGCACGCGGTCGACCGGATGTCGACCTTGAGCCGCCCGAGAGGAGTGTGATCGAAGCCGGCTTCGCCGCGACTTCAATAGCCGCGCGAGCGGTCGACTTCGTTCGGCAGGGGCTTGCCGTGGACGAGCGCATCAGCGCTGACGACGAACTGGTCGGCGATCGTCGCGGTCGACGGCTGGGCAGCGATGTGCGGCGTGATCGTGATGCCGGGCACCGTCCACAGCGGGTCGTCAGCGGGCAGTGGCTCGCGACGCTGGACGTCGAGGGCTGCGCCGCTCAGGTGGCCGGAGCGAACCGCTGCGATCAGATCGGTCTCGACGACGTGCGCGCCGCGGGCGACGTTGATGAGATAGGCGCCGCGCGGCATCGCCGCGAAGGCCGCGGCATCGAGGATGCCCTCGGTCGCGGCCGTCAGCGGCAGCGCGCAGACGACGATCTCGCTTCGCGCGAGCAGCCCGTGCAGGCTTTCGGGAGAGCGCCGGTTCCAGCCGCGCACGACGAGGCCGCAGCGCTCGAGCCAGTCGGCGATCTCGCTGCCGGTCGCGCCGGTGCCGAGAACGCCGACGCGATGCCGCGCCATCGGCGTCGGCTGGCGCAGCCAGGCGCGCTCGCGCTGCTGCACGTCGTAGCGCTCGAGGTCGCGCGCGCGGCGCAGCGCCATCGCGACCACGAACTGCGCCATCCCCGAGGCCTGCTCGCGATCGACGATGCGCGAGACGCGCACATCGGCCGCGAGGTCGGGCGCGAGGAGCTTGTCGACGCCGGCGGCGACCGAGCAGACCCAGCGCAGCCGCGGCAATCGCGACGGCAGGCCGCTCGGCATCTGCCAGCCGAGGACGACGTCGACGTCGGCGAGATCGCCATCGCTCAGCGCCGAGCGGTATTCGAGCAGCGCGATCGTCGGCGCCCGGCTGCGGATCGCATCGATGAACGGCGCCGCCGGCATCGGCTGGGTGACGAGCAGGACCTTCATTGCCGTCCCGATTGTCACTCGCGCGAGCGCGGCGCCGCGGCGGCGGCGAGGCCGTCGGCGACGGTCGGATGGCGCAGCACGAGCCGGAGCTCGCGCTTCATGCGCACGTTGACGAGGCGGCGCGACTCGCCGAGAAAGCTCATCTGCAGCGGCGACAGCTGCGCCGACGCGACGCTGCGTGTCAGGCGCGGCGGCCGGGCCAGGCCGAAGCGATCGGCGACGAAGTCGAAGTAGTCGCCCATGCGCAGGTCGCTGTCGTCGACGACGTTGACGACGCGCTGCGGCCGGCCGCGGTGCAATGCGGCGACGCAGGCGCGCGCCAGGTCGTCGGCGTGGATGTGACCGGTGTAGACGTCGTCGGCGGCGGCGAGCACCGGCGTGCCGCGCGCGACGCGCTCGCGCGGATCGCCGCCGACCCGGTCGAGCGCGTAGATGCCGGGCACGCGCAGCAGTGTCACCCTGGTGCGGTGGCCGCGGCCGAAACGGCGCAGGCGCTCCTCGGCGTCGGCGCGCCGGCGCGCGCGCTCGCTCGCCGGCCGCGCCGGAGCGGTTTCGCTCGTCAGCGCTCCGCTGCGGTCGCCGTAGACGCCGCTCGTCGACGCGTAGACGATCCGGCCGAGACGGATCGACCGTGCCAGGGCGTGAACGAGATGCGCAGTGCGCAAATCGCTCGCACCTGTCGATGCCGGCGGCGCGAGGTGCAGGACCGCATCGGCAAGCCCGGCAAGACGGGCGAGCGATTCCGGCCGATCGAGGTCGCCTCGCAGCGGGCGGATGCCGGCCGCGCGCAGCGCGTCGACGCGGCCCGGGCTCGACGTCAACGCGAGCACCCGCCAGCGCTTCGCGACCAGCCGCGCGACGCGCAAGCCGACGTCGCCACAGCCGACGATCAGCAGCACCGGTCTCTTGTTGCGGGTCGGTCGGTCCAGCACGGTGAAGGAAGTCGGCCTGCTCGTCGCGGCGCCATCGGCCGAGCCGAAACGGCAACGGGCAGAATCGGGCGAGTCTAGGCGACGCGCCGGGCCGCCCTTTCGATCCCTCCGATGCCTTTCACCGTCACCGTCCAGCCGAGCGGCAAGAGCTTCAGCGTCGAGCGCGACGAGCCGATCCTCCAGGCCGCGATCCGTCAGGGCATCGGCCTTCCCTACGGCTGCCGCGACGGCGCTTGCGGCTCGTGCAAGTGCCGCCTGCTCGAAGGCCGCGTCATCCACGGCGCGCATCAGCAGAAGGCGCTCAGCCCCGAAGAGGAACACACCGGCCTCATCCTCACCTGCCAGGCGGCGCCGCAGACCGACATCGTTCTCGAGGCGCGCACGGTTCCCGGCGCCGGCGAGTTCGCGATCCGAAAGATGCCGAGCCGCGTCCTCGCGATCGACAAGCCCGCGCCCGACGTCGCCGTCGTCAGGCTGCAGCTGCCGGCGAACGACCTGTTCCAGTACCGCGCCGGCCAGTACATCGAGTTCATCCTGCGCGACGGCGCGCGGCGCAGCTACTCGATGGCCAACGCACCGCACACCGTCGTCGACAAGCCGCAGCTCGAGCTGCACATCCGCCACCTGCCGGGCGGCAAGTTCACCGACCACGTCTTCAGCGCGATGAAGGAAAAGGAGATCCTGCGCGTCGAAGGGCCGTTCGGCAGCTTCTTTCTGCGCGACTCCGAGAAGCCCATCGTCCTGCTCGCCTCGGGCACGGGCTTCGCGCCGATCAAGGCGATCATCGAGGACATGCTCTGGAAGGGCATCGAGCGCAAAGCGCACCTCTATTGGGGCTGCCGCAGCAAAGCCGACCTCTACCTGCACGACTGGGCCGAGGATGCAGCGCGGCGCCTGCCGCAGCTGCACTACATCCCGGTCCTTTCCGAGGCCCGGCCCGAGGACGACTGGCACGGCCGCACCGGCCTCGTCCACCAGGCCGTCATGCACGACTTCCCGAACCTGCTCGAGCACCAGGTCTACGCCTGCGGCGCACCGATCATGGTCGAGTCGGCGCAGCGCGACTTCATCGCCCGCTGCGGCCTGCCCGACGACGAGTTCTATGCCGACTCGTTCACCACGGAAGCCGACAAGCACGGGCCGATGGCCTAGCAGAAACCCGGGCGAGGAGCGCCAGCGCGGCGGTGGATTTGCCGCTGCTTCTCTGGCAACATCGTCGCGACCGCCAAGATGCGGT
The DNA here is from genome assembly GCA_036496385.1 of Caldimonas sp. Classification (GTDB taxonomy): domain Bacteria; phylum Pseudomonadota; class Gammaproteobacteria; order Burkholderiales; family Burkholderiaceae_C; genus Schlegelella_A. Next base: position 43,064 of record DASXLD010000020.1, on the reverse strand, counting down.
TCCGGTCCACGAAGCGCTCCCTTGCCGGCCTCGGACGCCGACTCGCAACGCCGCACTGAACGCCGCGAAGATAGCTTCTTGAGATGTCGACAACCCAGGGAGATCCGACATGACGGAGCACGCATCCTCGGCCGAGAAGGGCAGCATCGACCGCCAGAACTCGTTTGCGAGGGCCTTGGCTCTCGCAGGGTGCCTGGGTGCGATGACGGCGGCGTTCGGCCAGGCCGGCAACGCCAGCGGCAGTGCCGGCGACACGCTGGAACACTGCAACAAGACGCTCGGTGTCTTGCGCATCCAGGAAGACACGGGCGCAGCGTGGTATCGCTACTACGGACCCCGGCTCGGGTCGACTGCCCCGCTGCTCAGCATGTTGATCCTGAAGTCCAACTGCTTCGTCGTGGTCGAGCGCGGAACCGGCGAGCAAAGCATCAATGACGAGACACGGCGTTCCCGCGGCGATGAGGCGCGCGAGAGCGCAACGCGCGGCAAAGGTCAGCAGGTGGTGGCCGACTATCTGCTCAAGCCCGAGATCGTGATGGCCAACAAGGACAACGAGGGAGCGCGAATGGGCGGCCTCGGCAATATGCTCGGCCGGGCCGGCTCCGTCCTCGGCAACCTGAACATGAAGTCGAGCGAGGTCGGCACCGTGCTGACGCTGGTCGATATCCGATCGACGGTGAGACTCGCGGCGGCCGAGGGCTATTCGAAGAACACCAGCTTTGGCTTCGGCGGCATCGGCATCGGCAACAGCGGCGCGCTCGCCGGCAGCGCCTATGTCAACACCGACGAGGGCAAGCTCGTCAGTGCCGCTTTCTTCGACGCCTACAACAAGCTGGTCGAGACGCTGCGTCAGTACAAGGCACAAACCGTCGAGGGCGGCCTTGGCGAAGGCGGATCCCTGGGCGTGCAGGGCGGGGTGACGAACGCGTCGAAGAAGGTCGGCAAGTAGGCCGTCTTGATGAGCGCCTGTTCCGCAGCCGTGCGGCTCCTGGTCTTCGCAGCGGCCGTGCTGGCGGCGGCGCCGGGTACGGCGCAGGAGTTCGGCGTCTATCTGAAGTGCAGCGGCCAGGTCCAGGCCGGTGGCCGGGCGAAAAGCGCCCATCTCGATCTGGCCCTTCGGCGCAACAGCTCGCTCGCGCTCGTCCAGAGCTCTGACGTCCTGCCGGTCGGCGACAAGATGAAGCTCGACATCACGCCCGGGTTCTATTCGATGGTCTTCCACGCGCCGGTACGCAACAGCACCATCTATTACGACTGGATCAGAGGAACGATGTTCGTCTGGAGTCCGATCCTGCGCGAGTTGCAGACTGTGCGGATCTCGGTCGACCGGCAGACCGCCGCACTCGAAGGCGACATGCGCGACATCAATGACCACTCGATCGGTCATCTCAAGATGCGCTGTACGCCAAGCGACAACGACAGCACCCCGGAGCCGAAGTTCTGATCTCGAGACGGCGCGGCGCCCTCGCCACGATCGGCGCGGTGATGCTGGGCGCGGTCGGGCTCGCCTCGGCCCAGGGCAAGCCGCTTCGCCTGATCGTCCCTACCCTGCCGGCGGCCCACTCGACATCGTCGCCCGCGCGCTCGCCGAACGGGTCAAGGAGACGCTCGGCGTCGTCATCGTCGAGAACCGGCCGGGCGCTGGCGGCAACATCGGCGCCGACGCCGTCGCCAAGGCTGCGCCCGACGGCCTGACGCTCGTCATGGGTGCGGTCGCGACGCACGCGATCAACCCGTGGCTCTATGGCAGGCTGCCGTACGACCCGATCCGCGACTTCACGCCGATCACCGGCGTCGCGCGGGTGCCGAACGTGCTCGTCATGAGTCCCGACGTCGCGTCGCGGCTCGGCATCGCCAGCGTCGCCGATCTCGTCGCCTACGCGAAGAGGAATCCGGGCAAGCTCAACTACGGCTCGGGCGGCACCGGCAGCGCCGGCCACCTCGCCGGCGAGATGTTCAAGACCGAGGCCGGCATCTACATGGTCCACATCCCCTACGCCGGCGGCAATCCGGCGCAGCTCGCGCTGCTCGCCGGCCAGGTCGACCTCAACTTCGACAACCTCGCCGCGGCATCGGCCAACGTCAAGGCCGGCAGGCTGAAGGCGATCGCGGTGACGACCGCGGGCCGGTCGAGCGCGATGCCCGACGTGCCGACGATCGCCGAGGCCGGGGCGGCGCTCGGATTGGCGCGCTTCGACATCGACACCTGGTTCGGCATCTTCGGCCCCGCGCACCTGGCGGCGGAAACGACGGCGCGGCTGAACAAGGCGTTCGTCGACGCGCTTGGCAGCAGCGAGGTACGCACCCGCCTGGCGAGCCTCTACGCCGAGCCGATGCCGATGGCGCCGGAGCGCTTCGCCGCGTTCGTCACGGCCGAGCTCGCCAAGTACCGGCCGCTCGTCAAGGCGTCGGGAGCGCGGGTCGAGTGAGCCCGGTCGGCGAAGGACCGTTTGATAGACTCAAACGGTCGTTCCGCCGGTGATCCCGAGCCAGATGTCTTCTTCCCAAACCGCACTGCAGAGCGAGATCGCCGTCCTGCTCGTCGAAGCCCTCAATCTCGACATCGCTCCGGCAACGATCGATCCGGAAGCGCCGCTCTACGGCGAGGGGCTCGGCCTCGACTCGATCGACATCCTCGAGGTCGCTCTCGTCGTCTCGCAGCGCTACGGCTTCCAGCTGCGCTCCGACGACGAAGAGAACGTGCGCATCTTCAAGTCGCTGGCAAGCCTGGCCGATCACGTCGCGGCCAACCGCAAGAGCTAGCGCTCCCGACGCCATGGGCATCCGCCTCCTCGCGGTGGGAGTGGCAGGAGCGGCCTACCTGCTCGGCTCGTACTGGCTGATGACCCGGGCGCCGACGTCGCCATGGAACGCCGTCATCGTCGTCGCGCCGATGCTGGCGATCGCCGCGGTCGTCGCCTGGCAACGCAGCCAACCGAGGGTCGCGCTTCTGGCGACGCTCGCGACCCTGGCGCTCGCCGTCCAGGGCTGGCAGGGCGGCGGCCTCGCGCCCGAGACGATCTACGTCGGCCAGCACGTCGCCATCCACGTCCTCCTCGCATTCGTCTTCGGCCTCACCTTGCAAGCCGGCCGCGAGCCGCTCGTCACCGCGCTGGCGCGGCGGGTCCACGGCCGTCTGACGCCTGCGATGGAAGCCTATTCACGCCGGGTGACGATCGCATGGACGATCTACTTCGTCGCGATAGCCGCGCTCTCGCTCGCCCTGTTCGCGCTGGCGCCGTTCGCTGCCTGGGCCGCGTTCGCCAACCTCGTGACGCCGCTCGCGATCGTCGCGATGTTCGTCGCCGAGTACCTGTTGCGCTACCGCCTGCACCCCGAGTTCGAGCGGGCAACGCTGGCGCAGGCGGTGCGCGCCTATGCGGACCGTGCCGGGCGCCATGAGTGAGACCGGGCTGATCGCTGCCGGCGACCTCGACGCGCCGTTCGCCAACCTTGCCGGCCGGATGCGCTCGCGGCGCGAGTTCATCGCCGACGCGAGCGCCCTGGCCGAGCGGCTGCCTGCCAGCGGCGCCATGCTCAACCTCTCGGGCGACCGCTATCGCTTCGCCGTCGGCCTCGCCGCTGCTCTGCTGCGCGGCCACACGAGCCTGCTGCCACCGAACCACGTCGCCGACACCGTGGCGCGGCTGCGGGCTCGCTTCGCCGGCATCTACGCGCTGGTCGAAGGCGACGCCGACGACCACGGCTTGCCGGCGGTGCGCCATGCGCCGGGCTTCGCCGACGGCGCCGCCATCGACCGCGTGCCGGAGATCGATCCCGATCTGATCGCCGCCCATGTCCTGACGTCGGGGTCGACCGGCGATCCGGTGCCGCACGCCAAGCCGTGGCGATTGCTCATCCGCAACGCCCGCGGCGAAGCGGCGCGCCTCTCGGCCGCCCTCGGCCGCGCCGACCTGGGCGGCGTCACCGTGGTTGCCACCGTGCCAGCGCAGCACATGTACGGCTTCGAGTCGAGCGTCCTCCTCGCGCTGCACGGCGGCGCGACGCTCGACGCGGCGCGGCCGTTCTTCCCGGCCGATGTCGCCGCCGCGCTCGCCGTCGCACGCGCGCCGCGCGTCCTGGTGACGACGCCGTTTCACCTCAAGACCGTGCTCGACGCTGGCCTTGCGCTGCCGCCGCTGGCGCTCGTCCTCTGCGCAACGGCGCCGCTGTCGCCGCAGCTCGCGGCGCGCGCGGAGGAGCGCTTCGCGGCGCCGCTGCTCGAGATCTACGGCTGTACCGAAGCCGGCCAGGTAGCGACCCGACGGACCACCGCCGGGGCCGAGTGGCGCACCTTCGAAGGAGTTCGCATCGAGGGCGACGGCGACGCCGTCACCGTCAGCGGCGGCCACGTCCCGCAGCCGACCATCCTCGCCGACGTTCTCGAGGTCACGGGCGAGGCATCGTTTCGCCTCCTCGGCCGCTCGAGCGACCTCATCAACGTCGCCGGCAAGCGCAGCTCGATCGCCCACCTCAACTTCCATCTCAACTCGATCGCCGGCGTCGTCGACGGCGCGTTCTGGATGCCACCCGACCGCGACGCCGATGCGCAGGGCGTCGTCCGGCTGGTCGCATTCGTCGTCGCGCCCGGCGTCGCGCGCGATCGGATCATCGCTGCGCTGCGCGACCGCGTCGATGCCGCGTTCCTGCCGCGCCGCGTCGTCCACGTCGCCGCGCTGCCGCGCGAGGCGACCGGCAAGCTGACGGCAGAGCGGATGGCGGCGCTGGCGGCACACCACCTGCACGGCGAGTCGCGATGAGCGACGTCGTCGCCTCGTTCCGGATCGAGGTCGGCTCCGACCACCCGGCGTTCGCGGGCCACTTCCCGGGCCGGCCGGTGCTGCCCGGCGTCGCGCTCCTCGCCGCCGTCCTCGAAGCCGCAGCCGGCGAGCCGACCCTCGCCCGGGCGGTCGGTGCGGCACCGCGCCTTGCCGTCGTCAAGTTCCTGGCGCCGGTCGAGCCGGGAACGTCGCTCGCGATCGCCTTCAGGCTCGGCGCCGGCGCGCTCGATTGGCAGGTGGCCTCGTGCGACCGGCCCGTCGCCAGCGGCAGGATCGCGCGCGCCGACCAGAGCGAAGCAGGCAGCGCATGAAAGCGGAGACCGGCAGCGCGCCGCCGACCGGATGGGCGCGCCAGCGCGAACGCAGCAACCGCGGGCTGCTGCGCCTGATGCGCTGGCTCGCACTAGCGCTCGGCCGGCGCGCGGCACGCGTGCTGCTGCATCCGATCGTGTGCTGGTTCGTCCTCGATGGCGCGACGCGGCGCCACAGCGCCCGCTATCTTTCGCGCGCGCTGGCGCGGCAGGCGACGTGGAGCGACGTCTATCGACATCTCCACACCTTCGCCTCGACGGTGCTCGACCGCGTCTACCTGCTGCAGGAACGCTTCGACGAGTTCCGCTTCCGGGCGATCGGGCCCGAAGCGATCCTCGCGCCTTTCGCGCGTGGCGAGGGCGTGCTCGCGTTCGGTGCCCATCTCGGCAGCTTCGAAGCGCTGCGCATGATCGGCCACGAGAAGGGCCTGCGCGTCGCGATGATCATGTACGAGGACAACGCGCGCCTCATCAACGAGACGCTTGCCGCACTGGCGCCGGACAGCGCGCTGCGCACGATCGCGCTCGGCCGCGTCGACGCGATGCTCGCGCTGCGCCGCTGGCTCGACGAAGGCGGAGTCGCCGGGCTGCTCGCCGATCGCACGCTGGCAGTGCACTCGCAGCGCTCCAAGGCCGTGGCGCTGCCGTTTCTCGGCCCGCCGGCGCTCTTTCCCGACGGCCCGTTCCGCCTCGCGGCGATGCTGCGGCGCCGGGTCGTCTTCATGGCGGGCGTCTACCGCGGCGGCCGCGACTACGAGCTGCGCTTCGTCGAGCTGGCAGACTTCAGCCAGCTGGGCGCGAACGGGCCTCAGGCCGCCGGCGAGCGCGACGCCGCGGTCCGCGCCGGTCTCGAGCGCTACGTCGCAACGCTCGAGGCGCTGTGCCGCGAAGCGCCGTACAACTGGTTCAACTTCTACGACTTCTGGGCCGACGCCTCGCCTGCGCCCTCGCATGACCGTGTTGCCTGAACGCCGCCGCGCCGTCGCCGCGGCGCTCGCCGCGCTGTCGCTCGGTCTCGCGCTTTCGCCCCGCGCCGCGTCGGCCGCGGCGGCGTTCGAGCTCGAGGCGCTGATGACGCTCCTCGGCCGCGTCCGCTCGGGGGAAGCGACGTTCATCGAGACGCGTCGGATCGAGATCCTCGACCGCACGCTGGTGTCGTCGGGTCGCCTCACCTTCAAGGCGCCCGACGTCTTCGTCCGCGAGACGCTGCGGCCGCGCCACGAGAAGCTTGCCGTCGACGGCAACACGCTGACGATGAGCCTGGGCGGCCGCAGCCGGACGATGCAGCTCGACGCGTCGCCCGAAGCCGCAGTGATCGTCGAGGCGATCCGCGGCACCTTGACCGGCAACCGCGCCGCGCTCGAGCGGTTGTTCGAGGTCGGCCTGTCGGGCGATCCCCGCCAGTGGTCGCTCGAACTCGTGCCACGCGACTTGCGCTTGCGCGGCCAGGTTGCGTCGGTGCGTGTCTCGGGCCGCGAATCGACGCTGCAGGAGGTCCGTGTCCTGCTCGCCGACGGCGACCACTCGGTGATGACGATCGAGCCGATCGCGGCCAGCCGCGGCACGACGTGATGTCGGCGCGATGAGCGAGGACGGACGGCTCGCGTTGTCGCGCACGCCGGTGGTCGCGGTCTGGCTGGTCGGCGTCGCCGCTGCGCTGATCGTCGCCTGGCACAGCCGCTACGTCGCCGACCTGTCGGCGTTCCTGCCGACCGCGCCGACGCCCGAGCAAGCGGTGCTGCTCGACCAGCTGAAGAGCGGCGCGACCTCGCGCCTGGTCCTGATCGGAATCGAAGGTGCGCCGCCCGGCAGCGACGACGACGCTGCGGCGGTGGCGCGCGCGCAGGCGTCGAGCCGCCTCGCCGCGGCGCTGCGCGCGAGCGGCGAGTTCGCGTCGGTGAGCAACGGCGAGACGGCAGCGTGGGCCGATGCCGGCCGGTTCCTGTTCGAGCACCGCTACCAGTTGAGCCCCGCCATCGACGCCGCGCGTTTCACCGCCCCGGGCCTGCGCGATGCGATCGATGACACCGTCGCCCTGCTGGGGACGCCAGCCGGATCGCTGCTGAAGCCGATCCTGTTTCGCGATCCGACCGGCGAGACGCTGCGCGTCGCCGACGCGCTGACGCCGGCGCGCGCACCGAAGATCGAGCACGGCGTCTGGGTCTCGCGCAGCGCACCGCGCGCGGTGCTGATTGCGACGACGAAGGCAGACGGCGCCGACATCGACGGCCAGCAGCGCGCCCTCGCCGCCCTCGACGCCGCCTTTGCGCGCGCGGCGACGCCGGGGCTCGCCGTCGTCACGTCCGGAGCGGGACGCTTCGCGGTCGAATCGCGGGCCCGCATCAAGAGCGAGGTCGAGCGCCTTGCCGTGCTCGGCTCGCTGATCGTGGCCGCGCTGCTCTGGCTCGCGTTCGCGTCGCTGCGCGCGCTTGCCGTCGCCTTGCTGCCGGTGGCGACCGGCGTCGTCGCCGGCATCGCCGCGGTGAGCCTGGGCTTCGGCCAGGTGCACGGCATCACGCTCGGTTTCGGCACGACGCTGATCGGCGAGGCGGTCGACTACGCGATCTACTATTTGATCCAGGCGCGCGGCGGCGACGGCGCGGCCGAGCGCTGGCGGCGCGAGAGCTGGCCGACGGTCCGGCTCGGCCTCCTGACCTCGCTGATCGGCTTCGCGGCGCTCGTCTTCACCGGCTTCGCCGGCCTCGCGCAGCTCGGCGTCTTTTCGATCGCCGGCCTCGTCGCCGCGGCGGCGACGACGCGCTTCGTCTTTCCGGTGCTCGTCCCGCACGGCGCGCCGGGCGCAGGGTTCCGCGACCGTCTTGCCCGTTTCATGCGCGCCGCGACGGCTCGCCTGCCGCGCTGGCGGCCGGCAGTGGCTGCGCTGGCCACGGCGGCCGTGGTGGCGCTGCTCGCGTCGCCGTCGCCATGGCACGGCGAACTCTCCGCGCTCAGTCCGGTGCTGCCGTCCGAGCTCGCCCGCGACGCCGCGCTGCGCACCGACGTCGGCGCCGCTGACGCCGGTGCCTTGGTCGCAGTCGCGGCGGCCGACGAGCAAGGCGCGCTCGTGGCAGCCGAGGCGGTCGACGACCGCCTCGACGCGCTCGTCGCCGACGGCGTCCTCGTCGGCTACGACTCGCCGGCGCGACTGCTGCCGCCAACGAGCACGCAGGAGCGCCGGCGCGCCGCGTTGCCCGATGCGGAGACGCTCGCCGATCGACTCGAGGAAGCGACCGCGGGCGGCCCCTTGCCCGCTGCACGCCTCGCCCCCTTCGTCGCCGATGTCGCCGCGGCGCGCGAGCAGCCGCCGATCGACCGTGCCGCACTCGCCGCAACGCCGCTCGTCGCAGCCGTCGACGCCCTGCTGCTGCCGGGCGACGCGACGCGGCCTTGGCGCGCGCTCGTCAACCTGCAGGTCGACGATGCCCGGCCGCTCGACGTCGGGCGGGTCCGCACCGCGATCGCCGGCATCGCCGGCGCGCGCGTCGTTGCGGTCAAGGCCGAGCTCGATGCGATCTACGCGCGCTTCCTGAACGCCGCCGAGTGGCAGGCGGCGCTCGGCGCGGCCGCCGTCACCCTCCTCCTCGCCTGGCAGTTGCGCAGCGCCCGACGTCTCGGCGCGGTCGCGATGCCGATCGCCACGGCGACGCTCGCCGTCCTCGCGGCGCTCACCCTCGCCGGCAGCGCGCTCGGCATCCTCCACCTCGTCGGGCTCCTGCTCACGGTCGCGATTGGTTCCAACTACGCGCTCTTCTTCGACCACCTGCGCGAGCGCGACGAGGTCGACGCCGACACGCTGGCGTCGCTGCTGCTTGCCAACCTGACGACGGTCGCATCGTTCGGCCTGCTCGCGAGCTCGCGCATTCCCGTCCTGCACGCGGTCGGCATCGTCGTCGCACCCGGTGCGTTCCTCAGTCTCGTCTTCTCCGCGGCCTGGCTCGGCGACAGCGGCCGCCGTGCGCGTGGGAAGATCGCGGCGTGAACTCCTCGACCGAACGTGCGATGTCCGGCGCGCGCGAGCTTCGCGCCACGCCGCCCTGGCCCGCCTACGCGACCGCATCGATCGCGTGGCATGCCGGCGCCGTCGGCGCCGCCCTCGCGGTGCCCGAAGCGTGGCCATGGGCGCTCGGCGCGGTCGCGGCGAACCACCTCGTCCTCACCGCCGGCGGCCTCTGGCCACGCTCGCGCTGGCTCGGCAGCAACTGGACGCGGCTTCCTGCCCCGGCGACGGCGCGACGCGAGGTCGCGATCACGATCGACGACGGCCCCGATCCGCTGGTGACACCGGCCGTCCTCGATCTGCTCGAACGTCACCGCGCGCCGGCGACGTTTTTCTGCATCGGGGCGCAGGCGCGCGCGCACGCCGCGCTCTGCCGCGAGATCGTCTCGCGCGGCCACAGCGTGCAAAACCACAGCGATCGCCACCGCCACAGTTTCTCGCTCCTCGGGCCGCGCGCGATCGCGCGCGAGCTCGCCGCTGCGCAAGCCTCGCTCGCCGACGTCACCGGCGAGCAGCCGCTCTTCTTCCGCGCCCCGGCGGGGTTGCGCAATCCCTTCCTCGCTCCCGTCCTCCAGCGTCTCGACCTGCAGCTCGTCAGCTGGACCCGGCGCGGCTTCGACACCGTGCGGCGCGATCCGGGCGCGATGCTCGCTCGCCTCACGCGCCGTCTCGGCGCTGGCGACATTCTGCTCGCGCATGACGGCCATGCCGCGCGAGGCCCGGGCGACGTGCCGCTGGTCATCGCCGTCCTGCCGGCGCTGCTCGAACGCATCCGCGCGCTCGAGCTCGTGCCGGTGACACTGCCGGCAGCGGCACGCGCCGACTTCGCTTCGGATGCACCGGCCCCGCCGTGAGCGCGAGCGAAACCCTGTCGACCTGGCGCGCGCTCGTCGCCGACGCCAGCGCGCCGTACCGGCGCTCGGGCCGCTTCGCATGGCATTTCGCGCGCGGCAAGCTCCGCTGGGATCCGGTCTTTCCTCACCTGCTCGCACGCGGCGTGATCGCGCCCGGAACGCGCGTCCTCGACATCGGCTGCGGCCAGGGCCTGCTCGCGAGCCTGCTCACGGCGGCGACGCACACGGCGCGCCAGGGACGCTGGCCGAGCGGCTGGGCCGCGCCCCCGGTCGACGTCCGCGTCAGCGGCATCGAGCTGCAGGCAAAAGAAGTCGCGAGGGCGCGGGACGCCCTCGGCGGCGGGGCCGACTTCGTCTGTGCCGACATGCGCTCGGCAGTCTTCGCCGACGTCGACACGATCGTCATGCTCGACGTCCTGCACTACGTCGACGAGCCCGAGCAGGACGCCGTGCTCGCACGCGTGCGTGCCGCGCTGCCGATCGGCGGCAGGCTCGTGCTGCGCGTCGGCGACGCGGCATCGCCGCGCGGCTTTGCCGCCAGCCGCTGGGTCGACCGCGTCGTCGCGTTCGCGCGTGGCCACAGCTTCACGCCGATCGTCGGCAGGACGCTGGCGGCGTGGCGGGCGCGCCTCGAGGAGCTCGGCTTCGCAGTCGCGAGCGAGCCGATGAGCGCCGGGACGCCGTTCGCCAACGTCCTCCTCGTCGCCACCGTCGAGCGGCCGCAAGCTTCGTCGACACCGAACGCATGACGCCGGCGACCCTCGACCACGCCGCCATCGCGGCGCTGATCCCGCACCGCGGGCCGATGTGCCTGCTCGAGCGGATGACCCGGTGGAGCACGGACGCGATCGAATGCACGGCCGGCAACCACCGCGACCCGCACCATCCACTGCGCAGCGCGAGCGGTCTGCTCGCGAGCGCGACGATCGAATACGCCGCACAGGCGATGGCGTTGCACGGCGCGCTCTGCGCCAGCGCCGACGCCCGCCCCCGAGGTCCGGGCTTTCTCGCCAGTGCGCGCGACGTTCGACTCGCGTGCTGGCGCCTCGACGATCTGCCACCGGCAAACCCCGACCTCCTGATCGTCAGCGCGCAGCTGCAGGCGGCCGACGCGGCGCGGATCCTCTACGCGTTTCGCGTCCGCCACGGCGGTCACGAGCTCGCATCGGGCCGGATCGCGGTCGTCCTCGATGTTGCGCTCGCGGGCTCGACATGAGCAGCGCAACTCCTGCCCGCAAGCGCGCGCTCGTGACCGGCGCGAGCGGAGCGATCGGCCAGGCGATCGCCGAGCGCCTCGGCCGCGACGGCGCCCATGTCATCGCCCACGCGAACGGTCAGCTCGGCGTTGCGAGCGCCGTCGTCGACCGCATCGTCGCCGCGGGAGGCAGCGGCGAAGCCATCGCCTTCGACGTCACCGACGGCGCTGCCGCGCGTTCGGCGTGCGAGCGGCTGCTCCAGGGCGGCCCGATCCAGATCGTCGTCAACAACGCCGGCGTCCACGACGACGCGGTCTTCCCCGGCATGCGCGCCGAGCAATGGCACCGCGTCATCGACGTCTCGCTGAACGGCTTCTTCAACGTCACGCAGCCGCTCGTGATGGCGATGATGCGAACGCGCTGGGGCCGGATCGTCAATGTTTCATCGGTCGCGGCGCTCACCGGCAACCGCGGCCAGGTGAACTACGCGGCGGCCAAAGGTGCCCTCAACAGCGCGACCAAGGCGCTCGCTCTCGAGCTGGCGAGCCGCGGCATCACGGTCAATGCCGTCGCCCCGGGCATCGTCGAGTCCGGGATGGCCGAAGGAGCGTTCGACCGCGCGACGATCGAGCGGCTGGTGCCGATGAAGCGCGCCGGCACCGCGGCCGAGGTCGCTGCGCTGGTCGCCTTCCTGGCGTCGGACGAGGCCGCCTACATCAGCGGCCAGATCGTCTCGATCAACGGCGCGATGGTCTGAGCTGCCGCGGCAGGACCGCCGCGCTCGACGATCAGTTCTTCGGCGATCCCTCGCCGGCGGGAACCAGCTCGCCCTTCTTGCGCGCCTCGGCCGTCTCGGCCTTGCGCTCGGCGCGCGTCTTCGTGCTCTTCTTCTTCGCGTCGGCGACGTCGGCCGCCTGTGTCGATCCGGCCGGCGCGAGCTCGTGCTGCTTGCGCGCTTCGAGGGTGGCCGCCTTGCGCTCGGCGCGCGTCGTCGTCGAGGCTTTGCCGGGTGCCTTGGTCGTCGGCCCTTCGCCTGCCGGCGTCAGCTGGCCGGACTTGTTGGCGGCACGGGTCTCGGCCTTGACCTCCGCGCGGGACGGCGAACTGGCTTGCGCGAGCGCGAGCGATGACGCCATGGTTGCGGCGAGTGCTGCCGCGAGAACCGGAATGCGAGACATGGAGACTCCCTGTGGGCGCGGTCGGTCGGCCGCATCCTCCATGATCGCCGAGGCGGCTCGGGACGACAAGCGAGAGGGCTTTCTGCGCTGTAAAGCGTCGCGCCGGGGCGTCATCGGCGAGTGAACGGCGGCCGGCCGGCAAGACGATGCGCGACGAGCAGCGGCAGGCGCAGCACGAAGCCGAGCAGGAGGCGCAGATGCATCCAGGTGAGCAACGCGTTGTCGCGCCCGTAGCGGAAATGCGAGACGCCGCCGTCCTCGGCCCGCACGTACCTGACCGGCGCGTCGATGTTGATCGGCCGGACGCCGCGCCAGGCGAGACGGACGACCGCTTCGGTGTCGAAGTCGAAGCGGCGCATCCAGGCCTGCCCGCGCATGACGTCGACGAGCGGCGCGATCGGATAGACGCGAAAGCCGTACAGCGAGTCGGCGATGCCGGCGCCGAGCGTCTCGAGCTTCGTCCAGGCATTCGAGACGCGCCGGCCACGGACGCGCAACAGCGGCGCCGAGGCGTCGAACACGGGCCGGCCGAGAACCATCGCGTCGGGCGCCGCCGCCGACGCGGCCATGAACGTCGCGATCCGGTCGGCAGGATGCTGGCCGTCGGCATCCATCGTCAGCGCATGCGTGAAGCCGGCGCCGCGCGCAGCCTCGAGCGCGTGCAGGACGGCCGCACCCTTGCCGCTGTTGCGGGCGAGGACGTCGACCCTCAGGCCCGGGTCGGCAGCGGCCATGGCGAGCAGGCCTTCGGCAGTGCCGTCGCGGCTGCCATCGACGACGACCCAGACCGGAGCCCACGCGGCGCGGGCGGCGCGCACGGTCTCGTAGGCGAGCGGCCCGGTGTCGTAGCTCGGGATGACGACGACGTGCGTCGCCGACATCGCCGCCGCCGTCACGTGCCGAGTTCCTCGGCGAAGTAGCGCTCGATCCGCTGCAGTTGCGCGCGGTGGTCGGGATCGGCGGCGAACCGCCTGCCGAGCCGCACTCGCACGCGGACCGGCACCGGTGGCGCCTTGAGCAGCGGCCATCCCTTGGTGAGATACGGCGAGAAGGTCTCGATGACGACCGTCTGGATCGGCACCTGGGCGAGGTGCGCGATCAGCGTGATGCCGGGCTTGAACGCGTTGATCGGCGCCGTGACGGTTCGCGTGCCCTCGGGGAAGAGGACCAGCTGGTTGCCTTCGCGCAGGCTGGCGACGGCGTCGCGCACCATGCCGCGGCCGACATCGTTGCGGATGTACTGCGCGAGCCGCGCACCGCCGGCGAGGAAGACGTTGCGCAGCAGGTCCGCCTTCATGATGCAGACGCCGCGCGGCAGCCGGGCCACGACGACGAGTGCATCGAGCATGCTCGGGTGGTTGGCGGCGACGATCAGCCCTCCGGGCTCGTCGCGCAGGACGTCGAGGGCACTCGAGTCGAGCTCCAGGAGGCCGAATCGTTCGGCGCGGGCCCAGCAGGAACGGTAGATGAACGAGATCGCGGCGCGACCGAGGCGGCCCGCCGCAGCGCGCGGCAGCAGCTGCCCGGCCAGCGGCGCGACCAGGGCCCAGGCGAGCGACATCGCGCCCAAGTGGACGAGGACGGCGGCGAACCTGACCCGCTGGCCGAGCGCAGGCGACTGCGCCGCCTCGCCGGTCAGTCGTCGGCCGGTACGCGCTGGCTCGAAGTCGCGAAGATCCATGAGATGCCGAAGCCCGCGGTGACTGTCTGTTCGCGCCGGACGAGCGGACTCGGGGCAAACGCCGCGCCATGCAGGTCGTCGTAGCGCAGGAACCCGCCGAGCCAGGCGTTGCCCAGCCGGCGCGAGAACGCCGTCGTCGCGCGCCAGCCGGCATAGCCGCCGGGCGCCGCGTACGCTGGCCGCGAATCGGTCGCGAATTGCGGCGGCACGCTGTAGAAATATTCGTGGTAGCGCCGGGCTGCGAACAGCGGACCGGCGAGGAAGCCCAGGTTCCAGTGGCCGGCAAAGCCGCGCACGTCGAGGTTGAGATTGGGCGAGAAGGTCGCGCCGACGGTGCGCGGCGAGCGCTCGAACGTGATCGCCTCGCGCACCGGCAGGCGCAGGTCGAGCTTGAGGCCGCGGTTGCTCGACTGCCAGAGCTCGACGTTCAGGCTGGGACCGATCTCCAGCGTCGCCGCCAGGTCCGGCATGCCGGTGCGAGCTTCGTTGCCGCTGCTCCGGTTCGGAACCGATGCCGCGAGACTGACGTCGACGACCATGCGGTAGCCGGCGAAGAGAATCGCCCGGGCGCCGTCGCGGTCGGCGCGAAGAAACCGGCCGCGGTAGGCGACGAAGGGCAGCGGCAGCAGGTAGACGTTGCTCTGGTCCGAGCCGCGGTAGTCGTCGAAGCGCACCGTCGCGACGCCGAGGCCGACCTCCCAGAGCGGCTCGGTGCCGATGTCCTTCGTCGGCGTGCGCGGGACTTGGTCCTCGAGCACGGGCCCAGGCAGCGGAACCTCGTCGGCATCCGCCCGCGCCGCGATCACGAGCGCACTGAGGACGACGAGCGACACACGCAGACGTCCTCGGGAATCGGCCAGGCGCCTCACGGTGCCTGGACCTCGACGTCGCGGATGTTGATGCGGCGGCGCCGCCACGCCCGCACCGTGCGGGCAAGGTTGCCGAACGAGACGAGGTAGTACAACGCCTTCAGGATCGCGATCGACGTCCAGATCGGCGTGCGGCCATAGATGTCGCCGGCAAGCAGGGAGACCAGTGCTTCCTTGACGCGGAACGGGTTCTGCGGCGACATGAAGAACTCGCGCATGGTCGGATTCGTCACCCGGAAGATGAACCACGAGAACTCGCGCGGCCCGCGCTGCACCCGGTGGTCGAAGGCGCGCCGCAGCGCCGCGGCGTCGCGTCGGCCGTCGAGCACGGCCTCGACGACGCGGGCGCCGTCGAACGCGCTCTGCATCGCCAGGTAGACGCCCGACGAGAAGACCGGGTCGACGAACGCGTACGCATCGCCGATCATCAGGAAGCGATCGCCGCTGCTGCGGCCGCTCGCATACGAGTAGTTGCCCGTCGCATAGACGCGACCATCGATGAGCTCGGCGCCGGCAAGGCGCGCCGCGAGCGCCGGACATAGGGCGATCGTGTCGGCGAAGAACTCGGGCAAGGGCTTCTGCCGCGACTTCAGGTAGTACGGCCAGCAGACGGCACCGATGCTCGTCGTGCCGTCGACGAGCGGGATGAACCAGAACCAGCCGTGCTCGAACCAGAAGATCGTGATGTTGCCCTCGAGCTTGCCGGGCAGACGCTCGGCGCCGGTGTAGTGGCCGTAGAGCGCGGAGCTGTTGTGGCGCCTGTTCTTCTCCTTGCAGCGCAGCTGGTTGGCGAGCAGCGTGTCGCGACCCGACGCGTCGACGACGAACTTCGCGCGCCAGCGACTGCGAATGCCGTTCTCGTCTTCGACCGTCGCGATCGCACCGCCGTCCTCGAACGCGACCTCGCGCACGCGTTGACCCTCGAAGGTACGCGCGCCTTTGCCGGCGGCATCGCGAAAGAGCAGCTCGTCGAGCTCGGAGCGGCGCACTTGCCACGCATACGGCATCGACTTGTCCCACGCCTCGGTGAACTCGATGAACTGGCGATGGTCGTGATCGGGCGAGACGAACTCGACGCCGTACTTCTGCATGCCGATCGCCTCGACCTGCGCGCGGAGGCCGAGCTTGTCGAACAGTGCCGCGTTGGCGGGCAGCAGCGACTCGCCGATGTGGAAGCGCGGGTGATGCGCCTTCTCGATCACGACGACGTCGCGGCCGGCTTCGGCGAGCAGCGCAGCGATGGTCGAGCCCGCCGGGCCGCCGCCGACGACGAGAACGTCGCATCGGAGCTCCGCGCCGGCTACGTCCGGCTCGGTACGGGAGGACAGAGGCTGCACGGGGCCGGGTCTCCAGTCAGCTTTTTCGGGCCGCGCCCCGGTCCCTGCGAGGCGGCGTTCGCGCCGATGAGGGCGGGATTTTAATCAACCGTCGCCTCCGCCAGCAGCGGGCGCGGACGGCGAGGCAGTGCTTCCATCGGCGCGCGAATTCGCGTCGACCCAGGCGCGATACGGCTCCCAGGCGCGCTCGACCGGGATCGCGTGGATTGCCGGCAGCTCGTACGGATGGAGCTCGCGGATCGCCCGCTCGGCGGCGTCGTACGCGGCCGTCGCGACCTTGAAGAGGACGCGGCACTCGTCGTCGTGCTCGATCGCGCCCTGCCACGCGTAGTAGCTCTCGATCGCCGAGATCTGGGCACACGCCGCCAAGCCGCGTTCGACCAGGGTGCGGGCGAGCCGGCTCGCCTCTTCGCGGTCGCCGACCGTGGTGACGACGAGCAGGAACGGCGCCATCGAGAGCGAGCGCGACCGGCGCGCGGATCTACTCGCCGAGATAGGCGGCGCGCACCTTCGGATCGGCGAGCAGCGCCTTGGCGTCGCCGCTCATCGTCACCTCGCCGCTGTCCAGGACGTAGCCGCGCGACGCGAGCTGCAGCGCGCGGCTCGCGTTCTGCTCGACCAGGAGGATCGTCGTTCCCTGACGATGGATGTCCTCGACGACCTCGAAGATCTTGTCGACCATGATCGGCGAGAGTCCCATCGATGGCTCGTCCATCAGCAGCACCTTCGGCCGCGCCATCAGCGCGCGCCCCATCGCGAGCATCTGCTGCTCGCCGCCGCTCATCGTGCCGGCGAGCTGGTGGCGGCGCTCTTTCAGGCGCGGGAAGATCGTGAAGACGCGTTCGACGTCGGCGGCGATCTCCTTGTCGTCGTCGCGGACGAAGGCGCCCATCTGCAGGTTCTCGATGATCGTCATGCGCGCGAACACGCCGCGCCCTTCCGGGACCATCACCAGACCCTGCTTGACGAGGTCCCACGGCCCCTGGCCGCGGATGCTCCGGCCCATGAACTCGATCTCGCCTCCGGCTGCCGCCTGCGTGCCGGTGACCGCCTTCAGAGTCGTCGTCTTGCCGGCGCCATTGGCGCCGATCAGGCTGACGAGCTCGCCATTTCGGACCTCGAACGAGACGCCCTTGACCGCCTGGATGCCACCGTACGCGACCTTCAGGTCGCTGACGCGCAGCAGCGTCCTCGCCGCCGCGCCGAGAGTGGCGGTCGAGCTTGTGGTCGTGGTCGCCGTGTCCATCGTCAATGCGCCGTGTGGCCGGCGCCGAGGTAGGCCTCGATCACCTTCTCGTTTCTCTGCACCTCGGCCGGCGTCCCTTCGGCGATCTGCCGGCCGTAGTCGAGCACGGTGACGCGGTCGCACAGGCCCATGACGAGCTTGACGTCGTGCTCGATGAGCAGGATCGTGCGACCGTCCTTGCGGATGCGATCGATCAGCTGGCGCAGCGTCACCTTCTCGGTCGTGTTCATGCCGGCTGCGGGCTCGTCGAGCGCGATCAGTTTGGGATCGGTGGCCAGCGCGCGCGCGACCTCGAGTCGGCGCTGGTCGCCGTAGCTGAGCGTGCGCGCCTTGAAGGCGGCAAAGCTGCCGATGCCGACGTAGTCGAGCAGCTCGTGCGCGCGCCGCGCGATCGCGGCCTCCTCGGCGCGAAAGCCCGGGGTGCGAAAGACCGCGCCGACGAGCCCGGAATGCGTCCGCACGTGCCTGCCGACCATCACGTTCTCGAGCGCCGTCATGTCGGCGAACAGGCGGATGTTCTGGAAGGTGCGCGCGATGCCGGCCTTGGCGACCTCGTGCACCGCCGACGGCCGGTACGGCTTGCCGCCGAGCTCGAAGGTCCCCGAGTCCGGGGTGTACAGGCCCGTGATGACGTTGAAGAACGTCGTCTTGCCGGCTCCGTTCGGGCCGATCAGCCCATAGACCTGGCCGGGCTCGATCGTGATGCCGACATCGGACAGCGCCTGCAGGCCGCCGAAGCGCTTCGAGACCGCCGTGACCTTGAGGATCGACTCGCTCATCGCTCGGGGCTCTACTCGGTCGGCACGATGTGCGTCGCCGGCGGCGGGATCTGCTGCCCCGGGACGATGTGCGTGTAGTCGACCTCTGCGGGCAGCTCGCCTCCGGCGACTCCCGGCGGCGCCGGAGTCGCCGGCAGCTTCTGCGGCGCCCTGCCGTGCTCGGGCGAGGGCCACAGGCCGCGCGGCCGCGACAGCATGATGCCGATCATCGCCAGTGCGACCAGCAGCTGGCGCAGGATCGAGGCGTCGAGGCGGCCATCGGTCATCTGCTGCAGCGGCCCGGCGACGTAGCGCAGCACTTCGGGCAACGCCGCGAGCAGAAGGGCACCGACGATCACGCCCGGGAGGTGGCCGATGCCGCCGAGAACGACCATCGCCACGATCATGATCGACTCCTGCAGGCTGAATGACTCCGGCGAGATGAAGCCCTGGAAGCTCGCGAACATCACGCCCGAGACGCCACCGAAGGTCGCTCCCATGCCGAAGGCGAGAAGCTTGAGATTGCGGGTATTGATGCCCATCGCCTTGGCGGCGACCTCGTCTTCGCGGATCGCCATCCAGGCGCGGCCGATGCGGCTGCGCTCGAGGCGATAGCAGACCAGCACCGCGAGGACGACGAGAACGAGGAGCAGGAAATAGTAGTTCGTCACCTTCGGCCAGTCGAGACCGAAGAAGTGGTGCGTCTTGCCGAGCGAGTCGCCGAAGATCGAGATCTCGTCGATGCCCGCGACTCCCTTCGGCCCGTTCGTGATGTTGACGGGCGCGTCGAGGTTGTTCAAGAACACGCGGACGATCTCGCCGAAACCGAGCGTGACGATCGCAAGGTAGTCGCCGCGCAGCTTCAGCGTCGGCGCGCCGAGCAGGACGCCGGCGCCGCCGGCCACGAGCGCGCCGAGCGGAATGACGATCCACCAAGGCGTGTGCAGGCCGCGCGGGAAGGCGGCGGCGATCGCCGCGAAGGTGTCGGTGAGCTGCGGCGATGCGAGCAGGCCCAGCATGTAGGCACCGACCGCGTAGAACGCGACGTAGCCGAGGTCGAGCAGGCCGGCGTAGCCGACGACGATGTTGAGGCCGAGCGCGAGCAGCACATAGAGGAGCGCGATGTCGATGATCCGCACCCAGGCGTTGCCGGCGATCTGGACGACGAACGGCACGGCGAAGAGCACCGCGGCGGCGATCAGGAAGGCGAGCAGCTTCTGCTGGCGCGTGGCGTCGGCGAGGCGACTCATGGCCAACCTGGCAGTGTCAGGCGCGGTCTGCGACGCGCTCGCCGAGCAGGCCCTGCGGCCTGAGCGTCAGGATGAGAATGAGGACGATGAAGGCGAAGATGTCCTGGTAGTTGCTGCCCAGAACACCGCCGGTGAGCTCGCCGATGTAGCCGGCGCCGAGCGACTCGATCAGGCCGAGCAGGACGCCGCCGACCATCGCGCCGGCGAGATTGCCGATGCCGCCGAAGACTGCGGCGGTGAACGCCTTCAGACCCGGCAGGAAGCCCATCGTGTGCTGCACCGAGCCGTAGTTGGCCGCGTACATGACGCCGGCGAGAGCGGCGAGGGCGGCGCCGATCACGAACGTCGCCGAGATCACCGTGTCGGGCTTGACGCCCATCAGCGCGGCGACACGCGGGTTCTCCGCCGTCGCGCGCATCGCCCGGCCGAGGCGGGTCCGGTTGACGAGGTACATCAGGCCCGAGAGCGTGACCACCGTGGCGCCGAGGATGAGCAGCTGCACGTTGTTGATGACCGCGCCGAAGACGACGTGCGGATCGCCGGGCAGCAAGATCGGGAACGACTTGTAGTTCGGCTTCCAGATGATCATCGCCAGCGTCTGCAGCAGCAGGCTCATCCCCATCGCGGTGATGAGCGGCGCGAGGCGCGGCGCATTGCGCAGCGGCCGATAGGCGACCTTCTCGATCGCGAAGTTGAGGACCGCGCAGACGACGACGGCGGCGGCGAGCGAGATCAGGAGCAGCGCCCAGCCCGGCAGGCCCGAGTCGGCGAGCAGCGTGACGACGGTCCAGCTCGTCAACGCGCCGACCATCAGCACGTCGCCATGGGCGAAGTTGATGAGATTGATGATCCCGTAGACCATGGTGTAGCCGAGCGCCACGAGCGCGTAGACGCTGCCGAGCACCAGGCCGTTGATGATCTGCTGGATGAAGATGTCCACGCAGCGACTCTATTAGCAATTCGTTTGCCGCCGGCTAGGGACTGGCCCCATGGGGTCGCGCCGGGGGCGGTTGACTTCCCGCCCGATGTGGACGACCCTCATGCGATTTCGCGGGGAGAAGGCGCCATGGCATTTCGGGGCAAGACGATCTTCATCTCGGGCGCCAGCCGCGGCATCGGCCTGGCGATCGCTTGCCGCCTGGCACGCGACGGCGCCAACATCATCCTCGCCGCCAAGACGGCGGAACCCCATCCGAAGCTGCCGGGGACGATCTTCAGCGCCGCCAAGGAAGTGGTCGCCGCCGGCGGTCAGGCATTGCCGATCGTCTGCGACATCCGCGACGAGCAGCAGGTGAGGTCGGCCGTCGAGCAGGGCGTCGCGGCGTTCGGCGGCATCGACGTCTGCGTCAACAACGCGAGCGCGATCGCGCTCACCGACACGTTGTCGACCGACATGAAGCGCTACGACCTCATGAACCAGGTCAACGCCCGTGGCACCTTCCTGTGCTCGAAGCTGACGCTGCCACACCTGCTGAAGTCGTCCAACCCGCACATCCTCAACCTGGCGCCGCCGCTCGACCTCGACCCGAAGTGGTTCGCCCACCACGTCGCTTACACGATGGCCAAGTTCGGCATGAGCATGTGCACCCTCGGCATGGCGGCGGAGTTCAGGTCGCGCGGCGTCGCCGTCAATTCGCTCTGGCCGCTGACCGCGATCGACACCGCGGCGGTACGCTTCGCGCTCGGCGGCGACGCGATGGCAGCCGAGTGCCGCAGCCCCGAGATCATGGCCGATGCCGCGCACGCGATCCTGTCGAAGCCGGCGCGCGAGTGCAGCGGCAATTTCTTCATCGACGAAGAGGTGCTGCGCGCCGACGGTGTCAGCGATTTCTCGCCCTATGCGCCGAGCGGCCACGACGGGCCGCTGCAGGCCGACTTCTTCGTTCCCGACGCGGTCGTCGCGCGCTCGCCGACCCGGCTCAAGCTCGGCTTCTGAGGCCCGGCCGACGCTCGGGCGCGCCGGCTTCTAGTCGCCGCCCGCCGCCTCGTTCAGCCTGCGCAGCTCGGCGAGCCGCTCGCCGATCGAGATCTCGAGGCCGCGCGGCGCCGGCCGGTAGAACGTCTGCGCCTCCATGTCGTCGGGCCAGTAGCGCTCGCCGGCGGCGAATGCACCCTCCTCGTCGTGGGCGTAGCGATAGCCCTTGCCGTAGTCGAGCCCCTTCATCAGCGCGGTCGGGGCATTGCGCAGGCGCAGCGGCACCGGCCGCGTCCGGTCGCTCTTGATATACGCCCGGGTCGCGTTGTAGGCGGCGTAGACGGCGTTGCTCTTCGGCGCCATCGCGAGGTAGACGACCGCCTCGGCGAGCGCGAGCTCGCCCTCGGGCGTGCCGAGGCGCTCGTAGGTCTCGGCAGCGTCGAGGGCGAGGCGCAGCGCCCGCGGGTCGGCGAGGCCGATGTCCTCGCTCGCCATCCGCACCAGCCGGCGGGCCGCGTAGCGCGGATCGACGCCGCCATCGATCATGCGCACGAACCAGTACAGCGATGCGTCGGGATCGCTGCCACGCACCGCCTTGTGGAGCGCCGAGATGGTGTCGTAGAACTGCTCGCCGCCTTTGTCGTAGCGGCGCAGCTGCTCGCCGAGGGCGTGCTCGAGCGTGGTCTCGTCGATCGGGGCTCGCGCATCTTCGGAGCCCTCGGCTGCGGCACGCTGCGTTTGCACCGTCGCGACAAGGTTCTCGTAGGCGTTGAGGAGGCGACGAGCGTCGCCGTCGGCATAGCCGATCAGGCGATCGCGCGCTGCGTCGGCGAGCGGCGGCGCCGCGAGAGCCACCTGCGCACGGTCGAGCAGCGTGCGCAGGTCGTCGTCGTCGAGCGGCTTCAGCACGTGCACGGTGGCGCGCGAGAGCAGCGCGGAGATGACCTCGAACGACGGGTTTTCAGTCGTCGCGCCGATGAAGGTGAAGAGGCCCGATTCGACGTGCGGCAGGAACGCGTCCTGCTGGCTCTTGTTGAAGCGGTGCACCTCGTCGACGAAGACGACCGTCGCGCGACCCGTCGTTCGCGCCGCCTGCGCCCGCTCGACCGCCTCGCGGATGTCCTTGACGCCGCCGAGCACCGCCGACATGGCGATGAACTGGGCGGCGAAGGCGTCGGCCATCAACCTGGCGAGCGTGGTCTTGCCGACGCCGGGTGGCCCCCACAGGATCATCGAGTGGAGCCGGCCCGACTCGAACGCGACGCGCAGGGGCTTGCCCGGACCGAGCAGATGGCGCTGGCCGATCACGTCTGGAAGGGCCTTCGGCCGCAGGCGCTCGGCGAGCGGCGCGGCAGGGTCGGCGAAACCGAGTTCGAGCGAGGTCTGGGCCACGTGTCAAGCCGTCGTCGGCAAACGGCGGCCCGATTCTGCCCCGCCGCCGACGCCGTCGCGAGGCCGGACATAAGATGTGCTTCGCCGCCCTTCGCTCGCATGCAGCCGTCGACGTTCGCCGCCCTCGTCTCCGTCCTGGTCGAGAACTTCCACGTCGACGCCGCGGTCGTCCAGCCGCAGACGGCGCTTGACCAGCTCGGCCTCGATTCGCTCGCGCTCATGGAGTTCGTGTTCGCGGTCGAGGATCGCTTCGACGTCCGCATTCCGGAGGAGCGGCTCGACCCGCGCCAGGCCGGCGTCACGCTCGAGCAGCTCGCGAGGCTGCTCGACGAGGCGGTCGCGGCGAAGGCGCGCGGCGATGTCGTCAGCCGCTAGCCGCGGCGCTGCATCGCCGGTCGCGGTCAGCGGCAGCGGCGTCGTCAGCCCGATCGGCATCGGCCTGCGAGCATTCGAGGAGAGCCTGTTCGCGGGTCGCTCCGCGATCCGTGCCCATGTCGTCGACCTGCCCGGGCTCGACATCCCGCCGGTGCCGCTCGCCGCGGCGGACTTCGATGCCGGCACCGTCGTCGCGCCGTCGCGCCTGCCGCTCGATCGTGCGACCGCGATGGCGCTCGTCGCTGCCGAGGAGGCGGCACGCCAGGCCGGCCTCGCCGCCGGCAGCATCGATGGCGAGCGGCTCGGCATCTTCTGGGGCAGCGGCATGGCGGGCGCATCGACCTTCGAGGCGACCTGCCGCACGGTCTACGCCGATCGCCGCCGGATGCGGCCGACCAGCGTCGTCACGACGATGCCGAACGCACCGACTGCCGAGCTCGCGCTGCGCTTCGGCGCGCGCGGCGCGGCCATCGCGTACGCCTGCGCGTGCGCGTCTTCGGCGGTGGCCATCGGCGAGGCGATGCGGGCGATCCGCGCCGGCTGGATCGACGTCGCCATCGCCGGCGGCAGCGAATCGCTGCTGACGCCCGGCGTCATCGCCGGCTGGCAGGCCATGCGCGTGCTGGCGCCGCTGCCGTCGGACGCGCCTGCGGACGCGGCGACGCGGGCGTGCCGGCCGTTCGCCGTCGATCGCGCCGGCTTCGCCCTCGGTGAGGCGGCCGCCGCCTTCATCCTCGAGCCGGCCGAGCACGCGCGCGCGCGCGGCGCGACGCCGGCGTGGCAGCTCGCCGGCTACGCGACCAATTGCGACGGCGTCCACATCACCAACCCCGACGCCGCCGGGCAGGCGCGAGCCATGCGAGCTGCCCTCGCCGACGCCGGTCTGGCCGCCGCCGATGTCGGCCATCTCAACGCGCATGGCACGGCGACGCTCGCGGGCGACGCGGCCGAAGCCGCGTCGATCGCCGCGGTGTTCGGCGCGCGCGGTGTCGCGGTGACGTCGACCAAGGCGATCCACGGCCATCTGCTCGGCGCCGGCGGCGCCGTCGAGCTGCTCGCCGCCGCGTGCGCGCTCGCCGCCGGGCGGCTGCCACCGACCGCGGCGACGACGGTGGTCGATCCTGCATTCGCGATCGATCTCGTCATCGGTGGGCCGCGTCCCGCGCCAGCGCTCCGTCACGCGATGTCGAGCTCGTTCGCGTTCGGTGGCACGAACGCGGTGCTGATCGCGTCGCGTGCCGCCTGATGCGTCCTGCCGAGTGTCGACATAGACATGCGTGGATGGCGCGCCCGCAGTCGCGAGATCTCGAGCGGGCACATACTGTCGGCGCCCTCCTGAGGTCGCGGAGGCGATCGCATGGACGGCCACGCGCTTCTCTTCACCGATCTGGTCGACAGCACTGCCGTGGTCGAGCGGTTGGGCGACGCACGTGCCGCCAGCGTCCTCGCCGAGCACGATCGCCGCGCGCGTGCGCTCCTCGCCCGCCACGGCGGCCGCGAGATCGATCACAGCGACGGCTTCTTCCTCCTCTTCGACAGTGCCCCGCAAGCGGCCGCGTTCGCGCTGGCGTATCACGAAGCGCTCGCGACGCTCGACCTGCGGGCGCGCGCCGGCCTCCACGTCGGCACCGTCACCTTGCGCGAGAACGCCGCCGACGAGGTCGCTCGCGGCGCCAAGCCGGTCGAGGTCGAGGGCATCGCCAAGCCGCTCGCGGCACGCGTCATGTCGCTCGCGCGCGGCGGGCAGACCTTGCTCACGGCCGCAGCGCAGGCCGCGATCGGCGACGCGCTCACGGCCGATCGGGTGTCGATCGCGAGCCACGGCCACTATCGCCTGAAGGGCCTCGCCGAGCCCATCGAGATCTTCGAGCTCGGCATTCGCGGCGATTCGTCGTTCGCGCCTGCAGACGACGCCGAGAAGGCGTTTCGCGTCGTTCGTGCCGATGACGACGGCTGGCGGCCCGCGCGCGAGGTGCGCCACACCTTGCCGCGCGAGCGCGATGCGTTCGTCGGCAGGGCCGCCGATCTCGCCGCCGTCGCTGCCCGCCTCGACGCCGGCGCGCGGCTGGTGACGATCGTCGGTCCCGGCGGCACCGGCAAGACGCGACTGGCCCGCCGCTACGGCTGGAACTGGCTCGGCGACTGGCCGGGTGGCGTCTACTTCTGCGACCTCTCCGAGGCGCGAACCCTCGAGAGCGTGTTCTTCGTCGTCGCCGTCGCCCTCGACGTGCCACTCGGCAAGAGCGATCCCGGCGTCCAGCTCGGCCATGCGATCGCGACGCGCGGACGCTGCCTCGTCATCCTCGACAACTTCGAGCAGATCGTGCAGTACGCCGCCGCGAGCGTCGGCCGCTGGCTCGACCGCGCGCCCGACGCCGCGTTCCTCGCCACGAGCCGCGAGCGGCTGCACCTCGGCGGCGAGGACCTGCTGCCGCTCGAACCGCTGTCGCTCGACGCCGAGGGCGTCGAGCTGTTCGCCTTGCGCGCCCGCGCCCAGCGCGCCGACTTCGCGATCACGGCCACGAATCGCGCGAGCGTCGAGCGAATCGTCGCGCTGCTCGACGGACTGCCGCTCGCGATCGAGCTGGCGGCGGCGCGTATCCGGCTGCTGTCGCCGGCGCAGCTGCTCGATCGGCTGACCGACCGGTTCGGTGTTCTCGCCGGTGGCCGCGGCGCCGCCGACCGCCAGGCGACGCTGCGCAGCGCGATCGACTGGTCCTGGAATCTGCTGCTGCCGTGGGAGCAGCTAGCGCTCGCCCAGTGCTCGGTCTTCGAGGGCGGCTTCACGCTCGACGCCGCCGAAGCGGTGCTCGACCTCTCGTCATGGCCCGACGCGCCTGCGGTCCTGGACGCCGTCCAGGTGCTCGTCGACAAGAGCCTGTTGCGCACGTGGGTGCCGGTCGAGCAGACGCGCCATGACATCGAGGAGCCGTACTTCGGGATGTATCTGAGCATCCACGACTACGCAGCGCAGAAGCTGGCGGCGAGCGGCGCGGGCGCTGAGCGCGCCGTCGAGCAGAGGCATGGCAGCTATTTCGCTCGCTTCGGTGCCGACGAACGCCTGCGGTCGCTCTTTCGCGACGGCGGCGGCGCGCGCCGGCGAGCGCTCATGCTCGAGCTCGACAATCTGGTCGCCGCGTGCAGACGAGCCGTGGCCAGACAGGATGCGCCGACCGCGGTCGGCGCCTTGCGCGCCACCTGGGAAGCCATCGCGACGCAGGGACCGTTCGACGTCGCGATCGGGCTCGGCGCCGAAGTCGACACGATCGCGGCGATCGAGCCGTCGCTGCATGCCGCAGCGCTGACCTCGGCGGCACGGGCGAACATCGCCGCGGGCCGCCTCGAGCACGCGGGCGCGCTGCTCTCGCGCGCCCTTGCCTTCGCGCAGGCGGCGAGCGATCCGGGCCGCGAAGCCGAGGTGCTGACGCGTCTGGCCAACGCCGAGCGGCAGCAAGGTCGCATGGCGGAGGCGCGGCGCAGTGCCGAGCGCGCGCTTGCGCTGCGCAGCGCCTTGGGTGAGGCCGATGGCGTCGCACTCGCCGAGCTCGGCATCGTCCAGCGCCAGACCGGGGCGATGGACGAGGCGCGCTCGACCTACGAGCGCGCGCTCGCGATCGATCGTGAGATCGGCGACGGCGACGCCGAAGCCAAGGCGCTGAACAGCCTGGCCATCGTGCACGCCGAGCAGGGCCGGTTCGACCTCGCGCGCGATCATTTCGAGGCCGCCCTCGCCGTCAGCCGCGAGCTCGACGACCGGCGCCAGGAGGGCCTGGTCCTCGGCAACCTCGGAACGTTGAACATCGAGCAAGGACGGCACACGCTCGGTCGCGAGCAATGCGAGGCCGCACTCGCGATCCATCGCGACGCCGGCGATCGCACCGAGGAGGGCAACGTGCTGGCCAACCTCGCCACGCTCGACCTCGGCGAGGGCCGCATCGACGAGGCGCGCGCGCGTTTGACCGCCGCGCTCGCGATCGCGCGCGAAGCCGGCAATCGCCGAACGCAGGGCGTCGTCCTCGGCATGCTCGGCGCGCTCGAACGCGAGCAAGGGCGGAGCGAACCGGCCAGGACGCACTTCGAGCAGGCGCTCATCCTCGATCGCGCGGTCGGCAATCGGCGCTACGAGGGGATGGCGCTCGCCGGGCTGGGCGACCTGATGACGCAGCAGGGCCGGCTCGACGAAGCGGGCGCCCTGCTGACGCAAGCCGAGGCTCAGCTTCGCGCCGTCGACGAGAAGCTCGAGCTGGTGGCGCTGCTCTGCGGGCGCGGCCGGCTCGAGCTCGCCGCCGGCGAGCGGAGTCGGGCCGAAACCTCCCTGGCGGAGGCAGACCACGGCGCGCGCTCGTTGCAGCTCGATCCGGAGTCGAAGCTGTGGGATGAGATCGCTGCCTTGCGGGCTGCGATCGCAGCCGGGCGACCTACTGCTCGATGACGTCGGCGCCGGCAGGCACCGTGAAGCGGAACGTCTCCGGGGCGATCGGTACGTTGGCGGCAAAGCCCTCGAAGCGCAGCAGCGACTTCTGGCCGAAGCTGTCGATGATCTCGAGCGCCGCGAGACCCTTGTCGTTGAAGCCGACGCGCACCGATTCGAAGGCGCCGTCCTTGGCCTTCGGTTTGGCCTCGGCCCAGTCGAGTCCGTCGTGCGGCGGCAAGCTGGCCAGATCGAAGTCGCGCTCGAGATCGCCGCCGGCGAGCAGCGCCGCCGGCGTGGCGCCGACCGCGCGGCCGAGCTTCCTGGCGCTGACCTGGTTGAGGTCGGCGTCGTAGATCCAGACCTTCTCGCCGTCGCCGACGATCGTCTGCTCGAACGGCTTCGTATAGACGAAGCGGAAGCGATTCGGCCGCGAGAACTCGAAGCTGCCCGAGGACACTTTCTTCTTCGCGCCGTCGGGCGAGGTGACCGTCTGGGTGAACTGCGAACGACCGCTCTTCACGTCGCGGACGAACGCGCGCAGGGTGGCGACGGGATCGGCGTGCGCCGCGACCGAGACCGCGAGCGCCGCCGCGAGCGCGAGGATGCCCTTCATTCCGCCCGCGCCGGGACGAGAATGTCGCGGTTGCCGTTCGAGGCCATGGCGGTAACGAGTCCTGATTTCTCCATTTGTTCCAGCAATCGCGCCGCCCGGTTGTAGCCGATGCGCAGATGGCGCTGGACGAGCGAGATCGAGGCGCGC
Source organism: Caldimonas sp. (assembly GCA_036496385.1). Lineage (GTDB taxonomy): Bacteria > Pseudomonadota > Gammaproteobacteria > Burkholderiales > Burkholderiaceae_C > Schlegelella_A. The sequence goes on along the minus strand of DASXLD010000020.1, from coordinate 14,750 downwards.
CGGTGCTGCAGGACGATGGCGACCGCCTGGTCGTACATCGGATCGCTCTCGCCGCCGCCGAGCCCCGGTTCAGCGAGCGCGTCGCCGTCGCCGTCGAGCGTCCCGCCCTCGAGAATGCCGTCGATGTAGTTCGGCTCGCCCTGGCTCTTCAGGTAGGCGACGACGCGGTGCACCTCGTCGTCGCTGACGAAGGCGCCGTGGACGCGCACCGGCACGCCGATCCCCGATGGCAGGTAGAGCATGTCGCCCATCCCGAGCAGCGTCTCGGCGCCCATCTGGTCGAGGATGGTTCGCGAGTCGATCTTGCTCGACACCTGGTACGAGAGCCGGGTCGGGATGTTGGCCTTGATCAGGCCGGTGATGACGTCGACGCTCGGCCGCTGGGTCGCCAGGATCAGGTGCACGCCCGATGCGCGCGCCTTCTGCGCGAGCCGCGCGATCAGCTCCTCGATCTTCTTGCCGATCACCATCATCAGGTCGGCGAGCTCGTCGATGACGATGACGATGAACGGCAACCGCTCGAGCGGCTCGGGGTTCTCGGGCGTGAGGCTGAACGGGTTGGCGATCGGCTCGCCCTTCTCCGCTGCTTCGGCGAGCTTCTTGTTGTAGCTCGAGAGGTTGCGAACGCCGAGCCGGCTCATCAGCTTGTAGCGGCGCTCCATCTCGCCGACGCCCCAGTTGAGCGCGTTGGCGGCTTGCTTCATGTCCGTGACGACCGGGCAGAGCAGGTGCGGAATCCCTTCGTAGACGCTCATCTCGAGCATCTTCGGGTCGATCAGCAGCAGGCGGACGTCGCGCGCCTCGGCCTTGTAGAGGAGCGACAGGATCATCGCGTTGATGCCGACCGACTTGCCTGCTCCCGTGGTGCCAGCGACCAGACAATGCGGCATCTTCTGCAGGTCGGCAACGATCGGAACGCCGACGATGTCCTTGCCGAGACCGAGCGTGAGCTGCGATCCTGAATCGGCGTAGGCCTGCGAGCCGAGCACTTCCGAAAGGCGGATCGTCTGCCGCTTCGCGTTCGGCAGCTCGAGCGCCATCGTCGTCTTGCCGGGGATCGTCTCGACGACGCGGATCGAGACCAGGCCTAGCGAGCGCGCCAGGTCCTTGGCGAGGCTCACGACCTGCACGCCCTTGACGCCGAGCGCCGGCTCGATCTCGTAGCGCGTGATCACCGGCCCCGGCGACGCCGCGACGACCCGCACTTCGACGCCGAAGTCCTTCAGGCGCTTCTCGATCAGGCGCGACGTCATCTCCAGCGATTCGGCGCTGACGCCCTCGACACGCTGCGGCGCCGAATCGAGCAGATCGACCTGCGGCAGCTTGGTGTCGACCAGCTCCGAGAACAAGGGCTTCTGTCGCTCCTTGACGACGCGCGTGCTCAACGGCTGCTCGACCTGCCTCGGCTCGATGACGAGCGGCAGGTGCTGCTCCAGCAGCTCGTGCTCGGCCTCGAGCAGCTGGCCGCGCTCGCGGCTCGCCTCGGCGCCAAGGCGCGCGTCCTCGGCGCGCTCGATCCTCTCGACGCGGCGTGTGCGCAGCGACTCGATCGCGGCGCCGATCGCGTCGGCGACGCGCAGCCACGAGAAGCGCAGCGCGAGCGACGCGGCGGCGACGAGGACGGCGATCCAGAGCACGCCCGAACCGGCGAAGCCGAGCAGGTTCTGGCTCGCCCGGCCGAGGACGAGGCCGAGCACGCCGCCGGCGTGACCGCCGGCGACCTGGCCTTCCCACAGGTAGAGGCGCGTCCATTCGAGCGAAGCGCTCGCCGCGAGCAGCAAGGCGAGGCCGAGCCCCATCGACCATGCCGGCGCCGCCGTCGTCGGCGGCTCGAAGGGTGCGATCGCGGTTGCGCGCAGCGCCCGCGCGAGCGCGCCGAGCCAGGCCCGCGCGCCGACGACGATCACCCACCAGACCGAGTAGCCGGCGACGAAGAACGCGAAGTCCGAGAGCCAGGCGCCGAGGACGCCGACGCGGTTGTGGATCGGCGTGCCGTTGCCCGAGGTTGAGAAGCCCAGATCGGCGGCACTGTGCGTCGCCAGGGCGAGCAGTGCGAGCAGCCAGACGACGGCGCCGACGAGGAGCGCGACCTGCTCGCGCCAATGCGGCGCGACGTGCGCGGAGGTGGCCGGTCGCGGCGCCGGCTCGGCGCCCTCGCCGCGCAGGGAACCCAGAGGAAAGGTCATCGCCGGATTGTCGTCGAGCGCGGCGGCGCTTCCGCGCAAGGCAACCCCTCGACCGTGGCAGCCGCCACGCGGGCGATGATCAGCCGGTCAGCTGCTCCTTGATGATGACCCAGCCGTTCTCCTGGGTCTGGACCATGCCGCGCCCCTCGAGGTCCTTCATGACGCGGCTGACCATCTCGCGCGACGCGCCGACGACCTTGGCGAGATCCTGGCGCGAGACCTTGTTGCGGATGACCTTGACCTCGCCCTCCATTTCCGACATGTCGAGCAGCGTGCGGGCGACACGGCCGTAGACGTCGAGCAGCGCGAGCGACTCGATCTGGCGGTCGGCACTGCGCAGGCGCTGCACCAGGCCGCGCATGATCGCGTACGACAGGCTCGAGTTCTCGGGCAGGCAGCGCGCGAACTCGGCGCGGCCGAGGATCAGCATGTCGGTCTGGACCTCGGCCCGCACCGTCGCCGAGTGTGGCTCGTTGTCGATCAGGCTCATCTCGCCGACATAGTCGCCCGACTGCAGGACGGCCAGGATGACCTCGCGGCCGCGCGAGTCGGCGGTGAGCACGCGCGCCCGGCCGGTCAGCAGGATGAAGAGGGCGTTCGACTTCTTGCCGTGCTCGACGACGATCTCGCCGCGCCGGAAACGTCGCTTGACGACGCTGTCGGCGATGCCCTGGGCCTGCTCGTTGGTCAGCAGCGAGAACAGTGGAACGCGCCGGATGAGATCGAGATTCGAGAGCATCGCCATCTGAGGAGCCTTTCTGGTTGCGGGCGCATCCGCGCGCCGCCGTGGACAATCTCACGCGAGCGCGGTGGGGCTATTGTCACCATTAGAAGCGTTGATGCCAGCCGGTTTCAACCCCATGTCAGACTTGCGGCGCCCCTGCCACACCCGACCTCGCGATCGCCGTCATGCCCTTGCCAACACATCACGCAGGCGTTCTCATTCTCGGCTCCGGGCCTGCTGGCTACAGCGCCGCGGTCTACGCCGCGCGCGCCAACCTGAAGCCGATGCTCGTCACCGGCATCGCGCAGGGAGGCCAGCTGATGACGACGACCGACGTCGACAACTGGCCGGCCGACGTCGACGGCGTCATGGGGCCCGACCTGATGCAGCGCTTCCTCAAGCACGCCGAGCGCTTCGACACCAAGGTCGTCTTCGACCACATCAACGAGGTCGACCTGGCGCGTCGGCCGTTCGTGGCGCGCGGCGATTCGGCGAGCTACACCTGCGACGCGCTGATCATCGCCACCGGCGCGTCGGCCAAGTATCTCGGGCTGGCGTCTGAGCAGGCGTTCATGGGCCGCGGCGTCAGCGGCTGCGCGACCTGCGACGGCTTCTTCTACCGCGGCCAGGAGGTGTGCGTCGTCGGCGGCGGCAACACCGCGGTCGAAGAAGCGCTCTACCTGTCCAACATCGCGTCGAAGGTGCACGTGATCCACCGGCGCGACAAGTTCCGCGCCGAGGCGATCCTGGTCGACAAGCTGATGGCCAAGGTCAAGGACGGCAAGATGCAGCTGCATTTGTGGGCGACGCTCGACGAGGTGCTCGGCAACGACGGCGGCGTCACCGGAGTGCGCATCCGCAGCACGCAGGACGCCTCGACGTCGGAGATCGCCGTCACCGGCTGCTTCATCGCGATCGGCCACCAGCCCAACACCGACATCTTCAAGGGCCAGCTCGAGATGCGCGACGGCTACATCCTGACCAGAAGCGGCCTCGACGGCTTCGCGACGATGACCAGCGTTGCCGGCGCGTTTGCTGCCGGCGATGTCCAGGACCACGTCTATCGGCAAGCGGTCACCAGCGCCGGCACGGGCTGCATGGCGGCACTCGACGCCCAGCGCTTCCTCGAGCAGGCCTGAGCGGCGACAGCGCCGCGAAGTCGGCAGCGGCTATAATGCCCGGCTTTGCCGCGCCGAGGGTCTCGGGTCCGCGCGCAATCCCCTTTCAGTCAGTCACGGAGAAGCGTCATGGCACGCGTCTGTCAGGTTACGGGCAAGCGCCCGATGGTCGGGAACAACGTTTCCCACGCGAACAACAAGACGAAGCGGCGCTTTCTGCCCAATCTGCAGTACCGCAGGTTCTGGGTCGAAGGCGAGAACCGCTGGGTGCGCTTGCGCGTCAGCAATGCGGCGCTTCGTCTGATCGACAAGGTCGGCATCGACCAGGTCGTCGCCGACCTGCGCGCGCGCGGCGAGCTCTGAGCGAAGGAGAACGGCAATGGCCAAGGGTGGACGCGAGAAGATCAAGCTCGAATCGAGTGCCGGCACCGGTCACTTCTACACGACCGACAAGAACAAGAAGACGACGCCGGAGAAGCTCGAAATGATGAAGTTCGATCCGAAGGCACGCAAGCACGTGACCTACAAGGAGACGAAGCTGAAGTAAGGCAAGAAGGCGAGCGGGGTCGCGTTGCGACTCTTGCCTTGAGCCAAACGCAAAAGGGTCGCCGCGGCGACCCTTTGTCTTGGTGCGACGCTACCGCCTACGCATGAGCGGCGCGCAGGCGCAGGGCGAACTCCTGTAGGGCGGCGATGCCGCTCTCCTCGGCCTTCTTGAGCCACGCTTGGAGGTCGGCGACGAGCTGCTCGGCGGAAACGCCGGTGCGCGTCCAGAGGAGGCGGAGCTCCTCGCGCATGGCGACCAGCTTGGCCAGATAAGGGCTCGACGCCAGCGCGTCGGCGACCTGGGCCTTGACCGCGGTCGGGATCTTGTCGTCGTCGCGGTGCAGCCAGCGACGTGCGAGCCGCATCTGTGCCAGCCGCCCCGAGGCGACGCCCTCGCTCTTCAAGCGATCAAGCTCGGCACGGCTCGCGCGGCGGAGGCTGCGCGCGAAATTGGCCATCACCTCGTAGCGGTTGGCGATGATCGCCTCGAGCGTCTTGCCGTCGGCGACCGGCTTGATCGCGCCGAGCTTGAGCTGCGGCGGCGTCTTGCGGACCTTGGCCAGACCCAGCGTCTCCAGGCCCCGGATGTACAGCCAGCCGATGTCGAACTCGTACGGCTTGACCGAGAGCTTGGCCGACGTCGGGTACGTGTGGTGGTTGTTATGCAGCTCCTCGCCGCCGATCACGATGCCCCACGGCAGGACATTGCGGCTGGCATCGGGCGCCTCGAAATTGCGGTAGCCCCAGAAATGGCCGATGCCGTTGACGATGCCGGCGGCGGTGATCGGAATCCAGAGCATCTGGACCGCCCAGACGGTCGCGCCGATCGCACCGAACAGCAGCAGGTCGACGATGAGCAGCAGACCGACGCCCTGCCAGCTGAACCGTGCGTAGAGATTGCGCTCGAGCCAGTCGTCGGGAGTGCCGTGGCCGTACTTGGAAAGCGTCTCCTGGTTCTTCGCCTCGGTGCGGTACAGCTCGCTGCCTTGCAGCAGAACCGTCTCGATGCCGCGGACCTGCGGGCTGTGCGGGTCGTCCTCGGATTCGCACTTGGCGTGGTGCTTGCGATGGATCGCGACCCACTCCTTGGTCACCATGCCGGTGCCGAGCCAGAGCCAGAAGCGGAAGAAGTGCGACGGGATCGGATGCAGGTCGAGCGCGCGGTGCGCCTGCGCGCGATGCAAGAAGATCGTGACCCCCGCGATCGTGATGTGGGTCGTGATCAACGTGTAGGCGACGATCTCCCAGCCGCTGAAGCCCGAAAAGCCCTGGCTCAGCCAGGCGAGCGAGGCGGAGAAAACCGAGTTCAGCACGTCCATCCGGGCCCTTGTGTCGTTGGATTCGGGGAAAGGATCGATTCTATTCGACGACCCCTGGGGGATATCCCCTAAAACCGACGGATATCACGCCAGAGCTCGAGTTTGGGCCATTGCGGCTGGGCTCAAGCGCATTCCCAGAGGGCCGCGAAAAAGCCATCGGTGCCGTGGCGATGCGTCCACAGGCGCATCCGGTCGCCCTCGACGAGCGACTCTGCACCGCAGACCTTTGCCTTGCCCAGAGCGTCCAGCGCAGGAGCGCGCACGAAGGCGCCTGCGCTCGCGCGCTCGAAGTCGTCGGCGACGTCCTCGCCCTCCGCCTCGAGCACGCTGCAGGTCGCGTAGACGAGCCGGCCCCCGGGCTTCAGCAGGCGCGCTGCGGTGGCGAGGATCGCTCGCTGCGATGTCGCCAGGGCGACCACCGAAGCGTCGCCTTGGCGCCACTTCAGATCCGGGTGACGGCGCAAGGTGCCGGTTCCCGAGCACGGCGCATCGACGAGCACCCGGTCGACCTTGCCGGCGAGCCGCTCGATGCGCTCGTCGCGATCGGCCGAGATCTGCGCCGGATGCACGTTGCCGAGGCCGCTGCGGGCAAGGCGGGGTTGCAGCGCGGCGAGCCGATGGCCCGAGGTGTCGAATGCGTAGAGCCGGCCGGTGTTGCGCATCTGCGCACCGAGGGCGAGCGTCTTGCCGCCGGCACCGGCACAGAAGTCGACCACGATCTCGCCGCGCCGCGCGCCGACGAGCTGCGCAAGCAGCTGGCTGCCCTCGTCCTGGACCTCGACCAGACCTTGTGCGAACGCCTCGTTTCTCTGCAATGCAGGCTTGCCGGTGACCCGGATTCCGAGCGACGAATGCGGCGTCGGCGCGGCCTCGATGCCGGCGCTCGCCAGTTGCGCGAGGACGTCGGCGCGATTGGCCTTCAGCGCGTTCACGCGCAGATCGAGCGGTGCCGCCGCATCGATGGCGTCGACCCAGGGCCAGAATTCGGCGCCGAGCCGACCCTGCAACGGCTCGGCGAGCCAGGCGGGCAGGTTGTGGCGAAGCGGCTCGGGCAACGACGCGAGGTCGGCCTCGCGGCAACGTTGCAGCCAGACGCGCTCGTTGGCGCCGAGCGCGGCGTCCAGATTGCCTTCGTTGCCGCACCAGGACGCGAGTGCGAGACGGCGCTCGAGCGGCCCGAGGCCGGCACCCAGGTCGGCCAGGTAGCGCCAGAGCGCGAGCTTGCGCAAGAGCGCAAAGACGCCATCGGCGAGGTCACGGCGGTCGCGGGCGCCGAGCGCTCGCTGCTCGCGGAAGAAGTCGGTGACGACGCGATCGGCGGGATGCTCGAAACGCAGCACGCGACGCACGAGCTCCGTCTGCGCCTCGAGCAGAGCAGTCACGTGCATGGTCGAGATTATCCTTGGGCGTGCGCACGCCCAAGGCCACCGACTCCGATGCCCGGCCGAGCCATCTGGTCAGCCATGGGCGCCTGCTCGCCAGCGTGGTCGTCGGCTGCGTTGTCGGCGTGGTGTGGCCCGACGTCGATTCGCCGGTCTCGCGCGCGCTGATCGGCTGGAACGTCCTCGCCTGGCTCTACCTCGTCCTCGTCGCCGTCGCCCTGGCCCGCGCCGACCACGGCCACATCAAGCGCCTCGCGCTCGCGCAGGCCGAGAGCGCAGCGGCGGTGCTCGCGATCGTCGTCACCGCCGCGGTGATCAGCCTGGCGGCGGTCATCTACGAGCTCATCGCCGCGAAGGCCGCCGGGCCGCACCACATGCTGCCCCACCTGATGTTTGCGGCGGCGACCGTGTTCGGATCGTGGCTGTTGCTGCCGGTGTTGTTCGGTGTCACCTATGCCAGCGCGTACTACGGTCCGGAGCCCGACCGTGGCCTCTCGTTTCCCGATTCCGAAGCCGGCTTCGAGCCCGACCACACCGACTTCCTCTACTTCTCGTTCACCATCGCGGTCACCGCGCAGACATCGGACGTCGGCGTGACGACGCGGGCGATGCGCAGGCTGGTGCTGGCGCAGTCGATCCTCTCGTTCGCCTTCAACACCACCATCCTGGCGTTCTCGGTCAACGCCGCGGCGAGCTTCTTCTGACGCGACGTCGCGCGCGCCAGCGCTAGGGCGTCCACAGCAGCTGCGACTCGCCGCGCGTCTGGACGACGCGCCTGCCGCGGCGCTCGATCGACCCCTCGATCAGCCAGCGGATCGCGCGCGGATAGAGAAGATGCTCCTGCGCGAGGATGCGCGCCGCAAGCGAGGTCTCGGTGTCGTCGGCGAGCACGGGGACGATGGCCTGGCCGACGATCGGCCCGTGGTCGAGGTCGGTGGTCACGAAGTGCACCGTCGCGCCGCTCACCTGACAACCGGCCTCGATCGCCCGCCGATGCGTGTGCAGCCCCGGAAACGCCGGCAGCAGCGACGGATGGATGTTGACGAGCCGGCCATCGAAGCGACGCACGAAGTCGGCGCCGAGGATGCGCATGAAGCCTGCCAACGCGACGACGTCGGCGCCGTGGCGCTCGACGAGCTCGGCGAGCGCTGCGTCGAAGGCGTCGCGGCTCGCGAACGCGCGATGGTCGACGACCTCGGCGGCGATGCCACGACCGCGCGCGAACGCGAGGCCGGCGGCGTCGGCGCGGTTGCTGATCACGGCGGCGATGCGCGCATCCCAGCGCTCGGCCTCGCAGGCGCGAACGATCGCCTCCATGTTCGAGCCGCGGCCGGAAACGAGGATGACGACGTTCTTCATCGGCGCCGCAGTGTATCGGCGCGCCTGCGGCCGAAACCTACAATCGACCGCTTTTGCCGGCCCGCAGCAGATGAGCGACCCTTCCTCCACGACGAGCGCCGTCGCCCCCGCGGCCGGCGCCGCGGCGGCCGCCGGTGCGCGCCGGCGCGTCCTCTCGGGGATGCGCCCGACCGGCGCGATGCACCTCGGCCACTGGCACGGCGCGCTCAAGAACTGGGTCCGCCTGCAGGACGAGTACGAGTGCTTCTTCTTCGCCGCCGACTGGCACGCGCTGACGACGCACTACGAAGAACGCGAAGTGATCGAGAGCTCGGTCTACGAGATGGTGACCGACTGGCTCGCCGCCGGCCTCGACCCCGAGAAGGCGACGCTCTTCATCCAGAGCCGCCTGCCCGAGCACGCCGAGCTGTTCACGCTGCTCGCGATGGGCACGCCCCTCGGCTGGCTCGAGCGCATGCCGACCTACAAGGACCAGATCGAGCGGCTGAAGGACAAGGACCTCGCGACCTACGGCTTTCTCGGCTACCCGCTGCTGCAGGCGGCCGACATCCTGATCTACAAGGCCGCCTTCGTTCCGGTCGGCGTCGACCAGGCGCCGCACGTCGAGATCACGCGCGAGGTGGCGCGCCGCTTCAACCATCTCTACGGCCGCGAGCCCGACTTCGACGAGCGCGTGCGCGCGGCGCTGAAGAAGCTCGGCAGGGATCGCGCGAAGGATTTCGAGGCCGCGCGCCACGCCTTCCAAGAGAGCGGCGACGCTGCGGCGCTCGAGCGCGGCCGCGCGATCATCGCCGCGAGCGGCTCGCTCGGCGCGAGCGACCGCGAGCACCTCGAAGGCGATCTGCGCGGCACCGGCAAGACCATCCTGATCGAACCCGACGTTCTCCTCACCGAGACCTCCAAGCTGGTCGGCCTCGACGGCACGAAGATGAGCAAGAGCTACGGCAACGCGATCGCGATGCGCGAGGAGCCGGCCGAGGTGACGAGGAAGATCCGCCACATGCAGACCGATCCGGCCCGCGTCCGCCGCAGCGACCCGGGCGATCCCGAGAAGTGCCCGGTCTGGCAGCTGCACCAGGTCTACTCGGACGCGGCGACGAAGGCCTGGGTCGTCCACGGCTGCACCACCGCGGGCATCGGCTGCCTCGAATGCAAGCAGCCCGTGATCGACGCGATCCTGCGCGAGCAGGCGCCGTGGCGCGAGCGCGCCGAGCCCTACCTCGCGAACCCGAAGCACGTCCACTGGATCGTCGAGGTCGGCACCGAGCGCGCGCGCACCGTCGCCCGCGAGACGATGCGCGAAGTGCGCGACGCGATGGGGCTCAGCTACTGAGCGATCGGCAACGGCACGCGCCGAGCCGGCGACGCGCCGTCGTTCAGCGACGCGCGGCGTGCCGGCCTTTCCTCGTCGGCGTCGCCCCGGCAGCCGCAGCCTTGCGGCCGAGCCGGTTCTCGGTGCCGGCGAACAGTCGCTTGACGTTGGCCTCGTGGCGCCAGAGCAGGAGCAGGCCCATCGCGATGAGCGCGAACGCGATCGGCCCGGCGCCGTCGGTCAGCAGTTGCCAGAACGGCGCGAACACGGCGGCGACGATCGACGCCAGCGACGAGTAGCGAAAGAACGCGGCGATGATGATCCAGGTCGCGACCGTCGCAGCGCCGAGCAGCGGGTCGATGCCGAACAGCGTGCCGCCTGCCGTCGCGACGCCCTTGCCGCCGCGGAAGCGGAAGTAGACCGGGAACAGATGGCCGAGGAAGGCGGCGAGCGCGACCAGCGCCACCGTGCCTTCGCCGAGACCATGGGCGTGGCCGTAGCGGGCCGCGAGCGCGACCGGCACGTAGCCCTTCAAGGCGTCGAGGACGAGCGTCAGGATGGCGGCCGGCTTGCTCCCCGAGCGCAGCACGTTGGTCGCGCCCGGATTGCCGGATCCGTAGGTGCGCGGGTCGCTCAGTCCCATCGCCCGGCTGACGATGACGGCGAACGACAGCGAGCCGATCAGGTACGCGGCGAGCGCGGCGAGGAACGGCAGGAACGGCGTCAACGTCAGCGAGGACATGGGCGACGATTCTGCGCCCACCGGCTCAGAGCGCGCAGGCGACCGGCGTTGCGCCGAGCAGATCGGTGAGCACGCCCGGCGCGATGCCGACGAGGTAGCCACGGCGGCCGCCGTTGAGGTAGAGACGGTCGAGGGCGAGCACCGTCGACTCGACGTAGACCGGCATCGCCCTCCTGGTCGCGAACGGCGACGTGCCGCCGACCCGGTAGCCGCTCGCGCGCTCGGCCGCCTCGGGCGTGCACGGCTCGACGCTCTTGGCGGCAATCGCGCGCGCCAGGTGCTTCGTGCTCACCTGGCGGTCGCCGTGCATGAGGACAACGAGCGGCTCGCGCTGCTCGTTCTGCATCACCAGCGTCTTGACGACGGCGTGCTCGTCGACGCCGAGCTGGCGCGCCGACTCCGCAGTGCCGCCGTGCTCGACGTAGTCGTAGACATGCTCGCTGAAGGTGACGCCGCGGCGGCGCAGCCACTGCGTCGCCGGGGTCTCGCTGACGTGCGCGCTTCGTTTCGCCATGGCCCGTTTGTCCGGCGCGATTCTGCCGCGCCGGGCGTCAGGGCGGTGGCGTCAGAACGTCGGCGTCGGGTCGTCGTCGCGCAGGCGCTCGTGGCTAAGCGTGTCGGCGGTGTCGGGGAGCGAGCCGTCGTGTATCGGCACGGCGACGCTCCCCGTCAGCTCCGGCGCGACGGACGCTGCGAACCGCGCCGCGTCGCCGGCCTGCGGATGGTGGCCGAGCGCGAACCCGGCTCCGAAGGTGGCGGCGATCGCGAGCGTGGCAAAGAGCCGGCGCGAGCTGGCGCCGGCGTGCGGATCGATGCGAACTGACATGGCGATCTCCTTGATCGGATGGCGCCGCCATCAGACGCGTCGCCGCGAGAAGTGTCACCCTCAGGATTGGGGACGCTCGCCCGGGCGAGATCGTGTCGCCTCACGAGCTCGCGATCAGGAGACGCGCCTGCCGAGTCGCAGGCGCATCCTCGCCGAGGGTGTCTTGCAGTTGCCCGAGCGCAGCGCGCAAGGTCGGCCCAGCTGCCCTCCGGTCACCCTGCTCCAGCTCGACGCTACCCAGCGTCAGCAGCGCGCTGCCCAGCCACGCAGTGCTCGCGAATCCCTTCGACACCTCGCGTGCCTGGTCGAGCGCCAACGACGCGTGGCGCAAGGCGGCGGCCGGGTCTGCCAGGTGCTGCTCGACGGCGGCGAGTCGCTCGAGGGCACGAATCCGCAGCGGCGTCTTGTCGCTCGCGGCATCGAAAAGCTCAACGGCGTGGCCGAGCTCGTCGCGTGCTTCTGCCGGTCGCCCTTCGGCGAGCGAGAGCTGCGCCGCCACCAGCTCGATGACGCCGAAGTTCGAATGCGCCGGCGGCAAGGTCGCCTTCAGCCGCTCGCGCGCGACCGCCAGCAGGCGGGCACAGCCCGCGGCGTCGCCGGTCTCGCACCACGCCGGCGCGCCGTACAACGCGAACGTGCCTGCCCAGCGCAGGTCCTTGCGCTCTTCGGCCGAGCCCAAGGCGTGCTCGAAGAGGCGCTTTGCCTCGTCGTAGCGACCGAGATCGACGAGCGCGCGCGCGCGATTGCCCTCCAGGATCGCGTCGAGCTCGTTGCTCGCGCCGACGCCGCGCGAGATCTCGAGGCCGCGCCCGGCCATCTGCTCGGCGCGCGAGGTCTGGCCGGCGACATAGAGCATGCGGCTGAAGTTGTTGTAGCGAACGACATTGCGCGCCGACTGCGCCCGGCCCATCGCTTCGAGATCCGCGATCGAGCGCTCGTACGCGGCGACCGCCTCGGCCGTCTGTCCGAGGCGACCGTGCGCCTCGGCGACGACGATGCGGATCGAGTTCGCCAAGACGCGCTGATCCGGGCGCGGCGGTCCGAGCGCCGCGAGCGCCGCCTGGGCGTCGGCGAGCATGGCCTCGGGCCGGCCGAGGTGGGCGTTGAGGTCGGCGCGCATGTGCAGGCAGCCCGCGAGCACCGACCCGTCCACCTCCGCCTCGGACTTCAGCCGCGCGATCGCCTCGCCAAAGAGAGTCTCGGCCCGAGCGGGCTCGTTCTGCTCCCCCAGGGTCTCGGCGATCATGCAGTCGACGTTGCTCAACAGCGCGGGGCTGCTGGCCGCGCGCGCCGCCTCCCGTGCCCGCAGCAGAACGGCCTTCGAGCTTTCGTCTTCCTGCACGTTGCCGTATTCGATCCCGAGCAGCAGTTGCAGTCGGCCACGGCTGAGCGGATCGTCGGCGAACTGACGCTCGGCGAGCTGTTCGGCGCGCCCGAGCAGCTCGGCCGCGGTCAGCGGCGTGGCGTTGCTCTGGCTGACGAGAAAGCCGACCAGGTCGCGGGCGGCGTCGGCGAAGGCGAGATCGCGCAGCGCGTGGTCGCGTTCGACCTGCGCCTCTTGCCGATGGAGCTCGGCGCGACGCGCCTCGATGATCGTGCCGACCAGACCGATCACGATCGCCGCGATCGTGAGCGCCCCCGCCGCGACCGCGCCGCGATGGCGAGTGACGAAGCGCGCCGTCCGATAGGCGACGGTATCGGGTCGCGCGCTCACCGGCTCGCCCGCGGACCAGCGCCGCAGGTCGTCTGCGAACGCATCGACCGTGGCGTAGCGTTCGGCCGGCACCTTGCGCAACGCCTTCGCGACGATGTTCTCGAGATCGCCGCCGAGCTGTCGCTGCAGGCGGCCGAGCGAGGTGTCGCGCGCGGAGGTGATGCGAGCGACGTCGCGCGGCGAAGTACTCTCGCCCGTCGTCACCGCGAGCGAAAGCGGGCCGGGCTCGGTCTCGAGCGTCGAGCGCATCAGGTCAGCGGCCGAGGCCTGCGGCGGCGCCGTCGGGTGCCTGCCCGTGAGCAACTGGTAGAGCAGGATGCCGAGCGAATAGACGTCGGTCGCGGTCGTCACCGCCTCGCCGCGCAGCTGCTCGGGCGCAGCGTAGTCCGGCGTCAGCGCGGCGCCGCGGCCGCCGGTCAGGTCGTCGCCGCCGCGATCGCCCTGCAGCAGCTTGGCGATGCCGAAGTCGAGCAGCTTCACGTTGCCGTCGGTCGTGACCAGGATGTTGCTCGGCTTGATGTCGCGATGGATCACGAGATGGCGATGCGCGTGCGCCACCGCCTCGAGAACATCGCGGAACAGCGCGATCCGTTCGTCGACGCGCAGGCGCCGGCGATCGCAGTGCTGGTCGATCCGGTCGCCGGCGACGAGCTCGAGCACGAGATAAGGCTGACCGCCCTCGGCGACGCCGGCGTCGAGCAGGCGCGCGATGTTCGGGTGCGAGAGGCGCGCCAGAATCGCGCCTTCGCGCTCGAACCTGCGTGCGCCGGTGCGGCCGATGAGCGACGGATGGAGCAGCTTGACCGCGACCGATCCCTCGAAGCGGCCGTCGGCGCGGCGCGCGCGCCAGACGGCACCGGCGCCGCCCTGGCCGAGCGGCGCCTCGAGCACGTAGGCGCCGAGGCGCGTTCCGGCAAGCGTCGCCACCGTCGCCGTGCCGCCGGCGCTGCCGGCGAGGAAGTCCGCTCGCTCGGCTCGCTCGGCGTCGGCGACCAACGCCTCGAGCTCCGCGGCCAGAGCGCCATCCGCGGCGCCCAGGTGCGCGAGGCGCTCGGCGCGCACCTGCGGCGCGAGGTCGAGCAGCTCGTCGACGAGCGGGCTGAGACGCTTCCAGCGATCGACGTCGGCGACGATCACGACGAACCTACGAGGGCGCGATAGAGGAGCAGCCTCGCCTTTTCCCACTGTCGCTGCACGGTCCGTTCGGAGACGCCGCGCATCGCGGCGATCTCGGCGACGGCGAAGCCGCAGAAGAACTTGAGATCGACGACGTTGGCGAGCTCAGGCTCGAGCACGGCGAGCTCTTCGAGCGCGCTGCCGATATCGGAGAGCAACGCGGGCCCGGCGATGGTCTCTGCAGCCTGCGTATCGAGCGAAGTGATCTCGAGATCGCCGCCGCGCTTCAGCGCCGCGCCGGCACGCGCGCGATCGATGACCACCGTTCGCATTGCGCGCGCCGCATAGGCGAGGAAGTGGGCACGGTCGGGGAACGCCAGGGCGTGGCGTTGCGACATGTCGAGAT
>DASXLD010000019.1:0-5705 GCA_036496385.1 Caldimonas sp. | reverse complement strand
GCCGGGCAAGGTCGACCATCTCGACCAGACGATCGACGCGCTCGCCGAGGTGGTCGAGATCCAGCCGCGCGACCGCAAGCGCTTCAAGCGGCTGCTCGATGAGAGCAAGAGCGTCGAGTCGCTGCCGATCAGGACGCGCCTCACCGACGAGGAGGTCGCGCGCTTCACGGCGCAGAAGTTCCGCTTCGACGGCGTCGAGATCAAGGCGCGGCTCTTCCGCAGCTACCCGCTCGGCGAGGTGGGCAGCCACCTGATCGGCTACATCGGCCGCATCAACCCGAACGAGAAGAAGCAGATGGAGGAGGACTGGACCGACGAGGACCTCGCCAACTACCGCGGCACGGAATACATCGGCAAGCTCGGCGTCGAGCAGAGCTACGAGAGCGAGCTGCACGGGACGACCGGCTTCGAGGAGGTCGAGATGAGCGCCGGCGGCCACGCGGTGCGGCGCCTGAAGAGCAACCCCGCGACGCCCGGCAACGCGATCGTGCTGTCGATCGACATCCGCCTGCAGGCGATGGTCGAGCAGCTGTTCGGCGACCGCCGCGGCGCGCTCGTCGCGATCGATCCGAGCAACGGCGAGATCCTCGCCTTCGTCAGCAAGCCCAACTTCGACCCGAACCTGTTCGTCGAGGGCATCGACGTCGACAACTGGCGCGCCCTCAACGATTCGCCCGACAAGCCGCTCTTGAACCGGGCGCTGCGCGGCACCTATCCGCCGGGGTCGACCTACAAGCCGTTCATGGCCCTGGCGGCGCTGACGCTCGGCAAGCGCACGCCGCAGCAGACGATCTTCGACCCCGGCTTCTTCAACTTCGGCAACCACCGCTTCCGTGACGACAAGGAAGGCGGTCATGGCAGCGTCGACATGTACAAGTCGATCGTCCAATCGTGCGATACGTACTACTACATGCTCGCCAACGATCTCGGCGTCGATGCGATGCACGACTTCATGTCGCCGCTCGGCTTCGGCCGGATGACCGGCATCGACCTGCAGGGCGAACTGAAGGGAACGCTCCCGTCGACGGAGTGGAAGCGCACCGCCTACAAGAAGAAGGAGGCCCAGAAGTGGTACGCCGGCGAGACGATCTCGCTCGGCATCGGCCAGGGCTACAACGCGTTCACGATGCTGCAGCTCGCGCAGGCCGAGGCGACCGTCGCCGCCGGCGGAAAGCGCTTCACGCCACACCTGGTCCGCGCGGTCGAGAACTACGACACCCGCGCCTCGCGACTGCTGACCGCCGCGCCGCTGGCGCCGCTCGAATGGAAGCCCGAGCACGTTGCCTTCATCCACAACGCGCTCTACGGAGTGACGCAGGAAGGCACGTCGGCGCGCTCGTTCGTCGGCGCGTCGTACAAGTCGGGCGGCAAGACCGGCACCGCGCAGGTGATCGAGATCAAGGCCAACGAGAAGTACAACGCGTCGCGGCTCGACGAGCGTCATCGCGACCATGCGCTCTACGCCGCGTTCGCGCCGCTCGAGGAGCCGCGCGTCGCGGTCGCGCTGGTGGTCGAGAACGCCGGCTTCGGCGCCGGCGCGGCGGCGCCGATCGCCCGGCGCGTGTTCGACTACCTGCTCACCGGCAACTACCCGAGCGAGGCCGACATTGCCGCGACGCAGCTCGGCCAGACGACGGCGCCGGTCGGCGTGCCGCGGACGATTGACGCGGTGCCGCTGCCGGGCGCCACGGTCGACGGCGCCGCGACCGCGCGCGCCGGCGACCCGCCGGCGGCGGTGACGCCGGCCTCGTCGGCACCGATGCCGCAGCCCGGGCCGCCGGCCGTTCGCGACCAGGTCGCGCTCGCGCCACGGCCGCGTTGAACCGGCAGACCGCTGCCGAGCCTTCCCGATGAGCGCCGTCTTCGATCGCCCTTCGCTCTGGCAACGGGCCCGGCCGGCGTTCACCGGCTTCGACGTTCCGCTCCTGCTCGCCGTCGTCCTGCTCGCCGCCGCCGGGTTGCTGACGATGTACTCGGCCGGCCACGACCAGGGAACGCGCTTCGCCGACCACGGCCGCAACATGATGCTTGCGTTCGGCGTCCTCTTCCTCGCCGCGCAGATCCCGCCCCAGCAGCTGATGCGGCTCGCGATCCCGCTCTACGTGATCGGTCTCTTTCTGATCGTGATGACGGCGTTGCCGGGGATAGGCATCACGAGGAAGGGCGCCACCCGTTGGCTCAGCATCGGGGTGACGACGATCCAGCCGAGCGAGATCATGAAGATCGCGATGCCGCTCATGCTCGCGTGGTGGTTCCAGCGGCGCGAAGGCCAGCTGCGCTTCCTCGACTTCGCGATCGCCGCGGTGCTGCTGCTCGTTCCGGTCGCGGTCATCGTCAAGCAGCCGGACCTCGGCACCGCGATCCTGGTCCTCTCGGCCGGGCTGTACGTGATCTTCTTCGCCGGACTGTCGTGGAAGCTGATCGTCCCGGTCGCGCTGATCGCGGCGGCGGCGATCACCGCGGTCGTGCTCTCGGAAGAGCAGATCTGCCAGCCCGAGGTCAAGTGGCCGATGCTGCGCGACTATCAGAAGAACCGCGTCTGCACCCTGCTCGACCCGACCACCGACCCGCTCGGCAAGGGCTTCCACATCATCCAGGGCGAGATCGCGATCGGTTCGGGCGGGACGACCGGCAAGGGGTTCATGAAGGGCACCCAGACCCACCTCGAGTTCATCCCCGAGCGAACGACCGACTTCATCTTCGCCGCCTTCTCGGAGGAATTCGGCCTCGTCGGCTGCTCCACGCTCCTCGTTTTCTTCGTCTTCCTGATCTTTCGCGGCCTGATGATCGCCGCCGAGGCGCCGACCGTGTTCACGCGCCTGCTCGCGGGCGCCATCACGCTGAGCTTTTTCACCTATGCCTTCGTGAACATGGGGATGGTGAGCGGCATCCTGCCGGTGGTCGGCGTGCCGCTGCCCTTCATCAGCTACGGCGGCACCGCGATGGTCACGCTCGGCCTCGGGCTCGGCATCCTGATGGCGATCGCCAAGGCCCGGCGCCTCGTCCAGACCTGACGCGCTGCGCCGACGCGGGTAGAGTCAGGCGGCGCCGGCGCGAACCGGACGACGAGGGGGACGAAGAACATGGACAAGGATCCGACGCCGCGGCCGCTCTACAAGTCGCTCTACAAGTCGCTCTACGCGCAGGTCATCACCGCCATCATCATCGGCGTCATCCTCGGCCATTTCTGGCCGCAGGTCGGCGAATCGATGAAGCCGCTCGGCGACGGCTTCATCAAGCTGATCAAGATGATCATCGCGCCGATCATCTTCTGCACCGTCGTCGTCGGCATCGCCGGCATGGAGGACATGAAGAAGGTCGGCAAGACCGGCGGCCTGGCGCTGCTCTACTTCGAGATCGTCAGCTCGATCGCGCTGATCGTCGGCCTGGTGATCATCAACATCGTCCAGCCCGGCGCGGGCATGAACGTCGACCCGAATTCGCTCGACACCAAGCAGGTCGCCGCCTACACCGGGCCCGGCAAGATGCAGGGCACGGTCGACTTCCTGCTCGCGATCATTCCGAACACCGTGGTCGACGCGTTCGCCAAGGGCGAGATCCTCCAGGTGCTGCTGTTCTCGGTGCTGTTCGGCTTCGCCCTGCACCGCTTCGGCGGCCGCGGCACGCTCGTCTTCGACGTCGTCGAGAAGACGTCGCACGTGCTGTTCTCGATCGTCGGCATCATCATGAAGGTCGCGCCGATCGGCGCCTTCGGCGCGATGGCGTTCACGATCGGCAAGTACGGCGTCGGCTCGCTGGTCTCGCTCGGCAAGCTGATGGGCACGTTCTACGCGACGTGCCTGTTCTTCATCTTCGTCGTCCTCGGCCTGATCGCCCGCTTCCACGGCTTCTCGATCTGGAAGTTCGTCAAGTACATCAAGGAGGAGCTCCTGATCGTCCTCGGCACGTCGAGCTCGGAGTCGGTGCTGCCGCGGATGATGGCCAAGATGGAGAACCTCGGCGCCAAGAAGTCGGTCGTCGGCCTGGTCATCCCGACCGGCTATTCGTTCAACCTCGACGGCACTTCGATCTACCTGACGATGGCGGCAGTCTTCATCGCCCAGGCGACGAACACGCCGATGACGTTCGGCCAGGAGCTGACGCTGCTCGCGGTGCTGCTGTTGACGTCGAAGGGCGCGGCCGGCGTCACCGGCAGCGGCTTCATCGTCCTGGCGGCGACGCTTTCGGCGGTCGGCCACGTCCCGGTCGCCGGCCTGGCGCTGATCCTTGGCATCGACCGCTTCATGTCGGAGGCGCGCGCGCTGACCAACCTGGTCGGCAATGGCGTCGCGACCGTGATCGTCGCCAAATGGACCGGCGATCTCGACACCGAGCGGATGCGCCGCACGCTCGACGGCGAGACCGCCGAGGAGGCCGAGGAACCGGAGGCGGTGCTCGACCGTCGCCCGGCGCATCTCGCCCCTTCTGCCTAGCCGGCGGGCAGTCTCCACCCTGACGAGGGCGGCCACTCCGCCCCTCGTGGGGAATGCCGCGCGCCAGAGTCCTTGCTACTGTACAAACATCCAGCCTTCGCGGACAATCGCCGCACCCCCAGGAGACCGCCCATGGACATGCCCGTCAAAGCCCTGAACACCGAAAAAGCCAAGGCCCTGCAGGCCGCGCTCGCGCAGATCGAGAAGCAGTACGGCAAGGGCACGATCATGCGGCTCGGCGTCGGCGAGGTGATCGACGACATCGAGGTCGTCTCGACCGGCTCGCTCGGCCTCGACATTGCGCTCGGCGTCGGCGGCCTGCCGCGCGGCCGGGTGGTCGAGATCTACGGGCCGGAATCGTCGGGCAAGACGACGCTGACGCTGCAGGTCATCGCCGAGATGCAGAAGGTCGCCGGCACCTGCGCCTTCATCGACGCCGAGCACGCGCTCGACGCCCAGTACGCGCAAAAGCTCGGCGTCAACCTGCAGGAGCTGCTGATCTCGCAGCCCGATACCGGCGAGCAGGCACTCGAGATCGTCGACGCGCTGGTCCGCTCAGGCTCGGTCGATCTCGTCGTCATCGACTCGGTCGCGGCGCTGACGCCCAAGGCCGAGATCGAAGGCGAGATGGGCGATTCGCTGCCCGGCCTGCAGGCGCGCCTCATGAGCCAGGCGCTGCGCAAGCTCACCGGCACGATCAAGAAGACCAACACGATGGTCATCTTCATCAACCAGATCCGGATGAAGATCGGCGTCATGTTCGGTTCGCCCGAGACGACGACCGGCGGCAACGCGCTCAAGTTCTACGCCTCGGTCCGGCTCGACATCCGTCGCATCGGCTCGATCAAGAAGGGCGAAGAGGTGATCGGCAACGAGACCAAGGTCAAGGTCGTCAAGAACAAGGTCTCGCCGCCGTTCAAGACCGCCGAGTTCGACATCCTCTACGGCGAAGGCATCAGCCGCGAAGGCGAGATCATCGACATGGGCGTCGAGGCCAAGGTGCTCGAGAAGAGCGGCGCCTGGTACGCCTACAACGGCGAGAAGATCGGCCAGGGCAAGGACAACGCGCGCGAGTTCCTGAAGGAAAACCCCGAGCTCGCGGTCGAGATCGAGAACAAGGTGCGTACGGAGCTCGGCATTCCGCTGCTGCCGGGCGCGGCCGAGGAAGAGGCGCCGGCCAAGCTGAAAGTGGTCAAGGACTGACGTGCAACGGCCGCCGCGCTCGCTCAAGTCGCGCGCGCTGCAGCTGCTGGCGCAGCGCGACCAGAGCCG
>DASXLD010000018.1:0-15696 GCA_036496385.1 Caldimonas sp. | reverse complement strand
TACGGCATCACGGTGACGATCGACATGCTGATCACGACGACGATGACATTCTTCGTCGTCCGCTACGGCTGGAAGTTCCCGTGGCCGGTGGCGATCGGCGCGACCGGATTCTTCTTCGTCGTCGACTTCACCTATCTCTCGGCGAACATCGTCAAGGTGATCGACGGCGGCTGGTTCCCGCTCCTGATCGGCGCCTTCATGTTCACGCTGATGATGACCTGGAAGCAGGGCAGGAAGCTGATGTCGGAGAGCCTGCGCAACGACTCGATCGACCTCCGCAGCTTCCTCGAGTCGGTCTTCATCAGCCCGCCGACCCGCGTTCCCGGAACCGCCGTCTTCCTCGTCAGCGACGAGGGGCTGACGCCGAACGCGCTGCTGCACAACCTCAAGCACAACAAGGTCCTGCACGAGCGCAACCTCTTCGTCACCGTCAAGCACCACGAGGTGCCGTGGATTTCCGACGGCGCCCGCTGCGAGATGACATTGCTCGACAACGACTGCTGGCAGGTGCGGCTCAACTTCGGCTTCAAGGACGAGCCCGACGTCCCCGCCGCGCTCGAACGCATGCGCTCGCAAGGCTGCCCGGTCGAGGAAATGGACACTTCGTACTTCCTGTCGCGCGACATCGTCATCCCGACGCTCGGCGGCGGCATGGCGGACTGGCGCGAGAAGCTGTTCGCCGGCATGCACCGCAATGCGTCGGCGGCCGCCGATTTCCTCAGCCTGCCGACGAACCGCGTCGTCGAGCTCGGCTCCAAGGTCGAGATCTAGCCAGGTCGCGGCAGGAAGGCGTCGTGCAGCTCCTCTTCGTCGCCGACCCGCTCGAGACGTTCAAGACGTACAAGGACACGACCTTCGCGATGATGCGCGAGGCCGAGGCGCGCGGCCACGCGCTGCTCGCATGCGAGCCGAAGGATCTGGTCTGGGAGCGTGGCGGGCGCGTCAGCGCCCGCGTCCGCGCCGTCGCCTTGGCGGCGCCGAGCAGTGCCGCGTGGTTCGTCGAGGCCGCCGCGCCGGTGACGATGGCACTCGCCGACGTCGATGCCGTCGTCATGCGCAAGGACCCGCCGTTCGACAGCGAGTACTTCTACGCGACCCACCTGCTCGCCCAGGCCGAGCGCGAGGGCGCGCGCGTGTACAACGGGCCGCGGGCGCTACGCGAGCATCCGGAAAAGCTCGCGATCCTCGAGTTCCCCCAGTTCATCGCGCCGACGATCGTCACCCGCGACGAGGCGGCGATCCGGCGCTTCCACGGCAAGCACGGTGACATCGTCCTGAAGCCGCTCGACGGCATGGGCGGGATGGGGATCTTCCGCGTCGGCCCCGACGGCCTCAACCTCGGCAGCATCACCGAGACGCTGAACCGCAACGGCACGACGACGGTGATGGCGCAGCGCTACCTGACCGAGATCACGGCCGGCGACAAGCGCATCCTCCTCATCGACGGCGTGGCGGTGCCGCATGCCCTGGCACGCATCCCGCAGGGCAGCGAGATCCGCGGCAACCTCGCGGTCGGCGGCAAGGGCGTCGCGCAGGCGCTGTCGGCGCGCGATCGCGAGATCGCCGAGGCGGTCGGCCCGGTGCTCGCCGCGCGCGGGCTGCTTCTCGTCGGCCTCGACGTGATCGGCGACAGCCTGACCGAAATCAACGTGACGAGCCCGACCGGCTTTCAGGAGATCATGCAGCAGACCGGGTTCGACGTCGCCGGCACGTTCGTCGACGCGCTCGAGCGCGCGGTGGCGCGCCCGCGCATCGCGTAGCCGCGGCGACCCTGGGTTGGGCGCCATGGCCGTCCTCTCGCTTTCCGCCGCGCACCTCGCCTTCGGCCACGTCGCGCTCCTCGACGGTGCGTCGCTCGCGCTCGAAGCGGGCGAGCGGATCGGTCTGATCGGCCGCAACGGCAGCGGCAAGTCGTCGCTGCTCAAAGTCATCGCCGGGCTCGAGAAGCTCGACGACGGCCTGCTGCAGCAGACCCAGGGCCTGCGCATCCGCTACGTTGCGCAAGAGCCCGAGTTCGACGGTGCAGGAATCGTGTTCGATGCCGTCGGCGAGGGCGTCGCCGAGGCGCGTGTCGTCCGCGATGCGTACGAGGCGCTCGCCGGCCACGCCGACCTCGACCCCGCCGCGAAGGCGGCCGAGCTCGACGTCCTGCAGACTCGCATCGAGGCGCTCGACGCCTGGAACTGGGAGCAGCGCGTCGAGACGACGCTGGCACAGCTGCACCTCGACGGCACGCGCACGATCGACGAGCTCTCCGGCGGGACGAAGAAGCGAGTCGCCCTCGCGCGCGCGCTCGTCGCCGTCCCCGACGTGCTGCTGCTCGACGAGCCGACCAACCATCTCGACCTCGATTCGATCGTCTGGCTGGAGGAGCTGCTGGTCGGTTTCGCCGGCAGCGTCATGGTCGTGAGCCACGACCGCGCCTTCCTCGACGCCGTCGCGACGCGGATCGTCGAGCTCGACCGCGGCGTCATTCGCAGCTACCCCGGCGCATTCGCTGCCTACGAGGCGAGAAAGGAAGAGCAGCTCGCCGCCGAGGCGCTCGCCAACGCTCGTGCCGACAAGTTGCTGGCGCAGGAGGAGGTCTGGGTGAGAAAGGGCGTCGAAGCGCGGCGGACGCGCAGCGTCGGCCGCGTCCAGCGTCTGCAGGCACTGCGGGCGCAGCGCGCGGCGCGGCGCGATTCGCTCGGTCGCGTCAGGCTCGAGGCCGACGCCGGTGTACCGAGCGGCAGGATCGTCGCCGAGCTGAAGAACGTCTCGCTCGTCTATCCGGCGCCGCCCGGCGAGACCGCGAGCGAAGCGCTGACCGTCGTCAAGGACTTCTCGGCAATGCTCCTGCGCGGCGACAAGGTCGGCCTGATCGGACCGAACGGCGCCGGCAAGACGACGCTCCTGAAGCTCATCCTCGGCGAGCTGCAGCCGACATCGGGCACGGTGCGGCGCGGCGCTCGCCTCGAGGTCGCGTATTTCGACCAGATGCGCAGCGCCCTCGACCTCGACGCGACGCTCGCCGACAGCGTCAGCCCGGGCAGCGAGTGGGTCGAGACGGCGAGCGGCAGGAAGCACGTCATGAGCTACCTCGCCGACTTCCTGTTCTCGCCGGCACGCGCCAACTCGCCGCTGCGAACGCTCTCGGGAGGCGAGCGCAACCGCGTCCTCCTCGCCCGCCTGCTTGCGCTGCCTGCCAACGTCCTCGTCCTCGACGAGCCGACCAACGACCTCGACATCGACACGCTCGAGCTGCTCGAGGATCTGCTGCAGTCGTACCCCGGGACGGTGTTCCTCGTCAGCCACGACCGCAGGTTCCTCGACGACGTCGTCACCAGCACGATCGCCTGGGAGGGCGACGTCGCGCCGGGACTCTGGCGCGAGTACGAAGGCGGCTACGAGGACTGGCAGACGCAGCGCGAGCGCGCCCGCGCGCTGCGCGAGAGCGCGGCGGTCAGGACCGCGCCGGCGCCGAAGGCCCGGGTCGCTGCGGCCGCGCCGCCGCCCGCGATGGTGAAGCCGCGCAAGCTCGGCTACCGTGAACAGCGCGAGCTCGACGCGCTGCCGGCGCGCATCGAGGCGCTCGAGCAGGAGCAGAAGGACCTCGCCGCGCTGCTCGCGAGCGCCGAGCTGTACGCCGAGGATCCGCCGCGCGCCGAGGCAGCGCAGATGCGCTACGTGCAGATCGACGACGAGCTGCTCGCCGCGCTCGAGCGCTGGGAAGCGCTCGCGTCGCCATAGCCTCGATCGAGCGGGCTTCCGCTCGCCGGCCGCGCGAGGCCTCTACACTGGCCGCGCCGCGGTCGTCCTGCCGTGCGCAGCCGAGACGCCGATGACCCTTGCTGCCGTTCCCTGGAGACTCGCTGCGCGCACCGCACGGATGAACCCGTCGGCGATTCGCGAGATTCTGAAGCTGACCGAGCTGCCGGGCGTCCTCTCGCTCGCCGGCGGTCTGCCGTCGGCGGAGACCTTTCCGGTCGAGGCCGTTCGCGAGGCGACCGAGCGCGTCCTGCGTACCGCGCCGCGCGAGGCGCTGCAGTACGCGGCGAGCGAGGGCTTCACGCCGCTGCGCGAATGGGTCGCCGACGAGATGGCGCGCCACGGCGTGGCCGTGAGCGCCGCCAGCGTTCTCATCACGACCGGCTCGCAGCAAGGGCTCGACCTCGTCGGCAAGGTACTGATCGACGCCGGCAGCACCGTTGCCGTCGAGTCGCCGACCTATCTCGGCGCGTTGCAGGCGTTCGTTCCCTACCAACCCGAGTTCCTTGCCATCGCCAGCGACGACGGCGGGCCGCTGCCGTCGGCTCTCGCCGGCGCGGCGGGCGCGCGCTTCCTCTACCTGCTGCCGAACTTCCAGAACCCGAGCGGCCACTCGATCGACGCCGTGCGGCGGGTCGAGATCGCGTCAGCCGCCGAGGCCGCCGGCGTGCCGATCGTCGAAGACAACCCCTACGGCGATCTCTGGTACGACGTGCCGCCGCCGCCGCCGATCGCGAGCCACTGGCGCGCCGGCACGACCTATCTCGGCAGCTTCTCGAAGGTGCTCGCGCCGGGCCTGCGGCTCGGTTATGTCGTCGCGCCGCCGGCGGTCTTCGCCAAGCTCGTCCAGGCCAAGCAGGCGGCTGATCTGCACACCCCCGGTTTCAACCAGCGGATCGTCCACGAGATCGTTCGCGGCGGCTTCCTCGACGCGCACGTGCCGACGATCCGGGCCCGCTATCGCGTCCAGCGCGACGCGATGCAGGCCGCGCTCGCGGCGCACCTGCCGAGCGCGGGCGCGGCCGCGTGCCGCTGGCAGATGCCGGGCGGCGGGATGTTCTTCTGGGTCGAGCTGCCCGCAGGCGTCGACACCGAGGTGCTGCTCGCCAAGGCGGTCGAGCGCGGCGTCGCCTTCGTTCCGGGCGCTCCGTTCTTCGCCGGGGCGCCGCGCCGCAACACGCTGCGGCTCTCGTTCGTCACCCTCGGCGCAGAGGCGATCGAGCGCGGCGTCGCGGCGATCGCCGCCGCGCTGCGCGATCTCCAGCACGACGACGGCGCCGCCGCGCGTCCGGCACGCAGCGCAGGAGCGCGGCGATGAGCCGCTTCGCGTTCGACCAGGTCGACGTCTTCACCGGCACCGTGCTGCGCGGCAACGCGCTCGCTGTCGTCCATGGCGCCGATGCCCTCGACGACGAGCGCATGCAGGCCCTGGCGCGCTGGACCAACCTGAGCGAGACGACCTTCCTGCTCGCGCCGACCGATCCTGGCGCCGACTATCGGGTGCGCATCTTCACGCCCGGCGGCGAGCTGCCCTTTGCCGGCCACCCGACGCTCGGCAGCTGCCACGCCTGGCTGGGTCGAGGCGGCGCTGCGAAGCGCGCCGCAGAAATCGTCCAGCAGTGCGGCGTCGGCCTCGTCCGTCTCCGCCGCGACGGCGCTGCGCTGGCGTTCGCGGCGCCGCCGCTGGCGAGAAAAGAGGTCGACAACGACGACCTCGATGCCGCGCTCGCCGCGCTCGGCATCGGCCGCGAGCGGCTCGTTGCCGCGCAATGGCTGAAGAACGGCCCGAACTGGCTGACGCTGCTGCTCGATTCGGCCGCGACCGTGCTCGCCCTCGCGCCCGATGCGGCGCGCATGCAGCGCTTCGCCGAGGTCGGCGTCGTCGGCCCGCACGCTCCCGGCAGCGAATGCGCGTTCGAGGTGCGCGGCTTCGTCTGCCATCCGACGCTCCACGAGGACCCCGTCACCGGCAGCCTCAACGCCGGCATCGCCGAGTGGCTGATCGGCGCCGGTTGCGCTCCCGAGCGCTACCTTGCCGCGCAGGGGACCCGGCTCGCGCGCGCCGGCCGGGTCCGGATCGCGCGCGAGGACGGCGCGATCTGGGTCGGCGGCGAGTCGGTCACCTGCATCCGCGGCGACGTCGAGCTCTGAGGAGCGCGCCCGTGCGGCGAAACGCGAAAGCGGCTCAGCGCCTGACGCGCCAGGCGCGCACCAGCCCACGCCACGCCGCCGACGCGACCGGGTCGCGCGCGCGCCGCAGCGCCAGGTAGCGGCGCAGCACGACCCACGCGCTCATCGCGAGCAACGCGGTCAGCGTGCTCGCGAGCACGATCAACGCGCGCGAAGGCTTCGACTTGTGGTCAGGCAGTTGCGCGATGTCGACCTGCTGCAGCGACGGCCCTTCCTTGGCCTCGTCGAGCTTGGCGATCTCGTACTGGCGAACCATGCCTTCGAGCAGCATTTCCTGCAGCTTCAGCTCGCGCCGCGCCCGCACGTAGTCGACCGCCGCCTCCGGAATCCTGCCGACCGGCATGTCGACCGCGCTGCCGGGCGCTCCGCCCTGCGCCGACTCCATCCGCGCGAGCTCGGCGCGCAGCCCGCTCAGCTCGGAGTTGAGGCGGATCACGGCCGGGTTCTGCTCGGTCGCCGACGTCCGCAGCACGCGCAGCTGGACCTCGCGCTCGGCGATTTGCGCGCGCAGCAGCGCCGCGTTGGTGATCAGCGCCTCGGCCTGCTTGTCGAGAACGATGACGCCCGACTTCTCCTGCACGAGCTTCAGCGACTGCTCGGCCTTGACCAGGTTTTCCTTGGTGTCCTGCAATTGCTTTTCGAAGAAGACCCGGCGCAGCTGCGCTTCCGAGACGGCGAGGCGGCCGAGCAGCCTGGTGACCTCGCCTTCGTGGGCGTTGGCGAGGTCGGCCGCGAACTTCGGGTCCTTGTCGTCGACCTCGACGGCGATGACGCCGCTCTTCTTGTCCGAGGTGACGTGGACATAGCTGGGGAAGACCTTGCGCAGCGCCTCGTGGCTGTCGACGTCGTAGTGCTTCCTGAGGTCGAAGCGGCTATCGAGCCCGCGCAGGACGCTGTCGCTCTTCAGCAGCGCGACATAGAGATCGTCGGGCGTCTTCGCGGCCAGGCCGCCGGCGAGGCCGCCGAGCGAGCCAAGCGCCGCAAGCGTCGCCGCCGAGCCGCTCTGTTGCTGCGAGCCGGGCGCGAGGAACGACGCGCGTGCGGTGTAGATCGGCGGCAGCAGCAGCGCGACGACGAGCGAGACCAGCGCCGCCGCACCTGCGACGCCGGCGATCGCCCTTTTCTTCTCGCCGAGCCAGGTCAGGATCTCGGTCAGCGAGACGGCCGGGGCGTCGTCGTCCTCGGTGTCGTAGAGCGCCTGAAGCGCGGCCTGGGGCGTGGTGGAGTCGGCGCTGAGCATTGCGATGGCAGACGGCCGGCGGTCGTCAGTTCTGGAGCGAATGGATCGCGGCGATGCCGATCCCGAACCCGGACACGATCTGCGCGAAGTCCTTGAGGTTGCGCACCAAGGCGCGGCCCCAGGTCTCGTAGTCGAGCTGGTTCGGGACGACGAGGGCATCGCCCGGCTGCAGCACCTGCGAATCGAGGCCGCCGCGACCGAAGAAGCCGCGGCCCTCGCCCGCGCTGCTGACCGTTCCGTCGGCGCGCAGGATGAACATGTTCTCGGTGTCGGCGGCAACGTCGGCGCCGGCCAAGCGCAGGTAGTCGCCTGCGGTGCGGCCGGGCTTCCAGACGAAGGCGTTGCTGTTGACGACCGCGCCCGCGACGGTGATGAACCCGGGACGCGGCGGGACGCTGATCCGGTCGCCGTGCTCGAGCGGCAGGTCGGGCAGCGCGTCGATCGTGTTGATGTCGGGGGTCAGCTCTAGCGCGATGCGGCCGTTCGGTTCAATGCGCGACAGCCGCGTGACCTGTGCCTGCGTCGCCGCGCTGCTGACGACCGTTGTCGCCGCCGCACCGGCGGCTTCGTCGCGCCGGTTGGCGGCGTCGCGTGCCGCCTGCACCGCCGAGAGAGCCTCGAGCCGGCTGATCGCGGTCTTCAGGTTCTCGCGCTGGCGAACGCGTGTCTCTTCGCGGCTGAGCTCGAGCCCGTAGACGTACGCCTGCGGTGTGAAGCCACCGGCGCGGCCGAGCAGATGGCGCAGCGTCTCGCCGGCCTGGAGCTGGTAGATCCCCGGCGCATTGATCTCGCCCTCGAGCGAGACCAGGCGTGTCTGCCGCGCCACCGGGACACGGACGTCCTTCTGGCTGT
The DNA here is from genome assembly GCA_036496385.1 of Caldimonas sp. Lineage (GTDB taxonomy): Bacteria > Pseudomonadota > Gammaproteobacteria > Burkholderiales > Burkholderiaceae_C > Schlegelella_A. The sequence goes on along the minus strand of DASXLD010000018.1, from coordinate 7,667 downwards.
ACACGGTGACGACGTCGCCGGGCGCGAGCGCGATGTTGTTCGCCTCGTCGCCTTGCAGCACCGCCTTGCCGAGGTTGAACGGGATGACCTGGGTCGTGAGGTCGGGGTTGAGGCGCTCGATCGTCGCGTAATCCCAGTTGAGCTCGTCGAAGAGCGTCGCCGGCGTGCGCCGCGCGCGCGCGACGGCGAGTCGATCCTCTTCGCGCATCGCGCGGTCGGGGCGGTTCTGGTCGTTGCGCTGGCGCTCGTCGATCTGGCGATCGAGCGCCGAGCGATCGGAGCTCGTGCCGCGCGTGGCGTTGGTGGGTGGGGCAGTGCTGCCCGGGCTGCCGCCGGGGTTGCGCGCGAACTCGGCAGCGCTGCGCCCGACCGTCGTCGAGTCGGCGGCGGCGGCGCGATCGTTCTCGTCGCCGAGCCGCAGCCGGTCCTCGTCCTCGATCACCTGCACGAGCAGGTTCTTGCGGCGGTAGAAGTCGGGCGTGATGAGCGCGTCGCGGTCGGGGATGAGATCGCGAATGCGCATCCCCGGCGTGTACGGATAGCGCAGCGGCTGCGCGACGTGGCCCTTCAGCGTCACCGCGTTCGCGAACTGCGGCGAGATCGGCAGCAACGTGACGACGTCGCCGTCGCGTACCTGCGTCTGCAACCCGGACTGGTCGAGCTTGAAGGTCTGGACGAATCGCTTGGCCAGTGGCTGCGACGAATCGATCCGCTCGAGCTGGACGCGATTGGGATTGGCGAGCACCGGTGCGCCGCCAGCATAGCGGAGCACATCGCGGATCGGCTCCTCGGCGCTCTTCAGCTCGAAGATCGCCGGCGAGTCGATCGACCCGGTGACGGCAACGCGCGGCCCCGCAGGCTGGAAGACGATGACATCGCCGGCGACGAGCTGGACGTCCTTCGACTTGTCACCCTGGCCGAGGAACTCGTAGACGTCGAGCTCGGAGATGACCTTGCCGTCGCGGCGCAGCAAGACCTTGCGCATCGACCCGGTCGGGCTCGGCCCGCCGGCGGCGACGATCGCCGAGAGCAGCGTCGATTGGCTCGACAGCGTCACCACCCCCGGCCGCTGTGCGGGGCCGACGATGAAGACCCGCAGCCCGCGCAATTGGCCGAGCGAGACCGAGAGGTTGAAGTTGGTGAAGAGACGTCCGATCTGCGCCCGCAGATTCCGCTCGAGATCGGCCGCCTTGACGCCGGCGACGTTGAAGCTGCCGACCTTCGGCAAGTTCAGCATGCCGTTGCGGTCGACCGTGCTGCGGTAGTCGACGTCGATCGAGCCCCAGGCGCGGGTGATGATCTCGTCGCCGGGGCCGATCGTGTAGTCGGCCGAGACCGGGACGTTGTCGAGCGACTGGAAGCTGTCGGCGGCCTGGGCGAAGAAGCTCGAGCCGAAGATCGGCAGCAGTCGTCCGGTCGCGCCCTCGACGAAGCGCTGGAACTCGGTCGGCTTCGGCGGCGGCGCCGGCTCGGCGCGGCGCGGAAAGTTGTCGGCGGCGCTGCGGCCGCGTGGCGGCGCGACGTTGTCGAGGTTTCCGTTGCTCGCCGGCCGGCCGTTGATCGTTCCTTGCTGCTGCGTGCCCGGCACGGCGCTCGGCGGCACGGCGCCGTTGCCGGGCGGCTGTGTGCGCGGCGGGTAGGTCGGGGTCGTGAACGTGCCGCCGGAGTCGACGTCGTCGGCAGCGCGCACCGGCAGCCAGGCAGCCAGCAGCAGGGCCACGATCACGAGCAGGCCGAGCGCACCGGGCCGGCGCACCGGAAACGAGCAAAGAAGCGACATCATCGGGAGGAAGAAGCGACGCGGTTCGCGCCAAGCGCGGCCGGCATTGTCGCGGCGCGCCGATGGTAGCGTCCCTTTCACGCCTCCCCGCGGCGACGCCTTTGCCTTCGCTTTGCGGTTATTGTCGGGTGTCGGATGGCGCGGAGGAACGGCGACGGATGGCGCGGGTGGCAGCGAGGCGGGGGGCAAAGGGGCCCAGGATCGAGCTTCGTCGACCGACGACGGCAGCCGATCTCGCGAGCACGGTCGAGGTCTTTCGCGAGTACGCCGCCAGTCTCGACGTCGACCTGTGCTTCCAGAACTTCGACGCCGAGCTCGCTTCGCTGCCGGGTGAATATGCCCTGCCGCGCGGTCAGCTGCTGCTCGCCTTCGTCGACGGCGAGCTTGCCGGCTGCGGGGCGCTGCGCCCCTTTGCCGATGCCGACGATGGCAACGCCTGCGAGATGAAGCGCCTCTACGTGCGGCCGCGCTTTCGCGGCGTCGGCCTCGGCCGCGTCCTCGCCCAGGCGCTGCTCGACGAAGCCCGCGGTGCCGGCTACTCGACGATCCTGCTCGATACGCTCGACGACATGGAAGCGGCGCGCGAGCTCTACGCGACGCTCGGATTCGTCGAGGTCCCGCCGTACTACTTCAACCCGATCGCTGGCGCCCACTATTTGAAGGCCGAGCTGAAATGACGGGCGCCGTCGCGGCCGACGCGGCCGACGCGGCGAGCGACGCGAGCGCGCGATTCGAGCTGCGCGCCGGCGCCCTCCGGCTCGCCGTCCGCCCCGACCTGGGCGGCGCGGTCGCGGGGCTCTGGCACGGCGAGACGCCGATCCTGCGCTCGACCGAGCCGGGGATGCTCGGCTCGGCGCGCGAGGCGGCGATGTTCCCGCTCGTGCCGTACTCGAACCGGCTCGGCTATCGGCGCCTGCGCTGGCGCGGCCGCGACTACACCACGGGCGCCAACATCGCCGATTCGCCGCATTCGCTGCACGGCGTCGGCTGGCAACGGCCGTGGCGGATCGTCTCGTCGAGCGCGCTCGAGGTGGTTCTCGAGCTGCGCCACGAGGCCGACGCCGACTGGCCGTTCGCCTTCACCGCCCGCCAATATCTCGCGCTCGACGCGGCGTCGTTCAGCGCCCGCCTGCAGCTCGCCAACGACGCCGCCATCGAGCAGCCTGCCGGCCTCGGCTGGCATCCGAATTTCGCCCGGCGCGCGCGCAGCCGCATGCACGTCGAGCTCTCGCATCGCTGGGACGCCGACGCGACGCTGCTGCCGACGCGCAAGGTCGCGCAGCACGGCATTGACAGCGACCTGTCGCATCTTGCCTTCGACAACTGTTTCGAAGGCTGGCGCGGCCCGGCGCGCATCCGCGACGAGCGCTTCTCGCTCCAGCTCTCGTCGTCACTGACCCGGCTCGTCGTCTACACGCCGGCTGACCGCGACTACTTCAGCGTCGAGCCCGTCAGCCATGTCAGCAACGCGATCCACATGGCCGATCCGGCGGCCCATGGCGTCGTCTCGCTCGCTCCCGCGGCGACGATCGAAGCCTGGATGCGCCTCGACGTCGCGGTGCTGTGACGCCGTGCCCTGCGGCCGGCCGCCGCCGGCGCTGATCGCCCGCGCTACGGCGCGCGTGGCGCGAAGGTGCGAGTGGCGCCGACGGCGAGCACCGTGAACGCGTCGTCGGCGAGCCCGGCCTGGCGCGCCGCGCGAGCGAGCGCCTGCGGCGGCTCGTCGAGCGACTCGTCGGTCAGCTCGAAGGTGCCCCAATGGATGCCGATCGAACGCGCGGCGACCAGGTCGCGATGGATCTGCACCGCTTCGGTCGGGTCGACGTGTTGCGAGCGCATGAACCAGCGCGGCTCGTAGGCGCCGATCGGGATCAGCGCGAGATCGAAACCGCGGCCGGCGCCGTGGCGCGCGGCGAAGCGCCGGTGGATGTCGGCGAAGTCCTTCGAATAGGCGGTGTCGCCGGCGAACCAGACCTGGAAGTCGGGCGCAAAGATCGCATAGCTGCCCCAGAGCGTCGCCATCCGATCGGTGAGCGAACGACCCGACCAGTGCTGCGCCGGCGTGAAGACGATCTCGACCGCGCCGACCCGCGCGCTCTGCCACCAGTCGAGCTCGACCGCACGCTCGATGCCGAGCGCTGCGAGCCAGGCCTTGACGCCGAGCGGTACGACGAAGAGCGGCGGGCCGCCGGCTTGGGCGGCGAGGGCGCGAACGCTCGCTTCGTCGAGATGGTCGTAGTGGTTGTGCGAGACGAGGACGGCGTCGATGTGCGGCAGCTCGCCGATCGCGATGCCGGGCGCTACCTGCCGCTTCGGGCCGAGGAACGAGAACGGCGATGCGCGCTCGGAAAAGATCGGGTCGGTGAGGACGTTGATGCCGCCGACCTGGACGAGCGTCGTCGCGTGGCCGATCCACGTCACCGACGGCACCATCGCGCTGCCGGCAGCGGCGTTGGCGCGCAGGAAGTCGAGATCGGGCGCGGCGCGCGGCGTCGGCTGCTGCGGCGGCTTCGGCAGCCCGGCGCGAGACGCCGCCATCTTCCATTGCAGCAGCGCGCCGAGTCCCTTCGGCTCGAACTCGACGTAGTTGTTCTGGAAGCGGTCGCCGCGTCGCGGCGCGCCAGTCTCGGCAGTCCCGTCGGCGCGCGTCATCGTCATCGCGGCGATGCCGGCCAGCACGGCGGCGACGAGCGTGGCAAGGCGAAGGAGGGGACGTGGCATCGGTGGTCGCGGCTCATGGTCGCATGTCGGGCTGGTTCGAAAGGGGACATCGAGGTTTTGCAGCGCCCGGGATCTCGCGGAACGCTCGGGTTTATACGTATAATCTTGGGCTGTGCTGAAAGTCGCCCTCCCGCGCCCTGCTCTCGACGCGGTGACCCGCGGCGACGGTCGCGCGCTTGCCGGACGCGGCTTCGACGACGATGCCGACGAGCGCTCGTTCAAGCCGCTGACGCGCGCCGAGGCGGAGGCGTTTCGGCGCCAGCATCCACCGCTTTCGCCCTGGCGCGTCGTCGCCGCTCAGGTCGTGCTCGGCGTCCTCGCGGCCGCGGCCGCCGGGCTCTTCGCGGGCGAGGGCAGCGCCGTCTCGGCGCTCTACGGTGCAGCGGTGGTCGCGCTGCCCGGGGCCTTGATGGCGCGCGGCGCAACGAGCAGACTCTCGTCTCTGTCGCCGGCGATCAGCGCCGTCAGCATGCTGTCGTGGGCGTTTATCAAGATGGCGCTCTCGATCGCGATGCTGGTGCTCGCCGCGCGCATCGTCCCAGGCGTCATCTGGCCGGCGCTGCTGGCGTCGATGGTGCTGTGCATGCAGTCGTATTGGTTCGCGCTGCTCTGGCGCAACCGCTGATTCTTGACGCGAACGATCCGGACCGACGCGAATGGCCGCAGAAGAAAACGCTCTCACGCCCGGTGAATACATCATTCACCACCTGACCCATTTCGGCACCGGCAAGCCGAAGGGGTTGATCGACTTCTCGGTCATCAACTTCGACTCGGTCGTCATCTCGACGTTGCTCGGCGTGCTCGGCTGCTTTCTGCTCTGGCGTGCGGCGAGGAAGGCGACGGCGGGAGTTCCCGGGCGCTTCCAGGCCGCGGTCGAGATCCTGTTCGAGTCCGTCGACAACGAGGCCAAAGGCATCGTCCACGACGCCGGCAGCCGCAAGTTCGTCGCGCCGCTCGCGCTGACCGTGTTCGTGTGGGTCGTCCTCCTCAACACGATGGATCTGCTGCCGGTCGACTTGCTGCCGATCGTCTGGAAGTGGGTCTACGGCGCCACCGGCCACGACCCCGAGCATGCCTACCTGCGCGTCGTGCCGACCGCCGATCTCTCGATCACGATGGCACTCTCGGTCGGGGTTCTGATCCTCTGCCTGTTCTACAACATCAAATCCAAGGGCCTCGGCGGCTGGCTGCACGAGCTCTACGTCGCGCCGTTCGGCACGATGAAGGTGACCGCCAACCCGCTCACCTGGCTCGGCTTCATCGCGCTGTCGATCGTCAACGTCGCGATGCAGCTCGTCGAGTTCGTGTCGAAGACCGTCTCGCACGGCATGCGGCTGTTCGGCAACATGTACGCGGGCGAGCTGATCTTCCTGCTGATCGCACTGCTCGGCGGCGCCTTCGCGCTCTCGATCGGCGGCTTCGCGCTGGTGCTCCTGCACATCGGCGCTGGCGTGGTGTGGGCGATCTTCCACATCCTGATCATCATCCTGCAGGCCTACGTCTTCATGATGTTGACGCTGGTCTACATCGGCCAGGCGCACGACGCGCACTGATTCGCTCTCGCTTCCAATTCCCTTTCATTACAACTCCTGGAGTCAACAACATGGAACTCATCGGTCTCGTCGCCGTTGCCGCGGGCCTCATCATCGGCCTCGGCGCGCTCGGCGCCTGCGTCGGCGTCGGCATCATGGCCAGCAAGTACCTCGAATCGGCCGCGCGCCAGCCCGAGCTGATGAACGTGCTGCAGACCAAGGTCTTCCTGCTGCTCGGCCTGATCGACGCTTCGTTCATCATCGGCGCCGGCATCGCGCTCTGGTACACGACCGCGAACCCGTTCCTGGCGCAGATCGCCGCGCTGCCGAAGTAATCCAGCGTCGCCCCGCCGCCGGCCGTGGGCCGGCTTCGACACCCAACGAGCAAGCAACGTGAGCATCACCTCCACCTTCTGGGTCCAGATGATCGTCTTCCTGATCCTGGCTCTGTTCACGATGAAGTTCATCTGGCCGCCGATCACCGCCGCGCTCGACGAGCGCGCGCAGAAGATCCGCGACGGCCTGTCGGCGGCCGACAAGGCGAAGGCCGAGCTGGTGAACGCGAACAAGCGGGCCGAGGAAGAGCTGTCCTCGGCGCGTGCCGACGCCGCGCAGCGGCTCGCCGATGCCGAGCGGCTCGCGCAGTCGATGGTCGAGGAAGCGAAGTCGCGCGCCAGCGAGGAAGGCGCGAAGATCGTCGCCGCCGCGCGCGCCGAAGCGGAGCAGGAAGCGACGCGCGTGCGCGAGGTGCTGCGCGAGCAGGTCGCCGCGCTCGCCGTCCGCGGCGCCGAGCAGATCCTGCGCCGCGAGGTCGACGCGCGCACCCACGCCGACCTGCTCGGCCAGCTGCAGGCGCAGCTTTGAGCCGGAGCTGACATGGCCGAGCTCGCCACCATCGCCCGGCCGTACGCCGAAGCCCTGATGAAGGCCTCGGCCAACGGCACCGCCTCGAGCCTCGCGGGCGAGATCCGCGCGCTCGGCGAGGTCGCCGCGAACGCGCAGCTGCGCCAGTTCGCCGACAGCCCGAAGATCGAGTCGCAGCAGGTCTTCGAGCTGATCACCGGAGTCGCCCGCACACCGACGGGCGCGCCGCTCGGCGACGCCGCCAGGAACCTGCTGCGCGCGGTAATCGACAACGGCCGCCTCGCCGCGTTGCCGATGATCGCGGCGCAGTTCCAGGCGCTCGTCGACGCGCGCACCGGCATTTCGCAGGCGACGATCGAGAGCGCCTTCCCGATCGACGATGCCCAGGCGGCGGCCGTCAAGACCGCGATGGAGCGGCGTTTCGGCAGGAAGCTCGAGACCAGCGTCGTCGTCGTTCCCGAGCTGATCGGCGGCGTTCGCGTCGTCGTCGGCGACGAGGTGCTCGATTCCTCGATCCGCGCCCGGCTCGATCAGATGAAGGCGGCCCTCACCGCATGAGCACCGACGTCGTGGTCGGCGTAGCCGACATCACCTTGAAGGGCGGCGTCAGCCGTCCGCTCTCCCTCTAAGGTCCCCATGAACCTCAACCCCGCCGAAATTTCCGAGCTGATCAAGAGCCGCATCGAAGGGCTCGCCGTCTCGGCCGACATTCGCAACCAGGGCACCGTGGTCTCAGTCACCGACGGCATCTGCCGCGTGCACGGCCTCTC
>DASXLD010000017.1:0-26395 GCA_036496385.1 Caldimonas sp. | reverse complement strand
CGGAGTCGTCGACGCGCCGGGCCGGTCGGGCGGTGCGAAGGCGAGCATTCGCAGCAGCACCATGACGAGCCCGCTGTATTCGTCGGGCGCAAGCGGCAGCTCGGCGCGACCGGCAAGGACGATGCTGTAGAACAGCTGCGTCTCGTCGGCAGGAAGAAGCGCGGCGAGGCGGCCGGCATCGGCAGCCGCGGCATCGCTTTCATCCGCTGCGCCGGGAACCGCCTGCACGACGGCCATGTCCTGCAGCAGCGTCGCCATCTCCTCGAGCGCTCCGGCAGCAGACAAGCCGAGCTCGCGCAGGCCGTCGATCGCCGCGAGCAGTGCCGCGCCGTCGCGCGCAGCGACCGCCTCGATGCAGCGGATCGCGTGGCTGCGATCGACCGCGCCGAGCATCTGGCGAACGCCCGCTTCCTCGATCCGGCCGCTGCCGAACGCGATCGCCTGATCGGTGAGCGATTGGGCGTCGCGCATCGAGCCGCGGGCGGCGCGCGCGATCAGCTTCAGCGCCGGCGGCGCCGCATCCACGCCTTCGATCGCGAGGATCCCCTGCAGGTGGGCGACGATCGTCTCGACCGCCATCGGCCGCAGATTGAATTGCAGGCAGCGCGACAGGACGGTCGCCGGCACTTTCTGCGGATCGGTCGTGGCGAGGATGAACTTCAGATAGTCGGGCGGCTCCTCGAGCGTCTTCAGCATCGCGTTGAAGGCGTGGCTCGAGAGCATGTGCACTTCGTCGATCAGGTAGACCTTGAAGCGGCCGACGACAGGCTTGTAGACCGCCTGGTCGAGCAGGCGCGTGATCTCCTCGACGCCGCGGTTCGACGCCGCGTCGAGCTCGACGTAGTCGATGAAGCGACCGGCATCGATCTCGCGGCACGCGGCGCAGACGCCGCACGGCTGGGCGGTGATGCCGCCGCTGCCGTCGGGGCCGGTGCAGTTGAGCGACTTGGCGAGGATGCGCGCGATCGTCGTCTTGCCGACGCCGCGCGTCCCGGTGAAGAGATAGGCGTGGTGAAGGCGCTGCCGCGTGAGCGCGTTGGCGAGCGCCTGGACGACGTGCGCCTGGCCCACGAGCGACTCGAAATTGCGCGGCCTGTACTTGCGCGCCAGCACCGTGGATGACATCCGATCGATTCTATTCGCCGCCTTCCGCCGCGCCGCGCTGCGGGATAATCGACGCCAACGTGGCCGCATCGCATCCGTCGTCTTCGCCCGCCGGCCCGCTCAGCTACGGCGCCTCAGGCGTCGACTACGGCCGCATCGATCCGCTCAAGATCGCTGCCCAGCGCGCCGCGCTCGCCACCGGCGCGCAGCTCGATCGACACGGCTTCAGCGAGGTCGAGTCGTCGCGCGGCGAGTCGGCGTACGTCATCGATGTCGGCCCGTTCTATCTCGCCAGCATCGTCGAGTGCCTCGGCTCGAAGGCGCTCGTCGCCGACGCGATGGCAGCCCTCACCGGCACGAGCGCCTACGCCGCGATCGCCCAGGACACGATCGCGATGGCGGTCAACGACCTGATCACCGTCGGCGCCACACCGCTCGTCGTGCAGGCGTACTGGGCGGCGGGCGGCTCCGACTGGTTCGACGACGTCGCGCGCGCCGAAGCGCTCGTCGAGGGCTGGCAACGCGCCTGCGAGCAGTGCGGCATCGCCTGGGGCGGGGGCGAGACGCCTGCGCTCGCGGGAATCGTCGAAGGCGGGCGGGTCGACCTCGCCGCGGCGTGCACCGGCATCGTCAGCCCGAAGACGCGGCTCTCGCTCGGCGACCACCTCGCGCCGGGCGACGCGATCGTGCTGCTCGCCTCGAGCGGCATCCACGCGAACGGCCTGAGCCTGGCGCGGCAGGTCGCAGAGCGGCTGCCGCGTGGCTATCTCACGCCCGTCGCCGACAACGCGGTGCCGATCAGCTTCGGCGATGCGCTGCTCGCGCCGACCGTTCTCTACGCCCCCATTACCGAAGCTCTCTTTCGCGCTGGCATCCGCGTCCGCTACGCGGTCAACGTCACCGGCCACGGCTGGCGCAAGCTGATGCGCCACCGCGCCGACTTCAGCTATCGGATCGACCACCTGCCCGAAGTGCCAGCCGTGCTTTCGTTCCTGCAACGCGAGGCCGGGCTCGACGCGCGCACCGCCTACGCGACGTTCAACATGGGCGCGGGCTTCGCGATCTTCGTGCCGGCGGAGGACGCCGAGCGCGCGGTCGCCGTCGCCCGCAAGGCGGGGGTCGAATCGTGGCTCGCCGGATGGGTCGAGCCCGGGCCGCGCCGGCTCGTGATCGAGCCGCTCGGGGTCGAATATGCCGGCGCCGAGCTCAATGTCCGTCTCTGACAGGGCTCGCACCGGCTCGGCCGCCTAGAATCGACCGTGACGGGCCTCCCCGCATGGGAGCGCGGCCAACCGGGTCAGGTCGGGAACGAAGCAGCCCCAACCGTTGCGACCAGTGCCGGGGTCAGGCTCGTCACCCTCTTCCCATCGTGCCTTCCGGCCAGCGGCGCGGACGCGGTGTCGAGGAGGAATACCGAGTTGGCGCAGCACGTGCGAGCTCGTGCCAGACCAGGCCCCTAGACTGCGCTCGGCCGGCGTCCGATGCTCGAAGCATCGTGCCGGTCACCCTCGACGACACGCCAGCGGATGCGACACCTCCACCCATTGTTCGCGGCCTGCACGCTGCTCGCGATGCTCGCGGCGCCGACGCACGCCGCTCCCGGCGATGTCGTCGTCCCTGCGCATCAGACCAAGGACGGGCAATGGGTGCCGGCCAACGTCCCGCCGGTCTCCGGCGGCACCCACGTCGCGCGCCGCCCGGCACGCGGCAGTGCCGCGCACCGGCCGGCAAGCGCCGCCAACCACGGCCAACTGCTGCCTCCGCTCCTCGTCGAGGCAGAGCCGATCCGTCGCTGATCACTCGCGGGCGCGCCCCGCATCCCTCGTCCGACGGATTCACGACGGCGCGCTCGCTGCCTAGAGTGGCGGCCCAGACCACGCACCCGCCGTCATGCGCTCTCCCTTCGTCGATTCCGCTTCCTTCCTCTCGGAAGGGCCGCGCGAAGATCACCGTCGCGTCGCGATCGTCGGCATCCGCCTGCTCGCGTTCGCGCTCGTGATGGCGATGGCCGCCAGCTCAGCCGTGCTGCTCGCGATGTAGCGGCGCCGCCGCAATCTCCGAGACCGTCTCGTCGCCGCGACGCGGGCGACTGTCGTCGTCGGCGTCGCCGACGTTCGCGCGACCGGACGACGGCGGTGCGCCGTCGTTGGCGAGCGCGTCGCGTGCATCGTGCAACGCATCGTCGAGGATGCGCGTCGTCAGGCGCAGCGTCCGCGTGTAGCGCACGACGACCTCGTTCAGCGCCCGCGCCGCCTTCGGCGCCGGCAGCGCGAGAGCCTCGACCGCTTCGTTGGCGGCGCTGGCAAGGATGCGCAGCAGCTCGTTGTCGTTGTCGGGCTTGCGCACTGGTGCGTCGGTCGGCAGGCGGTGGATCATGTGGGCGATCTCCTGGCCGAGACCCCACTGACGCGCCGCAGCGCTGCCGAGCGCCTCGATGTCGACCCCGAGCACCGCGTAGGCAGCCGCCTCCTCCTCGAGCCCGGGTTGCGGCGGCACGACGATCTCGCCGTCGTTGCGCACTGCCGGGAATGGCTGCATCAGCTGGTGGATCTGCTCGGCCTCCTCGGCAAAATGGTAGCGCAGGAGGAGACGACCGAGGTTCTGCAGCACGGTGACGAGATAGACCGCCTCCGGGTCGTAGCCGGCCGGCCGCAGCGCCTGAGCGAGATGGCCGGCAAGGCGCACGCTGTCGATGGTCGCGAGCAGGGCGCCCGCGCGCGCATCGTCGAGCGCACCGGGCCAGGCGCGCAGGCTGTTGGCCGCAGTGCGAACGCCGTCGACGCCGATCAGCGCGATGATCCGTCTGAGCGTGAGCACCGGGCCGTTGCCGGGAATCTGGGTCCCCTGGACACGTGCCGAGCTGAGAGTCTTCAGGAGCTCGAACGAAAGCGCCATGTCGGGCAGCAGGTGGCCGGCGATCTCGTCCGTGCGCTGGCTCTCGATCGACGTGATGCGCTGCACCCGCGTCGCCAACCCGGGCAGCGCCGGCAGGTGGCCGACGCTGTACAGGCGGTCGAGCAGGAGCCCGACCGGACCGCCGTCGTCGTCCCCTGCAGCTTCGCGCCAGCCGGTGATCGCGCCGAGGAAGGTCCGCGCGCTGCGGTAGCGCAGCCGCGCCTGCGGCGAGGTGCTGCGATTGGCGATCGCGCGCAGCGGTTCCGGAATCGGCTGTGGCGTCGTCCAGGGCAGGCGGACCGGCTCGCGCCCGCGCGGCGCGACCCGTGCGATGACCCGGCCGACGTCGTCGCCGTCGAGCGCCGGCGCACCGACCAGCAGCCGGTACAGGATGAGCCCGGCGGCGAGGACATCGCGCTCGGCGGCAGCGCGATGCCCACGCAGCATCGGCGTCGATCCGGTGCTGCCGGCCGCGTCCGCCTCGGCGTCGAACGCATCGGCAGGGCCCACGGCGAGCGCCATCACGCTTGCATGGCCGCGCTCGTTGACGATGATGTTGTGCAACTGCAGGTCATGGTGCGCGAGGCCGGCGTCGTGGGCGAACGCGAGGCCGCGCAGGACGCTCGCGATCCATAGCGCCGTGTCATCGATCACCGGCACCGGATGCTGCGTCAGGCGCTCCTCGAGCGTGATTCCTGCGCGCCGATCGACGGCGACGTACGGCCAGTGTTCGTGAACGCCGCAGTCGATGACTTTGACGAGATCCGGGTGGTCGAGGCGCGCCGCCCGGCGGGCCGCGAGCAGCCAGTTGCCGAGCCCGGCAGGGCTGCCGGGCGGAACCCGCGGCACCGAGAGCATCGCTTCGAGCCCGGTCCGCTTGTCGAGCGCGAGCCAGACCGTCGTCAGCTCGCTGCGGCCGAGCAGACGTTGCAGGACGAAGTGGCCGAAGGGGCGCGCCGGCGAAGGGGCAATGGCGATCGGATCGGGCGCAAGCGGCATCACGAGCAGGACGAAGTTGCCTGATTGGAGCGTAGCGGAGCCACCGCCGATGGCACGAGGAAGGCCGCGAAAGTGAGGTTTCTTGCCGTGAAGCGCTGCACCTCACGCCACCTCGACGACCCTGCCCTCCCCGGTCACGAACGCACAGCGGACGGTCTCGCCCGGCTGTGCCCGCGCGACCACCGCGCGATAGCGCAGCAGCTGGGCACGATACGGCTCGAGCCCTTCGGGGGCATGGTGCAGCTTGTAGTCGAGCACCCACCAGACGCGCGCGCTGCCTTCCTCGAGATGGACGAGACGGTCGATCCGGACCACCTCGCCACCGTCGCCCACGCTGACCTCGTTGCCGCTCCAGACGATCTGCGGTCCGGCGAAGAAGCGATCCGCATCGGGATGACCGAGGATCGCCGCGGCATGGCGGCGGACCGGCTCCGCCATGACCGCGAACTCGCGCGCAGCGGCTTGGGCCAAGGCGTCGAGCGGTGCAGCCTTGCCGCCATCGACGGCTGCCCATTCGAGGACGCGGTGCACCGCGCTGCCGATCGCAGCGGCCGAGCGATCCCGCGCGGGACCGGTCGGGCCGATCGTTCCGGGTTCGGGATCGGATCGGGGCTCGTCGGCGAACGGCAGCGCGAGCTGCGGCGAGCTCATCGACGACGCGGTCGGCACGCCCGGAGAGGGCCGCGGAGCCGCTGCCGCCAAGGCCGGACGCTGCGATCGCAGCGGCAGTTCTTTCAGCACCGCCGGTCTCTCTGCCCGCACCGCGGGCGCCGGTGCGGCGGCCGCGGCGTTGCCGATGGCAGCGGTCGCGAACGGCAGCAGCCGCTGCCACCAGGACTCGCCGAGCGGCGGCAGGAACGGCTCGGTCGCGCTGACCACGAGGCGATGTCGGGCCCGCGTCATCGCAACGTAGAGGGCGTTGAGCTCCTCGCGATCGTCCGCTGCGCTTTCCGCGGCGAGCAGACCGCGCAAGGAAAACGGACAGCGCGCGTCGGCATCGGAATACAGGAACGCGCAGCGCAAGGGCCGCTCGGCATCGACCGGCCAGTCGACCAGCAACGTCGCCGTCTCGGTGCCGGGCCGCTCGGGGTCGGTGTCCGTGATGAACACGGTGTCGGCCTCGAGGCCCTTGGCACCGTGCACGGTCAGGAGCGCCACCGCATCGGCGCGCACGGGCGGGGCGCTCTTGACCGCACGGCGCTTGAGTGCGCGAATGAAGCCGTACGGTGTTGCATAGCGGCCGCCATCGAGCAGCAGCGCCTCGGCGAGCACGGCGTCGATCGCATCGAGCGCGAGGGCACGCTGCTCCTGCGGCACGACCGCGATCGTCCGCTCGCGCAACGCCCCTTCATGGACGATGCGGTCGAGCAGATCGTGCGGCGGCAGCGTGGCGGCGGCGACACGCCAGCGCTGCAGGAGCTCGCGCGCACGCGCGAGCGCAGCGCTCGGCCGAGCCATCGCCGCCAGCGCCCGCCACCAGTCGCGGTCGCCGGCGGTTTGCGCCGCCGCCGAGAGGTCCAGCAGGTCCTGGTCGCTGGCAGCGAACAGCGGGCTGCGCAGCGCCCGCGCGAGCGACAGCCGATGCGCCGGCGAGACGATCGCGTCGAGCACGGCGATCAGGTCTTGCGCTTCGGGCGTCGAGGCCAGCGTCGTGTCCTCGACCGCCGAATGGGCAATCTGCTCGCGCTCGAGAGCAGTGGCGACCAGACGCAGGGTCTCGCGCTTGCGGCAAAGAACGAACAGCTCGCTCGGCTGTGCGCCGCTTGCCAGCAGCTCGGCGATGCGACGCGCGACCTTCGCTGCTTCGCGCTCGCGCAGGACGACCTCGGGTTCGAGCCGCGGTGTCGTCAGCGTGTCGCGCCAGGCCGGCGTTGCCTTCGGATCGGGTCGCTCGGCGCGGCGGTCGCGCGGGCTGCGCGGCAGCGCCTCGACGCCGTCGCCGGCCGCCGACGGGGACGCTTCGGTCGTATGCAGCCGGAAGCCGTCGAAGACGCCCGCCATCGCGGCCGTGCCGAACACGCCGTTGATCGTGGCGATCACGGCCGGCGCATTGCGCCGGGTGTGGTCGCACGCCAAGGCGTTGCCTTCGAGGCCGTCGCAAACGAACCGGGTCGCGGCGGCGAAGACGCGCGGCTCGGCGCCGCGAAAGCGATAGATGCTTTGCTTCGGATCACCGACGAGAAAGACTCCGGGCCGCCTCTGCCCGCTCGCGCCGCCGCCCGCGCCGGCGTAGCCAGACAGCCATGACTGCAACGCGTGCCACTGCAACGGGCTCGTGTCCTGGAACTCGTCGATCAGGACGTGGCGGATGCGCGTGTCGAGCCGCTCCTGCACCCAGCCGGCGAGCTCGTCGTCGCGCAGCAGCGCGAGCGCGCAGCGCTCGAGATCGGCCATGTCGGCGTAGCCGCGGCCGCGCTTGTGGTCGGCAAAGGCGACGAGCAGCGCTCGGCTCAGACGGACCATGCAGCCGTGCTCGATGCAGGCGTCCTCCTGCTCGATCTGCTGGCGCAGCAGGCCGAGCGCAGCTTGCGTGTCGGCAAGGCCCAGGGTCGCCCTGCTCAGACTGCGCGGCTCGCTGTCCTTGGTGTAGAGAGCCCGCCATGCGGCGTCGAAGATGCGGCGGACATCGCCCGACGCCAACGCGACCTCGAGCCTGGCGGCGGCTTCCTGCGCCGTCGGCGCGCCGCGGCCGAGCACCTCGCGAACGTGACGCAGCCGCGTTTGCCAGAAGAGGTCGCGCACGGCGTCGACCGGGTGCGCAAGACGCGCCATCTCGGGCCAGATCGCCGCCGCACGCTCGACACTCGCCTCGAGCACGCCGGCCTCGTCGGCGAGCTCGATCTCGACCCGCCGCCACCACGCCGCCTCGAGCCAGCGCCGCAACTGTGTGCGGCCGCGACGCAGGGTCATCGCCGCGTAGTCGGCGCGCAGTGCGGGGTCGGCGAGAACGCCGGCGTGAAAGGCACGCAGGACGGCGGCCCGGTGATCCTCGAGGTCCTCGATCAGCTCCATCTCCGGCGCGAGGCCGAGCCGGTCCAGCAAGGCGAGCGGCGCGGCGCGCAGCAGCTGCGCGAACCAGGCGTGGAAGGTGCGCACCTCGACCGGACGCGCGGCAGCAAGTACCTTGCCCTGCAGCTCGCCGAGCGCTGGCGCGAGCTCCTCGGCGCGCCGCATCGAGACGCCGCGATGGACGAGCGCCTCGACCCGCTGCCGATGGCTCGAGCGCGGCGTCGAATATTCGGCCAGCCACTCGCTCAGGCGCTGCCGCATTTCGCCCGCGGCGGCGCGCGTGAACGTGATCGCGAGGATCTCCTGCGGCTCGATGCCGTCGAGCAGTGCGCGCAGCATGCGCGAGACGAGCATCCAGGTCTTGCCCGAGCCGGCGCACGCCTCGACGGCGCAGCTCCGTGCCGGGTCGCAGGCGATCGCGTAGAACGCCTCGCGGCTCGCCGGCGCGCCGTCGATGAGAAACGCCGGCGCCGTCATCGGATCCGATCTTCGGCGCTGCCTTCGCTGCCGTCGCCGGCGGCATCGACAGCGGGCTCGACCGTCCAGTGGTCGCGCCGGCACAGGCCACGCGCATCGCAGTGCGCGCACGCAGAGCCTTCGCCGAGCGGCGGCAAGCCGGCGCCTTCGCGGAGGCGGCGCAGGTCCCCGGCGATCCCGGCCAGCAACGCGTCGGCGCTGGCCGCGACGCTGTGATGCTCGTGAGTGTCGAGGCCGCGGGTGGCGTCGAGCGCGAGATAGAACGCGCGCAACGGCAGCGTGCTTTCGGCGCCGACGAGGGCACCGTAGAACGCGAGCTGCGTGTCTTCGAATCGATCGGCGACGTCCTTCTTGAGCTGGCTCGAGCTGCCGGTCTTGTAGTCGATCAACTCGAGCCCCGCGCCGCCGTCGACGCTGTCGATGCGGTCGACCCGGCCGTGAAGCTCGACGCCGCCGAGCGACTCCGGCCTGATGCGCAAGTCGACCTCGCCGCGCGCCCACGCCGCGCCGGCGGCCTCGCGCGCGTGCAGCCAGGCGACGTAGCGCGGCACCAGCACCTCGAACGAGGCGCTGAACGGCAGGAACGATGCTTCGTCCAGGCCCTGTGCCTCGCGGCTCGCGGCGCCGATCGCGAGCAGCCGTGCGCTGTCGGCGGCGACATCCGCCCCGGCCTCGCGCCCGAGGTGGAACGCATGCAGCACCTCGTGCAGCCACTTGCCGTAGTCGCGCTTCTCGACTTCCGGATCGAGCTCCTCGGCAGCGCGCAGGCCGAGCACGCTTTGCGCGAAGAAGCGATACGGGCAGTCGCGCAAAGCCTTGAAGGTGGTCGCGGAGAGCGTCGTCGGCAACCGGGTGGCCGGCACCGACGGCGCGCCCTTGCGGATCGGTGCGGCGTCGACGACGCGCTCGCGGCGCGGGTCGAGCCATTCGCCGAGCGTGGCGCGGCGCGCCGCGAGCGCCAGCGAGAGCCGTTCGACGAAGACACTGTCGCCGAGCGGATCGGCGCCATCGGCGCGCCGCCGCAGCAGGGTCACGCGCGGCAGACGCAGCAGCTGCGCGAAAGCGAGCAACTCGGCGTCGCGCAAGGTCGAGGGCTCCGCCAGGCCAAGCGCGCGTCGCGTCGCGTTTGCCAGCAGCGAGTCAGCAGCGGTGGCGCCGCCGAGACGGCGATCGTCTGCTCCCGGTAGAACCGCGGCGGCGAACGGCCTCAGCATCGCCCTGGCCAACGGCGTCACGACCACCTCCGCCGGCAGCGGATGGGCGTCGGCATCGACAGGATCGGGAGGGCGGAAGGTCTCGCGCTCGAGCAGATCGTCGACCCAGCGCGTGAACTCGACCAGCGTGATCGGTTCGAGGTCGGCACCGAGCTGGGCGCGACGATCCGGCTCGAATGGCGGGTCGAGGCCGAGCGCCGCCAGCGCCTGGCGGCCCGCGGCGTCGTCGCGCAGCCGCGCGAGCGCACCGCTGTGCTCGAGCGCCGATGCCAGCGCATCGAGCCAGTCGACGAACGATCGACGCGACGGCCGCGCCAGCGCCGACACGATCGCTGTCGCCTCCGCACGCAGGGCTGCCGCGCCGGGCTCGAGGACGAGCCTGGCCAGCGCCGATGCCTCTGCGACCTGGGCCTTGCGCGCGGCCGCTTCGAGCGACTCGAGCGCAGACGTGCGCGTGGTGCCGAACGGCGTCGACTTCAACCAGTCGAGCCACGTGTCGGCGGCGGCGCCGCGCCGCACCGCGAGCAGGATCGCCATGATCGATGCGCCGGCGCGCGTCGTCGCAAGCTTCCAGCCGGTCTCGTCGCGAAGCACCACGCCCTGGCGCTCGAGCAGCGCCCGGATGCGGCGCACGAGCACGCGGTCCTGGGCGATCAGAGCAACCGGCGTCTCGCCGCGTTCGACGTGCGCGAGGACCTGCGCGGCGGCCGCGGAAGCTTCGTCCTCGAAGCCGTCGCAGACATGGAAGGCCGGTGCCGCGCCGGGCGGCAGGTCCGCGAATGGCCGCATCGGATCGACATCGGTGCGGATGCGTAGCGCCGGCGCCGTGCCGTGCTGCAGCAACGCGTTGGCCAGGGTATCGGCGCCGCCGGCGGTGATTGCGACCCAGCCGGCCGGACGAAGCGCGAACAGGCGATCGGTCGCGTCGCCGCGCGATCGTGCCGCCCATTCGAGCGCGACCTGCGCCAACATGCGTTCCTTGCCGCCAGGACCGGCCAGCGGACGAAGCAACTCTCGCGCGCGCTGCCACCAATCGGCGCGACCGGCGGGCGCCATGTTGCCGGCCGCGGTCATCAACTCCTCGGCGACAGCGACGACGCGTGCGGCGGCCTGAGCGAAACCGCGCGGGTCGCGTCGCGGCCAGTCTGCAACCCAGGCTTGCTGCGACAGCGCTTGCATCGCGAGCAGCGTGTCGTGGGCAACGCCCCAGCCGAGCTCGCCGGATCCGCGCGGAAGCGCGGGACCGATTGCCGCTGCCAGCGTTCGTGTCGTCTCGATGCGCGGCATCCAGCCGCCGGCGGCAGCGAACGCGCGTCGCGCCGGGGCCAACAGCTGCAGGAATGGAACGAGAACGACGACGTCGCGCAGCGGCAGGCGCGCGGTCTCGGCCCAGCCGACGACGCGATGCGCAATCGCGTCCCAGGGTGCACCGATCGGGCCGTTGACCGCTTCGTCGACTATCGACGCCATAGTGTGAGACGTTGCGGATCCGGGGCGCGGGAACTGGGCCTGTGTCAGAATCATTGTGCCTTCGCGACCGGCCTTGCAGACTCCGCTTCGGACACCATGTCGGGTTCGGGCACGAGGATTCCAACATGAGCAGTGAGCTGATCACCCACACGTCCGACGCATCGTTCAACGCCGACGTCCTGGAGGCCGGCACGCCGGTCCTGGTCGACTACTGGGCCGAATGGTGCGGGCCGTGCAAGATGATCGCGCCGATCCTCGATGAGGTCTCGAAAGACTACGACGGCAAGCTTCGGATCGCCAAGATGAACGTCGACGAGAACCGCGACGTGCCCGCCAAGTACGGCATCCGCGGCATTCCGACGCTGATGCTGTTCAAGGGCGGCCAGCTCGCCGCGACCAAGGTCGGCGCGCTCTCGAAGGCGCAGTTGACCGCCTTCATCGACTCTCACCTATAATCCGGGTCCAACGAAGGGAACCGCTCGTCTCGGACGGCGGCTCCCGGCACGAGACGACCCTCAGGCCAACCGGCCAGCGATCTCTCCGGATCGCCTGACGGCGAGCCCCCGGGCCCCGAAGCGCTCACCGCTTCACCTCCCGACCGCCGATTTTCGACGTCCCGGCTGCGCCCGACGGCAGCCTCGCACGCCCGGCAACACGCACCGGGCCCCTCCCCGAGCATCCAGCGCACTCGGCGCCACCCCCATGCACCTGTCCGAACTGAAGTTGATCCACGTCTCCGAGCTCATCAAGATGGGCGAGGAGCTCGAGATCGAGAACGTCGCCCGCATGCGCAAGCAGGAACTGATGTTCGCCATCATGAAGAAGCGCGCCAAGGGCGGCGAGCAGGTCTTCGGCGACGGCGTGCTCGAAGTGCTGCCCGACGGCTTCGGCTTCCTGCGCTCGCCCGATGCCAGCTACATGGCGTCGACCGACGACATCTACCTATCGCCGAGCCAGGTTCGCCGCTTCAACCTGCACACCGGCGACGCCGTCGAGGGCGAGGTCCGCGTCCCCAAGGACGGCGAACGCTACTTCGCCCTCGTCAAGGTCGACAAGATCAACGGCCTGACGCCCGAGGAGAGCAAGCACAAGATCATGTTCGAGAACCTGACGCCGCTCTTTCCGAAGGAGCAGTTCAGGCTCGAGCGCGACATCAAGTCCGACGAGAACATCACCAGCCGCATCATCGACCTGATCGCGCCGATCGGCAAAGGCCAGCGGGCCCTCCTCGTCTCGGCGCCGAAGAGCGGCAAGACAGTGATGATGCAGAACCTCGCGCACGCGCTGATCGCCAACTACCCCGAGGTCTACCTGATCGTCCTGCTGGTCGACGAGCGCCCCGAGGAGGTGACCGAGATGCAGCGCACGGTTCGCGGCGAGGTCATCAGCTCGACGTTCGACGAGCCGGCAGCGCGCCACGTGCAGGTCGCCGAGATGGTGATCGAGCGTGCCAAGCGCCTGGTCGAGCTGAAGAGGGACGTCGTCATCCTGCTCGACTCGATCACCCGCCTGGCACGCGCCTACAACAACGTCTTGCCCTCGTCGGGTAAGGTGCTGACCGGTGGCGTCGATGCCAACGCGCTGCAGCGGCCCAAGCGCTTCTTCGGCGCGGCGCGCAACATCGAGGAAGGCGGTTCGCTCACGATCATCGGCACCGCGCTGGTCGAGACCGGGAGCCGGATGGACGAGGTCATCTACGAAGAGTTCAAGGGCACCGGCAACTGCGAAATCCACCTCGACCGCAGGATGTCGGAAAAGCGCGTCTATCCGTCGATTCTGCTCAACAAGTCGGGAACACGCCGCGAGGAGCTGCTGCTCAAGCCCGAGATCCTGCAAAAGAGCTGGATCCTTCGCAAGCTCCTCTACTCGATGGACGAGATCGAGGCGATGGAATTCATCCTCGAGAAGATGAAGGCGACCAAGAACAACCTCGACTTCTTCGACATGATGAGAAGGGGCGGCTAGCCCGGCGCAGAGCCGCCCGCTACAATTACAGGTTTCCTCGGAAAGTGCGTCGATGGAATTGATCCAGCGCGACGTGGCTCCCGGTACACAGCAAAGGCATATCGTGAAAGAAGGCATCCACCCCGCGTATCGCGAAGTCTGCTTCGTCGATCTCTCCAACGGCTTCAAGTTCGTCACCCGCTCGTGCGCGCAGACGCGCGAGACGATCAAGATGGACGACGGCCGCGAGCTGCCGCTCTACAAGCTCGAGAGCACGAGCGAATCGCACCCCTTCTACACCGGCACGCAGAAGAGCGTCGACTCGCTCGGCGGCCGGGTCGAGAAGTTCCGCAACAAGTTCGCCCACCTCAGCGTCAAGAAGTAGCCGCGGCGCACTCCAGAGAAGGCAGCCCCGGCTGCCTTTTTTGTTGCCCTCGCGCGCCGCGCGCTGAACGCCGGAGCTTGTTGCATCATTCGCGCTCACCGTCCCGCTCCAGCGTTGAACCCGCCCAACCCCGCCCTCGTCAGCCAGCGCGAGGCCGCGCCGTTGCCGCGCCTCGCGCTGCTCATGCTATGCGCGGCGTACGTGCTGCCGGGACTGTTCGGTCGCGATCCGTGGAAGAGCGCCGACATCACCTCGTTCGGTTACATCGTCAACATCGCGACGGGCAAGACCGGCTGGCTGGCGCCGACGGTCGGCGGCGTCCCTGCCGACGGCGCGCTGCTGCCGTACTGGATCGGGGCGATCTTCGTTCGCGTGCTGGCGGTGCTCGACCCGATCATCGCTGCGCGCATTCCGTTCGGGCTTCTCCTCGCAGTCGCGCTCTCGCTCACCTGGTATGCGGCCTACCACCTGGCGCGCTCGGAATCGGCGCAGCCGCTGCCGTTCGCTTTCGGCGGCGAGGCTGCGCCCGTCGACTACGCGCGTGCGATCGCCGACGGCGCCGTGCTCGCGCTGATCGCCTCGCTCGGCCTGCTGCAGCTCGGACACGAAACCACACCCGAGCTCGTCCAGCTCGCCGCCGTCACTCTCTATCTCTACGGCTTGGCGTCCGCTCCGGCGAAGCCGATGCGGGGAGGCTCGCTCGCCGCGCTCGCGCTCGTCGTCCTCGCTGCGAGCGGCGCGCCGAGCATCGCGATGCTTCTCGCGGCCGCCGGCGCAGCGACGTCGGTGCGCAGCCCGGCGACGTCGCGCATGCCGGCGCTCGCCTGGCTTGCGATCGGCACTGTCCTCGCCGCTGTCGTCGCGACCGCGCTCGGCGCCTGGGCCAATCGCCTCGGTGCGTTCGGCGGCCCGGCGCAAGTCCTGGGGCTGGCCCGCCAGATCGGCTGGTTCGCCTGGCCCGCGTGGCTGCTCGCGCTCTGGACGCTCTGGCAATGGCGGCAGCGCCTTGCGAGCTGGCACATCGTCGTCCCGCTCGCGGCGACAGCGACGCTCCTCTGCGCCTGGCTGGCGATGGCAGGAAGCGACCGGGCGCTCATGCTCGCGCTGCCGGCGCTCGCGGTGCTGGCAGCGTTCGCGCTGCCGACGCTGCAGCGCAGCGCCGCCGCCGCGATCGACTGGTTCTCGGTGTTCTTCTTCACCATCGCCGTCGCCACCGGCTGGGTCTTCTACGTCGCGATGCAGGCCGGCGCGCCCGCAGCGCTCGCCGCCAACGTTGCCAAGCTTTCACCCGGCTACTCGAACGCCTTCTCCTGGCCCGAGTTCGTCCTCGCGCTCGCCGGCACCGGAGCGTGGCTCTGGCTCGTCCGCTGGCGCACCGGGCGCAACCGCCATCCGCTCTGGAAGACGCTCGTGCTGCCGGCAGGCGGCGTCGGCATCTGCTTCCTGCTCGTGATGACGCTGCTGCTGCCGCCGCTCGACAACGCGCGCAGCTACCGCGGCATGATGCAGCGCATCGCACGCGCGGTTCCGACGGGCTCGTGCATCGCTGCGCCCGGGATGGCGCGCGCCGAAGTGGTCGCGCTCGAGTACTTCGGCGGCTACCGTGTCGACGCGACCGACAGCGCGGCCAAATCCGGCTGCGAGTACCTCCTCCTCGGCGGCCAGCACACGCCGCCGCCGGCGCCGTGGCAGTTCGTCAGCCGCGAGCGACGTAACCGCAGCGACGACGACATCACCGACATTTATCGGCGCACCAGCCCGGCCTGAACGAGCGACGGGCCGCGGCCGGCGATCAGCCGGCGGTATCGACGGCGTCTTCGCGCCGCCCCGCAACAGCCGAAGCCGGCACGCGAACGCGAACGGCGGGGAAGACGAGCTTGAACGTCGACCCCTTTCCAAGCTCGCTCGCAACGTCGAGCTCGCCGCCGTGACGCTGCATGACGTGCTTGACGATCGCGAGCCCGAGACCGGTGCCACCGGATTCGCGCGAGCGGCTGCTGTCGACCCGATAGAAGCGTTCGGCGAGGCGCGGCAGGTGGACGCGCGCGATGCCCGGCCCGGTATCCGTCACCGCGATCTCGCCGCCGCCGTCGTCGGCGATCCGCCAGCCCACCTGAATGCGACCGCCCTCGGGCGTGTAGCGGACCGCGTTGCTGGCGAGATTTCCAAGCGCGCTTTGCAGCTCGCTTTCATCGCCGGCGAGCTGCGCTCCGGCGGCGGTGGCGACCTCGATCCGATGCCGCCCCGCCGACAGCGCGCGTGCCTCCGCTTCGACGTGCAGGAAGAGCGCGTCGACGCTCACCCAGCGGTCGCCACCCGGCCGCGGGCTGCCTTCGAGGCGTGCCAGCGCGAGCAGGTCGGCGACCAGGCCACCCATGCGCCCTGCCTGCTGCGACATCAGGGCCATGACGCGCTTGCGCTCGAGCTCGCTCAGCGGCAGGTTGCGCAGCGTCTCGAGAAAGCCCGACAGCACCGTGAGCGGCGTGCGGATCTCGTGCGAGACATTGGCGACGAAATCGCGCCGCATCTGGTCGGCGCGCTCGCGCTCGGTGAGGTCCTGCGACAGGACGAGCTTGAGATCGTCGTCGTAGCGGCGGATCAGCACCTGGAGCGACCCCGGCCCGCGCAGCGGATGCAGGGCCAGCGGCTGATCGAAATCGCCCGCCTGCAGGTAGGCGACGAAGTCGGGCGAGCGGATCAGGTTGGTCACCGGCTGGCGCCGATCGCGACGCGGGTCGAGGCCGAAGTGCTCGGCGGCGCGGCTGTTGCACCACTCGATCTGGTCGGCGCCGTCGAGCAGCAGGACACCGTTCGGCGACGCCTCCATCGCCGAGACGAACTGCGACAGCCGCGTGCGCTCGAGATCGGCGCTGCGCTCGAGCGCGCGCAGGCTGCGCTCAATGCGATAGCCGATCTCGCCCCAGAAGCCGGCGTCGCGCGGCGCCGGTCCTTCGTGCGCTCCGCGCAGCCAGCTCATCAGTCGCCAGCCGCGCAAGGCGTCGATCGTGACGACCGTCGCAAACCCGATCAACCCGCCGAGCAACGCCCCGATCAGGGTACTGCGGTTGCCGTTGGCGATGCTGCCGGCAAAGGCGCCCGCGACCATGCACAGCAGCCCGGCCAGAAAGCGCGGCAGCAGGCCGTCCATCGCTGCCTGCGCGAGCGCCTCAGGCGCTCACCGCCTGCGGTCGCGCGAGCCGGTAGCCGGCACCGCGAACGGTCTCGATCATGTGCTGGCAATCGACGGTCGCGAGCGTCTCGCGCAGGCGCTTGATATGCACGTCGACCGTCCTCTCCTCGATGAAGACATGGTCGCCCCAGACGCGATCGAGCAGGCGGTTGCGGCTGTGGACGCGCTCCGGATGCGACATCAGGAAGTGGAGCAGCCTGAACTCGGTGGCGCCGATCCTGACTTCGCGGCCGTGCGCGGTCACGCGATGCGTCGCCGGGTTGAGCGACAACGCCCCGATCTCGACCACCTCGTCGAGTGCGTCGGGCGAGCGGCGCCGCAGCAGGGCGCGAATGCGAGCTAGCAACTCGTTGATCGAGAACGGCTTGGTCAGGTAGTCATCGGCGCCGGCGTCGAGGCCGGAGACCTTGTCGGCTTCATCGGCGCGCGCGGTGAGCATGATGATCGGGATGTCGCGCGTCCGCGGCGCGAGGCGCCAATCGCGCGCCATCGCATGGCCGCTCTTGCCGGGCAGCATCCAGTCGAGGATCACCAGGTCCGGCAGCACCTGATCGACGGCTGCCTGCGCCTGCGCAGCGTCGCCGGCCAGCGTCACGTCGAAGCCGGCGTGACGGAGGTTGATCGCGATCAGCTCGGCGATCGCCGACTCGTCCTCGACCACCAGGATTCGGCTCATCTGTCTCGGGCTCCGCTCAGCGAACGAGGGTCTCGACCATCCCCACCGGATTGTGGCGGACATCGGTTCCCTTGACGATGTAGATGATCTGCTCGGCGAGGTTCTTGGCATGGTCGCCGACCCGCTCGATCGCCTTGGCGACGAAGATCAGGTCGATGCTCGACGAGATCGTCCGCGCGTCCTCCATCATGAAGGTGATGAGCTTCCTCAGCAGGCCCTCGAACTCCTGGTCGATCAGATCGTCGCGCTTGAGGACCTCGATGGCGCGGTCGACGTCGAGACGCGCGAACGCGTCGAGCGCCTTGCGCAGCTGGGAGACGGCGAGCTCCGACTCGTAGGCGAGGTCGTTGACCGGCAGCCGCAGCCGGCTCGAGACGCCGGAGTTGACGAGGCGCTGGACGGTACGCGCGATCCGCGCCGCCTCGTCGCCGACGCGCTCGAGATTGGCGATCGTCTTCGAGATCGCGATCAGGAGACGCAGGTCGCGTGCGGTCGGCTGGCGACGCGCGATGATGGTCGACAGGTCGAGATCGATCTCGACCTCGGTCTGGTTGACGCGCTCCTCGGTGCGCAGCACTTCCGACGCGGTGTCGGCGCTGAAGTTGACGAGCGCATGGACGGCGCGGGCAACCTGCGACTCGACCATCCCGCCCATCTCGAGGACGCGCGTGGAGATGCCGCTCAGCTCGGCGTCGAACTGGGTCGACAAGTGACGATCGTTCATGGGGTTGCCTTTCAGCCGAAGCGACCGGTGATGTAGTCCTCGGTGTCCTTCTTGCGCGGACGCATGAAGACATCCTGGGTGCGGCCGAACTCGATCAGGTCGCCGAGGTACATGTAGGCGGTGAAGTCGGAACAGCGCGCCGCCTGCTGCATGTTGTGGGTGACGATCACCACCGTGTAGTCGGTCTTCAGCTCGTGGATCAGCTCCTCGATCTTGCCGGTGGAGATCGGGTCGAGCGCGGAACACGGTTCGTCGAGCAGCAGAACCTCGGGCTTGATCGCGATGCCGCGGGCGATGCAGAGGCGCTGCTGCTGGCCGCCCGAGAGCCCCGAGCCGCTCTGGTCGAGCTTGTCCTTGACCTCCGTCCACAGCGCCGCCTTCTTCAGCGCCCACTCGACGCGCTCGTCCATCTCGATCCGCGGCAGCGACTCGAACAGCTTCACGCCGAAGGCGATGTTGTCGTAGATCGACATCGGAAACGGCGTCGGCTTCTGGAACACCATCCCGACCTTGGCCCGGATCAACGACACGTCCTCCTTCGAGGTCAGCAGGTTGCTGCCGTCCATGACGATCTCGCCTTCGGCGCGCTGCTCGGGGTAGAGCTCGTACATCCGGTTGAAGGTGCGCAGCAGGGTCGACTTGCCGCAGCCCGACGGTCCGATGAAAGACGTCACGCGCTTTTCCGGGATCTCCAGGCTGATGTTCTTCAGCGCGTGGAAGCCGCCGTAGTAGAAGTTGAGGTTGCGCACCGAGAGCTTGGGCTGCTCGGTCACCATGGATTCGACTCTCGCGTCCATCGTTCAGGTCCGGTTGCGGAAGAAGGTGCGGGCGACGATGTTCAACAACAAGACTCCGAGCGTGATCAGGAACACGCCTGCCCAGGCGAGCTGCTGCCAATTCTCGTACGGGCTCATCGCGAACTTGAAGATCGTCACCGGCAGGCTCGCCATCGGCCGCGTCAGGTCGCTGGTCCAGAACTGGTTCGAGAGCGCCGTGAACAGCAGCGGCGCCGTCTCGCCGGCGATGCGAGCGAACGCGAGCAGGACGCCGGTGATGACACCGGCGCGCGCCGCCCGCAGCGTCACCGTCGCGATGACCCGCCATTTCGGCGTGCCGAGCGCATACGCCGCCTCGCGCAGGGCATTCGGAATCAGCGTCAGCATGTTCTCGGTGGTCCGGATGACGACCGGAATGACGATGAGCGCAAGCGCGAGCACGCCGGCCCAGCCGGAAAAGCCTCTGCTCGGCGCGACGACGACCGTGTAGATGAACAGGCCGATGACGATCGAAGGCGCCGACAGGAGAATGTCGTTGATGAATCGCGTCGCGCCGCCGAGCCAGCTGCGCTGCCCGTATTCACCCAGATAGATGCCGGCGAGGATTCCGATCGGGGTGCCGACGAGCGTTGCCAGTGTCACCATCGCGAGCGAACCGAAGATCGCGTTGGCGAGGCCGCCGGTCTCGGCTTGCGGCGGCGGCGTCATCTCGGTGAAGAGCGAGACGCTCAGGCCACCGACACCGAGGCGCACCGTCTCGACCAGGATCCAGACCAGCCAGAAGATGCCGAACGCCATCGCTGCCAGCGCCAGCGTCAGTGCGATGACGTTGGTCCGCTTGCGGCGGGCATGCAGGCGCCGGCGTCCGGCCTCGGCGGCGCTCGGCGCGGCCAGGGTCGGGCCGCTCATGCGATCACGCCCTCGCGCTTCTTCAGCTGCTGCAGCAGGAGCTTCGAGATCGACAGCACGACGAAGGTGATGAGGAACAGCACCAGGCCGAGGTAGATCAGCGACGCCTGGTGCAGGCCCGGGGCGGCCTCGCCGAACTCGTTGGCGAGCGCCGAGGTGATGCTGTTGGCAGCGTCGAACAGCGACAGCGAGTTGAGCTGGTTGAAGTTGCCGATCACGAAGGTGACCGCCATCGTCTCGCCGATGGCGCGGCCGAGGCCGAGCATGATGCCGCCGACGACGCCGGTCTTGGTGTACGGCAGCACCACCCTCCACACCACCTCCCACGTCGTCGAGCCGAGCGCATAGGCCGATTCCTTCAGCATCGGCGGCGTCACCTCGAAGACGTCGCGCATCACCGAAGCGATGAAGGGAATGACCATGATCGCGAGGATGATTCCCGCCGAGAGGAGGCCGATCCCGACCGGCGGCCCCGAGAACAGCGAGCCGAGCAGCGGAACGCCCTTGAAGACCGCTTGCAGCGGTTGCTGGACGAAGCGTGACAGGATCGGGCTGAAGACGAGCAGCCCCCACATGCCATAGACGATCGATGGCACGGCGGCGAGCAGCTCGATCGCGGTGCCGAGCGGGCGCTTCAGCCAGAGCGGCGAGAGCTCGGTCAGGAACAGGGCGATGCCGAAACTGACCGGGACGGCGATGACGAGAGCGATGAGCGAAGTCATCAGCGTCCCGTAGATCATCACCAGGCCGCCGTAGCGGTTCTGGACCGGATCCCATTCGCTGGTCCAGAGGAAGGACAGTCCGTAGGCCTGGATCGCCGGCGCCGCGCCGATGACGAGCGAGACGAGGATCCCCGCCAGCAGCGCCAGCGTCAGCCAGGCGGCGCCGTGGGCGAGCGCCGAGAACAGCACGTCCGCCCACGGCGAGGCGCGCCGCGGGGCGGGCGGGCGGTCGTTCATGTCCGCCCCGATCTTGCCCGCCTCCGGCAGGGCGGGCAGCGCGGGAAAGGTCGCTGACACCGGCGACCCCGCGCCTACTTCCAGGCGATCGCGTGGCCGGATCCGTCCTTGATGTTCGCCGCCCACGACTTGCGCACCAGGTCCTTCACCGCCGGCGGCAGCGGAACGTATTCGAGGTCGTCGGCCATCTTGTCGCCATTGGCATAGGCCCAGTCGAAGAACTTGAGTGCATTGGCGACATTGACAGGCTTCTCGGGCGCCTTGTACACCAGGATGAAGGTCGCGCCGCTGATCGGCCAGGCGTCCTTGCCCGGCTGGTCGGTCAGCACCTGGAAGAAGCTCCTCGCCCAGTCGGCGCCCGCGGCGGCGGCTTTGAAGTTGTCGGCATCGGGCGGCACGAAGTTGCCGTCCTTGTTGCGCAGCAGCGTGTACGTCATCTTGTTCTGCTTCGCATACGCGTACTCGACGTAGCCGATCGAGTTCGGCAGTCTCTGGACGAAGGCGGCGACGCCTTCGTTGCCCTTGCCGCCGGCCCCGGTCGGCCAGTTGACGGCCGTGCCTTCGCCGACCTTGGCCTTCCAGTCGGCGTTGGTCTTCGAGAGGTAGTTGGTGAAGATGAACGACGTCCCCGAGCCGTCGGCGCGGCGCACCGGCGAGATCGCCTCGTCGGGAAGCGGAACGCCGGGATTGAGAGCCTTCAACCCCGGGTCGTTCCACTTCGTGATCTTGCCCAGATAGATGTCGCCGAGGACCTGCCCGGTGAGCTTGATCTGGCCCGGCGCGATACCCTTGATGTTGACGACCGGAACGACGCCGCCGATCACGGTCGGGAATTGCATCAGGCCGTCCTTGGCGAGGACATCATCGGCGAGCGGCATGTCGGACGCGCCGAAGTCGACCGTCTTGGCGCGGATCTGCTGAATCCCCGCACCCGAGCCGACCGACTGGTAATTGAGGCGGGCGCCGCTCGCCTTGTTGTACGCGTCGGCCCACTTGGCGTAGATCGGGGCGGGGAACGTTGCGCCGGCGCCGGTCATGTCTTGGGCGTTGGCGATCGGCGCCGCGATGGCGAGCGCGGCGAGGAGGAGCGAGCCGGACAGGTGCTTTGTCATGTGCAGCCTTTCGTGGAGTGCTAGCGCCGGAGCGGCGCTCGGATGGCAGTCACTCTAGGGAGCGTTTGTGACGCCGGGATGACGCGGGCGACGGCGCCTGAGCCGTGACGCGGGACCGTCACGCCGCTGTCATGGAACCGTCATGGACCGGTCGCAGACGAGTCGCGGCCGCACGGACGCGACGTGCGCGGAGATATCGAACCCGGCCGGCGGCGTCAGCCCAGTGCGGCGGCGAGCTGCTCGGCGCAACGCTTCGACTGCGCAGCGTCTCGCGCCTCGACCATGACGCGGACGACCGGCTCGGTGCCCGAGGGCCTGATCAGGACCCGGCCGCTGGTGCCGAGCTCGCGATCGACTTCGGCGCGCCGATCGGCGAGCGCGCGGCTCGACTGCCAGTCGAACCCGGGCTTGAGGCGGACGTTGATCAGCGTCTGCGGGAACAGGTCGACGCCCTGGAGAAGCTCGGCGAGTCCCTGTCCCGAGCGCACGACGGCCTCGAGCACCATCAGCGCACTGACGATGCCGTCGCCGGTCGTGTGGCGATCGAGCGCGAGCAGGTGGCCCGAGCCTTCACCGCCGAGCTGCCAACCGCGCCGCAGCAGCTCCTCGAGGACGTAGCGGTCGCCGACCGCAGCGCGAACCAAGTCGACGCCGCGCGCTCGCAGCGCCTGCTCGACGCCAAGGTTGGTCATCAGCGTCCCGACGACGCCAGGCACCGCGGCACCGCTGCCGAGCCGGCTCGCGACGAGCACGTAGAGCAGCTCATCGCCGTTGTAGAGCCGCCCTGCCGCATCGACGACCTGCAGGCGGTCACCGTCGCCGTCGAGCGCGATGCCGTAGTCGGCGCCGTTCGCGCGTACCGCGTCGACCAGCGCCTGCGGCGCGGTCGCCCCGAAGCCGTCGTTGATGTTGAAGCCGTCGGGCCGGCAGCCGATCGAGACGACTTCGGCGCCGAGCTCGTGAAAGACGTCGGGGGCGACGTGGTAGGCAGCGCCGTGCGCGGCGTCGACGACGATCGCGAGGCCGCGCAGCGTCAGCTCGTTGCTGTAGGTGCTCTTGCAGAACTCGGTGTAGCGCCCGCTCGCGTCGTCGAGGCGGCGGGCACGGCCGAGCTCGCTCGAGCCGACCCAGCGCTGCTCGCCCGCCAGCGCGGCCTCGACCTCGCGCTCCCATGCATCGTCGAGCTTCTCGCCGTGGGCCGAGAAGAACTTGACGCCGTTGTCGGCGAACGGATTGTGCGAAGCGCTGATGACGACGCCGAGGTCGAGCCTGAGCGCACGCGTCAGGTAGGCGACGCCAGGCGTCGGCAGCGGCCCGGTGAGAACGACGTCGACGCCGGCCGAAGCGAACCCCGCCTCGAGCGCCGATTCGATCATGTAGCCCGAGATCCGTGTGTCCTTGCCGATCAGCACCGTCGGCCTGCGCCCGGCGCCACCGCGCAGCACCGCGCCGACGGCGTGGCCGAGCCGCAGCATGAAGTCGGGCGTGATCGGCGCCACGCCCACCGTGCCGCGGATGCCGTCGGTGCCGAAGTAGGTTCTGCTCATGGGCGCGGGTCGCTGGCCGTCGGAAAGTCGCGGCGATTATCGGCGCCACGGGCGGCATTCCAGACGGCAAGGCCGGCCACGGTCGCAGCGACGTCGTGGACACGGACGATGCGCGCGCCGCGCTCGACCGCGAGCACGGCGGCGGCGACGCTCGCCGCCTCGATGCGCATCCGCTCGTCGGCGGTCCGTCTCGCCGGCGGCGTCGCGACCCCTGCCAGGCGCGCGATCGTCGACTTGCGCGACCAGCCGACGAGGAGCGGAACGCCGAGGGCGAGCAGCTCGCCTTGCCGGGCGAGCAATTCGACGTTGTGGTCGGCCGTCTTCGCGAATCCGATGCCGGGGTCGGCGACGATGCGCTCGCGGCCGATGCCAGCCGCCTCGAGGGCAGCGATCCGCTCGCGCAGGAAGGCCCTGACCTCGCCGACGACGTCGTCGTAGCGCGCCTCGCCGCGCATCGAAGCCGACGTGCCGCGCATGTGCATGAGGCAGACGCCGCAGCGGCCGTGGGCCGCGACGACCTCGAGCGCACCCGGTTCGCGCAGCGCGGAGAGGTCGTTGACGATGTCGACGCCGAGATCGAGCGCGGCGCGCATGACCTTCGCCTTGGTCGTGTCGATCGAGACCGGGCAGCCGAGGCGAACCGCCGCCTCGAGCACGGGTCGGACGCGGGTCAGCTCGACGTCGGCGGCGATCGAGTTCGCACCGGGCCGGCTCGACTCGCCGCCGATGTCGAGGATGTCGGCGCCGTCGGCGAGCAGCCGCTCGCAACGCGCGATCGCAGCCGCCGGTGTCAGCTCGGGTTCGCCATCGGAGAACGAGTCCGGCGTGACGTTGACGATGGCCATGACCCGCGGCCGGGCCAGGTCGATCTCGAAGCGGCCGGCGCGCCAGCACGGAGCGTTCATGAAAAACGGGGCCGAAGCCCCGTCGTCGATGCCGCTCGACGCATTTCCCTCAGGCCGCTGCCGGTGCGTTGCCAGGCGTCACGGGGGGGGCGCTGCTCGGCCTGGCCGACGCCGGCGTCCAGTCCTTCGGCGGCCGCGGCGGCTTGCCCGCCATGATGTCGTCGATCTGGTCGGAGTCGATCGTCTCCCATTCGAGGAGCGCCGCCGCCATCGCGTGGATCTTGTCCTGGTTGTCCTCGATCAGCTTCCTCGCGACCGCGTACTGCTCGTCGATGATGCGACGGATGACGGCGTCGACCTTCCTCATCGTCTCTTCGGACATGTTGGTCGTCTTGGTCACCGAGCGGCCGAGGAAGACCTCGCCCTCGTTCTCGGCGTAGACCATCGGCCCGAGCTCGTCGGTCATGCCGTAGCGCGTGACCATGTCGCGTGCGATCTGCGTCGCCCGCTCGAAGTCGTTGCTCGCGCCGGTCGTCATCTGGTGCATGAAGACTTCCTCGGCAATGCGGCCGCCGAAGAGCACCGCGATCGTCGACAGCATGCGCTCCTTGTCGAGGCTGTAGCGGTCGCCCTCCGGGAGTTGCATCGTCACGCCGAGGGCGCGGCCGCGCGGGATCACCGTCACCTTGTGGACCGGGTCGGTCTTCGGCATCAGCCGGGCGACGAGCGCGTGGCCCGACTCGTGATAGGCCGTGTTCCTGCGCTCGTCCTCCGGCATGATCATCGACTTGCGCTCGGGGCCCATCATGATCTTGTCCTTGGCGCGCTCGAAGTCGACCATCTCGACGACCCGGCCGTTCCTGCGCGCCGCGAACAGCGCCGCCTCGTTGACGAGGTTGGCGAGGTCGGCGCCCGAGAAACCCGGCGTTCCGCGCGCCAGGATGTCGGCGCGGATGTCCTGACCGACCGGGACCTTCCTCATGTGGATATTGAGCACCTGCTCGCGGCCGCGCACGTCGGGCAGCGTCACGAACACCTGGCGGTCGAAGCGGCCCGGGCGCAAGAGCGCGGGATCGAGGATGTCGGGCCGGTTCGTCGCCGCCATGACGATGACGCCGAGGTTGGTCTCGAAGCCGTCCATCTCGACCAGCATCTGGTTGAGCGTCTGCTCGCGCTCGTCGTTGCCGCCGCCGAGGCCGGCGCCGCGATGGCGGCCGACGGCGTCGATCTCGTCGATGAAGATGATGCACGGGGCGCTCTTCTTGGCCTGCTCGAACATGTCGCGCACGCGCGCCGCGCCGACGCCGACGAACATCTCGACGAAGTCGGAGCCCGAGATCGAGAAGAACGGCACCTTCGCCTCGCCGGCGATCGCCTTGGCGAGCAGCGTCTTGCCGGTGCCTGGAGGGCCGACGAGCAACACGCCGCGCGGGATACGGCCGCCGAGCTTCTGGAACTTCTGCGGGTCCTTCAGGAAGTCGACCAGCTCCTTGACCTCTTCCTTGGCTTCGTCGCAGCCGGCGACGTCGGCGAAGGTCGTGGTGTTGTTGGCCTCGTCGAGCATGCGCGCCTTCGACTTGCCGAAGCTGAACGCGCCGCCCTTGCCGCCGCCCTGCATCTGGCGCATGAAGTAGATCCAGACGCCGATCAGGAGCAGGATCGGCCCCCACGAGGCGAGGATCGAGAGCAGGAACGAGGGCTCCTCGCGCGGCTTGACGTCGAACTTGACGCCGTTGTTGATCAGGTCGCCGATCAGGCCGCGGTCGAGCGTGGTCGCAGTGGTGCGCAGCTCCTTGTCGTCATTGGTCTTGGCGCGCACTTCGGTCGTGCCGCCGCCGAGATCCTGCAGCTGGACGCTCTTGATGCGCTTGGCACGGACTTCTTCGAGAAAGTCGGAATAGCCGATCGAGCCGCTCGGCACCGCCGTGCGCTCGAATTGCTTGAAAACGGTGAAAAGGACCAGCGCGATCACGAGCCAGACCGCAACCTTGGAAAACCATTGATTGTTCACCGCGACTCCATTTCCAGATCGGGGCGCTCGCCCCCGGGGCAAGCCCGGTCAGCGCCACCGACGGCATCTGCGGCCGATTTTAGTCCACGCAACCCCGCGACGCCGTGTATTCATGCCGGCCGATCGCCCCTTGGAATATCGGCCTCGGC
>DASXLD010000016.1:0-53749 GCA_036496385.1 Caldimonas sp. | reverse complement strand
CGTCAGCGTCAGCGGCAGGCCGAGCGCCTCGAGCACGTCGGCGCTGCCGGACTTGCTCGAGACGCTGCGGTTGCCGTGCTTGCTGACGCGCGCGCCGCAGGCGGCGGCGACGAACATCGAGCAGGTCGAGATGTTGAACGTGTGCGAGCCGTCGCCGCCGGTGCCGACGATGTCGACCAGGTGCGTCTTGTCCTTGACCTCGACCTTGGTCGCGAACTCGCGCATCACCTGCGCGGCAGCGGTGATCTCGCCGATCGTCTCCTTCTTGACGCGCAGGCCGACGAGAACCGCGGCCATCATCACCGGCGACATCTCGCCGCTCATGATCCGGCGCACGAGCGAGAGCATCTCGTCGTGGAAGATCTCGCGGTGATCGATGGTGCGCGCGAGCGCGTCGGTGTTCGTGATCGGCATGTCGGCTCCGGTAGTCAGTCGTCCGATGCGCCACCAGGCCGGGCAGGTCCGGGGGAAACGAGGAGCGGCGCGCCAAGCGCGCCGGCCGCGAGTTTCAGCTTGTCATCGATGTTAGCGTCACTCCTTGCGGTAGACGTCGTGGCAAGCCTTGCAGGCTTTCCCGGTCTCGCCCACTGCTGCCTTGATGGTGTCGATGTTGCCGGCCTTGGCGGCGACGTTGAGCTTGGCCATCTCTTCCTGCATCTTCGCTGCGTCGGCGCGGAACTTGTCCATCTCGGTCCAGATCTTCGGCTCGGCGCGCGTGTCGCCCTTGTCGGTGCCCTCGATGAACGCGGCGTAGGGAAGCTTCGACATGATGGTCGCGATCTCGGCGCTGTCGACGACGACCTTGGCGTCGAACGGAACGCGGCCGTTCGCCATCGCAGCGACACGCCCGAAGTGGGTCGACATCACGGTGAATGCGGCGCGCCGATAGCGGATCGCGTCCTCGGGCTTGGCGAACTGTGCCGCCGCAGGCAGCGAGACAGCGAGGCTGGCGAGTCCGGTGGCTACCATCAGCACCGGCACGAACGATCGGGTCATGAATACCTCCTGGTTGAAACAGCGGCGCCTGGGCCTTCGGCGACCGGGTCAGCATGCGCGGCATACCGGCTCGTCGCCGTGCGGGCCACGATCGCCGCGACGGGCACGGCAATGACTGTTGATGCCACCGGCGCGACAAAAGGTGCATCGGCGGCAGAAAACGCGACGCTGGCGGCACCGGCCGCCGACGCGGCCTTCGCCCCGGTACGGGTGTGGGACCTGCCGACGCGCGTCTTTCACTGGCTGCTGGCCCTCCTCGTCGTCTTCTCCATCGTCAGCGCGCACATCGGCGGCGGCGCCATGGTGTGGCACATGCGCAGCGGCTACGCCGTCTTCACGTTGCTTCTCTTTCGCCTCGTCTGGGGTTTTCTCGGCGGCCGTTGGTCGCGCTTCGCGACCTTTTTGTATGCGCCGTCGACCAGCCTGCGCTACCTGCGCGGCGAAAGTCTTCCGGACGAGCATCACCACGTCGGCCACAACCCGCTCGGCGCCTGGTCGGTGTTCGCGCTGCTCGGCGTGCTCGCGGTCCAGGTGGCGAGTGGCCTCGTCGCCGACGACGAGATCGCCGCCAACGGCCCGCTCGTCAGGTTCGTGAGCTCGGCGACGAGCAGCGCGGCGACGCGGTGGC
Organism: Caldimonas sp.; assembly: GCA_036496385.1. GTDB lineage: Bacteria > Pseudomonadota > Gammaproteobacteria > Burkholderiales > Burkholderiaceae_C > Schlegelella_A. The sequence continues at coordinate 52,125 of DASXLD010000016.1, read as the reverse complement.
ACAAGAACTTCGGCCAGTGGATCATCGTCACCCTTGTCATTCTTCATCTCGGCGCGATCGCCTTCTACTGGCTGAAGCGTCGGCACAACCTGGTCGCGCCGATGCTGCACGGCGACAAGGTCCTCGCTGGCGAGGTACCGGCCGCGCTCGACACGGTCGGCTCACGCACGCTGGCACTGGCGATCGCCGCGGCATGCGCGCTCGCCGTCGCGGCCATCGTGCGCCTGGCCGACTGACCGTGGCGGTTCTGCGCGTCGGCAGGCGCTCATGGAGTACCGTCGGCGCGTTCCCTGGCGACGACGATCCTGCATGAAATCGAGTGTCGAATTGCTCGTCGATGCGCGCGCCCGGCTCGGCGAATGTGTGCTCTGGTGCGACAAGCCCGAGGGGCTGTATTGGACCGGCGCGCGTCGCCTTGCGGATCTCGCGGCCGACGTGCCCGGCCTTCGGCGGCCGCGACCTCGATCGCCTGTTCATCAGCTCCGCGCGCGTCGGCCTGAGCGACGAGGCGCTGACGACGCAACCGGACGCGGGCGGCATCTTCGCTGCGATACCGGGCCAGGCGCGGACTGCGCGAGCGGCGCTTCGCGACGACGCTGCGCGTCTGAGCGGAGCGATCTGCCGTGAGCTCGGGGCACGCCAGCATCAGCCGTCGTGAGCTCGGAACGCCGGGCGGCGGCCGTCAAGTCCAGCCGCCGTCGACGACGAAGTTCTGCGCGGTGCACATCGCGCTGTCGTCGGCGGCCAGGAAGAGCGCCATGCGCGCGATGTGCTCGGGCAGCAATTCGGCGCCGATGCATTGCCCGCGCGCGATCTCGCCGCGGCCCTTGTCGTCGAGCCAGAGGCGGATCTGCCTGTCCGTCATCACCCAGCCCGGAACGAGCGTGTTGACGCGGACGTTGAAGGGCCCGAAGTCGCGCGCCAGGCTGCGTGTCAATCCCTGCACCGCGGCCTTCGCCGTCGTGTAGACCGGCATGCCGCCGTGCTTGAGCATCCAGCTGATCGAGCCGAGGTTGATGATCGAGCCACCGCCGGCCGCCTTCATGTCGGCGACGACGTTCTTGGCGGCGAAGAACTGGTGCTTGAGGTTGACGGCGATCCCGGCGTCCCAGGTCTCGGGGGTCGTCGCGGCGATCGCGTGCCGGTGGTCGTTGGCGGCGTTGTTGACCAGGACCGTGATGCCACCGAGCCGGCCGCGAACAACATCGATCGCGGCATCGAGCGCGGCGATGTCGGTGAGGTCGGCGGCGGCGAAGATCGGCGCGTGAGGAACGTCGGCGAGGCGCGCGACCAGGTCCTTGGCGCCCACCGCATCGATGTCGATGAAGCCGACGCGGGCGCCCTGAGCGGCGAACTGCTCGACGAGCGTCGCCCCGATGCCCGTTGCCCCGCCCGTGATCAGCACGACACGGCCGTCGAGGCTTGGGTAGCGCGCGTAGTCGCTCATGAGCGGCGGTCGTTGTGCTCGATGTAGTCATATTAAAAGACCCGATTTGTCGAGACGAGGAGGTAAATACCGACCGATTTGAAAATAAAGGCTTACTTATTATTCACGGCGCTCCACGCTAGTCTGCTTCGAAGGATGGCCATGCGCGCTCGCTATCGCGGCGTCTTTCCCGTCGTTCCCACGACCTTCACCGAGTCAGGCGAGCTCGATCTCGCGAGCCAGAAGCGGTGTGTCGATTTCATGATCGACGCCGGCTCGCAGGGCCTGTGCATCCTGGCCAATTTCTCCGAGCAGTTCGTGCTTGCCGACGACGAGCGCGAGCAGCTCGCGAAGACGATCCTCGAGCACGTTGGCGGCCGCGTGCCCGTGATCGTGACGACGACGCACTTCAGCACGCAGGTCTGCATCGAAAGGTCCCAGCGGGCGCAAGCCATGGGCGCTGCGATGGTGATGGCGATGCCGCCCTATCACGGCGCGACGATTCGCGTCGGCGAAACGCAGATCCTCGAATTCTTCGCCCGCCTCTCGGCGGCGCTGGCGATCCCGATCATGGTCCAGGACGCGCCGGTGAGCGGCACGGTGCTGCCGGCGGCGTTGCTGGCACGGATCGCCGACGAGACCGAGAACGTCCGCTACTTCAAGATCGAATGCGCTGGCGCGGCGTCGAAGCTGCGCGAGCTGATCCGCCTCGGTGGCGAGCGGATCGAAGGTCCGTGGGACGGCGAGGAAGGCATCACGCTCCTGCCCGACCTCGATGCGGGCGCCACCGGCGCCATGACGGGCGGCGGCTATCCGGACGGCATCCGCACGATCATCGATCCCTACGTCGAGGGTCGGCGCGAGGACGCGGCTGCCGCCTACCAGCGTTGGTTGCCGCTCATCAACTACGAGAACCGGCAGGCGGGGCTGCTCGCCGCGAAGGCCCTGCTCCGCGAAGGCGGTGTCATCGCTTGCGAACGACCGCGACATCCCTTCGCCCCCTTGCATCCGGCGACTCGTGCGGGTCTGGTAGAGACGGCGCGGCGGCTCGATCCGATGGTGCTGCGCTGGGGCAAGAACTGAATCCGCCGCCACCGCGCCGTGGTTCACGCAAGCGCAGCATCCAGCAAACACGTCTTCACATGGCCGGCGCATCGTACGGTCACCCTTTCGACCCTGGAGACCCGACATGACACCCACCCTCTCGCGTATCGCCGGTCACGGCGTCCTCGCCCTCGCGCTCGCAGCTCTCGCCGCCGTGGCCACGGCGCAGGACGCGGGCGCCGGCGCCGGGCACGCCGGCCGCGCCGCCAAGATGCAGGAGCGCTTCGCCGCTGCCGACACGAATCACGACGGCCGCCTGAGCCGTGAGGAGGCCCAGGCGGGAATGCCGTTCGTCTTCAAGCATTTCGACGAGATCGACAAGCAGAAGACCGGCTCGATCACGATGGCCGACATCGCCGCCTTCGCCGGTGAGCGGCGCGCTGCGAAGAAGGCGGAGCAACCGCAGCCGGCGCCACACTGAAAGAAGCGGCGCGCGAATCGGCGCTGCCCGGTTCGACGAACACCGCACAAAGCCTCCGCGAGGGCCAGCGCCGCCGCGGTCGCAACGCGCTTCCTCGACGATGACCGCGGCGCGCTGATCCGCCGGGAATGACTGCACGGCGTAGCGCCGTCTCCGGCGCTATCGACCCGGTAACGGCCCGGTAACAGGCCCCGAACTACCGTGGCCTCGACCGGGTCGCGGCGGTCGCCGCTTCGCGACACGGTCCAGCCCGGAAAGCTCTCCAGGGAGGCGATCATGTTGCGCGCTGGATCACGTTCGTGGCCACTATCGGCCGTCGTCGTCGTCGCCATCGCCGGGTTCGGGTCAGCCCGCGCCGCGAACGTCACCTGGGTCGGTCCCGATCTCTCGTTCTGGGACCTGGCCGCGAACTGGAATCCGGGTCTGCCCGGTGCCGCCGACGACGTCCTGCTCGGCGCCTTCGATACGCAGTTCCGCAGCGGTAACGTCACTGTCCTTTCGTTCACGGGGACGGGCCAGCTGCGCGTCACGGGCGGCACGCTGCAGAACACCCAGGCATCGTCGATCGGCAGCCTGTCGATGTCGGGCGGGGTGCTCGGGGGCACCGGCAGTCTCGCCATCGCCGGGCCCTCGACCTGGACCGGCGGCACCATCTTCGGCGCGGGCACCAGCACCTTCGCGAGCACGCTGGCGATCACCGGCGCCACCGGCAAGCAGATCCAGGGCGGCCGAACGATCAACGCCGGCAGCACGACCTGGTCCGGCAACACCGGCGCGAACAACAACGCGATCACCTTCAACAACGCCAGCATCTTCAACAACGGCGGCAGCTTCGTCGACGCCAACGGCTTCGGCAGCGTCATGAGCGGCCCCGGCACCTTCAACAACGCGGGCACGTTCGACAAGCAATCGAACGCGTTGACGAACGTCGCCGTGGTCTTCAACAACACGGGCGTGGTCAACGTGAACGCGGGCACGCTGTTGTTCAACACCGGCGGCACGAGCACCGGCACGTTCAACATCGCGAACGGTGCCACGCTCGAATTCCGCAACGGCAACCACACGCTCAACAACATCACGACGACCGGCGCAGGCACGTTCGCCGTCACGACCGAGAACGTCGGCGCCGACGCGATCGTGACGTTGAACGGCGGCACGCTCGGGAGCGCGTTCCTGTTCGGCGGCAGCATCCTGACGGGCACCGATCAGGTCTTCAACGGCCGTGCGACATGGACCGGCGGAAACCTCACCGGCGCCGCCAGCACGACCTTCAACAACGACGTGACGATCTCGGGCGCCAACACCAAGGTGCTCTCGGCCGGCCGCGTCATCAACCTGAACGGCATCACCACCTGGACCGGCAACACCGGCGCCAACAACAACGTCATCCAGTTCACGAGCGGCGGCACGATCAACAACAAGGGCACGTTCAACGACGCCAACCCGTTCGCGTCGTTCATCGAGCACAACGTCGGCGGCCCGCACAACTTCAACAACATCGGCACCTACAACAAGCTCGCCAACACGATCACGACGGTGGACTTTGGCGTGGCTTTCAACAACACCGGCACGCTCAACCTGAACGCCGGAACGTTCCGGCCGAGCGGCGGCGGCACGAGCACCGGGGTGTTCAACATCGCCGGCGGCGCCACGCTCGAGTTCGTCGACGGCACGAGCACGCTCAACAACGTGACGACGCAGGGCGCCGGCACATTCCTGATCAGCACCAACAACGTCGGCGCGGACGCGATCGTTGCCGTCAACGGCGGCACGCACACGACCACGTTCGTCCTGAGCGGCAGCACGCTGACCGGCAGCGACAACACCTTCCAGGGCCTCGCGACGTGGAGCGGCGGCGCGATCGTCGGCGCGGCCAGTACGACCTTCGACAACGACGTGACCATCAGCGGCGCCAACACCAAGCTCGTCGCGAGCGGCCGCGTCATCAACCTCAACGGCACCACCACCTGGACCGGCAACACCGGCGCCAACAACAACGCGATCCAGTTCAAGAACGGCGGCACGATCAACAACAACGCCACCTTCAACGACGCCAACCTGTTCGCGTCGTTCATCGAGCACAACGTCGGCGGCCCGCACAACTTCAACAACAACGGCATCTACAACAAGCTCGCCAACACCGTGACGACGGTCGACTTCGGTGTCGTCTTCAACAACTCGGGCACGCTCAACATCGATGCCGGGACGATGCGCTTCTTCTCCGGCACGAAGGGCCCGGCCGGCACGATCAACGTCGCCAGCGGCGCGACCTATCAGCACGACGCCCCGAGCACCGTCGGCAACCTGGTCACGGCAGGTGCCTCGGTACTGTCGAGCTTCAACCTCACGGTCTTTGGCGACTACAACAACGCCAACTTCGGCGTCGGCAACGCGTTCAACGCGCGCGCCAACGTCACGGGCACCGGTCTGATCGTCGCCGCCGGCACGCCGGCGAGCGCGCAGGTGCTGGGCGGCGTCGGCCTGCCGCCGGGGTCGAGCCTGACCGGCGGCACGACGGCGACGCCGACGCTCACCATCGGCAACGTGCGTGTCGGCGACAACACGCTCGGCTACCAGATCGCCAACAACAACACCGGCGGCCCGGCGATTCGCGGCGCGATCCAGACGACGGTGGGCGGCGCTAACATCACCGATCCGCGGCTGTCGGGAAGCGGCGTGACCGCCGGCAACTTCGGCCCGATCACGGCGGGCACGGGCGCGACCTTCAACGTCGGCTTCAACGCCGCGTCGGCGGGGCTCCTCGCCCCGCTGACCGGCCAGGTCGTGCGCATCGCCAACAACTTCGACAACGTCGCGGAGCAGAACCTGCACATCGTGCTCGGTGCCGGCGCGGCGGCCTACCAGCTCGCGGCCGGCCAGCTCAACACGCCGACCCTGAACTTCGGCACGGTGCAGGTCGGCCAATCGGTGTCGAGCCTGCTCAGCGTCAGCAACATCGCGACCGGGCCGGCCGGCTTCGTGGAAGACCTCAACGCCCGCTTCGGCACCAGCAGCGGCACCGGCGCCAGCCTCGTCACGGACAGCGGCAGCTTCGCCAACCTCGTCGCCGGCGCCACCGACAGCGGCTCGCTGCGGGTCGACGTCAACACGGCGACGGCCGGAGTGGTCAACGGCGCGATCGCGGTCAACTATTTCAGCGCCGGTGCAGTCAACGGCACGAGCAACGGGCTCGGCGAGCTCGCGGTCGGCTCGTCGCCGTTCGGCGTCACGGGGACGATCCAGACCGTCGCCAACGTCATCAACCAGGCCTCGCCGCAGGTGAACACCACGGTCGTCAACCTCGGCAACGTGCGCATCGGCACCGCCTCGCCGACACAGACGATCAGCGTCGGCAACGTCGCCACCGTTGCGCCGCAGGCCGCGCTGAACGCGACGATCAGCGGCAGCGCTCCGATCACCGCCAGCGGCAGCTTCAATCTGCTCGCGCCGGGTGCGACCAACACGACCGACCTCGTGGTCGGCATGCAGACGGCCACCGCAGGCGCCAAGACGGGCAATGCGACGATCACCTTCGTGTCGGACGCGAGCAATGTCGGCGGCTGCGCGCCGAACTGCCAGCTGGCGATCGGCACCCAGAACGTCGGCGTCAGCGGCAACGTCTACCGGCTCGCCAATCCGACGCTCGAGCCGACGACGCTGAGCCTGGCGGCGCGCGTCGGCGATGCCAGCCCGCTCGCGCAGCTCGCGATCGCAAACGCGTCGCCCGACATCTACACCGAGCGACTGAACGCGAGCTTCGGCGCCGTCGCGGCCGGGTTCACCGGCAGCGGCGCGATCACGGGCCTGAGCGCCGGATCGAGCAGCAATGCGATGGGACTGGCGCTGAACACCGCCACCGCCGGCAGCTTCACGGGCACCGCGCGGGTGAACTTCGTCTCCAGCGGCGCCGGCACCACCGGCGCGCCCGACCTCGGCATCGGCAGCAGCGACATCGCGGTGAACGGTCGCGTGTACACGCCCGCGATCGCCCAGGTCAACACGACCGTGGTCGACTTCGGCATCGTCCACAAGGGCGACGTCGTCGGCGCACGCAACGTCTCGGTGACGAATGCGGCGACGATCGCCGCGCCGAACGACGTCCTGGTCGGCAGCCTCGGTGGCGCGAGCGGTCCCTTCACCGCGGCCGGCAACCTCGCCGGAGTCGCCGCGCAGGCGAGCGACGGCAGCAGCTTCGCGGTGACACTGAACACCGCCAACGCCGGCGTCTTCAACGGCAGTGCCGGGGCCTCGTTCGCGAGCCACGACAGCGAGCTCGCCGACCAGGCGCTCGGCAGCGCGACGGTGGCGCTGAAAGCCCAGGTCAACAACTATGCCGAGCTGGCCGTCGGCCAGCTGGGAGGTGCCGGATCGCTCTCGGCCGGCGCCGGCGGCTACACCCTCGACTTCGGCACGATCCTGCTCGCCTCGGCGGGATCGATGGCCGAGCTCGGTATCTTCAATGTCGCCACAGGGCCGGCCGACCTGCTGAACGGAAGCTTCGTCCTGGGGCCGGGTTCCGGCTTCGCGTTCGACGGCTTCGAGCCGTTTGTCGGGATCGCGGCGGGCGGCAGCGAAGGCGGCTTCGACATCGGCTTCGACCCTACGTCGCTCGGCAGCTTCAGCCAGATCGTCACGATCTCTTCGTTCGGCTCGAACGCGAGCGGGTACCACGGTGATACGTTCGAGACGACGCTGGTGCTGCGCGGCACCGTGGTCTCGGTGGCCGCCGTCCCCGAGCCGGAGACCTACCTGCTGATGGCGACCGGCTTGCTCACCGTCGCCTGGCTGGCGCGGCGGCGCCGCGATCCTCGGCTGCGCATCGCCTGAGGCCTCGCACCGCGCGGGTGAACCGCTGCGCCGGCCCGGGCTCGCCGGCGTTGGTGCAACACAATCGCGGCGCCATGTCCGAGATCGGCGACGCGCCGGGCGAGCCATGGATGAGGACGCCCGACGATGTCGCACCTTGCGATGCCCGCTGCGCTTGACATGCCTCCGGCCGCAGTCTGGTGTCTGCATCTGATCGGCATGCCGTGCCTCGTCCGAAGGCAACCGCATTCGAGCGTTCGCCTGTCGCCGAAGGACGCCGCGCTGCTCGCGCTGGTCGCGCTCGACGGCCCGCTGCCGCCCGAGGTCGCAGCGGCCATGCTCTGGCCGGCCGGCGATCGACGCAAGGCCGACACCAATCTGCGCCAGCGCCTGTTCCGGCTGCGCCGCAATATCGGTGCCAATGTCGTCGAAGGCGGCGCCCTGCTGCGGCTCGCGGCCGGCATCGAGACCGACCTCGTCGCGACGCTGGCGCGAGTCGCCGCCGACGAGCACGCGGCGCGCGAGGAATTCCTCGGTGCGCTGCAATTCGAGGACCTGCCCGAGCTGGCCGCCTGGATGCGGGCGGCGCGCAACCGCTGGCACGAGCAGCGCGACGCGGCGCTCGCGCGCGCAGCCGCGGCGTGCGAAGCGAGCGGGGCCGTCGCGCGCGGCCTCGTCTATGCCCAGCGCCTGGTCGAGAGCGATCCGCTCTCCGAGCACGCGCACCGGCGACTGATGCGCCTGCACTACATGCGCGCCGACTCGAGCGCCGCGGTGGCCGCCTTCGAATCGTTCGAGCAGCGGCTGAAGGACGAGCTCGGCGTGCGACCGTCGGCCGAGACGATCGAGCTGCTGAAGACGATCGAGCGCAGCGCGGCCGCGCTGCCAGCGCGGCGTGCGGTGGTGCCGGCCAGCCTGCTCCGGCCGCCCCGGCTCGTCGGCCGCTCGGCCGAGCTCGCGCGGCTCGCGCGCGCGTGGGACGAAGGGCGCGTGTTCGCTCTGCTCGGCGAAGCGGGCATCGGCAAGAGCCGATTGCTGCAGGAGGTGTGCACCGACGACGGCGGCATCGTCCTGGCGCGAGCCCGTCCGGGCGATGCCGGCATCGCCTACGCGCTGCTGGCCCGATTGATCCGCGTCGTCCTCGAGCGCCATCCGCTGGAGGGCGACGACGCAAGGCGCCGGCAGCTCGCGCTCGCCATGCCCGAGCTCGGCGAGCCGGCCGTCCTGACCGGCGATGCCCAGCGCCTGGGGCTGCAGCGCGCGACCGAAGCGACGCTCGCCGACGCCGCCGGCAGCGGCCTCACCGGGGTCATCGTCGACGACCTGCAGCTGGCCGACGCCGCGAGCATCGAGCTGCTGCAGTCGATGACGCAGTCCGATCGCCTCGCGAATCTGCACTGGGGCTATGCCCAGCGGCCAGCCGACGCGGCTGCGGCGGCCGCCGATCTACGTGCGACGCTCGAGGACGCGCAGCGGCTCGAGACGATCAGCCTCGGCCCGCTCGATCTGGCGCAACTGCACGAGCTGGTCGAGTCGCTGGCGCTGCCCGAAGCCGACCCGGCGCGGCTCTCGGCGGCGCTGCTCAAGCACACCGGCGGCAATCCGATGTTCGCGCTCGAAACCTTGAAGGACATGGTGCTGTCGGGGTCGAGCGGCGACGATCGCCTGCCGCAGCCGGGGACCGTTGCGACCCTGGTGGCGCGCCGGCTCCTGCAGCTTTCGCCCGCCGCCCTCAAGCTCGCGCGCGCCGCCGCGCTCGCCGGCGCCAACTTCTCGGCCGAGCTCGCCGCGGCCGTGCTCGAGCTGCATCCGCTCGACCTCGCCGAGCCCTGGCGCGAGCTCGAGGCGGCCCAGGTCATCCGCGATGGCGCCTTCGCGCACGACCTGATCTTCGAAGCGACGCAAGCCTCGGTGCCGGCGCAGATCGCGCAGCTGCTGCACGGCCGCATCGCCGCGCAGCTGCAGTCGCGCGGCGCCAAGGCGGCGAGCATCGCCCCGCACTGGGCCGGCGCGCGCGACTGGGCGCGGGCCGGCGAGGCACACGTCGAGGCCGCGCGCCAGGCGCGGGCCGCATCACAACGAAGCCACGAGGTCGAGCACTGGCGGCGCGCCCGCGACTGCTTCGACCAGGTCGGTGACCAGTCGCGCTCCTTCGACGCGCGTTGCGAGAGCGTTCAGGCGGTGATCGTCATGGAGGGCGTCGCGAACGCGAACGCGCTCATCGATTCGCTCGTGGACGAGGCGCGCTCCGACGCGCAACGCGTCACCGCGCTGACGACGCGCGCGCTCGCCGCGCTGATGGCGGTCGACCATCGCACGGGCATCCCGGCGGCCGTGCAGGCGGCAGAGTTGGCGCGCCGGCTGCCTTCGCCGGGGCCGCGCTGGGAGGCCGAGCGCCTGCATGCCGTCGGCCTGGCGCAGAGCGGCCGGTCGACGGAGGCGCTGGCGATCATCGAGGCGTTGAAGGAGGAGGTGGAACGCGACGGCAGCGACGAGCAGCGCGGCCGCCTCTGGTCCGACTACGCGTACGTCCTCAACAGCGTGCGGCATCTGCGCGACGCGGGCGTCGCCCTCGCTCATGCGATCGCGCACGCGCAGACGCAAGGCGACCTCGCCGAGCTGGCGACGCTGACATCGAATCTCGCGACGGTGAAGGGCAATCTGGGCCACGTCGGCGAGGCGCTCGAGCTGGCGCAACGGTCGCTGGCGCTGCAAGTCCAGCTCGGCACCACCGAGGGGCCGGGCGGCGGCGTCGTGGAGACGTATGTCGGCCTCTACTGCGGCATGGCGGGGCGCTACCGTGAAGCGCTGGCCATGCTCGATTCGGCGCTGACGCGCTTTCGCCGCGACAGACAGACGCTGTGGATCGCGGTCGCCGCCAACCATCGGGCCCAGTTCCTGATCGAGCTCGGCCAGTTCGCACGGGCGCGCCAGGCGCTCGCCTTCGACGCGCCACCGGTCGAGTCGGTGCGCGCCCGCGGCGAGAACATCGCGGCTCGGATCGAGCGCGCGCTCGGCAAGTCGGGTCGAGTCGAGCTGCAACGGGCGCTCGCCATCCTCGCCCAAGGCGGCGACCCGCACGTGCGCATGCACACCCTGCTCGACGAGGCCGCCGTGCTGGATCCGGCCGCCGCCGTCGCGCGCTGTGTAGAGGTCGCCCGCATGGCCACCGAGCTCGAATTCGTCGGCGTCTCGATGAAGGCCGACCTGCTGCGCGCGCGCGCGCTCCACCGCGCGAACGCGGTCGACGCCGGCGTGGCATTGCTGCGCGAGGTACTGCCGCGGCTCGCGACTGCGCAGCCGGCCGACATGTACCTGCCCGACGCGTGGTGGATCGCCGCCCAGGTGTTCGAGGCCGGCGGCGCAGCCGACGATGCGGCGAGCGCGCTGGCCGAAGGCCAGCGCTGGATCCGGCAGACCGCCTTGGCGCACGTGCCCGACGAGTTTCGAGACAGCTTCCTCGACCGCAATCCGACCAACGTCGCGATCCTGGCGGCGGCACGACGCAGCGACGCCTGAGGTTCCGATCGCGACGCGAATTCCAAAAGGGGACTGAACCTTTTCGTCGCTGATTGGCATTAACCTCCGAACGGGGGTCGAATGCTTCGCAATTTCCGCTTCCGCGGCCAGGATCAGACTGCACCCGCACGCAGACGCACCGACGATGCGTCGGACGTCGCCCTCGTCGCCCGCATCGCCACCGGAGACCGCCGCGCCTTCGAGGCGCTCTATCGCGTCTACCACCCGCGCCTCGATCGCTTCATCGGCCTCATGACGACGCGGCGAACCGTCGTCGAGGAAGTCCTGAACGACACCATGTTCGTCGTCTGGCGGCGCGCCGACAGCTACAGCGGACAGAGCAAAGTCTCGACCTGGATTTTCGCGATCGCCTATCGCACGGCCTTGAAGGCATCGCGCCAGCACGACGAGCCGATCGACGGCGCCGTCATCGACGAGCTCCTCTCCGACGACCCCGGTCCGGAGCAGCAGTTGAGCGCCGGCCAGACGCGGGCCGCGCTCGGACGCGCCCTCGACGGCCTGTCGGTCGAGCAGCGCAGCGTTCTCGTTCTCACCTACTTTCACGAGCTGCCGTATGCCGAGATCGCGCGCATCGTCGACTGCCCCGTCGATACGGTGAAGACGCGCGTGTTCCACGGCCGGCGCCGCCTGCGCGCGTTGCTCGGCGACGCGCTGGGAGAACCGTCGTGAAGGCGCGCGTCGTTCCGCTCGACAGCGACGAACACCGTCTTGCCCAGGAGCTGCTGCCCTGGTTCGTCAACAAGACGCTCGACGCCGCCGAAGCCGCCCAGGTCGGCGCGCATGTCGCGCAGTGTGCACGCTGCCAGGCCGACGCCGCGGCGCAGGCACGACTGCGTGCCGTCGTGCTCGATGCCGACCATCCCGGAGCGGGCGTCGACGCGGCGTGGACCGCCATGCGGGCCCGGCTCGACACGCTGCCGGCGTCGCGAGGCACGACACGCGCATCGACGCGCGCGTCGTGGCGCCCCGACTTGCGCTCCATCGTCGCGGCGCAAGCCGCCGTCCTGTTGGTTCTTGCCGTCGCCTGGGTCGGCGGCGTGCCGCGAGGCGACTCGTATCGAGCGCTCGGCGCGGCGCCTGCCGATGCCAATGCCTTGGCGGTCTTTCGTGCCGAAGCCACCGAGGCGCAGATGCGCGAGGCGCTGCGAGCAGCCGGGGCGCACATCGTCGGTGGACCGACCGTCACCGACGCCTACCTGCTGCGCCTCGGCGACGCCGGCCCGGCCGCGCTCGCTCGCCTGCGCGAGCAGCCAGCCGTTCTTCGCGCCGAGTCGCTGCAGGGCGAGGCCGCGCGATGAGACGCCTCGTTGCCGTCTTGCTGATCGGCCTCGGGCTCGCGACCGCTTCGGCGGTCGGCGCGGCCGATGTCCCGAGCGCGGGCACCGCTGCCGACGCCGACCAGCAAGTGCTCGTCATGCTGAATCTGCCGCCGCCGCACTTTCGCCCCGACGGCAACTACGGCGCCGGTTACGCCGACGCGGCGGGGACGGCGGCGCGGCGTCGCGTCGCGGCGTCGCTGGCGAGCCGGCACGGCCTCATGCTCGTCACGAGCTGGCCGATGCCGGTGCTCGGCCTCGATTGCAATGTCATGAGCGTGCCGTTGTCCGACCATGCCGACGACATGGCGGCGGCTCTCGCCAGCGACCCGCGCGTCGTCTGGGCCCAGCCGATGAACGTGTTCCGCGCGCTCGGTCATGACGACCCGCTGTTCACGTTGCAGCCCGCGGCGCGCGAATGGCATCTGGGCGAGCTGCACGCCACCGCAACGGGACGGGGCGTTCGCGTCGCCGTCATCGACAGCGCCGTCCAGCTCGATCACCCCGACCTCGTCGGGCAGACGGCACTGAGCGCCGATCTTCTCGGCGGCGACGGTGCCCGTGGCGAGCGCCACGGCACGGCCGTCGCCGGCATCATCGCCGCGCGGGCCGACAATCACATCGGCATTGCCGGCGTCGCACCCGACGCGCGCCTGCTTGCCCTGCGCGCCTGCCGCGAAGCAACGCCTGCCGAGACGACGTGCACGACGTTCAGCCTGGCCCTCGCGCTGCACGAAGCCATCGATCGCGGCGCGCAGATCGTCAACCTGAGCCTCGGCGGTCCGCAGGACCGGCTCATTCGCCAGCTCGTCGAGACCGCGATCGGCCGCGGCGTCGCCGTCGTCGCCGCGGCCGACCGCTCGTTGCCACGGGGTGGCTTCCCGGCGGGGCTCGCCGGCGTCGTCGCGGTCGTCGACGAGACCTCGGGGCCGACGCCGAACGGCATGGTCGCGGCGCCGGGCAGCGATGTGCCGGCGACGGTGCCGGTGTCGCGCTGGGCGATGGTCTCGGGAGCGTCCTTCGCCGCCGCGCATGTCAGCGGCCTGCTCGCGCTGATGCTCGAGGCCCAGGCGCACTCACAGCAAGCGCGGGCATCGTTCGGCCTCGCGCCGGTGACGCGCGCCGACGGAACGATCGATGCCTGCGCAAGCCTGCTTCGTGTCGATGCCGCGTGTACCTGCGCTTGCGATGCGGTCGCGCAAGTCGCCTCGCCGATCGCTCCCCGCTGAGGATCGCCTGCGCGCATCTGCTCTGCGCTGGGTCCGCGGCGCCGCCGCCGTCCTCGGCCTGGCCTTGTCGATCCCGGCGTGGGCGCAGTTCGGCGCCAGCGCCACGGTCGAATCCGACTACCGCTATCGCGGCGTCTCGCTCAGCGACGGCAAGCCGAGCGCTCGCCTCACCCTCAACTATGACGGCGACGAGCGCTGGTACGCGGGCGCCTCGGCGACGCGTGCCACGCTCATCGCGAACGAGAGCTACCCGCAGCTCGTCGGCTATGCGGGCTGGCTGGCGCCGCCCACCGATGGCCGCAGCGTGGAGATCGGCGTCGACGCGGCGCACTTCAGCGGCATCTCGGGCTACGACTTCGCCGAAGCGTACGTCGGGCTGCTCGCCGACCGATGGAGCGCGCGTCTCTATCTATCGCCCGACTACTACGGCAGAAGCGTTCCGGTGGCCTACGCCGAGCTCGATGCGCACGTGCCCCTGCACGAGCACGCGCGATTGCTCGCCCATTTCGGAACGCTCGTTCCATTGCGCGACGAACCCGGCATTGCCGGAAAGGCGCGCGTCGACGTCAGTCTCGGCGCCGGCTTCGTCTGGGCACCCGTGGAACTTCGCGTGCTCTGGGTCGCGGCCACCGAAGGCGGGCCCTATCCGGCGGTTCGCAACGGCCGGCACTCGACCATCGTCGTCGGCGCGTCGATCTCGTTCTGAGCTTCTCCGCTCGAGTTGTTGAACCTCGGCCGACGCGTCCGGCATTCACGGAGGCAGGCAACGCAACCGGCAGCAACGAGGAGATGGCGATGCGAGCGTGGCAACAGGTCTTGAACGCGGTGATGGCTTGCGTCGTGTCGGCAAGCGTCATCTCCTGCGGCGGCGGCGGCAGCAGCTCGATGGTCTCGGGCACTTCGGCGAGCGGCTACGTCGCGACCAGTCTCGTCTCGAACACGAATGCGTCGACGAATCCCTACGCCAGCGCCAACGTCGACCCGAACCTCGTCAACGCCTGGGGCATCGCCTTCAATCCGCAAGGCTTCGCCTGGGTCGCCGACAACGGCACCTCGATGTCGACCCTCTACGACGGCAACGGCGTGCCGCAATCGCTGGTCGTCGCGATCCCGCCGGGAAGCGCCGGCAGCGCCGCCCCGACGGGAATCGTCTTCAACGGCGCCGCGGCGTTCAACGTCACGCAGGGCGGCGTCAGCGGCCCGAGCGCATTCATCTTCGTCGGCGAGGCCGGCACGGTGTCGGGCTGGTCGCCGAACGTCAACCTCAACAGCGCGATCCTCGTCGTCGACGGTGCGACGCAGGGCAAGGTCTACAAGGGTCTCGCCATCGCGAGCGTCGCTGGCGCGCCGCGCCTCTACGCCGCCGATTTCCACAACGGCGTCGTCGACGTCTTCGACGCCGCCTTCGCTCCCGTCGTCGTCGCCGGCGCATTCACCGACGCCAACCTGCCGGCGGGCTACGCCCCGTTCGGGATCCAGGCGATCGGCAACCAGATCTTCGTCGCCTTCGCGATGCGCGATCCGAATTCGGACGACGAGCTCGACGGTGCGGGCCTCGGCGCGATCGACGTCTTCGACCCTTCGGGCAACCTCGTGACGCGCCTCGTGGCGCCCGGCGGCAAGCTCAACGCTCCCTGGGGGCTCGCCCTGGCCCCCGCTGACTTCGGACCTTTCAGCAACGCCTTGCTGGTCGGCAATTTCGGCGACGGAACGATCAACGCGTTCGACGCGACCACCGGCGCTTCACTCGGCCCGCTGACCCAGGCTGGAATGCCGATCTTCATCGACGGCTTGTGGGGACTGGCCTTCGGCAACGGCCTCAACGCGCAGCCCGCGAACACCCTGTTCTTCACCGCCGGCCCGGCCCAGGAACGCAATGGCGTCTTCGGTCGGATCGACTTCCACTGACGTGCCCGGACCTTTCGCGTCCCTCTCCGCCACACGAGGAGCTCTCATGCGACGACTCTCTTTCAGCGCTGCGGTCCTGAGTCTCGCCCTGGTCGCCGGCGCCACCTTCGCGGCGGGCGGTGGTGGTGGCGGCGGCGGTGGCGGCGGCGGCGGTGGCGGCAACGACGAACGCGTCGCCGGCGACGCCGACTACAAGGCGGCGATGGCGGCGGTGAAGGCCGAGGACTGGAAGCAGGTCGTCGTCCGCATGGGCGCCTATGTCGCGCGCAACCCGAACGACGCCGACGGCTGGAACGAGCTCGGCCACGCCCATCGCAAGACCGGCGACCTCGACACCGCGTTCAAGAACTACGCCAAGGCGCTGCAGATCGATCCGCGGCATCGCAACGCGCACGAGTACCTGGGCGAAGCGTACTTGCAGGCGGGCGACCTGCAGCACGCCGAGGCCGAGCTGAAGACGCTCGACTCGCTCTGCTTTCTTCCTTGCGAGCAATACAGCGACTTGAAGGAGGAGGTCAGGAAGTACAAGGTCGAGCACCCGCCCCTGGCCGTGCGCTGAGGGGGATCGTGGGGCGCCGGCGAGTGCGCCGATGCGACTGCGCGGCACGATCCGCAGGGCCGATGCGACGTCGATCGTCGTTCGCACGAGCGACGGCCGCGAGGTCTCGCTCGCGACGGCCGAGCCACTGCGCGTCGTCGAGGTCGTGCCGATCGAGCCGTCGGCGATCCAGTCGGGCGTCTTCGTCGGCACGGGCGCCGTCCCGGGGGTCGACGGTTCGCTCGTCGCCGTCGAGGTCTACGTCTTGGCCGAATCGGCGCGTGGCGCGAAGGAAAGCCGCGGCCCGCGCGACCGGCCGCCGGATGCGACGACGACGAAGGCCACGATCGTCGAGGTCCGGCCGGGCCCGGACGTGCGCACGATGACGCTGCGCTACAAGGACGGCGAGAAGACGATCCGGGTGCCGAATGGCGTTCCCGTCGTGACGACGCGGCCGGGCGACAGATCGCTCGTCGTCGCCGGTGCGAAGGCCGTCGTCATCGCGCAGACGCGAGACGGCCAATCGGTGGCGACGGCCATCCTCGTCGGCCGCAACGGCTTCGAGCCGCCGATGTGAACGGCGCATCGCCGGCGCGCGACCGACGGGCCGGCGCCGGCGGTCAGTCGTTCAAGTAGTCGGCCATCGCGGCGACGGCGCGGTCGACGCCGTCGCGGTCGACGTCGAGGTGGGTGACGAAGCGCAATCGGTACAAGCCCGTCGCCAGCACGCCACGCGATTTCAGGTAAGGCAGGAGACCGGGCGCGCGCTCGCCGCTCAAGTCGGCGAAGACGATGTTGCTCTGCGGCCGCTCGACCGCCAGACCCGGCAGCGCGACGAGACCGTCGGCGAGCCGCGTCGCGAGGGCGTGGTCGTCGGCGAGGCGATCGATATGGTGGTCGAGCGCGTGCAGCGCCGCCGCCGCGACGACGCCGGCCTGACGCATGCCGCCGCCGACCATCTTGCGCCAGCGCAGGGCGCGCGCGATGAAGTCGCGCGAGCCGACGAGCGCCGAGCCGACGGGCGCACCGAGCCCTTTCGAGAAGCACACCGAGACGCTGTCGAACGGCGCCACGATCGCGCGCGCGGTCGCGCGCGGATCGCCGCCGAGCACGACCGCCGCGTTGAACAGGCGCGCGCCGTCGAGGTGGGTCGCGAGGCCGCGTCGCTTCGCGAGCGCGCACGCCTCGCCGAGGTACGAGAGCGGCAACGCCTTGCCGCCGGTCGTGTTCTCGAGGCAAAGCAGGCGGCTCTTCGCGTAGTGGGCATCGTCGGGCTTGATCGCCGCGTCGATCGAGGCGAGCGGCAGCGAACCGTCGGCCGCATGCTCGAGCGGCTGCGGCTGGACGCTGCCGAGCACGGCCGCGCCGCCGCCTTCCCAGCGGTACGTGTGCGCCATCTGGCCGACGATGTACTCGTCGCCGCGGCCGCAGTGGCTCATGATCGCGACCAGGTTGCCCTGCGTGCCGCTGGCGACGAAGAGCGCCGCTTCCTTGCCGAGCATCGCCGCGATCCGTTCCTGCAGCGCATTGACGCTCGGATCGTCGCCGAAGACGTCGTCGCCGACTTCGGCGGCGGCCATCGCGGCGCGCATCGCCGCCGTCGGCCGTGTCACCGTGTCGCTGCGAAGATCGACGATGCCGGCCGCGCTCATCGCGCCGCCTCGAGGAAGTTCTTCAGCATCGCGTGACCGTGCTCGGTGAGGATCGACTCGGGGTGGAACTGGACGCCTTCGAGCGGCGTCTTCGTCGCCGCGAGCTCGCGGTGGCGAACGCCCATGATCTCGCCGTCGCTTGCCGTCGACGACACCTCGAGATCGGGCGGCAGGCTCTCCTTCTCGATCGCGAGCGAGTGATAGCGGATGACCGAGAAGCACGCCGGCAGCGAGGCATAGACGCCACGCCCGTCGTGATCCACCACGTCGGCCTTGCCATGCATGAGCCGCCGGGCGCGGACGACCTTGCCGCCCAGCGCCGCGCCGATCGCCTGGTGGCCGAGACAGACGCCGAGGATCGGCAGCTTGCCCGCGAAGGCGCGGATCGCCTCGACGCAAACGCCGGCTTCGGCCGGCGTGCACGGACCGGGCGAGAGGACGAGCGCGTCGGGACGCTGGGCGCCGATCCCGGCGACGTCGATCTCGTCGTTGCGGAAGACGCGCACGTCTTCACCCAGCTCGCCGAAGTACTGGACGAGATTGAAGGTGAAGCTGTCGTAGTTGTCGATCACGAGCAGCATGTCAGAACCCCTCCTCGACCAGCTCGGCGGCACGCAGCAGCGCCCGGGCTTTTGCTTCGGTCTCCTGCCACTCGAGCTCGGCGACCGAGTCGGCGACGATGCCGGCCGATGCCTGTACATGCAGCTCGCCGTCCTTGACGATGCCGGTCCGGATCGCGATCGCGACGTCCATGTCGCCGGCATAGCTGAGGTAGCCGCAGGCGCCGCCGTAGACGCCGCGCTTGACGGGCTCGAGCTTGTCGATCACCTCCATCGCCCGGATCTTCGGCGCACCCGTCAAGGTGCCGGCAGGAAAGGTTGCACGCAGGACGTCGAGGTTCGTCATGCCGTCCTGGAGCAAACCTTCGACGTTGCTCACGATGTGCATCACGTGCGAGTAGCGCTCGATCGCGAACGCCTCGGTGACGCTGACGCTGCCGGTCCTGGCGATCCGGCCGATGTCGTTGCGCGCCAGGTCGATCAGCATCAGGTGCTCGGCGCGCTCCTTCGGATCGCCGCGCAGCTCGGCTTCGAGCGCGCGGTCGTGCTCGGGCGTGGCGCCGCGCGGCCGCGTTCCGGCGAGCGGACGAATCGTCACCTTGTCGCCCTCGGCGGCATGCTCGCGCCGGACCAGGATCTCGGGCGAGGCGCCGACGATCTGGAACTCGCCGAAGTCGTAGAAGTACATGTAGGGTGACGGATTCAGCGAACGCAGCGCCCGGTACAGGCTGAGCGGCGAGCCGGCGTAGCGCTTGATCATGCGCTGGCCGATCTGGACCTGCATCAGGTCGCCGGCGGCGATGTATTCCTTCGCCTTCGCGACCGCGGCGAGGAAATCGGCCTTCGCGAACTCGCGCCGCACCGGTTCGGCGGCGCTGCGTTCGACCGCCGGCGCGGTGACGCTCGCGCGCAAGCGGTCCGTCAGGGCGAACAGCCGCCGGCGCGCCGCGGCGAATGCTTCCGGAGCACCCGGGTCGGCGTAGACGATGAGATAGAGCCGCCCCGACAGGTTGTCGATCACCGCCACCTCCTCGCACTGCACGAGCAGCACGTCGGGCGTGCCGATCGGGTCGGCGAGCGGCCGCGCCCGAGCCGATGCGGCAAGGCGCGGCTCGATGTAGCGGATCGCGTCGTAGCCGAAGTAGCCCGCGAGGCCGCCGCAAAAGCGCGGCAGCCCCGGCCGCAGCGCAACGCGGAAGCGCTGCTGGTAGGCGGCGATGAAGTCGATCGGGTTGCCTTCGTCCGTCTCGACGACGCGGCCGTCGCTGACGACCTCGGTGCGAAACCCGGTCGAGCGCAGCAGCGTCGTAGCCGGCAGGCCGATGAACGAATAGCGGCCGAAGCGCTCGCCGCCGACGACGGATTCGAGCAGGAAGCTGTTGCGCCCGGCCGCCCCGGCGCCGCCGCGCGCGAGCTTGAGGTAGAGCGAGAGCGGTGTTTCGAGGTCGGCGAACGCCTCGGCGATCAACGGGATGCGGTTGTATCCCTGCAGCGCCAGGCTCTGGAATTCGAGTTCGGTCATGACATGGTCGCCCGGAAGCGAGGTCTCTGCGTCTGGCGCGACCGGTGTCCGACCGCGGCGATTCTTGAGGATCGATCCGGCCAACGCCGGAGCTGCCCGGGCGCACCCGCGCCCTACTGCCGCGGCGCGATCAGCTTCGCACCGGCGGCCTCAAGCGGCGCCAAGGCCAGGCTCCCCGGTCGATCGACCTGGCGGGGAGCGTGCGGGACGGGACCATCGCAAAAGTGTAGCAGCGGGCCGACGCGACGCTCGCTGCGGGGCACGGGGCGTGCGTTGGTCACGACCGCACGACTTGCGAGACGCGCCCGACGCTGCCGCAGCACGAGAATCCCGCGCACGATGACGACCGCCGACCCGCCCCGCGTCCTCGTCGTCGCCGACGGCGAGGAAAGCGGCCGCACCGCCGCCGCGCTTCTCAACGGCGATCTCGCCGCGGGCGTGCGCGTCTGCGTCCGCCCCGATCACGCGGCCGCGCAGGCACGGGCGTGCCGCGCGGAGGTGATCGTCCTGGCGCTGCCATCGCTGGCCCTGGTCGAGCAGGGAGCACCAGCGATACGCGAAGCAGTCGCGGGCGCAGCGGCGCCGCCGATCCTGATCGCGCTCTGCGACGCCGCGAGCGTCGGCAGTGCGGCGCGCCTTTGCCGCCAAGGCGTGATCGACGACTACGTGCAGCACTTTCCGGCGCCGGCCGACGCGGACCGCCTCGCGACGAGCGTCCGCTTCGCCGCGCGCGGACGGACGGCGGCACGGGACGCTGCCGTGCCGGCGCCTGCCGCAGCACCGGGGTCGCCGGCGGCCAAGGCAGAGCGGCGGCGGCCGGTCGTCGTCGTCGTCGAGGACGACGAGACACTGCACGCGCTCGTCACGGCGATGCTCGCCCCCGACGTCGAGCTCGTGTTCGAGAGCGACGGCGCCGCCGCGTTCGATCGCATTCATGCGATCGGGCCCGACCTCGTCCTGATGGACATCATGCTGCCGGGCCGCGACGGCGTCGCGATCACCGAACAGATCAAGTCCAGCCCCGCGCTGGCGGCGATCCCCGTCGTCATGCTGACCGGCGAAGCGCGTTTCGACACGCTCGTGCGCAGCATGCAGGCCGGAGCGGCCGACTTCATCGTCAAGCCGTTCACGCGCGACGCGCTCGTCGCCAAGCTCGCCAAGTTCCTCCCCGCCGTGGTCTGAGCACGCGGGCGCCGCAGCCGCGTCAGCGCGTCGTCACGGGAATGCCCCGGAACTGACCGGCGACGGCCGGACCCGCGGGGCGCGGATAGCGTTCAGGATCGAATCGGTTCAGCAGCTCGCTCTCGCGCGCCCGCGCGATCGCGAGGCTCGCCAGCTTGACGTGGCCGTAGCCGCGGATCGATCCCGGCACGTTGGCGATCGCGACGGCGATGGCGTGCCGGTCGGCGCGGAGCCCTGCGAGCAGCTCGTCGATCCGCGCCTCGTATTCGGCGACGAGGCGCCGCTCGAGGCGGCGCTCCTCGGTGCGGCCGAACGGATCGAATGGCGTCCCGCGCAGCGCCTTGGCCTTGGCGAGGATCCCGAGCAGCGGCAGCAGCCAGGGACCGAAGCGCATCTTGCGCGGCGCCTTCGCGCCCACGCCCTTCGGCTTCACGAGCGCCGGCGGCGCCATGTAGAACTCCAGCTCGAGGTCGTCGCCTTCGAACTGCTCGGCGAGCTGGCGACGAAACTCGCCGTCGGTGTAGAGGCGGCCGACCTCGTACTCGTCCTTGTACGCCATCAGCTTTCTCAGCTGCTCGGCGACCGCACGCGTCAGCGGCAGCGACGCGCCGGCGCCGACCAGCGCCTCCTCGCGCGCGCGAACCCTGGCGACGCTGCGCCGATAGCGTTCGGCGTAGGCGGCGTTCTGGTAGGCGACCAGGAAACGGGCCGAGCGCTCGATCAGCGCCTCGAGTGTTTCGCCGTCGCGTTCGCGCGCGGGATCGGGCTCGTGCAGCAGCTCGCGCGCCGCGGTGGGGTCGGCGGCGGCGAGGCGGCCGAGCGAGAACGCCGCCTTGTTGGCGTCGACCGCGACGCCGTTCAGCTCGATCGCACGCAGCATCCCCTGCAGGCCCACCGGCACCAGACCGCGCTGCCACGCATAGCCCATCGCGACGATGTTGGCGACGATCGTGTCGCCGACGAAGTCCTGGGCCAGGCGCTGGGCATCCATCGTCTCGACGCGCTCCGGGCCGGCGGCGAAAGCGAGCTTGGCGAGCAGCGCGTCGATGCGCAGATCGGCGTCGGGATTCGAGATCGACTCGGCGACCGGAATCTCATGGCGATTGGCGAGCACGCTCGTGCGGCCCCGGCGCACCGTCTGCAGCGCGTCGGCCGACGCCGCGACGACGACGTCGCAGGCGAGCACGGCGTCGGCCTGCTGGGCGTCGATGCGCACCTGGTTGAGCGCCGCCTTGTCCCTGGCAAGGCGAACGAACGAGAGCACCGAGCCGCCCTTCTGCGCGAAGCCCATGAAGTCGAGCACGCTCGCCGAGTGCGCCTCGAGGTGCGCCGCCATCGCGATCAGGGCGCCGACGGTGACGACGCCGGTGCCGCCGACGCCGGTGACGAGCAGGTCGTAGGGCCCGGTCCAGACGTGCGGCGCGGGCAACGGCAGACCGGCCACCAACGCCGTGAAGCGCTCCGCCCCAGGGCCGGCGAGCGCTCCCGGGCGCTTCTTCAGCCGGCCGCCGACAACGCCGACGAAGCTGGGGCAGAAGCCCTTGGCGCACGAATAGTCCTTGTTGCAACTCGACTGGTCGATCGTGCGCTTGCGGCCGAGCTCGGTCTCGAGCGGCAGCACCGCGACGCAGTTCGACTGCACCGAGCAATCGCCGCAGCCCTCGCAGACGCGGCTGTTGATGACGAGGCGGCGCGCCGGATCGACGAGCTCGCCTTTCTTTCTGCGCCGCCGCTTCTCGGCAGCGCAGGTCTGCTCGTAGATCAGGATCGTCACGCCCGGCATCTCGCGCAGGCGACGCTGCACGGCGTCGAGCTCGGCACGATCGTGGAACTCGGTTCCGGCCGGAAACCTGCCGCGAATCGCGTCGTACTTGGCGATGTCGTCCGAGAGCACGACGACCTGGGTCGCGCCCTCCGCCTCGACCTGGCGCGCGATGGCATCGACCGTGATCTTGCCGTCGACCGGCTGGCCGCCGGTCATCGCGACGGCGTCGTTGAAGAGGATCTTGTAGGTGACGTTGGTTCCGGCCGCGATCGCCTGGCGGATCGCGAGGTAGCCCGAGTGGTAGTAGGTACCGTCGCCGAGGTTCTGGAAGACGTGCGGCACCTTGGTGAACATCGCGTGCGAGACCCAGTCGACGCCCTCGCCGCCCATCTGGATCAGGCCCTCGGTGTCGCGGTCCATCCACGAGGCCATGAAGTGGCAGCCGATGCCGGCCTGCGCGCGCGACCCTTCGGGCACCTTGGTCGACGTGTTGTGCGGGCAGCCGGCGCAGAAGTAGGGAACTCTCTTGACTGCGTCGCTCTCGTTCGAGAGCAGCTCCGGGACAGTGAAGTCGCGCACGAGATGGCGGCGATCGAGGGCCGGGAAGCGCTGCGCGAGCCAGGCGGCGACGATCTCGATCAGGCGCGAAGGCCGCAGCTCGCCGAGCTCGCTGACCAGCGGCCTGCCCTGCGCGTCGCGCTTGCCGACGATGGCCGGCCGCAGCGTGCGGTTGTAGAAGAGGTCGCGCAGCTGCTGCTCGACGAGGCCCGCCTTCTCCTCGACGACGAGGATCTCGTCGAGGCCGTCGGCGAACGCATCGAGCCGCGTCGGCTCGACCGGATAGGCCAGGCCGACCTTGTAGATGCGGATCCCTGCGTCGGCGAGCGCCGCAAGCGAGATGTCGAGGCGGCGGAACACCTCGAGCAGGTCGAAGTGCGCCTTGCCGCACGTGACGATGCCGACCGTTGCCTTCGTTGCCGTGACGATGTCGCGATCGATCGCGTTGACCTTCGCGAACGCACGCACGGCATCGAGCTTGGCGAAGAGTCGCGCCTCGATCTTCAGCGACGGCAGGTCGGGCCAGCGGTAGTGCAGGCCTTCGGCCGGCGCAACGAATCCCGTCTCGGCGGCGACGACGGCAGCGTTCTTCCAAGCGACGACGCGTGCGTTCGTCTCGTCGAGGTCGACCGTCGAGCCGCTCTCGACCACTTCCGAGAGCGCCGTGAAGCCGACCCAGTTGCCGGAGAAGCGCGACAGCGCCCAGCCGTAGAGGCCGAACTCGAGGTACTCGGCGACGTTCGCCGGCGCGAGCACCGGCATGTGCCACGACTGCATCGTGGCGTCGCTCTGGTGCGGCATCGACGACGAGACGCAGCCGTGGTCGTCGCCGGCGACGACGAGCACACCGCCGTGCGGCGACGCGCCGTAGGCGTTGCCGTGCTTGAGCGCA
The DNA here is from genome assembly GCA_036496385.1 of Caldimonas sp. Taxonomy (GTDB): domain Bacteria; phylum Pseudomonadota; class Gammaproteobacteria; order Burkholderiales; family Burkholderiaceae_C; genus Schlegelella_A. Next base: position 27,706 of record DASXLD010000016.1, on the reverse strand, counting down.
TCGCCGGCGCGGTCGACGCCGGGCCCCTTGCCGTACCACATCGCATAGACGCCTTCGGCCGTGCGCTCGGGGTCGGATTCGACGCGCTGCGTGCCGAGGACGGCGGTCGCGCCGAGCTCCTCGTTGATCGCGGGCAGAAACTTGACGCCGGCGGCATCGAGCAGCTTCGCTGCCCTCCATGCCTGCATGTCGACCATACCGAGCGGCGAGCCCCGGTAGCCGCTAATGAAGCCCTGCGAGGCGATCCCGACAGCGGCGTCGAGCGCATGCTGCATCAGCGGCAGACGGATCAGCGCTTGCGTGCCGGTCAGAAAGACGGTGCCGGCGCGAGCGCCGAGGTTGTCGGCGAGGGCGTAGTCGGGGCGGGCGAGCGAGGCTGGCATGGTGAGCCCTCGAGGCGAGGATCGAAAGGTTCAATTTAGCTGAGACTCATGAGAATTTGCTTCTTTTCTCCCCTCTTCTTGGCCGAGTTGCAGAATAATCTACTGACATTCCCGACACGACGACATGTACGTTCTCGACGACAAGGACCGCGCCCTGCTCGCCGAGCTGCAGCGCGACTCGCGCCAGACCGTGCAGCAGCTCGCCGCTGCCGTCGGCCTCTCCGCGACGCCGTGCTGGAAGCGCGTCAAGGACATGGAGGCCGCCGGGGTCATCCGCGGCTACGGCGCGACGATCGACCGCGAAAGCGTCGGCCTCGCGCTCTCGGTCCTCGCCGAGGTGAACCTGACGCAGCACACCGAGCACACGGTGCGCGAGTTCGAACGCGCCGTCGCGGCATGTCCGCAGATCGTGAGCTGCTACAGCACGACCGGCGCCGCCGACTACAGCATCCTGGTGCTCGTCGAGGACATCAAGACCTACGAGGCGTTCCTGCACGACGTCGCGTTCAAGCTGCCGGGTGTCACCCACATCCGCTCGAGCGTCGTCCTGAAGGAAGTCAAGGCCAACGCCGGCGTGCCGGTCGCGCGCGCCGTGCGCGCTGCGGCGAAGAAACCGCTCAGGGCTTCACGAACCTGAGGACGAACTCGTCCTTCGGCTGCAGCGTGTCGGTGTCGTTGCGGTCGCGCGGATCGTTCGGGTTGCGCAGGAACATGCCCTCGGCCGCGAGCCGGAATCCCGCTGCCTCGACCTCGCGCCGGACGAGCGTTTCCTCGACCCGGTGCAGCGTGCCGGACTCGGAGATGCCGGTTCCGGGCCGGCCGGCATGGTCGGCGATCACGTAGGCGCCGCCGGGCTTGAGCGCGGCGAAGATCGCCGCATTCATGCGGACGCGATCGACGCCGAGGTGACCCATGTCGTGGTAGTTGAACATCAGCGTGACGAGGTCGAAGCCGGCCGCGGAAAGCTCGGCCGGCGCCGCGCTCTCGAACGGGCGGACGACGGAAACGACGTTCGCCGCTGCCGGCGTCTTCAGCCGCTCGGCCAGAGCCGGCGACGGCGGACGGGGAGTCTGGGCGAAGACCCGGCCGCGCGGCGCGACCGCGCGCGCGAGCAACTCGGTCGTATAGCCGCCGCCGGAGCTCACGTCGAGCACCGTCATGCCGGGGCGAACGGCCGCGAGCTCGAGCATGTCGACCGGCTTCCTGCGCACGTCGTTGCGGCGGTCGGCGGCGCTGCGGTCGGTGTTGGCGACGATCGCTTCGATCTGCGCCCGCGACAAGGGTGCGCCATCGTCGCTGCTACGCGTCGAGTCGGGGCCGGCACAGGCTGCCGCGAGCGAAGCGGTCGCAACGACGAGAAGCACTGATGAAGGGAGTCGATGCATGGTGGTTCAGCGCCCGAGGCGCGATTCGAGCTCGGCGATGCGCTCGAGCAGGTCGAGGGCCAGGGCCACGCCCGGGGTGTTGAGATCGAGGTCGCGCATCAGGCGCGTCGCCGTCCGCATCCGGGAAAGCGAATTGCCACCAAAACGCCACGACTCGCGCGACGCGCCGCGCGGCTGCAGGACGCCCTCGACGACCCAGAGCTCGATCTGCTGCTCGGACGTGTGGCAGGCGCGGCAGAGCTCGAGCGTCGTCAGCTCCAGCTCCTCTTCGACGACGCTGCCGCGCAGTGCGCTGGAGATCGTTCGCGGGTTCATGACAGACGAGCGTTACGAGGGCGTGCGGGGCTGGAAATCCGGAAACGCCTTGGCGAGGTTCTCGTAGGCGGCGCGGGCGGCGTCGCTCTCGGCCTTCGGCGCGACGATCGCCAGCACGGCGTAGAGATCGCCCGCGTTCTTGCCTGGCAATCCGCGGCCCTTGAGGCGGAGCTTGCGGCCGCCGGCGGAGCCCTTCGGCACGGTCAGCTGCACCATGCCTTCGGGCGTCGGCACGTCGACCGTGGCGCCGAGCGCAGCCTCCCACGGCGCGAGCGCCACGTCGACGTAGACGTCGGCGCCATCGACGCGATAGAGCGGATGCGGGTTGAACGCGATCTCGAGATAGAGGTCACCGGCGCGACCGCCGCCGATGCCGGCGTTGCCCTGCCCGGCGAGGCGCAGATGCTGGCCCGGCCGGATCGCTTTCGGGATGTGGACGTCGAGCGTGCGCTCCTGCATGACGACGCGACCATCGGGGCCCTCGACCGGGGCGCGCAGCGAGATCGTGCGTTCGGCACCGCGGTAGGCGTCCTCGATGTCGATCATCACCTTGGCGTGGTGGTCCTCGCCCTGGGCGCTGCCGCGGCGACCGCGTGACGCTCCCGCAGCAGCGCCGCGCCGACCGAACAGCGTCTCGAAGAAGTCGCTGGCATCGAAGCCCTCGCTGCCGGCGAACGCGCCACCGGCACCGAACGGGCTGCCCTGGCCGCCGCGGAATTCGAAGCCGGCGTCCCAGTTCGGCGGCGGCTGGAATTCCTGGCCGGCCTTCCAGTTGCTTCCCATCTGGTCGTAGGCGGCGCGTTTCTCCGGATCCTTCAGGACCTCGTTGGCTTCGTTGATTTCCTTGAAGCGCGCCTCGGCGTCGGCCATCTTGCTGACATCGGGGTGGAACTTGCGGGCGAGCTTGCGATAGGCCTGCTTGACCTCGTCCTGCGTTGCCGTCCGTGGCACGCCGAGCGTCTCGTAGTAGTCCTTGTATTTCATCGCCGGCTCAGTGCGCGTGGGTCGCCGGCTGCGGCGCCGGCGCGGCGACGACGGCGCCATCGCACGGCGTCATCAGCGTCTGGCTGGTCGCCTGCAAGGTGACGTGGCCGATCGCAAAGCGCTCGTGCATGCGGTCGGCAGCGGCGCGATAAAAGGCATCTCCGGGCGGCCCGCAGGGCGTCGTCAGATGCGCGGTCAGGGCGACTTCGGTCGTTCCGGTGGCCCAGACGTGCAGGTCGCTGACGCACGCGACGCCGGGCAGCGCCGCGAGCTCGGCGCGGACGGCATCGAGGTCGATCGAGGTCGGCACGCCATCGAACATGAGGTGCAACGAGTCGCGAAACAAGGCCCACGTGCCGAGCAGGATGACGCAGGCGATCGCCAGGCTGGCGGCCGGATCGAGCCAGACCCAGCCGAGCCAGACGGTCAGCGCCGCGGCGACGACGACGGCAGCCGACACCGCGGCGTCGGCGGCCATGTGGAGGAAGGCGCCACGCGCGTTGAGGTCGCTGTGGCTGTCGCGCAGGAAGAGCAACGCGGTCGCGCCGTTGACGACGATGCCGATCGCGGCGACCGCCATCACCGTGCCCGCGGCGATCGGCGCCGGCGCCGTCAGCCGGCCGATCGCCGCCCAGGCGAGCGAGCCGATCGCGACCAGCAGGAGCAGCGAGTTGGCGAACGCGGCGAGGATCGACGCGCGCTTCCAGCCGTAGGTGTGGCGGGCGTCGGGGGCGAGGCGGCCGGCGAATGCGCCGGCCCAGGCGAGGACGAGGCCGAGCACGTCGCCGAGGTTGTGACCGGCGTCGGCGAGCAGCGCCAGCGAATCGGCGCGCCAGCCGTAGTACGCCTCGACGACGACGAAGGCGACGTTGATCGCGATGCCGATCGTGAACGCGCGCTCGAGGCTCGGCGCTGCGTCCGCAGCCACCGGACCGTGGGCGTGAACGTGCGCGTGGCCGGCGTCGTGGCGATGCATGGCGACTCCGCCGCGCCGGCCCTCAGGCCGCGAGCCGGGCGCGCATCGCGTCGATCACCGCGCGATAGTCGCCGCCGCCGAAGATGGCGCTGCCGGCGACGAAGGTGTCGCAGCCGGCATCGGCGGCGGCGCGGATGTTGTCGACCTTGATGCCGCCGTCGACCTCGAGCCGGATGTCGCGGCCACTGGCGGCGATCCGCTCGCGCACCTGGCCGATCTTGCGCAGCGAAGACGGGATGAAGCTCTGGCCGCCGAAGCCCGGGTTCACGCTCATGACGAGGACGAGGTCGACCTTGTCGATCACCCAGTCGAGAATGTCGAGCGGCGCCGCCGGGTTGAGAACGACGCCGGCCTGACAACCGGCGTCGCGGATCAGCTGCAGCGTGCGATCGACGTGCGTGCTGGCGTCGGGGTGAAAGCTGATCAGGTCGGCACCGGCCTTGGCGAAGGCCTGCGCGAGCGCGTCGACCGGCTCGACCATCAGGTGGACGTCGATCGGCACCCTTGCGCCGTCGGCACGGACCGCGTGCTTGCGCAGCGCCTCGCAGATCATCGGCCCCATCGTCAGGTTCGGGACGTAGTGGTTGTCCATCACGTCGAAGTGGATCCAGTCGGCGCCGGCGGCGATGACGTCACGCACCTCGTCGCCGAGACGGGCGAAGTCGGCAGACAGGATGCTCGGGGCGATGCGGTGGCGCGGCATGCCCCAACGATTCTAGGTGTCCCCTTCGCGCACGCGGGCGGCGTCGACCGAAGGCCGCCACCTAGAATCGGACATGGCCCGTCCCGAATTCACGACCAGCGTCGCCGTGCGCCACCTGCCCGAGCAATCGGACCGGGACAAGGGCCAGTACGCATTCGCCTACACGGTGACGATCAGGAACAGCGGCGACGTCACCGGCCAGCTCATCGCCCGGCACTGGATCATCACCGACGCGACCGGCCACGTCGACGAGGTCCGCGGCCTCGCCGTGGTCGGCCATCAGCCGGTGCTCAAGGCCGGCGAGAGCTTCGAGTACACGAGCTGGACACGGATCGCGACGCCGAACGGCACCATGCGCGGCACGTTCTTCTGCATGTCCGAGGACGCGCAGGCATTCGAGGCGAAGATCGACGAGTTCGGCCTGACGCTCGCGTCGGCGCTGCACTGATCCTCGGTCGACGATGAGGCAACGCTGGACGATCGCGGCGCCGCTGGTCGCGACCGCGGTCGTTGCCGCCGCGCTCCTGGTTCCGCTCGGCGCGTTGCTGCTCCCCCTCGCGGTGCCGGCGCTCATCGCAGCCGTCGTCGCCGCGGTCCACCACGCCGAGGTCGTCGCCCATCGCGTCGGCGAGCCGTTCGGCACGCTGATCCTCGCCCTCGCGGTGACTGCGATCGAGGTCGCACTGATCGTCTCGATGATGCTCGCCGGCGGCAGCGATGCGTCGGTGCTGCCGCGCGACACGATCTTTGCCTCGATCATGATCATCGCCAACGGCGCGGTCGGCCTGTGCCTGCTCGCCGGCGGCATCCGCCACCACGAGCAGACCTTTCGCCTCGAAGGCGCGACCTCGGCGCTGGCGACGCTGATCGCGCTGGCGACGCTGTCGCTCGTCCTGCCTGCGTTCACGTCGAGCGCCGACGGGCCGCGCTACACCGGCGTCCAGCTGGCGTTCGCTGCCATCGCGTCGCTCGTCCTCTGGGGTGCGTTCGTCTTCGTCCAGACGGTCCGCCACCGCGACTACTTCCTGCCCCCCGACGACAGCGCCGACGAGTTGGAGCACGCGCCGAAGCCGACGCCCGCGGCGACCTGGACGAGCTTCGTGCTGATGCTCGTCGCGCTGGTCGCCGTGATCGGTCTGGCCAAGCTGCTGTCGCCTGCCGTCGAACATGGCATCGAGGCGGCGGGAGCACCGCAGGCGGTGATCGGCATCGTCATTGCCCTGCTCGTGCTCGCGCCCGAAACCTTTGCCGCAGTGCGCGCCGCGCGCGCCGACCGGCTGCAAACCAGCCTCAACCTCGCCCTGGGCTCGGCGCTCGCGAGCATCGGCCTGACGATTCCCGTCGTCGCCCTCGCGTCGGTTCTGCTGGCGATGCCGCTGACGCTCGGTCTCGCGCCGAAGGACCTGGTGCTGCTCGCGCTGACCTTCGCCGTCGGCGCGATCACGCTCGGCACCGGTCGCACCAACGTATTGCAAGGCGCGGTCCACCTCGTGATCTTCGCCGCCTTCCTCGTCCTCGCGTTCGTGCCCTGATCCTCAGGGTGCGGCATCGGGGGGATCGCGACCGTCGTCGCGCCGCTCGCCGCGAGTGCGGCCGGAGAACATCGTCCACCAGATGATGAAGAGGAGCAGCGCGAGCGCCGCCAAGGCTTCCAGCAGAATGACCCACATGACCCGCGCTCTCGATGTTGCCAGGCAGCTGGCGGCGGCGCAGATTCTAGGAAGAGGACGGCTCGGCGCGGCAGCGGCAGCGGCCGCGGCCGTCGTCGTCGCCTGTTCGAGCACCGCACCGCCGACCGCGCCCACGACGCCGCCGCCGCCCCCTGCGGCCGAAGCGGGACCGGCGAGCCGCGACGATCTCGGCGCGGCGACGATCGAGCGTCCGCGCGCGCACTGGGTCGCGGTGCGGTGGAGCGAGCTGCCGGGCTGGAGCGACGATCGCGTCGGCGAGTTCTGGAGTGCCTTCCTGCGCAGCTGCGAGCGGCCTGCGCCGGCGTGGCTCGACGCCTGCGCGAAAGCGCGCGAGGCGACGCCGATCCAGGGTGACGCTGCGCTGCGCGACTGGCTGCAGCGGCAGTTGCGGCCGTACCGGATCGAGTCGCTCGAGCATGACCCGGTCGGTCTCGCGACCGGCTACTTCGAGCCGCTGGTGGAAGCCTCGCGCGTCGCACGGCCGGGCTTTCGCATCCCGCTGCACGCGCCGCCGGCCGATCTCGCGACGCGATCGCCCTACTGGACGCGCCAGCAGCTCGAGACGCTGCCGACAGCGCAGAAGAGCCTGCGCGGGCGCGAGATCGCGTGGCTGCACGACCGCCTCGACGCACTCGTCCTGCAAGTGCAGGGATCGGGCCGCCTCGCCTTCGTCGACGAGCACGGCCGCACGCAGGCCGTCGTTCGCGTCGCCTACGCCGCCCACAACGACCAACCGTACCGCTCGGTCGGCCGCTGGCTGATCGAGCAAGGCGAGCTGCGCGCGGGCGAAGCGTCATGGCCGGCGATCCGCGCCTGGGCGCGGCAGAACCCGCAGCGCGTCGACGAGATGCTGCGCAGCAATCCGCGCGTCGTCTTCTTCCGCGAGGAGCCGCTGCCCGATCCTTCGCTCGGCCCGAAGGGCGCGCAGGGTGTGCCGCTGTCACCGGGCCGGTCGATCGCGATCGACCCGCAAAGCGTTCCCTACGGCACCCCGGTCTGGCTCGACACGACCGAGCCGCTGGCGACGCGACCACTGCGACGCCTCGTCGTCGCTCAGGACACCGGCTCGGCGATCGTCGGCGCGGTGCGCGCCGACTATTTCTGGGGCTGGGGCGAGGACGCCGAGGCCGCCGCCGGGCGAATGAAGCAGCCGCTGCGAATGTGGGCGCTCTGGCCGCTGTCATGACGTCCGCACCGGCCACGGGCGCCACGACAGCGTCGCCCTCGGCGATCGACGGCGGCCGGTCGATCGACTGGAGCCTCACCTCCGCCGACTACGCCGCCCACCGGCCCGGCCCGCCGCAACGGTTGTACGAGCTGCTCGCTGCGCTCGGCGTCGGTGGACGTGGCCAGCACGTGCTCGATCTCGGCACCGGCACGGGCCTCGTCGCGCGCGAGCTCGCGCGGCGCGGCGCCGTCGTCAGCGGCGTCGATGTCGCGCCGGGGCAGATCGAGGAAGCGACGCGAAGCGCGGCCGCGGAAGGTTTGCCGATCGACTTCGTCGTCGCTGCCGCCGAAGCGTGCCCGTTCGCCGATGCCGGCTTCGATGCCATCGTCGCCAGTCAGTGCTGGATGTACTTCGACGTCGAGCGGACGCTGGCCGAGGTCCGCCGCCTGCTGCGTCCCGGGGGCGTCCTGGTGACGACGCACTTCAGCTGGCTGCCGCGGACCGACCGGCTCGCGCGCGCCAGCGAGACGCTCGTGCTGCGCGCCAACCCGGCATGGCAAGGCAGCGACTGGTCGGGCCGGATCGCCACCGAGCCGGCGTGGGCAGACGGTCGGGCGCGCGTGCGCGCGATGTTCTGGTTCGACGCCGACGTCTCGTTCACGCGAGCGAGCTGGCGCGGCCGCATGCGGGCCTGCCGCGGCGTCGGCGCGGCGCTGCCGGCGGCCGAGGTGGAGGCGTTCGACGCCGCGCTCGCGGCATGGCTCGACGCCAACGCGCCGCCGACCTTCACGGTCCGCCACCGCGTCGATGCCCATCTGTTCGATCCCTGGCCCGGAGGCGCTGACGCCGCCGCGCTCGCGCCCGCGGCATAGAAAGGTTTTTCGCGCCGTGCCGACTCAACACTGTCGTTTCAGGGAGACTGTCGCCATGACCCGCCGTCCGTTCCTCGCTGCCTTGTCCGCCCTTGGCCTCGCGCCGCGCCTTGCGCGAGCGCAGTCCGCTTCGCCGAAGACCGATTCCGGCGGCGCGCCGAAGATCGAGCCGCTCCGCCTCTCGGATGGCGAGTGGAAGCAGCGCCTCAGTCCGGCCGCGTATGAGGTGCTGCGTCATGAAGGCACCGAGTACCCCGGGTCGAGCCCGCTCGACCACGAGAAGCGGCGCGGCCGCTTTGTCTGTGCCGGTTGCGAGCTGCCGCTCTTCGCGTCGGATACCAAGTTCGACAGCGGCACTGGCTGGCCGAGCTTCTGGGCGTCGCTGCCGGGGGCGGTCGCGACCGCGACCGATCACAAGATGTTCGTTCCGCGGGTCGAATACCACTGCGTGCGCTGCGGCGGCCACCAGGGCCACGTCTTCGACGACGGCCCGCCGCCGACCGGCAAGCGCTACTGCAACAACGGCGTCGCGCTCAAGTTCGTCCAGGCATAGGCGGCTCGGCGGGCGCCACCGCCTAGGCAGAATCGCTCTGTTGCGCCATCGCGCGGCGCGAGGGAGCAGCACGATGAGGAAGGCGGGCGGCGCGAGGCCGGCGACGAAGGCAGCGAAGCCGCCGGCACAGCGCCGCACGCGCAAGCTCGCCGCTGCAGCGCCGAAAGCCCAGGGCGAGCCCTCGCTCGAGGCCGAGCTGCAGGGGATTGCCAACCGGCTCGGCCCCGGCCTCATCACCGGCGCCGCCGACGACGACCCGAGCGGCATCGCGACCTACTCGCAGGCCGGAGCGCAGTTCAGCTTCGCGCTCGTCTGGACGCTGTTCCTGACCACGCCGCTGATGATCGGCATCCAGATGTTGTCGGCGCGAATCGGCTGGGCGACAAGCGAAGGGCTCGCCAGCAACATCGACAAGATCTGCCCGCGCTGGCTGACGCTGGCGCTCATCGGGCTGCTCGTCTTCGCCAACACGATCAACATCGCCGCCGACGTCGCCGCGATGGCCGAGGCGCTCAAGCTCATCGTCGGCGGACCGCAGCCGCTCTACGTGCTCGCCTTCGGCGCGGTCTGCATCGCGACCCAGGTCTTCTTCTCGTACGAGCGGACGGTGCGCATCCTGAAATGGCTGACGCTGACGCTGTTCGCCTACGTCGCCGTCGTCCTCGCCGTGCACGTGCCATGGCGGCGGGCCATGGTCGAGTCGGCGCAGCCTTGGGCGTTCCTGCCCGCGGGCACGTCCGGGAAGGACTACGCGGCGATGGTCGTCGCCGTGCTCGGCACGACGATCAGCCCGTATCTCTTCTTCTGGCAGGCGACGCAGGAGGTCGAGGACGGCCGGCGCCGGCCCGAAGCGCACGCGTTGCGCCATCACAAGGCCTATGCCAGCGAGCACTTGTCGCGCATCAAGGCGGACACGATCGTCGGCATGGGCGTCTCCAATCTCGTCGCGCTCTGCATTGTCGTGGCGACCGCGGTGACGCTGAACGGGAACGGCGTCACCAACATCCAGACGGCGGCGCAGGCGGCCGAGGCGCTGCGGCCGGTCGCCGGCGAGCTCGCCTTCCTCATCTTCGGCCTCGGCATCGTCGGCACCGGGCTGCTCGCGGTGCCGGTGCTCGCCGGCTCGGCGGCTTATGCGGTGAGCGAGCTGTTCGGCTGGAAGTCGGGCCTCTCGCGCGGCTTCCACGAAGCGCGCGGCTTCTACTCGATCATCATCGCGGCGACCGGCATCGGCTCGCTGATGGGCTACTTCGACGTCGACCCGATCAAGGCGCTGGTGCTGAGCGCGATCGTCAACGGCGTCATTTCGGTGCCGATCATGGTCGTGCTGATGATGATCGGCCAGTCGAAGCGGCTGATGGGTCACTTCACGATCTCCGCCCGCCATCGTGTCTTCGGCTGGGCGGCGACGGGAGTGATGGCGGGAGCGGTCTTGGTCATGATCGCGACTGCGTTCTGACGCCCGGCACCCGGACGTCCGCGAATCCCTACACTCGCGTAGCGGGTCGGTCACGAGCCGACCCGGCGCACGATGTCCCCACCGGAGTCTCGATACCGATGAATGCCCCTCTTCCCGAGGCCGTCCGCAGGGCGCTCGAAAGCGTCACGCTCGACGACAAGTACGCGCTCGAAACGGGCCGCGCGTTCATGAGCGGCGTGCAGGCGCTGGTCCGCCTGCCGATGCTGCAGCGAAAGCGCGACGCCGTGTTCGGCCTCAACACCGCCGGCTTCATCAGCGGCTATCGCGGCTCGCCGCTCGGCGGCTACGACCAGGCGCTGTGGGCAGCGAAGAAGCACCTCGCGGCGCAGAACATCGTCTTCCAGCCGGGTGTCAACGAGGAGCTCGCGGCGACCGCGGTCTGGGGCTCGCAGCAGCTCGATCTCTATCCGCAGTCGAGAAAGTTCGACGGCGTGTTCGGCATCTGGTACGGCAAGGGGCCCGGCGTCGACCGCTGCTCGGACGTCTTCAAGCACGCCAACATGGCCGGCAGCGCGAAGCACGGCGGCGTGATCGCGATCGCCGGCGACGACCACATCGCCAAGAGCTCGACCGCGGCGCACCAGAGCGACCACATCTTCAAGGCGTGCGGCCTGCCGGTGTTCTTCCCGTCGAGCGTGCAGGACATCCTCGACATGGGCCTGCACGCGTTCGCGTTGAGCCGCTTTGCCGGGGTCTGGTCGTCGATGAAGACGATCCAGGAGATCGTCGAGTCGTCGGCGAGCGTCTCGGTCGACCCGGACCGGGTCGACATCGTCCTGCCCGAGGACTTCCGGATGCCGCCGGGCGGACTCCACATCCGCTGGCCCGATCCGCCGCTCGAGCAGGAAGCGCGGCTGATGGACTACAAGTGGTACGCGGCGCTCGCCTACGTGCGCGCGAACCGCCTCAACCACAATGTCATCGAGGGCCCGAACGATCGCTTCGGCATCATCGCCAGCGGCAAGGGCTACAACGACACCCGACAGGCGCTGCACGACCTCGGCCTCGACGACGACGCCTGCCGCCGGATCGGCTTGCGCCTGCACAAGGTCAACGTCGTCTGGCCGCTCGAGGCGACGATCACGCGCGAGTTCGCCGAAGGCCTCGAGGAGATCCTCGTCGTCGAGGAGAAGCGCCAGGTCATCGAGTACCAGCTGAAGGAAGAGCTCTACGGCTGGCGGCCCGACGTGCGGCCGCACGTGCTCGGCAAGTTCGACGAGAGCGATGACGACCGCGGCGGCGGCGAATGGAGCCAGGCCAACCCGAGCCAGCACTGGCTGCTGCGCGCGCAGGCCGACCTGACGCCGGCGATCATCGCCCGCGCGATCGCCAAACGGCTCGGCAAGCTCGGCGTCGATGCCGACATCGCCGCCGGCATGACGATGCGGATCGCCCTGATCGACGCCAAGGAGAAGAGCCTGGCGGCGGCGAGCGCAGCGGCGACGATGGGCGCGACAGCGACCGGCGAGCGCGCACCGTGGTTCTGCAGCGGCTGCCCGCACAACACGAGCACCAAGGTGCCCGAAGGATCGCGCGCGGTCGCCGGCATCGGCTGCCACTACATGGCGGTCTGGATGGACCGCTCGACGGTGAGCTTCAGCCAGATGGGCGGCGAGGGCGTGTCGTGGGTCGGCCAGGCGCCGTTCACGACCGACCAGCACATCTTCGCCAACCTCGGCGACGGCACCTACTACCACTCGGGTCTGCTCGCGGTGCGCCAGGCGATCGCGGCCAAGGTCAACATCACCTACAAGATCCTGTTCAACGACGCGGTCGCGATGACCGGCGGCCAGCCGATCGACGGCACGCTGCAGGTGCCGGAGATGACGCGCGAGCTCGACGCCGAGGGCGCCGCGAAGGTCGTCGTCGTCACCGACGAGCCGGAGAAGTACGAAGAGCACGCCGTCGTCGCGCGCCTCGCGCCGAGCGTCGTCGTCCACCATCGCGACGAGCTCGACGACGTCCAGAAGGCCTTGCGCGAGATCCCCGGCTGCACGGTCATCGTCTACGACCAGACCTGCGCCACCGAGAAGCGCCGGCGCAGGAAGCGCGGCACGATGGCGGACCCGGCCAAGCGCGTCGTCATCAACGAGCTCGTCTGCGAAGGCTGCGGCGACTGCTCGGTGCAGAGCAACTGCCTTTCGGTCGAGCCGGTCGAGACCGAGTTCGGCCGCAAGCGCCGTATCAACCAGAACAGCTGCAACAAGGACTACTCGTGCCTGAAGGGGTTCTGCCCGAGCTTCATCACGGTCGAGGGCGGCCAGCTGAAGAGCACGAAGAAGGATGCCGACGAGCGGCCGCGTCTGGCCGCCCTCCAGACGCCGCCCGAGCCGATGCTGCCGGTCGCCGAAAGTCCTTGGGGCATCGTCGTCGCCGGCGTCGGTGGCACCGGCGTGATCACGATCGGCCAGCTGCTCGGCATGGCGGCGCACCTCGAGGGCAAAGGCATCGTCACGCAGGACTCCGGGGGCCTGGCGCAAAAGGGCGGCGCGACCTGGAGCCACGTCCAGATCGCCAACCGGCCCGACGCGATCCTGACGACCAAGGTCGGTACCGCCGAGGCCGATCTCGTGATCGGCTGCGATCCGATCGTCACCGCCAACAAGGCGACGCTCGCGGTGATGCGCGAGGGCCGGACGTTCGTCGCACTCAACACGCATGCGACGCCGACGGCAGCGTTCGTCAGCAACCCCGATTGGCAATTCCCGGCCGGCAACTGCGACGCGGCGATCGCTGCCGCTGCCGGCCCCGACCATGTCGGCGGCGTCGACGCCGACACGCTCGCCGTGCAATTGCTCGGCGACTCGATCTACACCAATCCGCTGATGCTCGGCTATGCCTGGCAGCAGGGCCGTGTGCCGCTGACGCACGCGGCGCTGGTGCGCGCGATCGAGCTGAACGGCGTCCAGGTCGACAACAACAAGGCGGCGTTCGAGTGGGGCCGTCGCGCCGCGCACGACCCGCAAGGCGTCAAGGCACTGGTTCGCACCGGCCAGGTGATCGAGCTCGTCAAGCGTTCGATCAACGTCGACGAGCTGATCGCGCGCCGCGTCGAGTTCCTGACCGCCTACCAGAACGCCGGCTATGCGGCACGCTACCGGTCGTTCGTCGAGCGGGTGCGCGCGAAGGAGGCCGAGCTCGTCTTCTCGCGCACTGCGACGCGGCCCGATCCGGCGCGGCCGAGCACGCGACTCACCGAGGCGGTGGCGCGCTCGCTCTTCAAGCTGATGGCGTACAAGGACGAGTACGAGGTCGCGCGCCTCCACGCCGACCCGAAGTTCCTCGCCAAGGTGGCGTCGCAATTCGAGGGCGAGCTCGGCAAGGACTTCAAGCTCGCTTACCACCTCGCGCCACCGGCGATCGCGAAGAAGAACGCACGCGGCGAGCTGCAGAAGCAGCGCTTCGGGCCGTGGATGCTGTCGGGCTTTCGCCTCCTCCGGCGGATGAAGTTCCTGCGCGGCACGCCGTTCGATCCATTCGGCCGCAGCGACGAGCGCCGCGTCGAGCGCGAGCTCGTCGACGAGTACCGGCGCTCGATCGAGGAGGTGCTGCGCGCGCTCGGGCCGGCCAACCACGGCCTCGCGATCGAGATCGCGCGCATCCCCGAGGCGATTCGCGGCTACGGCCACGTCAAGGTGCGCCATCTCGCCGCGGTGCGGCCGAAGTGGGACGCGCTGATGGCCGACTGGCGCGCCGGCCCGCTCGCCCTCTCGGCGCAGGCGGCCGACGCGCGCATGGGCGCGCAGGGTCCCGACACGCAGCCGCTCGAGGACACGACGCTGCCGATGACCAGCCACCGCGAATCCTCGCGGCCGACCTGAACCACCCCCTCTGCGGAGCACGGGCGCCGGCACCGCCGGCGTCCGTCCCGCCCCCTTGCACCCTGTTCCCGCGGCGCTGCGCTTCATCGCAGCGCGCTCGCGGCGTCCGGCAGCGCCCCCTACAGTGCAGCCTCGATCCGCAGAGCCCAGCAGCGCGCCGACATGACCCCCTCCGATCCGCCGCCCGATCCGCAGCCGGTGCCGGCACCGCCGCCGTTGCCGCTGCCGCCGCCGGCACCGCGACCGGCCAGCGGCTGGCACGCGTTCACCGCGGGCGCGGTGCGCCTCTTCCATCAGTACGGCAACTGGCTGGTCTCGATCTCGTGGAAGCGCTTCTTCCTGCTCGCGATCCTGCTGCTGATCGCGACCGCGATCCTGCAGCGCCTGCCGCCCTTCAGCTACACGATCGGCAGCGTCGCGCACGAGATGCCCGACATGATCGTCATGCCGCCGCACCCGCCGCACCAGCCGGTGCCGCCGGTGCCGCCGACCCCGTCGCGCAGCTCCGGTAGCCTCGACCCGGCGATCAAGATCGAGAAGAAGGATTCGCAGGGTCGCGACGTCACCATCTCGATCGACCGCGACGGCGTCCGCATCACGCCGAACCTGCACGCAATGCCGGCGGCGTCGGCGCCGGCGACCGCGGTTCCCGGGTCCTCCGGGTCGCCAGGGTCCCCCGGCACGTCCGGCTCGTCGGAGTCGAACGACGCCGGTGCCGCGCCGGCCCCGCAAGCGCCGGCATCGACGCCGCAGGCCAGCGTCGAGATCAAGCTGCCGCCGGGCGCCGACAGCAAGGAAGTGCGCGAGGCGGTCGAAGAGGCGCGCGCTGCGGTCGTCGACGCGATCCGCGAATCGCAGCAGCAGGCCGCCGAAGCGGCGAAGGATGCCGCCGAGGCCGCCAAGGACGCCGCTGAGGAGCGCGCCAATTCCGATGCGGATGTCGTGCGCAGCATCAAGCACATCCGCGAGCGCCGCTTCGGCGACTTCCTGACCCAGCTGGCGTGGTTCGTCATCATCGCGTCGGCGATCCTGAAGATCACCTACAAAGGCCAGAAGCTCGCCGAGGTGAAGGCCGCCGTCGCCACCGAGACTGCCGAATCGGAGCAGCTCAAGCGCCAGGTCGTCGAGGCGCGGATGGCGGCGATGCAGGCGCAGGTCGAGCCGCACTTCCTGTTCAATACGCTGGCCTCGATCGACCACCTGATCGAGACCGACCCGCCGCGGGCGAGCCAGATGCAGAGGAATCTGATCTCGCTCCTGCGCGCGTCGATGCCGTCGATGCGCGAGTCGAACCTGGCGGCACACACGCTCGGCCGCGAGATGGCGGTGATCCGGCCGTACCTCGAGATCCTGAAGGTGCGGATGGAAGACCGCCTGCAGCCCGAGATCCACGTGCCCAACGGCCTGCTCTCGGCCGAGTTCCCGCCGATGATGATCCAGTCGCTGGTCGAGAATGCGATCAAGCACGGCCTCGAGCCGAAGGCCGAAGGCGGCACGCTCACCGTCTCGGCCGAGATCGTCGACGGCAGGCTCGCCGTCGCCGTCGCCGACACCGGGCTCGGCTTCGGCCGCGCCGACACGGCGGGCACCGGCGTCGGCCTCGCCAACATCCGCGAGCGGCTGAAGCTGCTCTACGGCGAGCGCGCGTCGATGGTCGTCGCCGACAATCAGCCGAGCGGAACAGTCGTCACCCTCACCGTTCCCTACCAGGCGCAGGTGCGCGAAGGAGCGAAGCCATGAATCGCTGGTGGTCCAGGGCCGGGGCGGCGCTGCTGCTGCTCGCCCTCGTCGTCATCGCCGTACTCACCGTCGCCTGGGCGGCGCTGCCGCTCGACGGCACGACGATCACGGTCGATGGCGAGACCTTCTCGCTCGCCAACCTGAGCGGCGGCCAGCTCGTCGCGGCGTTCGCGATCGCGATCGTCGCCACCATCGCCGCGCTGCTGGTGGCCGCGTTCGCGGTCGTCGTCGGGCTCGCGGTCGCGGTGCTCGGCGTCGCCGTCGGCATGCTCGCGGCGGCGGCATCGCTCGCGCTCGTCGCATCGCCGCTCCTGCTCGTCGGCTGGCTCGTCTGGCGCGTCATGCGGCGGCCGCGCCCGGCGTCGACCACCGCCACGGCGGCATGACGACGGCGTTGATCGCCGACGACGAGCGGCTGTTGCGCGAGCAGCTGCGGGCGCGCCTCGGCGAGGTCTGGCCCGGGCTCGAGGTCGTCGCCGAGGCGAAGAACGGCGCCGAGGCGGTCGCGCTCACCGAAAAGCTGCGGCCCGACATCGTCTTCCTCGACATCCGCATGCCCGGAATGACCGGCATCCAGGCGGCGCGCGCCATCGCACAGCTGCCGGTCGACGACGACGACGATGACGACGATTCCGAGCCGGCCGGCGCCGCCAAGCCGTGGCACGGCCCCGAGATCGTCTTCATCACCGCCTACGACCAGTACGCGATCGAGGCGTTCGAGCAGGGCGTCGTCGACTACGTGCTGAAGCCCGCCGAGCGCGAGCGGCTGCAGGTCACCGTCGAGCGCTTGCAGAAGCGGATCGCCGAGCGCGGCGCCGGCGAGGCGCCCGACATCAGCGGCATGCAGCAGCTGCTGCAGAAGCTGACGACGAAGATGAACCCGGGCGCGGCGCCGAAGCTGCGCTGGATCCAGGCGACGGTCGGCGCCAGCATCCAGATGATCCCGGTCGAAGACGTCCTCTTCTTCATCTCCGACGAGAAGTACACGCGAGTCCAGACAGCGACCCTCGAGGCGCTGATCCGAAAGCCGATCAAGGAGCTCGTCGAGGAGCTCGACGCCGACACGTTCTGGCAGATCCACCGCTCGACGCTCGTCAACACCCGCGCCATCGCCGGCGTCACGCGCGACCTGCGCGGGCGCCAGCTGGTCGCGGTGCGCGGCCACCCGGAGAAGCTCGAGGTGAGCCGGAGCTACGCCGGGATGTTCAAGGGGATGTAGCTTCTCCGCGCGCGGCGCGTGCCCGCTCCGCTGCCGCCGCCCTGAGCGCCATCAGCTTGGCCCGCGGATCCGCGACCTGCTGCGTCTCGTGCAGCTTCATCTCGGCGACGAAGCGGCTCGGCAGCGCAGGCTGCATCTGCCGGCCGCGCTTCCTGCGCCGCAGCGTGCTGATCGCGAGCGTCGCGCGGGCGCGCGTGATGCCGACGTACATCAGGCGGCGCTCCTCCTCGATGCGCGCTGCCGTCGCCTCTTCGTCGTCGCCGGCGAACGGCAGCAGGCCCTCGTTGACGCTCGCGACGATCACGTGCGGCCACTCGAGGCCCTTGGCGGCGTGCAGCGTCGACAACGTGACGACGTTCTGGTCGTCGCCGCGCTCGGCGAGGCTGATGATGACCGCGATCGTCTGGGCGACGGCGATGACGCTCGTCGCCGCTTCCTCGTCGCCGGTCGAAGCACTGCCGCGGCCGCCGCAGCGGCGCGCGATCCAGTCGACGAAGTCGAGCACGTTGGCCCAGCGCGCGTCGGCAAGCGCCGGCGACTCCTCGCTCTCGCGCAGGTGCTCTTCGTAGCCGATCTCCTTCAGCCACTCGATGAGGAGCGCCCGCGCCGCCTCGCCGCCGACGGCGTCGCGCGCGCGCTCCTGCAGCACGTGAACCACGCGACCGAACTCGTGCAACCCGGCGATCGCCCGGCGCGGCAACGCATCCGCGAGCGAATCGGCGAACAGGGCCTCGAACAGGCTCGACTTCCAGCGCTGCGCGAAGCTGCCGAGCGCGGCGAGCGTCTGGTGGCCGATGCCGCGCTTCGGGCTCGTCACCGCACGCAGGAACGCCGGATCGTCATCTTCGTTGACGATCAGCCGCAGCCACGCGCAGAGGTCGCGGATCTCGGCGCGCTCGAAGAAGCTCTGGCCGCCCGAGACCTTGTACGCGATGCCGGCCTTGCGCAGCGCCTGCTCGAAGACGCGCGCCTGATGGTTGGCGCGATAGAGGACGGCGATGTCGCCGAACGCTGCGCCGGCGCCGCGCAGCGACTCGATCCGCGCCACCACGCGCTCGGCTTCGTGCGCCTCGTCGTCGCATTCGACGATCGCGACCGGCTCGCCGGCGCCGAGCTCGCTCCAGAGTTTCTTCTCGAACAGCTTCGGGTTGTGGCCGATCACCGCGTTCGCCGCTGCCAGGATGCTGCCCGTCGAGCGGTAGTTCTGCTCGAGGGGAATCACCTTCAGCGCCGGATAGTCGATCGGCAACCGCTTCAGGTTGTCGATCGTCGCCCCGCGCCAGCCGTAGATGCTCTGGTCGTCGTCGCCGACGGCGGTGAACATGCCGCGCGGGCCGGCGAGCAGCTTCATCAACTCGTACTGCACGCCGTTCGTGTCCTGGTACTCGTCGACGAGGATGTAGCGCAGCCGGGCGCGCCAGGCGTCGCGGACGTCGTCGTGCTCAGCCAGCAGCCGCATCGGCAGCACGATGAGGTCGTCGAAGTCGGTCGCGCGGTAGGCGGCGAGGCGCTCCTCGTAGCGCCGCATGACGCGCACGGCAGCGAGCGCGTCGTCGGCGCCGCGCGCGTCGGATGCGCCCGAGGAGAGCACCTCGGCCTCGGCATCGGCGGCGCGCAGGCCGCGGTTCTTCCAGGCGCCGATCGCCCATTGCCAGCGCCGCGCGGTCGCGTTGTCGGTCGTCCCGCCGGCATCCTTCAGCACGCCGAGGACGTCGTCGCTGTCGAGAATGCTGAAGTTCGGCGCCAGGCCGATCGTTCGCCCGTGCTCGCGCAGGATCCGCACGCCGAGCGAATGGAAGGTGCTGACCGCGAGCTTGGCCGCGGCGCGGCCGCCGACCAGTGCGCGGGCGCGCTCGCGCATCTCGGCCGCCGCCTTGTTGGTGAACGTGATCGCCGCGATCTCGCCTGGCGCATGGCCGGCCTCGAGCAGGCGCGCGATCTTGTGGACGATCACGCGCGTCTTGCCCGAGCCCGCGCCGGCGAGCACGAGGCAAGGGCCGGCCAAGTGGTGGACGGCCGCGAGCTGCGCTGGATTGAGGGTCGCGGGCGGCGACCGGTCGTGGCTCAGTGGCGTCGACCCTTCAATCCGCTGCGCCGCAAAGACAGTGCACGATCGCAGTGAACGGCTTTCTCCGCTCGGCGATGTCGCTCACCCAGCCGACATCGCGCGCGGCGCCGCGCAGCACCGCGGGCGCGACACCGACGGCGCCGCCGATGCGGGCGTCGACCTCGGCACCGACCGCTGCCGCGACCTGGTTGCTGAGCATCGAGACGAGCTGGGCGAACCGGCCCGGCTCGCGCTCGATGTAGACGACGCGCGGCTTGTCGCCGAGGTTGGCGCGCCTGGCGGCCGAGCGCAGCGCGTCGCCGAACATGCCGACGCTGTCGACCAGGCCGCGCTCCTTGGCCTGCGTCCCGGTCCAGACGCGGCCCTGGGCGACGGCGTCGATCTTGTCGGCGGTGGTCTTTCGCGCCGCCGCGACCTTGGTCGTGAAGTCGCGATAGACATGGTCGACGCTCTCCTGCACGAGCTGTTGCAGGCGCGGATCGAGCGCCAGGCGGGGATCGTCGGCGTTGCGCAGCCACGTCGTGCCGACGCCGGCGGGGTGGATGCCGAGCTTGGCGAAGGTCTGGTCGGCGCTCGGCAGCAGCGCGAAGACGCCGATCGAGCCGGTGATCGTCGCTGCGTCGGCGACGATCTCGTCGGACGCGGTCGAGATCCAGTAGCCGCCCGACGCCGCGACGTTGCCCATCGAGACGACGACGGGCTTGCCGGCGGCGCGCGTGACCTCGAGCTCGCGACGGACGAGCTCGGAGCCGAACACGCTGCCACCCGGCGAATCGACGCGCAGGACGATCGCCTTGACGTCCTTGTTGTCGCGCGCCTTGCGGATCAGGTTCGCGGTCGAGAGGCCACCGACCGTTCCTGCCGGCGCCTCGCCGTCGACGATCTCGCCTTCGGCGACGACGACACCGATCGCGTCGCCGGTCAGGCGCGGCTTGACGTGGCCGAGGTAGTCGTCGAAGGAGATCTGGCGAAACGTGTTCTCGTCGTCGTCCTTGGCGCCGCGCTCGATCATCAGCGCCCGCAGCTCGTCGCGCGTCTTCAGTGCGTCGACGAGCTTCTCGGCGAGTGCGAGCTTGGCCGCGTCGCCGCCGGCGGCGGCGAGGCGCTGCGGCGCTTCGTCGATGGCGCGCGCGATCGTTCCCGGGGCGAGCTTCCTCTCCTTCTCGACGCCAGTGAGATAGGTCTGCCAGAGATCGCCGTAGAGCAGCTTGTCGGCCTCGAGCGCGGGCTGCGACGGCTCGTTGGCGATGAACGGCTCGACCGCGCTCTTGAAGGTGCCGACGCGCATCACGTTGACGGTGACGCCGAGCTTGTCGAGCGCATCCTTGTAGTAGTTGCGCAGGCTCCCGAAGCCGGCGATGTAGACCATGCCAAGCGGGTGCAGGTAGACCTCGTCGGCGTGCGCGGCGACGTAGTACTGGCGCTGGTCGTAGCCCGACCCCCAGGCGACGACCTTCTTGCCGCTCGCCTTGAAGCGGTCGATCGCAGCGGCAACCTCGCGCAGCGTCGAAAAGCCGGTCGGACGCAGCTCGTCGAGGACGACGACGAGGCTCGAGATCCTCGGATCGATGGCAGCCGCTTCGAGCGCAGCGAGGACGTCGCGCAGCTGCACTTTCTGCAGCGCCTCGCCGCGCACCTGGTCGAGCGCCGTCGAGCGCAGCGTGCCCGTCTTCTGCTCGCCGATGGTGCCGTCGATGCGCAGCACGAGCGCGGTCTTGTCGGCGAGCGGCGTCGGCCCGGTCCTGACCAGCGCGACGACGACGAGGGCGAGGATCAGCAGGAACAGCAGGTTGAAGACGACGCGTCGGCTGACGTCGACGACGCGCCAGAGACCGCGGAAGAACCGGCGCGCCGGGCCGGGAGAGGAGGCTGACATGGGCAAGCCGGGCTGCGAAAAGACGACAAGCTTACGCGACCCGCGGCGGACCTGCGCCCGCCCCGCACCGCCGCCCCCTGCTCTTGCAATACTGGCCGTCCATGCAAGCCATCCTTGCGGTGACGATCCCGTTCTTCGGCCTGGTCCTGCTCGGCTGGGTCGCGGCTCGCCTGCACTGGCTGCCGGCGAGCGCCATCCCGGGATTGAACGGCTACGTGCTGTTCTTCGCCCTGCCGTGCCTGCTCTTTCGCTTCGGCTCGAGCCTGCCCTTCGACCGCCTCGCCGATCCGGTGCAGCTCGCCGTCTATCTCGCCGCGGCGCTTGCCATCGTCGCCCTGACGATCACGGTGACGCTGCAACGCCCGGGCAAGAGCGGCGTCGACCTGCGCGACGCCGCGCTCGGCGCGCTCGTCGCCGCATTCCCCAACGCCGGCTTCATGGGCGTGCCGCTCCTCGTCGCGCTGCTCGGCGAGGCGGCGGCGGGGCCGGTGATCGGCGCCATCGTCGTCGACCTCGTCGTCACCAGCACGATCTGTCTTGCGCTCGCGCAGTCGCGTGCCCACCGCGCCGGCGTCGAGGACCGCTCGCTGCTGCAGGCGGCGGCGCTCTCGCTGCGCGGCGCGCTGACCAATCCGCTGCCGTGGGCGATCGCGATCGGCGCGCTGTTCGCGGCAAGCGGGCGCGAGCTGCCCGGGCCGATCGCGCAGATCGTCCGCATGCTCGGCGACTCGGCGACTCCGGTCGCGCTGTTCACGATCGGCGCCGTGCTCTGGCGCGCCGGCGAGCACGTCCACACGCGGACGCCGCTCGCCCGCACGGTGCCGGTGGCGCTGATCAAGCTGGTCGTGCACCCGCTGCTCGTCTTCGCGCTGGGCAGCGCCGCGCGCGCCCTCGGCGCGCCGCTCACGTCATTCACGCTGACAGTGCTCACGCTCACCGCGGCGCTGCCGAGCGCGAGCAACGTCTCGGTGCTTGCCGAGCGCTACGGCGCCGACAACGGCCGGATCGCCCGGATCATCCTGGTCTCGACCGCGCTCGCGTTCGTCACGTTTTCGGCGGCGGCATGGTTGTTCGGCATTGGCCGGGCGGTCTAGACCGGGGCGAGCTACCGTCGTATTCTGGCTTTCGCATCGTCGACAAGGGTCCTGCCATGAAGCTCACTGCCGACCAGCTCGCCGCCTTCGAGCGCGACGGCTTCCTGTTTTTCCCCGCCCTCTTCAGCCGCGAGGAGACCCAGACGCTGATCGACGCCGTTCCCGGGCTCTACCGCCGTCGCGAGGTCTACAACGTACGCGAGAAAGGCAAGGACGCGGTGCGGACGAACTTCGCCGCCCATCTCTACAGCGAGCCGTTCGCGAGGCTCGCGCGCCATCCGCGGATGGTCGGGCCGGTGCAGGAGCTGATCGGCGAAGCGCTCTACATGCACCAGTTCAAGATCAACGGCAAGGCTGCGTTCGACGGCGACGTCTGGCAATGGCACCAGGACTACGGCACCTGGAAGAACGACGACCTGATGCCCGCCGAGCGGGCGATGAACGTCGCCATCTTCCTCGACGACGTCAACGCGTTCAACGGTCCGCTGATGTTCATCCCGGGCAGCCACAAGCGCGGCGTGATCGACGCCAGCCACGATGTGACGACGACGAGCTATCCGCTCTGGACGATCGACAACGAACTGATCGCCAAGCTCATCGACCGTGCCGGCGGCAAGAACGGCGGCATCGTCTCGCCGCACGGTCCGGCCGGCTCGATGATCCTGTTCCACGGCTGCCTGGTGCACGCCTCGGGGTCGAACCTCTCGCCGTGGGATCGCGTCAGCGTCTATCTCAGCCTGTGCGCGGTCAGCAATCACATCCGCCGCTTCAAGCGCCCGGAGTACATCGCCCACCGCGACTTCACGCCGATCGACTGCCTGCCGGACGACTGCCTGCTGAAGCCCTGCGCGGTCGAGCTGCCGTGGCTGGACGGCATGCCGGCAAGCGCGCTCGAGACGTCGAGCGACCCGTTGCCGCTCGCGGCGTGAGGCGGGCGCTGCCATGAGCCTGCACGCACAGCTGCAACGGCGCGCCGCGGAGATGAAGCCGATCCGGATCGGCCTGATCGGCGCCGGCAAGTTCGGCTCGATGTACCTGGCACAGGTGCCGCGCACGCCCGGGGTCCACCTCGTCGCGATCGCCGACGTCGCGCCCGACGCGGCGCGCAGAAACCTCGCCCGCGTCGGCTGGAGCGACGGCCGCACGCGCGCGACGAGCATCGCCGACGCGCTCGCGACCGGCGCGACGTACATCGGCGACGACTGGCGCGCGCTCGTCGCGCATCCGGCGATCGACGTCGTCGTCGAGTGCACGGGCGCGCCGGTCGCGGCGGTCGAGCACTGCCTGGCGGCGTTCGCGAACGGCAAGCACGTCGTCAACGTCACGGTCGAGGCCGACGCGTTCTGCGGCCCGCTGCTCGCCCGGCGCGCGGCCGACGCCGGAGTCGTCTACTCGCTCGCCTTCGGCGACCAGCCGGCGCTCATCTGCGATCTCGTCGACTGGGCGCGCACCTGCGGCTTTCCGGTCACCGCCGCCGGGCGCGGCCACAAGTGGCTGCCGCACTTCTGCGAGTCGACTCCCGACACCGTCTGGGGCAACTACGGCCTGACGCCCGAGCAGGCCGAGCGCGGCGGCCTCAACCCGAAGATGTTCAACAGTTTCCTCGACGGCTCGAAGCCATCGATCGAATCGACTGCGGTCGCCAACGCGACCGGCCTCACGGTGCCGAGCAACGGGCTGCTCTATCCGCCCGCGAGCGTCGAGGACATCCCGTTCGTCACCCGGCCGATCAGCGAAGGCGGCGTGCTCGAAAGAAAGGGCATGGTCGAGGTCATCTCGTCGCTCGAGGCGAACGGCCGCCAGATTCCGTACGACATCCGCATGGGAGTCTGGGTCACGGTCGAAGGCGAGACCGACTACATCCGCAACTGCTTCGAGGAATACAACGCCCACACCGACCCGAGCGGCCGCTACTTCACGCTCTACAAGCGCTGGCACCTGATCGGCCTCGAGGTCGGCGTCTCGGTCGCGAGCGTCGCGCTGCGCGGCGAGGCGACCGGCGTTGCCACGTGCTGGAACGCCGACGTCGTCGCGACCGCCAAGCGCGACCTGAAACCGGGCGAAACGCTCGACGGCGAAGGCGGCTACACCGTCTGGGGCAGGCTCCTGCCGGCAGAGAAGTCGATCCGCATCGGCGGCCTGCCGCTCGGCCTCGCGCACGAGGTCAAGCTTACGCGGCCGGTTGCCAAGGGCCAGAGCCTGGTCTGGAGCGACGTCGCGGTGGACACTGCCACGCCGGCGTACCGGCTGCGGCGCGAGATGGAAGCGTTGTTCGCGGCCCCAGTCCTGAAGACGGCGTGATCGACCTCGTCTTTCGCGACGCGCTCGTCGTCGACGGCACGGGCAGCGAGCCGTTCCGCGGCGACGTCGCGGTCGCCGGCGGCCGCATCGCCGCGGTCGCGCCGTCGCTCGGCGCCGTCGACGCGGCGAGAACGGTCGCTGCCGACGGCCTCGCGCTGATGCCCGGCATCGTCGACAGCCACACCCACTTCGACGCCCAGATCACCTGGGACCCGACGCTCGCGCCGTCGCCCGCGCTCGGCGTGACGACGGCGGTGATCGGCAACTGCGGCTTCACGATCGCGCCTTGCCGCGAGGCCGACCGCGAGCGGACGATGCAGAACCTGACGCAGGTCGAAGGCATGTCGCTCGACGCCTTGCGCGCCGGCATCGACTGGCGCTTCGAGACCTTCCCCGAGTACCTCGCCCAGCTGCGCGAGAAGGGCTCCGTCGTCAACGTCGCCGCCTACGTCGGCCACTCGTCGGTGCGCACCTGGGTGCTCGGCGCCGACGCGGCGAAGCGCGAGGCGACGACGGACGAGATCGCGCGCATGCAGGACGTCGTGCGCGATGCGATGGCGCACGGCGCGGTCGGCTTCGCGAGCAGCACGAGCCCGGCCCACAACGGCGCCGGCGGCCTGCCGATGCCGTCGCGGCTGGCGAGCGACGCCGAGATGGCGGCGCTGGTCGAAGCGATGGGCGAAGGCGGCCGCGGCGTCTACATGCTGACCAAGGGCGCGCACACGAAGATGTCGTTGCTCGAGTCGCTGGCGGCGCAGGGCGGCCGGCCGGTGATGGTCGCGGCGCTGCTGCACAACGGCGTCGCGCCGCGTGCCGTGTTCGACGACCTCGACGCGATCGCCGCCGCCAACGGGCGCGGCCATCGCCTGCTCGGCCAGGTCTCGTGCTGCCCGCTGACGATGGACTTCACGCTCGCCTCGCCGTATCCGGTCGAGGGCCTCGCCAGCTGGCGGCCGGCGCTCGGCAAAGACGGCGAGGCGCTCCGCGCGGTGCTCGCCGACCCGCAGTTTCGCGCCGGCGTTCGTGCCGAGCTGGCGACGCCGACGACGTTTCGACTCTTCAACGGCGAGTGGGACAAGGTGCACGTCGTCGAGACAGTGCGCGCCGCCAATGCGCTCCTCGAGCAGCGCTCGATCGGCGAGATCGCCGCGGCCACCGGCCGCGATCCGCTCGACACGATGATCGACCTCGCGCTCGACGAAGACCTGGCGACGATCTTCACGGCGCAGCTGCTGAACAGCGACGAGGACGCAGTCGGCCGCATGCTCAACCACCCGCACAGCATCGTCAGCCTGAGCGACGCCGGCGCGCATCTCACGTTCTTCAACGACGCGGGCTTTGGCCTGCACCTGCTCGGCCACTGGTCGCGCGAGCTCGGCGCGATGCCGCTCGCCGAGGCGGTGCGCCGGCTGACCTCGCATCCCGCCGACGTGCTCGGGCTCGCCGAGCGCGGCCGGATCCGCGCCGGCGACGCCGCCGACCTGATGCTGTTCGACCCGAAGACGGTCGGCCGCGGACCGAAGCGGCGCGTGCGCGACCTCCCGGCGGGCGCGGCACGCCTGACGACCGATGCGCTCGGTGTCCAGGGCGTCTGGGTCAACGGCGAACAGGTCGCCGACGCTGACGGCCTGGTCGCGCAGCCGCCGCTCGCCGGCGAGTTGCTGATGCGCTTTGTCGGCTGACGGACAACGGATCGACATGCGGGATGACCGGACCACGACGCACCGCACGCCCTCGCGATCGGTCGTCGCGCTGCGGCGTCGCGGCGCCCGCGCTGCTACCGTGATCGCCACCTTGCTCGCATCGTCGGCCGCGCTCGCGCAAGGCGAAGAGCCGCGAACCAACGCCTTCGACGACCCGTTCCTGCCGGCGACGCACGCCATCGCAGCGTGCCCGCCCGCCGAGCCGCCGCTCGTCACTGCCGCCGAGGCGCGCGCCCAGTCGCACGGTCGCGCCGAGAGAGGGACGACCTGCTACTACCACGGACGCTGCCGCCTGCCCAACGCCTACCTCTATGACAAGGAGATCGCGCCCCGCGTCGTTCGCTTCATCCAGCTCGACGAGCGCTTCGCGAACTCGACGATCTGGGTGCTCGGCCAGCGGCGCTGGGTCTATCTGAAGGGCTGCGTCGCCAGCGCCGAGCAGGCACGGGCGCTCGAATCGGAGGTGCGGCTGATCGACGACGTCGAAGCGGTGATCAACGAGCTGATGGTCGGCACCGATGGCAAGCCGCCGTACGCCGTCGCGCGGCCGCCGCCGCGCTGAGCCGCTCGGCCGCCGGCGCAGCAAGCGTGGAGGGCCGCTTCGACGGCAGAATGATCGCAATGACCGATCTCTCCCTTCCGCGCGGCCTGTTGACGGCGCTCGAGCGCGCCGGCGTCGACCCCGACCCCGCCGAGACCGCCGAGTGGTGCGAGGCGCTCGACGCGTTGACGGCCGCGCACGGACCCGCGCGCGCCCGCTACCTGCTCGATGCCCTGCTCGCCCATGCGCGGCGGCATCGCGTGCACTGGCAGCCGTCGCTGATCACGCCGTACGTCAACACGATCGCGCTCGAGGACCAGCCGCCGTTTCCCGGTGACCTCGCGCTCGAGCAGCGGCTCGCCGCGCTGATGCGCTGGAACGCACTGGCGATGGTGATGCGCGCCAACCGCGCCGAGAGCGGTGGCTCGGCCGAGCTCGGCGGCCACATCGCGAGCTACGCATCGGCGGCCGACCTGTTCGAGGTCGGCTTCAACCACTTCTTCCGCGCCCGCGACGATCGCACCGGACAGCTCGGCGACCTCGTCTTCTTCCAGCCGCATTCGGCACCCGGCGTGTACGCGCGCGCCTTCCTCGAAGGCCGCCTGTCGGCCGACGATCTCGGGCACTATCGGCGCGAGCTGGTCGCACCGGCGCACGGCGCCCGCGGCCTGACGTCGTACCCGCACCCGCAGCTGATGCCCGACTTCTGGCAGTTCCCGACCGGCTCGATGGGGATCGGCCCGATCAACGCGATCTACCAGGCGCGCTTCCTGCGCTATCTGCAGCATCGCGGCCTGCTCGCTGCGGGCGAGGACGCGGCGCAGCAGCGCCGC
>DASXLD010000015.1:0-42902 GCA_036496385.1 Caldimonas sp. | reverse complement strand
AGCGATGTCCCCGAACCAGGCCCTGCTCTGGGCCGCGCTGCTGGCGTACTCCGGCTTCGCCCTCGCGCAGAACGCGTCCGCACCGGCCGCGCCGAGCCCGGGCGCGCCCGTGGCCGCGGCGCCCGCCCCGAAGGCGCGC
The DNA here is from genome assembly GCA_036496385.1 of Caldimonas sp. Lineage (GTDB taxonomy): Bacteria > Pseudomonadota > Gammaproteobacteria > Burkholderiales > Burkholderiaceae_C > Schlegelella_A. The sequence continues at coordinate 42,763 of DASXLD010000015.1, read as the reverse complement.
GGACTGACGATCGCGAACAAGCCGTGGACGGGCGATTTCGACCAGATGCTCCAGCGCCGGATGCTGCGCATGTACGCGCCTTTTTCGCGCTCGCTCTACTTCAACGACAAGGGCCGCGAACGCGGCATCGCGGCCGAGCTTGCCCGCGACTGGGAGCGCTACCTCAATGCCAAGTATGCGAAGCAGCTCGGCAAGCGACCGCTGACGATCTACATCGGGCCTGCGACGCGCGACAAACTGCTGCCGTACCTCGACGAGGGGCTGTCGGACGTGTCGATCGGCAACCTGACCGTGACCGATGCGCGCCTGCAGCAGGTCGACTTCGTTGCCGGCGACCAGGGCAGCCGGTCGATCAACGAAATCGTCGTCAGCGGTCCCCACAGTCCCGAGGTCAACGTCCTTGCCGATCTCTCCGGCAAGCAGGTCCACGTGCGAAAGGCCTCGTCGTACTACGAAAGCCTGGTCGCGCTGAACGAGCAGCTGCAACGCGAGGACAAGCCGCCGGTCGCGCTCGTCCTCGTTCCCGAAGCGCTCGAAGACGAGGACATGCTCGACATGTTGAACGCCGGGCTGCTTCAGTTCGTCGTGGCCGACGACTGGAAGGTGCGCATGTGGGCGCCGGTGCTGCCCAGGATCAAGCCGCGCACCGACCTCGTGCTGCGCGAAGGTGCGACGACCGGATGGGCGATCCGCAAGGACAGCCCCAAGCTCAAGGCGGAGGTCGCCGATTTCCTGCAGCACTGGGTGGTCAAGACCGGCGTCGCCGACTACCGGATGAGCAGCTACATGAAGCGCGCCCGCGCGCTCAAGGATCCGACCGGCTCGACCGAATGGCGACGCTTCAAGGACACCATCGCGATGTTCGAGAAGTACGGCCAGCGCTATGACTTCGAGCCCCTGATGCTCGCGGCGCAGGGCTACCAGGAGTCGCAGCTCAATCAGCAGGCGAAGAGCGCCGTCGGCGCGATCGGCGTGATGCAGATCATGCCGGCCACCGGCGCCGAGCTCCGGGTGGGAGACATCCACCAGGTCGAGCCCAACATCCATGCCGGCGCCAAGTACATGGACCAGTTGATGAGCAACTACTTCCCGGACGCGAACTTCAGCCACGGCAACCGGCCGTTGTTCGCGTTCGCGAGCTACAACTGCGGGCCTGGCAACGTCGCCAAGGCGCGCCGGAGGGCCCGGGAGCGCGGCCTCGACCCCGACAAGTGGTTCAACAACGTGGAGATCGTCGTCGCCGAGCAGATCGGCACCGAGACCACGACGTACGTGCGCAACATCTACAAGTACTACGTCGCCTACAAGCTGACGCTCGAGGCGCAGGAAACGGCCGACCAGGCGCGCCAGCAGTTCGCACCGGAGAAGAAGTGACTGCGCCGCGGAGGTCGCGATGAAGATCCTGGTTCTCGGCGCGGGCGCGATCGGCGGCTATTTCGGCGGCCGGCTCGTGCAGGCCGGCGCCGACGTCACCTTCCTCGTTCGCGAGCGACGCGCGCAGCAGCTGCGCGACAACGGCCTCGTCGTGCGCAGCCCGCATGGCGACTTCACCGTCGCCGCGCGCACGATCGTGCGCGCGCAGCCGGACGCGGCCTTCGACCTCGTGCTGCTCACCTGCAAGGCGTACGACCTCGACTCGGCGATCGAGACGATCGGCCCGGCCGTCGCCGCCTCGAGCTGTGTGCTGCCGCTCCTGAACGGCGTCGCGCACATCGAGCGGCTCGTTGGCGCATTCGGTGCGACACGCGTCGCCGGCGGCAGCTGCGCGATCCCCGCAACGCTGACGCCGGCAGGCGAGGTGGTGCAGCTCGGCACCTTTCACCGCATCGTCTTCGGCCGGCTGCCGGGAACGGCCGCCGATGCGCAGCCCAAGCTCGAGGCCTTGCGCGACCGCTACGCGGCGACGCCGGTGCCGGTCGAGCTCGCCGACGACATGATGACGGCGCTCTGGGAAAAGTTCGTCGGCCTCGCGGCCCTCGCCGCGATGACGTGCCTGATGCGCTCGTCGGTCGGCGACATCCTGCACACCGACGACGGCGCTGCCCTCTCCGCCGAGGCCTTCGAGGCATGCCGGCGCACCGCTGCCGCCGCGGGCCACCCGCCCGGCGAATCCGCGCTCGCGACCTTCCGCGCAATGCTCGGCGACCGCAGCTCGACGCTCACCGCGTCGATGCTGCGCGACCTCGAGGCGGGCGGCCGCACCGAAGGCGCGCACATCGTCGGCGACATGCTGCGCCGCGCGCAGGCGGCAGGCGTCGACCCCGGCCCGCTGCGCGAGGCGTGGTGCCATCTGCAGGCCGCGGAGCGGGTCCGCAGCCGCGCGCGCTGACTCCCGCCCGCGGCCGACGGCCCGGCTCTCCGTAGTTGTCCCGAGGCCGGCGTTGCCCCCTCTTCGCGATGTGCGCTAGCGTTGCCGCTTCACCTGAGGGGAGCATGAATCCGAACCAGGCACTGTGGGAGAAAGGCGACTTCACGCGCATCGCCGCGACGATGCGGCAAAGCGGCGCAGCGGTAGTGCGATCGATCGGCGTGACGAAGGGCATGAAGGTGCTCGACCTCGGCTCGGGCGACGGCACGACGGCGATCCCGGGGGCGAAACTCGGTGCCGACGTGCTCGGCGTCGACATCGCGGCCAACCTCGTCGCCGCCGGCAACCGCCGCGCCAGGGAGCTCAGCCTCGCCAACCTGCGCTTCCAGGAGGGCGACGCGTGCGACTTGCGCGACCTTGCCGACGACAGCTTCGATCTCGTCGTCACCGTCTTCGGCGCGATGTTCGCGCCCAGGCCGTTCGACGTCGCCAAGGAGATGGTGCGCGTGACGAAGCCGGGCGGCAGGATCGTCATGGGCAACTGGATCCCGAACGACCCGACGCTGGTCGCGCAGATCCTGAAGATCAGCTCCGCCTATTCGCCGCCGCCGCCCGAGGGCTTCGTCAGCCCGATGACGTGGGGCGTCGAGAGCCACGTGCGCGAGCGCTTCGCGGCCGCGGGCGTCGCGCCCGAGGCGGTGAGCTTCGCGCGCGAGACGTTCATGTTCGATTTCGAAGGCACGCCCGAGCAGTACGTCGACGCCTTCCGGCGCTATTACGGGCCGACGATGAACGCGTTCGACGCCGCCGCGAAGACCGGCCGCGCCGACGCGCTGCAAAGCGAGCTCGAAGCGCTGTTCCGCGGCAAGAACGAGAGCGGCAGCGCTGCACGCACGACGATCCCGGCGACCTTCCTGCGCGTGACGGTCGCAGTCTCTTGAGGCGTCCGCGCCGCCTCAGCGGTTCGCCGCGACGATCCGCTCGGCGAGCCGCACCAGGCTGCGGTCGCTCCCCGCGGGGCCGAGCAGCGAGATGCCGAGCGGCGCGCCGAGTCGCTCCGCGAGCGGAAGCGTGAGCTGCGGGCAGCCCGCGAGGCCGGCGATGCAGAGCATCCGCGTCGAACTCGCGCGGTAATCCTCGAGCGCGCCATCGTCGGCAGACACGAGTGGCGCGACGTCGGGCATCGTCGGCATCAGCAGCACGCCGTCGTTGCCGAGCAGCTCCGTCATCCGGAGGCGAAAGCGCTCACGAAACGCCGCCGCATCGGCGACCTGGGCATCGGTCACTTCGCGCGACCAGGCGAAGCGCTCCTTGACGCCGGTACCGAGCGGCGGCGCGAACCGTTCCAGCAACGCGCCGTCGGTGCGCCACGCCTCGCGGCCCTGCAGATAGCGAAAGCTCCAGAACATGGTCTCGAAGCCATCCGGCGCGACCTCGACGGCAGCGACGCGCCCGAGCGCATCTTCGACGCGAGCCCGCGGCCCGCGCTGCGCCTCGAGCACGTCGGGCGCGAGCAGCGCCCAGACATCGGTCGGGGCGAGCAGGCGGACGCGGTCGATGGCCAGCGGCGCCGGATCGACGCCGAGCAGCACATCGGCGACGCGCGCGAACGTCGCGACGTCGCGTGCGAACCAGCCGCAGGTGTCGAAGCTCGGTGCGAGGTCGAGCACCCGCTCGAGGCTGATGCGGCCATGCGTGGGCCTCAAGCCGACGAGCCCGCAATGGTTGGCCGGCGCACGCACCGAGCCGCCGGTGTCGCTGCCGAGCGCGAAGTCGCACAGCCCGTTCGATACCGCCGATGCCGACCCCGACGACGAGCCGCCGCAGATCCGATCGGGCGCAGCGCCGTTGACGGGCGAACCGAAGTGCGCGTTCTGGCCATTCATCGAGAACGCGAGCTCGTCGGTGATCGTCTTGCCGACGAAGCGCGCGCCGGCATCGAGCAGGCGCTGCACCGTCGGTGCGGTCGCCGTCTTGATGCCCGACATCGCGAGCACGAACGGCTGGCCGCCGCTGGTCGGATAGCCGGCGACGTCGAACAGATCCTTGGCCGCGAACGTCAAGCCGGCGAGCGGGCCGTGCGCGGCGTGCGCAACCGCCGCGTCGGGGTAGGGCATGAAAGCGCGTGCGGCGTCGCGGCGCATTGTCACGATCGCGCGACGCCAGTGAAGAACTTGTTGAGCTCGCCGCCCGGCGTCGCGCCGGCGAGGGCGTCGAAGCGGCCTTCGGCGAGGCCGCGCGCGGCGCGCAGGAAGCCGCCCCATGCCGCGCGAGCGAGCGCGCCGCCGACGCTGATCCGGCGCACGCCCATCGCCGCGACGTCGGCGAGCGTCCAGTCGCTCGCCGCACCGAGCAGGAGGTTGACCGGCTTCGGCGCGACCGCGGCGACGACCGCCGTGATCTGCTCGCGCGTGTGAATGCCCGGCGCGTAGAGGCAATCGGCGCCGGCCTCGGCATACGCCTTCAGCCGGGCGATGGTGTCTTCGAGGTCGGGACGGCCGACGATGAAGTTCTCGGCGCGGCCGACGAGCAGCGTCTCGCCGCCGCTGCCATCGATCGCGGCGCGCGCCGCCCGCAAGCGCGTGACGGCCTCGGCGAGATCGCGCACCGGTCGCACCGGATCGCCGGTCGAGTCCTCGATCGAAAGCCCGGCGACGCCGGTCGCGATTGCCATTCGGACACTCTCGCCGACGCCGTCGGCGCGCGCCGCGTAGCCGCTCTCGAAATCGGCGTTGACGGGCAGGTCGGTCGCGGCGCAGAGCGTGCGCAGGTGCGCGAGAACCTCATCGCGCGAGCTTGCACCGTCGGCGTGTCCGGTCGACCACGCGAAGCCCGAGCTCGTGCTCGCGAGCGCCTGGAAGCCGAGGCCCTGCAGCATGAGAGCGCTGCCGACGTCCCAGGGGTTGGGCAGTACGAAGCAACCCTCGGTGTGGAGGGCGCGAAAGGCGGCGCGCCTGGCCTGAACGGTTCGGCTCATGGGCATCTCCTGTGGCATCGACGACGGCGCCCCTGGCGCCGCGATGCGACGCAATATAGCCACTGGCCTTGCTTTCGGCAGCGGCCGAACCGTCCGCATCGGTGGCGGCGCCGGCGATCGCGAACCACGAGGACCGCGTCACGCCTGCCGCTGCAGCGCCACGCGCAGGCGATTCCAGTCGCCTGAACGGTCATAGCCGATGCGCGACGCCATGCTCACCACCAGCGCGATGCCCAGCTGCCCGATGGGCCGCTCGGGCGCCGCGTTCTCGAGCTCGATGGCGGCCCGTGGCAGCTGCGTCAGCGGATCGAAGGGAGGCGCCGAATCCTCGTACGAGAGCTCGAGCTCCGACGCATCCGCGCGCAGGCCGAGGCGCACCGGCGCGTCGCTGCCGCCGCCAAAGCCGTGCGTCACCGTGTTGGTGAAGAGCTCCTCGACCACCAGCGAGACGCGCAGGCAATCGCCGCGCGCGACGCCGTTCGCGTCGCAGAACGATTCGACGAACGCGATCGCCTCGGCGAGGTCATCCATGCGGGCGCGAACCGTGCAGCCGTGATCGAAGGTCATCGCCGCAGGCCCGGTGCGAGGGTAAGCTCGCCGCAGGGATCGGTCTCGGGAGGGGAGTTCATGATGGTGCCAACGTCGTCCTGGCGTCGCCTCGGCGACGCTGCCAGGCTCGCCCTCCTCGTCACGCTCGGCGTCGCTGGCCCGGCGTGGGCCGACGTCGGCCAGATCAAAGTCGCCAAGGGCAGCGTGACCGTCGAGCGCAACGGCCAGGGCTTGCCTGGCCAGGTCGGCATGCTGCTCGAGCCGGCCGATGTCGTGAAGACAGGGGCCGACGGGTCGGTGGGCATCACGATGCGCGACAACTCGCTGCTCTCGGCCGGCCCGAACAGCATCGTCTCGCTCGACCGCTTCGAGTTCGATCCGACGACGAGCGACGGCCGCTTCGACGTCCGCCTGCAGCGTGGCACCCTCGCGGTGGTCTCGGGCCGCATCGCCAAGAAATCGCCGCAGGCGATGACGGTGCGTACGCCCGCGGCGTTGCTCGGCGTGCGCGGCACGGAATTCGTGGTCTCGGTCGATGAGTAGCCGCATCGTCGGCGCAGCCGTCGCGGCGTGCGCGCTGCTGCTCGCCGCCGAGGAAGTCCACGCGCGCTACGGCAACGCGCTCGCGGCGCAGCCGCTGCCGCCGGCACAGTTCACGCTCTACTTCATCGAGAACAAGGACGAGCTCACCGACGAGTCGAAGCGGATCGTCGACGGCGTCTTCGCCGAGATCGCGAGGCGCCCGGTCGCCGACGTCATGATCATCGGTCACACCGACAGCGTGGGCTCGGACGCTGCCAACGACGCCCTCTCGCGCCAGCGCGCCGAAGTCGTGCGCAGCGCCTTCGTCGCCCGCGGCCTCGCCGCCGACAAGGCAGTCGCCGTCGGCCGCGGCAAGCGCGAGCTCGCAGTGGCCACCGGCGACGGCGTCTCCGAGCCGCGCAACCGCCGGGTCGAGATCCTGGCCCGCTGAGGTCGCCGGCATCGCCTGCTACCCGCTTTCGCCCGCGGCCGCAGCCGGCGCCGACGGGCCGTTCCAGCGCAGCGCCAGGATCGTCATGTCGTCGTTCGGCTCGGCGCCGTCGGCGAAGCGGAGCGCGTCGGCCTGCAGCGCGACCACGAGCTCGCGCGGGCCGGCCCGGCGGCGCGCGAGATCGACGATCACGCGCTCGGCCCGCTCGTGGCCGTACAGCGCGCCGGCAGGATCCTGGGCCTCGGCGACGCCGTCGGTCAGCAGGCACAGCACTTCGCCGGCGTCGAGCCGGCAACGCGCGCTGCGGTAGTCGAAGTCGCTCACCACGCACAACGGCGGCCCGTCGCCGTCGACGATGCGCTCGGGTTGCGCTTTGCCCGGTCGCAGCCGATAGGGGTTGTCGTGGCCGGCATTGCAATAGGCGAGCTCGCCGCTTCGCAGGTCGAGGACGGCGGCGAAGAGGGTGACGAAGAGCATCTCGGCGTTGTCGCGCGAGACCTCGGTGTTGGCCGCCTTCATGATGTCGCCGATGTCGGCGTCGGGCTGGCGGATCATCACTCCCTTGTAGAGCGCCTTGCTCACCGCCATGAAGATCGATGCCGAGAGGCCCTTGCCCGAGACGTCGCCGATCAGCAGGAACAGCCGGTTCTGATCGAGCATGAAGAAGTCGTAGAGGTCGCCACCGACCTCGCGCGCCGGCGTCATCGCGGCATGGAGATCGACGCGGCCGTCACCCCGCAGCAGATCGACGCGCGGCAGGCTCGACGTCTGGATCCGCTGCGCCGCCTCGAGCTCGCCGGCGATGCGCGCGCTCTGCTCGCGCTGCGTCTGCAGCACGCCTTCGAGCGACCTGCGCTGCCGTGTCGCCTCGGCGAGCGCGAGCACGAGCAGGACGCCGAACAGGAAGAACAGGTACGCACCCGGCGTCGCGACGTCGATCAGCAGTCGACGGGAACGGTAGAGGGCGAAGGCAGACAGGGCGAGCACGGCGAGGCTCGCGTGCAGCAGCAACGCGGCCCGGACCGCCGTCAGGCGCGGCACCGCCCAGACCATGAACGCCCCGAGCAGGACGACGAGCAGCGCCTCGGCAGTCGGTGCCCACGATGGCCGGCGCAGCAACGTGCCTTCGAGCAGGTTCTCGAGCAGCTGGGCCTGGATCTCGCTGCCCGACATGCGCTCGCCGATCGGCGTGTCGTGGAGCTCCTCGAGGCCGAAGGCGGTGACGCCGATCAGCACCAATTGCTTGCGCAGCAGCGCCGGATCGACCTTGCCTTCGAGAACGTCGATCGCCGACACGAAGCGGTCGCTGCGGTGCCGGGAGAAGTAGACGCGCACGGCAGCGTCGCGCTCGGTGCGAACGCGGGTGTCGCCGACCGTCAGGCTTGTCACCGAGCGGCCGAGCGCCGTCAGGCGGATGGCGGGTGCGCGGTAGGCGACGCGCAGCATCTCGACGGCGAGCGTCGGCACCAGCGTGCCCTGGATGCTGGCGACGAGATGGATGCGCCGGACGATGCCGCGCGTGGTGTCGACCGAGAACAGCCCCCAGCCGCTGGCCTGCTGGTTGAGCTCGTCGATGGCGGTCAGCGCACCGCCGTACTGGACCAGCGCCAGGCCAGCGTCGCTGCCGAGGCGCGAAGCCTTCACCGTGACCGGCGCGGCGCGCACGGGCCTGCCTGTCTCCTCGTCGGTGCCGGCGAGGACAAGCACGGTCGGCGCCGACGCGAGCGCGGCGCCGAGCACGGCATCGTTCGACATCAGCGAGCGCAGCGCCGCGTCGACCGAGCGGTCGTTCACCGCCGCTTCGGCGAGCACACGCTCGGGCGACAGGGCGTCGGGCTCGGGCATCAGGATGTTGAGTCCGATCGCCGCGGCGCCGGCATGGTCGACGGTCTTCACGAGCTGCGCCAGCCGGGTCCGCGGCCACGGCCATTGGCCGAGCGCGGTCAGGCTCTTCTGGTCGATCTCGACGACGGTGACGGGCAGCACGTTGACCTGGCGTGGCGAAAGCGCCTGATAGGCATCGAACCACGCCGCCTGCAGCCGCACGGCCCAGGGCGGTTGCAGCCATGTCAGCAGGGCCAGCGCGGCAACGAGACCGGCACCGAGAACCGCGATGCGGTTCCCCCCTTCGCCCGCCGGGCCGCGCGCCGGGCGCGCCGTCACAGCTCGATTTCCATCCCGTCGAACGCCGCGCTGACGTGCAGCGGCCGGGCGCCGCGCGTGATCTCCTCCAGGCGACAGGTCTCGGCGAGCACGGCGTCGATCGCGGCGTCGTCGAAGACCGGCTCGTGGTGGAACAGACACAGGTGCCGCACACCGGCCATCTGGCACAGCTCGACGCCGACGACGTTGCTCGAATGGCCCCAGTCTGCCTTGACCGAGACCGCGTCGGCGAGCGAATACATCGCGTCGAAGACGACGAGGTCGGCGTCGCGAAAAAAGCTCACGACGCCCTCGGTGTGCTCCGGCTGGGCGAGCGGATGCTCGGAATCGGTCGAGTAGACGACGACCCCGTCCGGCCCTTCGAAGCGATAGCCGTACGAATCGCCGCCGTGCCGCTGCAGCATCGAGGTCACCCTGAGGCCGGCGACGTCGACGGCGCGGCCCGGCTCGAGGTGCACGAACTCGAGCGCGGCGCCGAAGATCTTGAAGTCGACCGGGAACGACGGCTGTTCCTGCTGCCGCCGAAGCGCCGCTTCGAGGTGGGCGTGGCCGCCGTAGAAGACGACGCGATTGCCGGGGATGAAGGCCGGCACGAAGAACGGCAGCCCCATGATGTGGTCCCAGTGCAGGTGGGAGACGAAGATGTGGAAGGTCTGCGCGGCGCCGCCCCGCCGGTTCGTCGCCGCCTGGCCGAACGGGCGCAGGCCGCTGCCCATGTCGCAGACGACGTAGTCGGCCCCGCCGGTCTCGATCTGCACGCACGAGCTGTGGCCGCCGTAGGTGCCGGCGACCGCGAACGGGAGGCCGGCGAGGATGGCGTCGAGATCGGCGTCGCTCGCCAGGGCACGGCCGCGCGCGGCGCGGAGAGCGGCGAGCAGCTTTCGTCGCACGTCGGCCGCGGTCAGCGCCACCGGCAGCGACCCGCGCGTTCCCCAGAAGCGGACGCGCATCACGCAGCCGGCGCAGGACCGGCACCGCGATGCTGCGCCAGCGCTGCCGCCGAGCAGCGGGCGAGCGCATCGTCGAGCGTGGCGGTGACGGTGAGGACGCGGTCGAACCGGCTGATCGCGAAGATCTCGGCGACGACGCCTTGCAGCGCCGCGACGACGAGCTCGGCCCGGTGCTCGCGCATCTGCTTGGCGGCGACCATGAGGACGCGCAGGCCGACGCTGCTGATGTAGTCGACCGCGGAGAAGTCGAGGACGAGCGCGCCGCGCCGGTCACCGGCGGCGGCGATCAGCGGCGCCAGCGCGGCCTCGAGCTGTGCGGCGCTTTGATGGTCAATGCGGCCCGCGGGCGCGGCGATGACGACGTCGGCGAGATGGCGCGTTGCGATCTGCAAGGTGCATCGTCCTTCCGGGTGGTCGCACCTGTCGGGGCAGGCCGCGATCAGTATAGGCCGCGGCCCCTCGGCCAAGGGGCAGGCAACGACGGCGGGCGAATCCGGCGCACGACGGTCGGAAAAGACGCCATCGCCGCGTCGTCTCGTGCCGCGATCGCTCGCGGTGGCCGGTGAATCGACGCCTGAAAGTGCGGCTCGGGCATGTCCTCTGCTGCGACAAGAGCAGATGCATTCGCACCGACGCTGTCACCAACCCTTCAGGAACCCCTCATGAACGCCCATCGTGCTTCGCGCTCCGTCCGGGCGCGCTTCGAGCTTCGCTACCGGAGCCTCTCGCCGCTCCGCTGCGGCTTTGCATTTCCTTGTGACGAACGCGGCCGGGTGAATCTCGACGAACTCAGCGACGAGGCGCGCGAGAACTATCTCTACGCCCGCGCCATGGTGGGTCGCGACCTGCTGCAGCCGCAGATCCTGGTGGCCCACTGAGGCTGGCGCCGGCACGGCGGCGATTCGCAGCGCCGGCATCGCCGGGCCGTCGATCCGGCGGTCGAGCGCGTCAAGGAAGCGAGACGCCAGCCGCGGCTCATTGCCCAGGCGAGACCGACTCGGGGCCGCAGGTCGCCGACGGATCGGGCATCTGGTGGCAGCGCTTGTACGCTTCCGGGCGGATCGCACCGTTGGCAAGCCGGTACGGCGCGAAGCAGGCCTGACTCTCGGCGAAGCGCTTGCGCATCGCGGCGCAATCGGCCGGCGACCGTCCGCTGAGCGAGCCTGCTGTCTTCGCCGGTCTTGGGCTGTTCCCGCTCGCGGCGCGGGCAGGATCGGGCACCGGCGCCGTCGTCCCGGTGCTCGGAGCCACGGTGCCCGGGGTCGCGCGGGCGCCCGCCGGCGGATCTGCGGCAAGCGACGGCAGCGACAGCAGCGAGACGACCGACGCTGCAACGGCATGGACGATGAAGGCCTTCACGATCACGGCTCCTGCGTGGTGCGGTTGCGCCTGAGGGTATATCGTCGCCGCGTCGACGCCAAGGAGCAAGGGCATTGGCAGATGCACCCTTCGACGCCGTGGATCGGCTGACGCTCGACCAGACGGCATCGGAGCGGGTGCTGCACCGCGTCCTCTACGTCCTGAAGTTCATCCGTGCGGCGGTGCTGCACGTCGCGCTCGCCATCGTCGCCGCGCTGGTGTTCGCGCTGACGGGCGTCATCGGCTTCTATCCCGTCGCCGACTCGTTCATCCGCGCGATGCGTCCCGGCGCCATCGCGCAACGGCAGCAGTTCGGCGCCGCCGGCGAATGGGGCTACTGGCTCGCAGCGGGCCTGGTGTTCGCGGCGGTCATCGCCTTTCTGGTCTGGGTCTACCGCTCGATCACCAACGTGCGGCCGCGCGCGCTGCGAGTGCAGGCGGTGGTGCTCGTGCTGATCGGCGTGTTCAGCTTCTTCGAGGCCAAGGCGAATCTCGGCTTCGCCTTCGCCAAGCTGAATTTGGCGTTTGCGGTGCTCGCTTCCGCAGCGTCCGTCCTCACCATGCTGGTCGTCCCGATCAACATCGCGGTCTCGCTATGGCAGGTGTCGAATACGCGGGAGCGCTCGAGCTTCGTCGCCACGCTCGATCCGAGGCTGGCACCGAACGCGTGGACGTATCTCAACAAGCTGCTCGACCTCCCGCGCACGCCCCTCGGCACCGTGAGGACCGCCGCCGCCTACGCGATCGCGCTCGCCGGCGCGGTGTTGCTGATCGCTTCGCTGATGTATTTGCTGACGATGGGCGGCGCAAGCAACCGCCTGAGCACGCTGGCCCAGATCTGCGGCGGCGAGTCGCTGCCGCAGTGCGTCGCGCTGTCGACCACCTGGGCGTGGCAGATCCCGCTCGCGCTGCTTGCCGCGGCGCTCGGCATCAAGGCCTCGGGATGGCTGCAGTCGCTCGCCAAGCGCCTCGGCGGGCTCGGCGTCTCGGACGTCCTCAAGCGTCCGAACGATCCGTTCATCCTCTATCTGCGTCCGTTCGACACCGACGACGTCGTCCTGCCGACGCCGAAGCTGCCGCCGTGGAGCAGCCTGTTCTCGTTCCGGCCGCTCGAGGTCCGGGTCGAGGAGGAGCTGTTCGACGTCGCCGACGGCTACCGGCCGCTGATCGCGGTCGGCAAGCCCGGCGGCGATCAGGCGACCCCCGGCGGCGTCGCGTATCGCGCCTACCTCGACGACTCGGCGTGGCAGGACTACGTCGCCGACAAGATCCGGCGCGCCGAACGCATCGTCCTGGTGATGAAGGACAGCGACGGCGTGCGCTGGGAGATCGAGCAGGTGATCGCCGAGGGCGCGACGACGAAGACGCTGTTCCTGTATGACCCGGCGGTGACGCGGGCGACCGACCGGGAGGCTCTCGAGCGCTTGCTCGCGCCGCTGCTGCACGGCGCCGGCGTCGCGGCGCAGGGCCTCGCAGTCGGCGCGCGGCCGATCGGCTTCTACTTTCGGGCCGGCACGCGGGTCGAGATCGTCAACGAGAACCGCTCCGCGACGTCGTACCGCACCGCGTTCTCGACCTTCCTCGCCGAATCGCCCGCTTGACGCCGCTCAGCCGCTCGCTCGGACCCTCGCCGGACGTATGCTCTGCGCCGTCTCCAACGCCGGATCGGAGCGATCGATGACACCAAGAAGCCGAGGGTGCGAGCTCTCGTGGAGACGTTAGAAAGTGTTGCCCGAAGCTTGGCATCATCGCGGTTCGTCGCCACCATCGCGGGCCCACGTGATCGCCGCAAGAATTTGCCGAGACGGATGAAGCCGTTCGACCCCTCCTCCCTTTGGCGCATCAGCGAGTTCCGCCAGGCGCGCATCGAAGGCCGGCTCGACCTCGATCCGAGCCTCGGCCGGGCGACGCTCCTGCCGACGACGCTGCTGGCCGACCTGCGCCGGCTCCACGGCGACTCCGGCAACGGCGACGTTCTCGAGGTGATTGCGGCGTGCGTGCGCCACCACGAGGCGGCGCTCCTGTATCTCGAGCAAGGCCAGTTCGTCTGGCCGGTGACGCTGTTTCCGCGCGAGGGGCTCTATCACTCGCCGCGCGATGCGGCGTCGATGGCGGCGAGCTTCGCGCTGTCGCAGCTGCGGCTGGTGAGCGCCGAGCCGCCCGGCGTGCGTGCGCCCGGCAGCGGGATCCACGAGCGCGTGGCAAGCCCCGACAAGTACCACCCTCTCACCAGCCTGCTCTGGACCGTCGCCATCCACGGTCCCCGGCCGATCCTGCTGACCGAGATCCACGGCCGTGCTGCCTATCGCGTCGTCGCCGCGAACTCGCGCGAGCTTCCTCCCTTGCGCGGCGCGATCAGCTCGACGGTGCTCCGCCTCGAACGCCAATCGGCATCGCTGCAGGAGATCGCCCGCTGGCCGGGAATGACCGTCGAGCGCGCCAGCCGGATCCTGAACGGGCTCTATCTCTCGGGCACGCTGCTGGTGTCGCGCGCACATCCGGCAGCGCGCGGAGCGATGAGCTGGCGCGACCTGCTCGGTCGCCGCAAGTGACAACGGCGGCACGCGGTTCGGCGTCCCCGCCCCCGGATCGCACGGCCGATGACTGATGCTGGACCGGACCCGGAGAAGGTCCGGCTCTGGAGTGCGCGCGCGCCGGCCTACGACCGGCTGTGCCGGCGTTGGCAGATCTTCGCCGCGCTGTCCGACCGCCTGCTCGACCTGCTTCCTGCCGATCTTGCCGGCACCGTGCTCGACATCGGCGCCGGCACGGGGCTGACGTCGGAGCGCGTGCTCGCCCGCCATCCGCGCTGCAGCGTCGTCCTCGTCGATCCGAGCGAAGCGATGCTGGCGATCGCACGCCAGCATCTCGCCGGTCGGCCGGCGCGGTTCTTCACCAGCGGTCTCGACAGCCTCGCTGGGGGCGATGTTCGCGCGGTGGCGGCGATCGCCTCCGCCTCGATGCACTTTCTCGATCTCGACGCCGCCTTTCGAGCCCTTGCGCGCATCGTCATGCCCGAGGGCCACGTCGCCTTCAACCTCTGGTACCACCACTGGGAAGAGACCGCGACGCTGGCCGGAATGTCGGGCTGGCAGGGCGTCGCACACGCCGCGTTCCTCGCGCTCGGGCTCGTGCCGCCAGCCGGTGCGACGCCGGCGCCGCCGAAAGCCAGGACGCGAAGCGAGCTCGCCGGCGCTTCGCAGCGGCATGGCTTCGAGCCGATCGCCGAGCATCGCGATGAATTCCCGACGCCGGTCGCGTTCGGGATCGACTTCGAGGCGATGAATGCCGACTGGCCGGTGCACCGGGACAGAGCCGACGAGCGACGACGGCTGCTCGACAAGATGAACGAGCTCGCGGAGGGCCGGATCGAGCCCCTGGTCGCGACGCGATTCCTGTTTCGAAAGCGCAGCTAGCCCGGCGAACGCAAGATCGATCGCGGCCTATGCCGGCGCCGAGCCACGACCGGCGCTCGCGCTCCGGTCGCGGCCGAAGAAGACGTCGAGGCAGGGAAACGCCGGCTGGCCGCGGATGCAGTCCCACAGATAGACGGCGAGGCCGAGATCACCGGTCCAGAGCGAGTAGTGCAGCTGTCCGAAGCGCACGGCGTCGCGCTCGCATTGGCCGATGGCGTGCATCGCGAACGCGCGCGCACGGTCGAGCCAGCGTTCGTCGTTCGTGCGCTGGAAGAGCTTGAGAAAGGCGTAGCCGTTGCCACCGGTGCCGTGGCAGAGATTGGCGCCCTTGACGAGCGGGCCCGCGACCCATGTCGCTTCGCCGGCGGCGAGCAGCAACGCGTCGAGCCTCGGACCGGGAAGGTCGGCGAGGCAGGCGACGAAGCCCGGCGCGCCGTGGCAGAACTGCATCTGCATGCGCGGCGAGCCGCCCGGCGGAGTGTCGAGGAAGACTCGCCAGTTGGCGCGGTCGCCTTCCACAGTGGCGGTCCGCTCGATGGTGTTCTCGATGCAGAGCTGCCAGTCGCGCCACTCGTCGGCGTCGAGGAGAGCGCGGCCGCGGACGACGACTGCCGCGGTGCCGGCGAACCCGTGCACGGCATCGAGGTACGTGCTCCGCTTGCCGTAGAGATCCTGCGCCCAGTAGTGACAGCGATGCTCGCCGGACCACAGCAGCTCGCCCCACAAGGTGCGTGCGGTGAGGCGAAAGAGCTCTGCCCATCGCGCTGCCTGGGTGTGGCCGTGGAGGAACCACGCGACCAGAAGCGTTCCCGGTGCGCCCCACATCAGCTCGCGTGCCGGGTTCTCGAGATTGCCCCGGATCAACGCCTCGATGCGATCGGCGGTCGCCTCGCTCGGCTCGAGCGCGTAATGGAGCAGCCAGAGCGCGACGTCGCCGATGAAATAGGACCCGAACTCGGTGCCGCCGAACGACGCCTGCCATTCCTGATGGCGCTGCAGGACGGCCGCGACCATGCCGGCGTCGATGCGCTCCTGCGTCGCGCCGAGCGAGTGGAGATAGTGCAGCGCCCACAGCACGCCGCCCGCGCCGAGGTAGAGCTCGCCGTGCGGCGCACGCTCGGGGCCACCGTCGCGCGGGTGCACCGGGCGGACGATTCCGTTCGCGTAGTGCGCTGCCGCGTCGGCGGCAATGCGCTCGATCAGGCCGCGGGCGCGAGACGCGTCCCACGCGATCGGCACCAGGTTTTCGTGGGCGGCGGGATCGTGCAGCACCGGGGCGATTGTCGCGACGATCCGCGTTCGCTCGGGGCGCCGATCAGGCGGCCAGGGGGAGATCTTCGTCAGAAAATCGTCGATATCGCGATCGCAAATTGCCGAGGCCCGCGATTGATCGCATGATCGGCAACTTTTCAACGTGCATCGATTCGATCCGTTGGCATCGACGGCGACCGCATCCTCGGGCAGCAGCGCCACGCTCGGCTTCTTCGCCGAGCTGCCGCGGCTCGCGAGCGCGCCGGAGACCTTCGACGCCGCGCACTACCGGCGCGCGCCCGACGACTGGGCGCTGGTCGTGACCGACATCGTCGACTCGACCCAGGCCATCGCCGACGGGCGCCACAAGACGGTCAACTTCGTCGCCGCGACCGCGATCGCCGCGCTGCGCAACCTGTGCGCGCCGACCGCGATCCCGTTCCTGTTCGGCGGCGACGGTGCCGTCGTCATGGTGCCGCCGGAGTTCGTGCCGGGCGCGCGCCTCGAACTCGCGCGCGTGCGGGCGATGGCGGCGCGCGACTTCGGGCTCACGCTGCGCGTCGGGCTGGTCGCGGTCGCGGCGCTCAGGCGGCTCGGCAGCGAGGTCGCGGTCGCGCGCTACGAGCCGACGCCGGGCAACAGCTTCGGCGTGTTCCTCGGCGGCGGCGTCTGGCGCCTCGAGGCCGCGATCAGGGGGCGCGGCGACGCGGCGCTGAAGACCGAGTCCGAGATTCCCGCTGCGCTCGACGACGGCGCACCGGTCAACCTCGAAGGGCTGTCGTGCCGCTGGGACGAGCTGCGCTCGACGCGCGGCAAGATGCTCACGCTGATCGTCCAAGGCGCGGCCGACCTGCGCGAGATCCACGGCCAGGTGCTCGCCCTCGCCGCGCCCGACGGCCAGGCGCAACCGGTGCGCGAAGAGACGCTGAAGGCGCGCTGGCCGCCGCGCGGCTTCATGCTCGAGGTGCATGCGCGCCGGCGCGGCGGCTCGACCGCGCTCTGGACGCTGCGCGTGCTCGCCGAGACGCTGCTCGCGAAGATCGTGCTCGCGCGTGGCCGCCCGATCGGCAGCTTCGACCCGGCGCGCTACCGGCGCGAAATCGTCTCGAACACCGACTTCTGCAAGCACGACGAGACGCTGTGCTTCGTCGTCGACTGTGCGCTCGACCGGGTCGACGCGATCGAGCGCTACGTCAGCGAGCGCGCGGCCGAACACGGCCTGCGCTACGGCGTCCATGTCTCGGACACCGCGCTGATGACCTGCCTCGTCACCGCGGCCGACGAAGGGCTGCATGTGCACTTCGTCGACGGCGGCGGTGGCGGCTACACCAGCGCGGCGAAGAACCTCAAGCGCGCGATGGCCGCGCCCGCCTGACGCGTGACCGCGGCGGCCGGGACCTGCCGCATCATGGCGCCATGAAGCACGCGGCCCAGCGATGACGCCCTTCACGATCGACCTCGACGTGGCGCACGCCGCGACGATCGACAAGCGCTTCTATCTCGACGCTGCCATTTGGCGGCTGGCACTCGAGCGCGTCTTTGCGCGCAGTTGGCAGTGGATCGGCGACCTGGCCGACGTCGCCGCGCCGCTGGCGCTCTCGCCGCGCGAGCACCTTGCCGGCAGCCTCGACGAGCCCTTGCTGCTGGCGCGCGACTCGGCCGGCACGCTGCGCTGCCTGTCCAACGTCTGCACGCACCGCGGCAAGGTCGTCGTCGAAACGCCCGGCCGCGCCGATCCGCAGGGTCTGCGCTGCGGCTATCACGGCCGCCGCTTCGACCTCGCCGGGCGGGCGTGGTTCATGCCAGGCTTCGAAGGCGTGGCCGACTTTCCGTGCGAGTCGGATCACCTGCGCCAGGTGCCGTTCGGGCACTGGCGCGGCCACGGCTTTGCGGCGATCGACCCGGTGGTGCCGTTGGCCGAGGTATTCGCCGAGATCGACGCCCGCCTGCCGTGGCTGGACGTGCAACGCTGGCCGCTCGACCCGTCACGCGCACGTGCGTTCGAGTTCGATGCCCACTGGGCGCTGTATGTGGAGAACTATCTCGAAGGGCTGCACATCCCGTTTCTGCACCCGGGCCTGACGCAAACGTTGGACCTCGGCGGCTACACCTATGAACTCGGCCGCTGGTGCACGCTTCAGCTGGCGCATGCCCGCGCCGGCGAGCCGGCGTTCGAGCCCCCGTCCGGCTCGCCGGAACACGGCCAGCGCATCGCGGCCTACTACTGGTGGGTGTTCCCGAATCTGATGCTGAACTTCTATCCCTGGGGCCTGTCGCTGAACCAGGTGCTGCCGCTCGGGCCGGCAAAGACTCGCGTCGTCTTCAGCAGCTACGTGGCGCAGCCGTCGCTGCTCGGCCATGGCGCCGGTGGCGCGCTCGACCCGGTGGAGACGGAAGACGAGGCCGCCGTGCTCAGCGTCCAGCGCGGCATCCGCTCACGCTTCTATGCCCACGGGCGGTACTCGCCGACGCATGAGCGCGGCGTGCATCACTTTCACAGGCTGCTCGCGGCAGCGCTCGACCCGGAGCCGGACCCGCACGGGTGACGGCTCGGGCGATCCACCGCCCTACTTCGCCCGCGACCACCGCACGACGAGGCCGCTCTTGTGCTCCGGCGGAACCACCCACTTGAGCGACAGGTCTTGCTCGGGCAAGTCCCACGTCGCCGTCCTCAATGCCAGGACAGCGAAGAGCTGCATCATCACGGTGGCGAAGTCGTAGCCAGCGCACTTGTGGCCGGTGAGCGCGCCCGCGCCCTGCGGTGCGAAGGCGTCCGGCGCGCGCTTTTTCTCGTCGCGCTCGGCAGAGAAGCGCTCGGGGTCGAACCTCTCGGGCGCCGTGAAAACCGGGTCGAGATTGCTCTCGAACACCGCCATCATCACCAGCGTGCCCTGGGGAACGGTATAGCCGGCGACGTCGATGGCGCTTTTGGCACGGCCGAAACTCATCGGCACGTTCGGGCACGTGCGCTTCACTTCGTCGACGACCTGCATCAGGTAGGGCATCGCGCGAAGTTGGCTGGGACCGACCGGCCCGGAGGACGCGTTGGCAAGGACTTCGGCGCGCAGGCGGTCGCGCACCTCGGGGTGTTCGTGCAGCGCGCGCAGCGTCGCGGCCAACTCGGCGTAGACGATCATTCCCGCGAGCAGGAAGTGATGCATCTCGCAGGCGGCGGTTCTGGGGTCGAGCGGCGCACCCGCCGCCTTGGCCGCGGCGAGGATGCGCGACAGGCCGTCGGGTTGCGCCGGCGGCGAATCGAGATGCCGCCGCACGACGGTTTCGAGCAGCGCGAGGATCCGGTCGCGCGCCTGCAGACCTCTCGTGTAGCCGGTGCCGGGCAGATTGATCGGCAACGCGAGGAACGCCTTGGCGAGGATGGCGTTGTCGGCGAGCAGGCGAGTGAGCTCTTCTCCGGGCTCGAGGCCCATGATGGCGCCGGCCAGCGATTCGATCGCAAGCGTCTTCAACTCGGCCGTCACCGGCCCCTGGCCTTGCGCCAGCCACCTGGCAAGCAGCGCTTCGATCCGCGCTTGCAGACCCGGCATGTAGCTGGCGACCGCCTCGTGCGAAAACGCCGCCAGCAGGCTGCGCTTGCGCTGCGCGTGCGCCTCGCCGTCGAGCAGCGGGACGATGTCGGAGTGGCCGCCGAAGAGCGCCAGCAGGTTGGCCGGCATCGCGCCCTCGCGCTGGACCTGGGTCGGGTCGAGCCAGGTTGCGACGTGCTTGGGCCCGGCCATGAACACGGTCGGACTGCCCAGGATGCTGGTGCGAAAGACGTCGCCGAAGCGAGTGCGGCGCTGGTGAATGAATGCGAACGGATTGCTCGCGAAGGCGAGCGTCTCGCCGAGCAGCGGCAATCCATTGCTGCCGGGCGGAAGTGGATTCGGGCTGGCCACGCGGAGTTCTCCTTCTTTCGCCCGCAGATTGAAGGCGTGTCGTCGAGTCTCGCGGGCTCGGCGCCGCGGCGAGTATGGAGAGCGGCCAGCGGAGGGTCAAGGCTGACGACGCGCGCCGGGGGGCGCTGCTTTGGCAATCAGCGTGCCACGCGACCGTAAGTGCTGCGGCATCGTCGGCGAGTCGTGAATTGTCTCCAGTCGGAACTCCAACCTGTTCGGCGGTGCACCGAAACAGCGATCGCTGATCGAGAATTGCGCGCGACGGCAGCCGAGCACCGCGCCGTCAGCGCCATCGACTCTTGCCCAGGAGCTGCGAATGAAAGTGCGTGACGACCCCAGCATCGACGGCCGCAACGAAGAGATGAACGCGCTGCTCGTGGCGCTGACCGGCCTGCGCAAGGGCGACGCCGGCGTGCGCCTGCCGCTCGACTGGGGCGGCGTGTCGGGCAAGGTCGCCGATGCCTTCAATGCCGTCGTCGAGCAGAACGCCGACATGGCCGAGGAGCTGGTGCGGCTGCGCCAGGTCGTCGGCAAGGAAGGCAAGCTCAAGCAGCGCGCATCGCTGCGCGAGGCGCGCGGCTTCTGGGGCGAATCGATCGAATGCATCAATTCGCTGATCGACGACCTCGTCCATCCGACCAGCGAGGTCGCCCGCGTCATCGGCGCGGTCGCACAAGGGGACCTGTCGAAGAGCATGGCGCTCGAGGTCGAGAGCCGGCCGCTCGAAGGCGAGTTCCTGCGCACCGCGAAGACGATCAACAAGATGGTCGAGCAGCTCGGCAACTTCTCGGCCGAAGTGACGCGCGTCGCGCGCGAGGTCGGCACCGAAGGCAAGCTCGGCGGCCAGGCGAAGGTCAAGGGCGTCGCGGGGACATGGAAGGACCTGACCGATTCGGTCAACTCGATGGCCGGCAACCTGACCGACCAGGTCCGCAACATCGCCGACGTGACGACCGCGGTCGCCAAGGGCGACCTCTCGAAGAAGATCGACGTCGACGTCAAGGGCGAGTTCCTGACCCTGAAGAACACCATCAACACGATGGTCGACCAGCTGCGCTCGTTCGCCTCGGAGGTGACGCGGGTCGCGCGCGAGGTCGGCACCGAAGGATCGCTTGGCGGCCAGGCGCGCGTCGAGGGCGTCTCGGGGACGTGGAAAGACCTCACCGACTCCGTGAACTCGATGGCCGGCAACCTCACCTCGCAGGTGCGCAACATCGCCGACGTCACCAAGGCGGTCGCCGCCGGCGACCTGTCGAAGAAGATCACGGTCGACGTCAAGGGCGAGATCCTCGAGCTCAAGAACACGGTCAACACGATGGTCGACCAGCTGCGCTCGTTCGCGGCGGAGGTGACGCGCGTCGCGCGCGAGGTCGGCACCGAAGGCAAGCTCGGCGGCCAGGCCGACGTGCAGGGCGTCGCCGGCACCTGGAAGGACCTCACCGAGTCGGTCAACTTCATGGCCGGCAACCTCACCTCGCAGGTGCGCAACATCGCGGAGGTGACGACCGCGGTCGCCGCCGGCGACCTGTCGAAGAAGATCACGGTCGACGTCAAGGGC
Source organism: Caldimonas sp. (assembly GCA_036496385.1). GTDB lineage: Bacteria > Pseudomonadota > Gammaproteobacteria > Burkholderiales > Burkholderiaceae_C > Schlegelella_A. Next base: position 21,363 of record DASXLD010000015.1, on the reverse strand, counting down.
GAGATCTCGGAGCTGAAGAACACCATCAACACGATGGTCGACCAGCTGCGCTCGTTCGCTGCCGAGGTGACGCGCGTCGCGCGCGAGGTGGGCACTGAAGGGAAGCTCGGCGGCCAGGCCGACGTGCAGGGCGTCGCCGGGACGTGGAAGGACCTGACCGACTCGGTCAATTCGATGGCGTCGAACCTGACCTCGCAGGTCCGCAACATCGCCGACGTCACCAAGGCGGTCGCCGCGGGCAACCTGTCGGAGAAGATCACCGTCGACGTCAAGGGCGAGATCCTCGAGCTCAAGAACACGATCAACACCATGGTCGACCAGCTCTCGTCGTTCGCGGCCGAAGTGACGCGAGTCGCGCGCGAGGTCGGCACCGAGGGGATGCTGGGCGGCCAGGCCGAGGTGAAGGGCGTGTCGGGAACGTGGAAGGACCTCACCGACTCGGTCAACTCGATGGCCGGCAACCTCACCTCGCAGGTGCGCAACATCGCCGATGTCACCAAGGCGGTCGCCGCCGGCGACCTCTCGAAGAAGATCACCGTCGACGTCAAGGGCGAGATCCTCGAGCTGAAGGCGACGATCAACACGATGGTCGACCAGCTGCGCTCGTTCGCCGCCGAGGTGACGCGGGTGGCGCGCGAGGTCGGCACCGAGGGCAAGCTCGGCGGCCAGGCCGACGTGCAGGGCGTCGCCGGGACCTGGAAGGACCTCACCGAGTCGGTCAACTTCATGGCCGGCAACCTGACCTCGCAGGTGCGCAACATCGCCGACGTCACCAAGGCGGTCGCGGCCGGCGACCTCTCGAAGAAGATCACGGTCGATGTCAAGGGCGAGATCTCGGAGCTGAAGAACACCATCAACACGATGGTCGACCAGCTGTCGTCGTTCGCGGCCGAAGTGACGCGCGTCGCGCGCGAGGTCGGCACCGAGGGCAAGCTCGGCGGCCAGGCCGACGTACAGGGCGTCGCCGGCACCTGGAAGGACCTCACCGAGTCGGTCAACTCGATGGCGTCGAACCTGACCTCGCAGGTGCGCAACATCGCCGACGTCACCACCGCGGTCGCCGCCGGCGACCTGTCGAAGAAGATCACCGTCGACGTCAAGGGCGAGATCTCGGAGCTGAAGAACACCATCAACACGATGGTCGACCAGCTCAACTCGTTCGCCGCCGAAGTGACGCGGGTCGCGCGCGAGGTCGGCACCGAGGGGATCCTGGGCGGCCAGGCCGACGTGCAGGGTGTCGCCGGCACCTGGAAGGACCTCACGGAGTCGGTCAATTCGATGGCGTCGAACCTGACTTCGCAGGTGCGCAACATCGCCGAGGTGACGACCGCGGTCGCCGCCGGCGACCTCTCGAAGAAGATCACGGTCGACGTCAAGGGCGAGATCCTCGAGCTCAAGAATACGATCAACACGATGGTCGACCAGCTGCGTTCGTTCGCTGCCGAAGTGACGCGCGTCGCGCGCGAGGTCGGCACCGAAGGCAAGCTCGGCGGCCAGGCCGACGTGCAAGGCGTCGCCGGCACCTGGGCCGACCTGACCGACTCGGTGAACCTGATGGCGTCGAACCTCACTTCGCAGGTCCGCAACATCGCCGACGTGACCAAGGCGGTCGCTGCCGGCAACCTGTCGGAGAAGATCACCGTCGACGTCAAGGGCGAGATTCTCGAGCTGAAGGCGACCATCAACACCATGGTCGACCAGCTCTCGTCGTTCGCTGCCGAGGTGACGCGGGTCGCGCGCGAGGTCGGCACCGAAGGACGCCTCGGCGGCCAGGCGCAGGTGCGTGGCGTCTCGGGCACCTGGAAGGACCTGACCGACAACGTCAACTTCATGGCGGGCAACCTCACCGGCCAGGTGCGCGGCATCGCCAAGGTCGTGACCGCGGTCGCCAACGGCGACCTGAAGAGAAAGCTCACCGTCGAAGCGAAGGGCGAGATCGCTGCGCTCGCCGAGACCATCAACGGCATGACCGACACGCTCGCGACCTTCGCCGATCAGGTGACGACGGTGGCGCGCGAGGTCGGCGTCGAGGGCAAGCTCGGCGGCCAGGCGAAGGTGCCGGGCGCCGCGGGAACATGGAAGGCGCTGACAGAGAACGTCAACGAGCTGGCCGCCAATCTGACGACGCAGGTGCGCGCGATCGCCGAGGTCGCGACCGCGGTGACGCAGGGCGACCTGACGCGCTCGATCACGGTCGAGACGCAGGGCGAGGTCGCCTCGTTGAAGGACACGATCAACGAGATGATCAGGAATCTGAAGGACACGACGCAGAAGAACACCGAGCAGGACTGGCTGAAGACGAACCTGGCCAAGTTCAGCCGCATGCTGCAGGGCCAGAAGGACCTCGTCACCGTCGGCCAGCTGATCCTGTCCGAGCTGGCGCCGGTGGTCGGCGTGCAGCAGGCCGAGTTCTACGTCCTCAACACTGCCGCCGACGTTCCGCAGCTGCGCCTGTTCGCGAGCTACGCCTCGGGCGGCCAGCCGACGCACGGCAAGGTCGTCAACGTCGGCGAGGGCCTGGTCGGCCAGTGCGCGATCGACAAGCAGCGCATCCTGCTCACCAACGTGCCCTCGGACGCGTTCCGGATCGCCTCCGGCCTGAGCGCGAACGCGGCCATGGACGTGATGGTGCTGCCGGTCATCTTCGAAGACGAGGTTCGCGGCGTCCTCGAGCTCGCCTCGCTGCAGCGCTTCAACCCCGTGCACGAGGCGTTCCTCGCCCAGCTCACGGAATCGATCGGCATCGTCATCAACACGATCGAGGCGAACTCACGCACCGAGGACCTGCTGACGCAATCGCAGTCGCTGGCCGAGGAGCTGCAGAGCCGCCAGCAGGAGCTGCAGCAGACCAACGAGGAGCTGCAGGAGAAGGCGCGCCTTCTCGCGCACCAGAACCAGGAGGTCGAGCGCAAGAACCAGGAGGTCGAGCAGGCGCGCCAGGCGCTCGAGGAAAAAGCCGAGCAGCTCGCGCTGACGTCGAAGTACAAGTCCGAGTTCCTGGCCAACATGTCGCACGAGCTGCGCACGCCGCTGAACAGCCTGCTGATCCTCTCGGACCAGCTGTGCAAGAACCAGGAAGGCAACCTCACCGGCCGCCAGGTCGAGTTCTCGAAGACGATCCATTCGTCGGGCAACGACCTGCTGATGCTGATCAACGACATCCTCGACCTCTCGAAGATCGAATCGGGGACGGTCGCGGTCGACGTCAGCGAGGTGCGCATCGACGACCTGCAGCGCTCGATCGAGCGGAGCTTCCGGCACTTCGCCGAGTCGAAGCATCTCGATTTCGGCATCCAGATCGAGCAGCCGTTGCCGAAGTCGCTCGTCACCGACGTCAAGCGGCTGCAGCAGATCATCAAGAACCTGCTGTCGAACGCGTTCAAGTTCACCCACCAGGGCCGGGTCGCGTTCTCGATCACCACCGCCGAAGCGGGCTGGACAAGCGACCACGAGGAGCTTCGCCACGCGAGCCAGGTGATCGCGTTCTCGGTCGCCGACACCGGGATCGGCATCGCGCTCGACAAGCAGCAGATCATCTTCGAGGCGTTCCAGCAGGCCGACGGGTCGACGTCGCGCAAATACGGCGGCACCGGCCTCGGCCTGGCGATCAGCCGTGAGCTGGCGCGGCTGCTCGGCGGCGAGATCCGCCTCGTCAGCACGCCGGGTGCAGGCAGCACCTTCACGCTCTACCTGCCGCAGAGCTACAGCCCGGCGCGCAGCGCCCGTCAGCAGCGCGCATCGGCCGAGGGCGCCCGCCTGTCGCTCGCCGCGCCAGGCGCCGACAACACGACCGGAGCCGGGGTTCGGCGCGGCCCGTTCACCGGCATGGCGGTCCTCGACGACAAGTTCGGCCACGCCTTCCACGTCGTCGAGGATTCGGGCGCCAACCCGGCCGGCGACGATCGCGACGCGATCTCGAGCGGCGACCGCGTGCTCCTGGTGGTCGAGAACGACCTCGCGTTCGCCGAGGTGTTGCTCGACGCCGCGCGCCTCGCCGGCTTCAAGGGCCTGGTCAGCAACACCGGCGCCGGCGCGCTCACGATGGCGCGCGAGTTCCACCCGTCGGCGATCACGCTCGACATCTTCCTGCCCGACATGCAGGGCTGGCGCATCCTCGACCGCCTGAAGACCGACAGCTCGACCCGCCACATGCCGATCTGCGTCGTCTCGACCGACGACGCGCGCGCCCGCGCGTTGAAGGCGGGCGCGATCGGCTTCATCGCCAAGCCGCTGCAATCGAAGGACGCGGTCGACTCGGCGATCGCCGAGCTGTATCGCTATTGCGAGCGGCCGTTCCGCAATCTCGTCGTCGCCCTGCCGCAGGTGCCGCTGCGCAGCCAGCTCCTGGCGGCGCTCGACGGCGAGGTTCGCGCCGTCATCGCCGAGGATGCCGACGCGATCCGCGTCGCGCTCGAGGACGCCGACTGTCTCGTCATCGACGAGTCGATCGCCGACTTCGGTCCGGAAGACGTCGTCGAGGCGATGGAGCGGCGGGCCCGCGTCTGCCAGCTGCCGATCGTCCTCCACGGCGTCGATGCGGCGGCCAAGCCAGGGCTCTGGCAGCAGCCGCACCAGGCCTTTGCCTTGCGTCGCGCCGACACGTTCGAGGCGACGCTCGCGCACGCGTCGTACCTGCTGCATCGCAGCCCGGCACTGATGTCCGAGCAGGAACGCGAGGCGATCGAGGCGATCCACGGCGCCAACGGCGCACTGCAGGGCAAGAAGGCGCTCATCGTCGACGACGACATGCGCAACATCTTCGCCCTCGCGACCGTTCTCGACGACGAAGGGATGGTCATCGTCTCGGCGGAGAACGGCCGCGAGGCGATCCGCCTGGTCCAGTCGGATCCGGAGATCGACATCGTGCTGATGGACATCATGATGCCGGAGATGGACGGCGTCGCGACGATGCAGGAGATCAGGAAGCTGCCGCGCGGCCGCGAGCTGCCGATGGTCGCGGTGACGGCCAAGGCGATGAAGGGCGACCGCCAGAAGTGCATCGAGGCAGGCGCATGGGATTACCTCTCCAAGCCGGTCGATCCGATGCACCTGCTCGCGGTCCTGAGGGGCTGGCTGTGCCGCTGAACGCCGACCCCGGCGAGCGCGCCGGCAACGACGACGAGCGCGCGAGCATCCTGATCGTCGACGACCTCGACGAGAAGCTGCTCGTCTTCACGACGGTGCTCGAGCATCCGTCGTACCAGCTCGTCTGCGCGCGCTCGGGCGCGGAGGCTCTGAGGCACGTCCTGAAGACCGAGTTCGCGGCCATCCTCCTCGACGTCAACATGCCCGACATCGACGGCTTCGAGACGGCGACCCTGATCCGCCAGTACAAGCGCTCGGCGCAGACGCCGATCATCTTCGTCACCGCCTACGCCGACGAGATGCAGACGCTGCGCGGCTATTCGCTCGGCGCGGTCGACTACATCCTCTCGCCGATCGTCCCCGACGTGTTGCGCTCGAAGGTCAAGGTGTTCGTCGACCTGCACCTCGCGCAGCGGCGCTTGCGCAGGCGCGTCGACGAGCGGGTCGCGCTCGCCGCCGCCGAGGCGGCCCGCTCGGTCGCGGAAGAGAACACGAAGCGCTCGAACTTCCTTTCCCGGGCGAGCCAGCGGCTCAGCGCCTCGCTCGACCCGGAGGCCGCCGCGCGCCAGCTGCTCGAGCTGCTGGTGCCCGAGCTCGGTGCCCGAGCGTCGGTGGCGCTCTGCGACGAAAGCGGCGCGCCGGTGGTCGTGTTCGACTGCGAAGTATCGGAGGGCGGTGCGCGCCGCCTCGGCCAGCGCATGGCATCGGACCTCAGCGAACGCGAGGCGCAGTCGTGGCGAAGGACGCTCGCCGGCGTCGCCGATCCCGGAACCGGCGCCGCGGACCCACTGCGGCTGCCGCTCGTCACGGCGCGCCGAGCGGTCGGCGCGCTCGTGCTCTGGACCGCGGGGGGCGTCGACGACCTCGTGCGCGAGCTCGCCGGACGGTCTGCCGTCGCCCTCGAGAACGCAGGCCTCTACCGCAGCCTGCAGGTCGAGATCGACGAGCGCCGCGACATCGAGGCCCGCCTGCAGACGTCGAACCGGCGCAAGGACGAGTTTCTGGCGATGCTCTCGCACGAGCTCCGCAATCCGCTGGCGCCGATCCGCACCGCGCTCGAGGTGATTCGCCAGATCGCGCCGAGCGAGCCCAAGCTGAGCTGGGCGATGGACGTGACGCGACGCCAGATCAACCAGCTGACGCGGCTGGTCGAGGACCTGCTCGACGTCGCGCGCATCAACCAGGGCAAGATCACGCTGCAGGCCGAGGCGCTCGACCTGCGCGCGGTCGTCGAGCATGCGGTCGAGACGGTGCTGCCGTTCGCGAAGACGCGCCGTCACCAGCTCAACAAGACGGTGCCCGATGCGCCGGTGATGATGCGCGGCGACTTCGCGCGTCTCTCGCAGGTGATCGCCAACCTGCTCAACAACGCCGCCAAGTACACCGAGGACAGCGGCGCGATCGACATCGCGCTGGTCGTGACGCCGGCGTCCCGGGCCGAGATCACGGTCACCGACAACGGCATCGGCATCGATGCCGAGCTGCTGCCGAATGTCTTCGAGCTGTTCGAGCAGGGCAAGCGCTCGCTCGACCGCAGCCAGGGCGGGCTCGGCGTCGGCCTCACGCTCGTGCAGCGGCTGGTCGAGATGCACCACGGCACCGTCGAGGCGACGAGCGCCGGCGTTGGCCTCGGCTCGCAGTTCCGGGTGACGCTGCCGTGTCTCGCCGGCGTCCAGGAACGCCCGAGCGCGGCCACGGCCGCGAGCGGCCCACCGATCACGCGGCACGCGTGCCGCATCCTCGTCGTCGACGACAACCAGGACGCGGCCGACTCGACCGCCGTGCTGCTGCAGCTCGCCGGCCATGAGGTCAAGGCGGTCTCCGACGGCCACGACGCGCTCGCGTCGGCGCCGGTGTTTGCGCCGAACGTGGTCCTGCTCGACATCGGCCTGCCGGGCCTCGACGGCTACGCCGTCGCTCGCCAGCTGCGCGCGATGGCCGAGACGCGTTCGTCGTGCCTGATCGCGCTCACCGGCTACGGCCAGCCGACCGACCGCGAGCGGGCGAGCGAAGCCGGCTTCGACCATCACCTGACCAAGCCCGCCGATCCCGACGCGTTGCTGCGCGTCATCCAGGACTCGCTGCAAGCCGCGCATCCGGCGAGCACGGGCGAGGCGGCACCGGCAGCGAGCGCGCGCGGCCAGCTCTCCTGAGATCACCTTCGGTGATAGGCGATCACGAGGTCGAGAGCGCGGGGCACGCGCTCGAGGTCCAGCTCGGCTACCAGCAAGGACCCGTAGCGGATCTTTCGCCGGGCGCGCGTGCCGAGGAAGCGTCGCAGATGCGCGTGCGCGCTGCGCCCGCGTTGCGCCGGCTGATCCTGAAATCTGCGGAAGGACTCGAGCTCGCCTTCGGCTTCGAGGACGCGCTCGACAGCTGCCGTGCCCAGCGCCCGGATCAGCTCGTCCTCGAGGTCGGCTGCGCAGACGAAAAAGCCGACCGCCTCCGCTTTCTCACGCGTGAGCTTGCTGCCAAGCCCGATGCGTTGCAGGCTGCGCTGGACGTACGGCTCCTCGGCCGCGTCGTAGAGACCCGCCAGGCGAAGGCCTAGCCCTCGGGAGCCGAGCGCTTCGGCAAACTTGCCGAGGTTCGTGATGCCGCCCATCGGCACGATGCCGATCCCTTCGGAAGCCAGGTCTCTGCCGCGTCTGAGCGCAAGCGATTCGAGAGCAGCCTGATCACTCCATCCTTCGACCAGGATCACCGCGCGGGCCCTGGCGCCGATGAGCAACTCGCGAGCCGCCTCGGTCGCCAAAGGTGGCCGAGGACCCGAGACCGGCTCTTCGGCATGGAAACGAAGTCGTTGCTTGGCCATGCTGGGACGCATACCCCAAATGACGCGGGCGCTCCCACCGCGAGTGTGGAGCGCCCGCGGGTCTGGCTACAGAACCAACTACATCACGTTGGATCCGCCCCGGACCTAGAGATTGAAGACATATCACCTCCTTTCGCAGTTGCCGCGAGGGCTCTAGGGTAATCGTTTTGGCAATGTGAATGCTATGAACTAGAAAGCGTGGCCTGCGGCGGCCGGCCTGCCGCTTGCCTGCGGTCGTGTGGTCCATGACGGAGACAGCAGCGGGCCTGGGCCATGGGCGCTTCGTCTGAGAGTCACGCGCGCCGCATCGCGGCGGGACACGTTGCCTTGCTGTGCCATGGCCATTCCTTCCAGCAGCTCGATGGGCTGCGCCGTTCGGCATTCGTGCCGCGTGGTCGTCCGGCAGCTCGGCAAGTCCCGTTCCCAATTGCGCCGTCGCGCCTGACCACCGAGCGGCAAAACCCCGCGGCGCAAATGGCCCATCGATTGCCGATCTTGGAGATCAAGTCAACTCGGAGAACGACCATGCTCCCTCGCATCACTGAATCCATCCGCCCGCTCCTGAGTGCCACCGCGCTCGCGTTCGCGACCGTTGCCGCCGCCCAGAGCGGTGTCCCCGCCACCGATCGCGCTTTCGCAGAAAAGGCCGCGATGGGCGGCGTTGCGGAAGTGCAGTCGGGTCGCATGGCCGAGCAGAAGGCCATGAACGGCCAGGTCAAGCAATTCGGCGCGCGCATGGCGCAGGACCATGCGAAGGCCGGCGACGAGTTGAAGCAGATCGCTTCTGGCAAGGGCCTGACATTGCCCGAGGCGCCGAGCCCGGAAGACAAGCGCGAGATGGACAAGCTCGACAAGCTCGCCGCTGCCGAGTTCGATCGAGCCTACATGAACCGCATGGTCGCCGACCACAAGAAGGACATCGCCGAATTCGAGAAGGAAGCGTCGTCAGGCCACGACGCCGATATCAAGGCGTTTGCCGCGAAGACCTTGCCCACGCTGCGCGAACACCTGAAGCTTGCGATGTCAGCTGAAGCCGCGGTTCGCAAGTAGCCGTACTTCATCGCCGGCGGCAGCCGCTCGCGGTCATCTGGCCGCCGCTCTTTCCAAGCCGCACTCCGCATGGTCAGCCTGCGGGACTGCCATTCCGCGAATGCCTTTCGCGCGCCGAGCAAAGCTCGTCGATGGCTTCTTCCAGCGGGCTCGCTATGTCTCTGTGCCTTTCGGCCGCACCCAGCATCTCGGCACGGCGCGTGAGTTGCGGGTCCGCCATCAGCCCGCGCGCCATGCGCTCGATGCGGTCGGCCGAGACATCCCTGGATGCGAGCCAATCGCCGACGCCCGCTTCCTTGAGATAGGTCATGTTGAGCACCTGATCAAGATTGTCCGGAATTCCGAGCACCGGTACCCCCGCGAGCAGCGCTTGGTGACTGGTCGGACTGCCGCCGTTGCATACGACGAGGCAACTGCGGCGGACCACGATGTCGCCCGGCAGGAAGTCGGCGACGTGGACATGGGCAGGCAGCGACGACTGGACGTCAGCGCCGGCCGTCGCCACGATGACGGGGCAGCCGAGGCGAGCGATTCCGGCCAGGACCAGCGGCAGCTTGGCGACGTCGCCTGAGCTTCCAAGCGTCACATAGACCGCGAGAGCCCCAGCCTGCAGCGCGTCCCACCATGGCGGCAGCGCTACCGCTGGTGCCCAATCGATCAGGCCGAGGTAACGATGGGTGGAAGGCCGGTCGAAGGTCGGGACGAGTGCGGGCGAATCGGCGTAGAGGGTGAGATCGCCATCGGTGTATACGCGACGCAACTCCAGGCCCTCGTGAGGAAGGCCATGCCTTCGCGCCAAGGATCGCATGGGCTGAGCGTGCAGTGCAAACGCCGCCGGTCGGGCGAGGCGGAACAGCAGATCGTCAAGGAAGGCTGGAACATGACGTGACCAGGGCATTGTCGGCGCGTGCCAGCGCGGGCGGGCATACGGGCTCCAATAGGCATTGGCGATGTTGATGTAGGGCACGCCGACCAATCTCGCGCTCACGGCCAGGGAAATCCGGAAGTCGCCGACGACGACTGACGGCCTGATAGCGCGCAAGAGGGAGAGATCATCATCGACGTAACGCTGCAGGGTCTCAAGGTCATAGACCGGCGTGCCTCGGGCCAAGGAGCGCAGGAAGTCGCGGGTCGGGATCGATCGAATCTCTGCCGTGTCCCATCCTCCAGCAGGACAGAGCGCCGCGAACCGGCCGTCCGCGGCCACGATTGGTCGATAGCCGCGGTCGACGAGCTTTCGGGCCAGCGCGATGGGGCGCGCCACGTGTGCCAGCGTGACGGCTTCGCCGATGAAAAGGACTCGACGGGCAATGTCCCGGTGAGCATCGGTCATCGGTCATCCATCGCGGCGAGCTGGTCAGAGGGCTCACCACGATACGCGCTTCGTACGCGGTCGGGCGGAGCGGGCGGTTAACTAAGATGTGCCGCTTTCAAGAGCAAAGGAGCTGGATGAACAATGTTTTCCTATGAGCAGGCATTCGACAGGAATCTCGGCTGGGTGAGCGAGCGCGAGCAACAAACGCTCCGCTCGAAGAGAGTGGCAATCGCCGGACTCGGTGGAGTTGGCGGCGCGCACTTGCTGGCGCTGACGCGCTTGGGAATCGGCAAGTTCACGCTGGCTGATTTCGACCACTTCGAGCTTCAAAACTTCAACCGACAAGTCGGCGCCGATGTCGCCTCGATCGGCCGTCCGAAGATCGACGTGATGGCGAAGATGGCGCTCGGCATCAACCCGGAGCTGGATCTCGTCCGCTTCGAGCGAGGCGTCGACGCAGCCAATGCGGAGAGGTTTCTCGATGGCGTCGACCTGTACATCGATGGACTCGATTTCTTCGTGTTCGACGAACGGCAGAAGCTCTTCGATCTGTGCGCCGAGCGGGGCATTCCCGCCATCACTGCGGCTCCTCTTGGCATGGGCGCGGCGCTGCTGGTGTTTCTCCCGGGGCGAATGACGTTCGAGCAGTACTTCCGGATGGGGACCAAGTCGCGCGCTGAAAAAGCCGCCCGGTTTCTCGTGGGCCTGTCGCCGTCGATGCTGCAGATGGGCTATCTGGTCGATCCGTCGCGCCTCGACCTCGCCGCCGGGAAGGGACCTTCGACGCCCATGGCCTGCGAACTCTGCGCCGGGATCGCGGCCACCGAGGCTCTGAAGGTGTTGCTCGGGCGCGGCCGGGTCTTCGCGGCACCCTGGGGGGTTCATTTCGACGCCTACAAGAACCGCTTGAAGCGAACCTGGCGCCCGGGCGGCAACGCCCATCCTGTGCAGAGGACGTTGATCGCGCTGGCCAAACGACGCTACGCCGCGGCACTCCCCCCGGGCTAGATTTTTGCCTCGATCAGCCCCCACCGCTGATCCTAGACGGCGTAGGGGTGCCGTCCGACAGCACGGCTGACAGCCTTCGATACGATGGGCGCGTGGCTCTCATCAGCTTGGATCGATGGCTGGATCGCTTCGGCGACGAGGCGACCACGGTCGCGATAGTGCCGGTTGGCCTGACCTTCGTGGTTCGGGTCGAGCGTCGCAGGTCGCTCAGTGATCGTCGTGTGCGGGATCAGCCACCGCCGGGCGCTGAACTACGACGGCGCGGATCCCTCGCGAGGCGCCGGTAGGTTCAGCGTCGGGCCGCCGGCTCCAGTTCCGAAAAAAAGGGCCCAGCATTCGCTGGGCCCTTTGCTGCGTGAACCGGGGTCTACTGCTTGCGCCGACGCACCATGAATCCGATCGCGCCGAGGCCGGCGAGCATGAGCGCGTACGTCTCGGGTTCCGGCACGGCAGTGGTGAACGTATTGGAACCGTCGACCTTCAACAGCAATCCGCTGGCCGACGGGGTCGTCGGGTAAAGGTCCGGGGAGCCGGTCGGAGCACCCGTGTGGAAAGCGGTCGTCGACGACGTGCCCGGCGGCAAGACCTGGCTCGACGTGAAGTGCAGATCGCCGACCGGGCCCAGCAGACCGGAGATGTAGCTGGCGTCTACAGTCGAGCCCGACCGCACGTCGAAGTCGTACTTGGTCGCGCCGAGCCCCGTGCCATCGGCGAACGTGGTGAAGTTCGAAACACCGGTCCCGGCGATGACGTCGAACAGGCCGACCAAATGGCCGTCATCGAAGCCGGCGCCGGTCGAGGTCACCGATTTCACGCCGCCGCTGGTGGCGCTGTCGTAAAAGATTGACGCCGTGCCCCCGGTGGCGGCGAACGTCGCCGTGGTGACGCCGCTAACCGTCGACACCCCCGTGACTTGCTCGGTGATGCTCGCCACGACGGTAAATTCGTAGCCGCCCGATGAGAACGCTTGGTTCAGGCCAGCCAATGGAACGATCGGCTGACCCAGTGCATCGTTGAAGGCGACCAAGTTCGCCTGGTACAGGAACGAGAAGCTGCTCCCGACCGTCGGAACGAAGCCGACGGCGAGGCCGCTCCCGGCCTCGTTCTCGTCGAAGGACCGCACGTTGTCGGCGATCGTGGTTCCGGCGCCGTTGCTCACCAGCACGTCGGTGATGGCTTGACCGTGGGCAAGAGTGGCCACGGCCAGCGTTGACGCCCCCACTACTAGGGCCGGCGTCAGGCGGAATTTCGTGAGCATTGCTTTCTCCTCGGAGGTGGTGGCGTCGATCGGCGACCGTGATCGGAACGAATGAAAAAATACTCCCGGCCACTCGCGAAGTCCATAGGACGAGGGGCCAATCGTGCCCCCTTGTTCAGGGGATTTTTGGAGGCGGACACAAGCGACGGATCGGCGAGCGCAGTTTTCACAGTGCCGACACTGGCAAATTGCGATCCCAGCGCGTCCTGCTCCGCTACCGTCGGTCAAGGTGGGCCGACCATCAATCGATCGAGGGGGAGTCGAAGAGAGCGAGCGGAATGCGGCCGGCCCTGTCCGAGCCGGCCGAGAAACACGGTCGCCGGCGCGCCTTGCTCGCCCAGCAACAGCGCCAGGCGTCGCTCGACCCAACCGGCGCGTCGTCTTGCGCTCTCCACTGAAGTGAACTTGACTTCCGTGCGAGCGTAGTCGGCAAAGACCAGCGGCGTGTACTGGGGCTGGAGCTGAAGGCCGAGCGTGGTCGCCGTCAGCCAAAAGCGCTGGACTGCGGCGCCGGCCGCCAGGAAGTCGTCGCTATCCTGCGGCGGCCTTCGCGCGACCAGTGCGAAGTGCGCCGCGCATAGGAGGCCAGGGAGGAGATCGAGCTGCAGGCGCGGCGCAAGGGTGCCGCCGAAAAAGCGGTTCATCATTTGCACACGGTCCCAGCTGGCCATGACCCAGCGCATCGATCGCAAGCTGAGCGGGTCGGCGCCGAGGGCCTGGTCGGGCACCCGGTCTTCGCTGTAACGGGCGTTCCATTCGATGATCTGCCGGTGGACTGCGTAGGCCTCCGGGATCGTCAGCCTGATCTTGGCGCTCTTCACGGCCAGCCACGCGAGTCGCAGTCGCTCCCGCGCGCTCTCGAACCACACCACGCGGTAGCCGTCGCCGACAGCGCTCTCCAGCCTCTGCCTTTCCTCGAGACGCAGCCTGCGCACGCTCAACGGTCTGCGCGCCACGCTGCGGGCGCGAATTGCCAAGTGGAGATCATCGGCGGGAAGTGCCGGCGCCAGCTCGAATCGAACATCGAAGACGGGCGCCTCGGCGGGGCTTTCTCGGCGCGTGACGCGGGCCACGCGCTGATGTGCGCTCGCGGCGATGCGCATGGTTTCGAGCAAGGCGCCGACGGAGAGTTGGCTGGCGTGGCCCTCGAGGTCATAGACGCAATGGCGGCGGGTGTCGAACGCATGAACGATGACTTCGTCATCGGCGAGGACCTCGAAGCGCCAGGGCTGGCTGTTATCCCCACTCGGCGCCCATCGCGCGAGATCGAGGATGTCAAGCATCACGCTCATGGCGCGCATTGCACCCATTGCAACTGCATCTTGCTCTGTTCCTGGCCCCGGCCGCGTGCAGGTGCTCCCGCGGGCGCAGGCTCGCCGATCCGAATATCGATCGGCCATCTTAGTTCGATAAGAAACCGAGGCGGCTGCCGGCGCAGATCCTTGCAGTCGATGCAGGTGGAAGCAGGGCAGTAACAGCGGGTAACGCTGGCCTCGCTTCGCCCGAAAAGCATGTTGTGCACTGCAATATTTAGGCTTTCGCCGATTGAAGCCCAAATGCGCCTCGATCCCGTCCTCCGTTTCATCGCTGCCATGCAGGCGCAGAAGGGAAATCAATGTCAGAACTTGCGGTGGCGAGCGAGGCTCGCGACCTCCATTGGGATTGCGTGGATCGATCCCGCGCTGCAAATTCGTTTCACGCTGACTCGAGGGCCGAGGACATCGCCGAGTCGTTTGATGAATTCGACAATCATTTCAAGATCAAGGTCGCCGACAAGGCACGCTGGCGCTCTCGCGCCAGCTCGCTGATCCAAAGGCGCTACGCCTGGCGCGGCTATTCCACCACCCCGCTCGAGGGCCACACCAGCGGCCAGGTCACCTTGTCCGCCTGCATCAACGAGACAACGGTCGCGACCATCACGGCTGCACTGGACTCGCACGAGGGTCTTTACGTCAGCCGTCTGTACCCAGACCAGGTTCGAGACCTGCAGGCGAAGGGACGCAAGCTCTGTGAGTTCACCAAGCTTGCCGTAGACGAGTCGGTTCGTTCGCAAGCCGTCTTGGGTGCGATCTTCCACGTTGCTTGCATCTACGTCATCAACCTGCACCGCTGCACTGACGTGTTGATCGAAGTGAATCCACGTCATGTTCGTTTCTACGAGCGCATGCTGGGGTTTCGGCGTGCCGCAGATGAGCGGCTCGACCCTGTCGTGAACGCTCCAGCGGTCCTGCTTCGCCTCGACTTGGCGCATTGCGCATCGGAGATCGCGAGGCTGGGTGGGCGGCGCCGATCCGGTGGACGAGAGCGTTCCTTCTATCCGTTCTTCTTTTCTCCCGAAGACGCCGAAACGATCGTCGGGCGGCTGCGGATCCATTGACCCCGCCGACCCATCCCATTCGAGCGATCGCCGTGTCGGGCGGCTCGTCATCGCCAACCCTCGCGTACGCTCAGAAGGCCAAGCTCTAACCAGTGTCGTCTGCGTGCTAGGTTGCCAACGCCGTACTTGGTCAGCTCACGGGATGAGCTACCGGAACTCTGTTGCTAATCAGTCGACGCGTAGTGCACGTACGACTCGCGGACCCCGCCGTCCTTGTCGAAGAACAGCACCTCGGCGACATGCGTGCCCGTGATCCCCTTGTAGTGGATCGCAATGCTGTCGACGCCGCGCAGCACGTCGAGCACGGTGAACTTGATGTGGTCGAATACCTCGAAGCCTTTCTTCACGTACGCGCGCAGCGCCGCCTTGCCATGAATGGTGCCGCTGGGGTCATGGCTCAGCCGCGCAACTAACGGGGAGTGGAAGATCACGTCGTTGGTGTAGAAGGCCAGCACGCGATCGAGGTCCTTCGACTCGAACGCGGCGACCCAACGCTTCACGTAGTCCGCCGTCTTCTCCCTCGTCAGCATCGATGTCTCCTGCGGGCTCGGTTGCGGCTGCCGGAGCTGGGCCGAGCGTCGGCCCAGTGTGCCACGCGCAACCTTCACCGGCGTAGTCGGCCATGAGCCGTCGTAGCTGAACGTCCGATTTGCGCTCGTCCGATTTCTTGACAGTCAAGGCGCTCGCTTCGACGGATAAGTCGTCTGCCAAGCAGCACGGAGGCGCCGGGCTCCGTGGGCAGCGCGGCGACAATCTGCCACCTGGCCCCTGTGGTCGGGGCTTAGTTCGAGGTGATCAATGATCAATGCGATCGAGGACCTCTGCGAAGTCCGAAATTCTTTCGCAGCAATCTACTTTGATTCCGATAAGCGTCGCTATCTCACTGGCGTCTGTTGAGACGGAGAGGACATGCCGCCGGTATATCGCTTCGGCTCGTTTCGACTCGACGCAGGCATCGGGTCGCTGACGCGAGATGACCGCCCCACCGGCCTCGGGCCGCGGGCTGTCGGCCTGCTGCAAGTCCTCCTCGCGCGCTCCAACCAGTACGTTTCCAAATCGGAGCTGCTCGATGTGGCATGGCCGGGCGTCGTCGTGGAGGAAGCCAACCTTGCCGTCCAGATGTCCGCCATCCGCCGGGTGCTCGCGCAGGCCTCCGCCGAGGTTCGAATCGAGACGCTGCCTCGGCGGGGCTATCGATTGCTCGGCACAGTCAGCGTCGAACGCGGCGCGCAGAGCAGCAAAGACATCGAAGTGCAGACCGCGGGTGCACCGCCCAGCGTTCCGGCGGAGCCCGACCGATTCGTCGGACGGCGCGTGGAGCTGGAGGGCCTCGCACAGCAGTGGCTAAACGGCGCGCGCCTGATCACCGTCACCGGCACGGCAGGCAGCGGGAAGACGAGGCTGGCGCGCCGGTATGCCCTCGCCAATCTCGAAGCATGGTCCGGGGGCATCTACTTCTGCGATCTGTCGGAAGCGCGCACCGAGGACGGCATCTGCTTCGCGGTGGCGTCCGCGCTGGGGGTGCAGGTGACGGGCAAGGATCCGGCGGTGTCGCTGGGGCACGCCATCGCCGGCCACGCCCGATGCCTGCTGATCCTCGACAACTTCGAGCAGGTGTCGGCGTTCGCACCGACGACGGTGGGTCGCTGGCTCGAACGCTCGGCGCTCGCGTCGTTCATGGTGACGAGCCGCGAGCGGCTGCGCATCGGCGGCGAAACGCTCTTTCCACTGGAGCCGCTGCCGCTCGACACCGACGCAGTCGAGCTCTTTCGCGTTCGCGCGCAGGCGCAGCGGCCGGAGTTTTCGCTCGATGCCGAAGGCACCGAGGCCGTCCGGCGGATCGTGCAGCTCGTGGACGGACTTCCGCTGGCGATCGAACTCGCGGCCGCTCGCGCTCGCGTGATGTCGCTCGGCCAGATCGCCGAGCGGATGAGCCATCGTTTTCGCGTCCTCGTCGGCGCGCGCGGCTCGGATCGCCAGGCGACGATGAGGGCGGCCATCGATTGGTCGTGGAACCTGCTCACGGCCTGGGAGCAGAGTGCGCTCGCCATGTGCTCGGTCTTCGAGGGCGGCTTCACGCTGCGTGCGGCCGAAGCCGTGGTCGATCTCGCCGGGTGGTCGAATGCCCCTCCGGTGGCGGACGTCGTCGAGTCGCTGATCGACAAGAGCGTGCTGCGCATCTCAATGGCGGACGTGGTCGGCGGCGGACCCGCCGTCGACGAACCTCATTTGGCCATGTATCTCAGCATCAACGAATACGCTTCTGAACGGCTCGACGCGCTCGGCCCCGACGTGCGGCGGCTCGCGGAGGGGAGACACGGACGCCATTTCGCAACCTTCGGGTCCGAAGATTCAATCCCGCCCACAAGCGCAGAAGAACAGTTGCGGCTTCGGCGCGTGCGCGCCGTGGCGCTCGACAACCTGGTCGCCGCCTATCGCCGCGCGACCGCGCGCGGTGATCTCGAAACGATGGTGCCGGCCTATCGCGCGATCTGGGAAGTGCTCGAGGTTCGCGGGCCCGCAGGGATCGCCGTCGATCTCGGCTCCGAGCTGCCTCCGCTGCGCCCGGACGCGGACGAGCTGCTGGTGGCCGGACACCTCGTGCGGGCGCAGGCGCTGCGGGTGAAGGGTCAGTCGGACGTCGCTGCCAACCTCCTCGACACGATCATCGTCCTGACCCACGAGCGCGGCGATCGACGACGCGAAGGTGCCGCACGCCACGCCCTCGGCATGCTCCTCCGCAATACCGGAAGAGGGGCGGAGGCCCTCATGCATCTCGAACGCGCGCTGCAGCTCCATCGCCAGCTCGGCGATCGCCTGGCCGAGGCGAGGACTCTCACGACCCTTGGGAACATCTACCTCGACGAGTCGCGATACGAAGAGGCCAAGTCGAACTACCGCGCTGCGCTCGAAGTGCACCGCGAGATCCGAGATGTTGGCGATCGGCAGGCTGTCCTCAGCAACCTCGGCATCATCGCGTTGTACACCGGCGACTTCGACGAAGCGCGGCGTCTGTGGGACGAGGCCCTCAAGCTCTCGCGGCTCGTGGACGATCGCCGCACCGAGGGTCTGGTGCTGTGCAACCTGGGGCAACTCGCGGAGCTGAGTCAGCGGCCACACGAAGCGCTCGTGCTTCTCGAAGCGGCGCTCCTCATCTACTGCCAGGTGGGCGACCGCTCCGTCGAAGGGAGGCTCCGGTACAACATCGGCGACCTCTTGCTTGCACTCGACGAGTACGAGTCTTCGATCGGGTGCCTGGAGGCGTCGCTGAAGACGGCCGTGGAGATCGGCGATCGCGAGCTCGAAGGGCTCGCCATCGCCGGACTCGGTCGCGTCTACGAGCAACAGCAGGACCTCGAGGGAGCACGAGTTCACCTCGAGCGCTCGGTCGAGATCTTCCGGTCCATCTCGAGCCGGCGCGCGGAAGGCATCGCGCTCGGCGGCCTGGCGATGGTGCTCGCGCGCCTCGGCATGCTTGACGAGGCGAGAACAGCGTTCACCTCCGGCGCCGAGCTCTTGCGACAGGCGAACGATCCGGTCGAGCTGGGCAAGCTGCTTTGCGCGCAAGCGCGCGCCGAGCGAGACGCGGGGGAGCGCGACAAGGCAAAGGCCTTGGTCGCCGAAGCTCAACGACTCGCGGACAGCCTCCACTCGCAGGGCGGATCCGTGCTCAGCAGCGAAATCGACGAGCTCCGGAACCTGATTTAGCGATCTTTTGGCGTTGCTAAGGGACTCGGCCGGGTCCTTTGCCGACGATGACTCCGCTCACCGCCCACGGGCGACTTCGGAGGCATCATGAACACGCAGCGCGAAAGACCACCCTTTTCGACCATCGCCGGCACCTCGGTGCGGCTGAGCGAACGCGAATCGATCGCCATCTACCGCTGGGACGATCTCTCCTGGGTGGCGCACTTCCGCGACGGCTGCGGCGAGCTGAGCGATGCCGCGACGTGGTACCGGGCTCACGGCGGATTGCTGCGCTCCCGCTGGGTCGGCACGCCGGACGCGCTCGAACGGGTCGAGATCCTGACTCCGGAGATGGTCGCCAGGATCGCACGGCTGCATCAACGCGTCGCTGCGGAACAGGCGCGCCGCGACGCCGCCGCGGCAGCATCGGCCGCGGCGTTGCGACGGATGTGCGCAAGGATGGTGGCTGCGCTGCGCGGCTGGAGCGTCCGGCTGCTCCGCCGCGCCGGCTGAGGAGCTGCCCGTGCGCGCGCTCTCGTCTCTCGTCGCCGGGCGGCTGCAACGCGGCGGTCCGCTGCGCCGGACGTCTCGCCTGCTCGGCCCGGCGCTCGCCGTGCTCGCGCTGGCCTCGCTCGCCGTCCAGGCGCAGCACCTGTTGCAGCACCGCGCCGGGTCGGCGACGGCGCTGCTCACCCTCGCCATCGTCTTCGGCGCCGCGCTCGTGAGCAGCGTCGTCGGCTTCGCATTCTCGGCGCTCGCGGGCGCCGGACTGCTGCACCTCTACGAGCGTCCCGCCGAGGCGGTCGAGATCATGGTCCTGTGCAGCATCGCGATCCAGCTGTACTGCGTCCTCGCCATGCGCCGCGCGATCCAGTGGCGGCGCCTGCCGCCGTTCCTCGTCGGCGGCGCCCTGTGCGTTCCGCTCGGCGTCTGGCTGCTCTCCGCGCTGCCGTGCCGGTGGTTCGCCGTCGGCCTCGGCGCGTTCCTCACCGGTTACGGCGCGTTCATGCTGTGGCGCGGGCAGAGCCGCGTCTACGCGGGTTCGTGGTGGGTCGACCTGTGCATCGGCGCCCTCGGCGGCATCACCGGCGGGCTCGCCGCGTTCCCGGGCGCGTTCGTGACGGTCTGGTGCTCCATGCGCGGCTGGGACAAGTCGGTGCAGCGCGCAGTCACGCAGCCCTTCATCCTCGCGATGCAGCTGGTCACGCTCGTCGCCATGCACGCGCAGCATGTCGCCCTGCACCTCGATCCGCTCCGGATCGAGGGCATGCTCGTCGCGCTCTTCGCCGCCTTCCTCGGCATGAAGATGTTCCGCGCGCTGAGCAGCCGACAGTTCGCCTACGTCCTGAACGGCCTGCTGATGGTCTCGGGCGTGTTGATGATCCTGCACGCCCCCTAGGCGCTCAACCCGACCGGATAGATCCATCGCCCTTGGTTCGCCGGGGCAAGGCACGCGTGGCGATCGCCCGTCCGGCCACATGTACCGCCGCGGCTGACGGTGGCTCGTGGCACCGGGGCCGCGTCTTTCGCGACCTCTAAAAAGGGTACCTCAGCAGTTATCAGACAAGGCTACTCTTGTCCCCGAAGGAGTTCCTAGAGCGCAAGAGAAGTCGCATTGCCTGAGCTACAACGCCCCGACGAAGGCGTAGCGGGGCGCCGCATCTCGTTGACGGGCTGCTTGCGGACGCCAGATCTGGTGAGTCGTGCGGCGGCTTAGGGTCGACTGCGCGCCCTCCCGCTTCAGATCGCCTTGCTTGAAACCTGCCGTTCGCGTTGGCCCGCTGAGTAGCTGACGTTCGCGTATGCCCGGGTCCGGCCACTTGCAGGCCTCCGAGTTCTCTCCGCGAGAGACCGGTTCAGACTAACTGCTGTAGCTCGGGTTTGCGGAGCTGAACGTCAGCTTCTGCCATCAACGGCCGTTGACCACCGGCGGCTTTGTGGCTCGCAAACTCAACGCTGCCGCAGGAACTGACAGCTAGCTAGGAAAACGCGGCGGCGAGTCCAGTGGCTTGCCAAACCCGCAGGGCTGAACGTTTTTCGACGCAGCGCGAACTGGCCTGCGAATGGTTTGATGAAGCAGCCGACCTGGCACCTGATCAGTCCTGAACGAGCCATCGTCCTACCACGGGCACAGCCAATTCTTACGCCCCGATGGCGACGCCGATGCCAAAGTGCGAATCAACATTTCAGCTCGAAAGGAATTTCCGTGAAAGCAAGACTCACCATCGCCGGTCTCGTCACCTGCGCATTTCTCATCCCCGCAATCAGCTTCGCCGCAGACCAGGACAAGGATCGGGAACATCCCAAGGCGTTCGTCAAGGACTCGGAAATCACGACGAAGGTGAAGGCCAAACTGGCGGCTGAGCACCCGAGCAGTCTGGCGAAGATTCACGTAGACACCGACGCGAATGGTACGGTGTGGCTCACCGGAACGGCAAGGAGTCAGCAAGAGATCGACAAGGCCGTATCGATTGCTCAACGAACCGAGCGTGTGCGCGACGTGAAGAACGAACTGACCATCAAGAAGGACGACTGAAGCGTCCCCATATCCCGAACCCCATCGCACCCCGATCAGTTCGATGGGGATTTCTACTCGTTACTGAGCTGCTCTGAACCGGTCGGACGCAGCTAGGGAAGGTCTGAACAACGTGAAAGCGCGATCACGTTCAGCCGGTCAAACCGCATCGACCCGTAAGGACGCCTGCGCTTCGAGCGTTTCAGGCGCGTTGCGCCGCGTTCCTCGCGTCTCATGCTGCCTGCGGGCGGAC
>DASXLD010000014.1:0-55473 GCA_036496385.1 Caldimonas sp. | reverse complement strand
CGCTTAGCACCCCCACGCTCCTGAAGGCGAAGGCGGTGAAGGACATCACGGGCGCGCTGAATGCGTTGCTTGCGGATGTGTTTGCGCTGTACCTCAAGACGAAGAACTTCCACTGGCACATGAGCGGTCCGCATTTCCGCGACTACCACCTCCTGCTCGACGAGCAGGCCGACCAGCTGTACGCGATGACGGATCCGATCGCCGAACGCATCCGCAAGCTCGGCGGGTCGACCCTGCGCTCGATCGGCCACATCGCCCGCACCCAGCGCGTTCTCGACAACGATGCCGACTACGTCGAGCCGCTCGACATGCTCGGCGAGCTCGGCGAAGACAATCGCACGCTCGCGGCGAGCTTGCGCGAGGTGCACGAAGTCTGCGAGAAGCATCGCGACATCGCCACCGCCAGCCTGATCGAGGTCTGGATCGACGAGACCGAGCGGCGAACCTGGTTCCTGTTCGAGTCGGGCCGGCGCGCCGACTCGAGCGGCCACTGAGGTCGTTGCGCAGCGGGCGCGCGACCGCGTGCCCGTGGACGAGGTTGCTGCGGCTAGTGGCCGCCGCCGACGTGCGCCAGGTAGTGTGCGAGGTCCGGCAGCTCGCGCGCATCCACGGTCGCCAGCGTCTCGTTCATCGCCGCCGTGTAGCCGATGCGGGCGCCGGACTTGAATTCGGCGAGAGTCTTCGCGAGGTAGTCCTCGCGCTGTCCGGCGACGCGCGGCACTTGCTGGTCGCCGGCATAGTCGTCGCCATGGCACGACGCACAGCGATTCTTGGCCGCGAGTGCCGCGCCGCGCGCCATCCGCTCCGGATCGGCGGGTAAGGGTTCGTAGGGCGGCGCCGGCGGCAGCTTGCCGATCAGCTCCGCGTAGGCGCGCAGGTCGGCGTCGCTCATTCCCTTGGCCACTGCCGCCATCACCGGATTCGTTCGCCTCTCGGCGCGAAAGAGGAAGAGCTGCGTGATCGCGTAGAACGAGTGCTGGCCCGCGAGCGACGGCACCTCGGTCGTCGCGCTGACGCCGCCGGCGCCGTGGCACGACGCACAGAGCACGAAGCGATCGTAAGGCGCGCTCGCCGCCTGCGCGGCCGCGGCGCCCGCGACCGCCGCGAGCGCCGCGCCGGCAGCGACCGCGCGGGCCGTGCGCGCTGCCGCCTCCGCGCAGCGCCCCTTTGTCATCGGTGGTAGCTGACCCGGTAGATCGCTCCGGCGTGGTCGTCGGAGATGAGGAGCGAGCCGTCCTTGAGCTGCAGGATGTCGACCGGCCGGCCGAGGTACTCGTTGTTCTCGATGAAGCCGGTCAGGAACGGCTCCATCTTGCTGATGCCGCCCTTGCCGTCCAGCCACGCGACGACGATGTCGGCGCCGAACTTCTTCGACCGGTTCCACGAGCCGTGGCGGGCGATGAAGATCGCGCCGCGGTACTTCTCGGGGAACATCGTGCCGGTGTAGAAGCGCATGCCGAGCGTGCCGGCGTGCGGCCCGGTGAGCAGCGCCGGCTGCGCGTAGTCGGCGCAGTCCTTGCCCCAGCCGTACTCCGGATCGGCGATCGTGCCCTGGTGACAGTACGGGTAGCCGAAGTCGTTGTTGCTGCCCTTCTTGACGTGGTTCAGGCTGTCGTTCGGCATGTCCTCGGAGAGCCAGTCGCGGCCGTTGTTCGTGTACCAGAGGTCGCCGGTCTTCGGATCGAAGTCGAATCCGACCGTGTTGCGAACGCCCGTCGCGATCGTCTCGACGCCGCTGCCGTCGAGGTTCATGCGCTGGATGTGCATGTGGTTGTCGTCGCGCGCGCAGATGTTGCACGGCGCGCCGGTCGGCACGTAGAGCTTGCCGTCGGGGCCGACGCGGATGTACTTCCAGCCGTGCGGCACGTCGCCAGGCAGCTTGTCGTAGACCATCACCGGCGCCGGCGGGTTGTCGAGGCTGGCCTCGATGTTGTCGTAGCGCGTGATGTCCTTGGGCGTCGCGACGTAGAGCGCGCCCTTGTAGAACTCGATCCCGTTCGGCAGGTTGAGCTTCTCGGCGATCGTCTTCACCTCGCGCCTGCCACCCTTGTCGGTGATCGCGTAGATCTTGCCGGCGACGAACAGCGAGCTGACGAAGACCGTTCCCTTGTCACCGAGTCTGAGGCCGCGGGCATCGAGCACGTTCGGCGCCCAGACCTCGACCTTGAAGCCGGGCGGGACCTTGAGCTTGGCGACCGGCAACTGGTCGGCTGCCGTCGGCACCGGATAGGCCGGCACGGGCGCGAGCTTGTTGCCCTTGGGCATGCCGACCGCCCAGAACGGCACCTCTTCCTTCGGCGGGTCCGCCGCGAGGGCGAGGCCGGCAGCGGCGCTCAGGCTCGCCGCGATCGCCGCGGCGCGCAGCCACGGTGCGCGCGCAGAGGCGCGGTGGTTCGAACGATCCATCTGTGTCTCCTGCGGCAACGTCGTTGTGCGGCCGAGGCGCCGGCGTTGCCTGCCGGCCGACGGTCTTCGCCGCCGTCCCGGGCGCCCGGGACGCGACGAACAGAATCGAAGCGACGATAGCTCGATTGCCGCGAACCTGCGCGGCGAGGCGCGAATCGGGCGAGCGTCGGCGCCGCCATTGAAGCAGCCGCCGCTGCACCCACATGCCGGCGATGCCGCTGCAGGCGATCTCGCTCCTCCTCCACGCCTTCGTCGGCTGGCGACTGGTGCCGGCGCTTGGCTCGGTCGTGGCCGGCGCGCTGCTCGCCGCCGTCCTCCTGGTCTCGGCGCTGACGTTGCCGTTCGGCCTCGGCGCGCGGCACGCTGGCACCGGGCGGCGCGCGGCTTCGCTCGCATGGGTCGGGCTGATCTGCATGGGCCTGTTCTCGTCGCTGTTCGTCCTCGCCGTCGGCCGCGACGTCGCCCTGCTCGCAGGTGCCGCGATCGACGCGCTGCGGCCGGGCACGATCGACGTCGCCGCGCTCGTCGTCCCTTCGGCGCGCGCGGTCGCGATCGGCGCCGTCCTGGTGACGCTCTGGGGCTTCGTCAACGCGCGTCGGACCGCTCGCATCGCCCGCGTCGACGTGCCGATCGCCGGCTTGCCGGCGGCACTCGCCGGCTTCACGATCGCCCAGGTCAGCGACGTCCACGTCGGGCCGACGATCAAGCGGCCGTTCGTCGAGGCCATCGTTGCCGCCGTCAACCGGCTCGAGGTCGATGTCGTCGCGATCACCGGCGATCTGGTCGACGGCCCGGTCCGCGAGCTCGCCCTCGACGTCGCTCCGCTCGCCGGCCTGCTCTCGCGCGAGGGGAGCTTCTTCGTCACCGGCAACCACGAGTACTACAGCGGCGCGGCACCCTGGACTCGCGAGCTGCGCCGGCTCGGGCTCACGGTGCTGATCAACGAGCACGTCGTCGTCCGGCGGGGCAACGCCGTGCTCGTCCTCGCCGGCGTCACCGACTTCAGCGCCGGCCATTTCGATGGCGCTCAGGCGAGCGATCCGCAGGCCGCGCTCGCCGGCGGACCGACCGACGCCGCGGTCCGCATCCTCCTCGCCCACCAGCCGCGCAGCGCCGCGGCGGCCGAGGCCGCAGGGTTCGACCTGCAGCTCTCGGGCCACACCCACGGCGGCCAATTCCTGCCGTGGAACTTCCTCGTCCGTCTCCAGCAGCCGTTCACGGCGGGCTTGCATCGATGGCGCCGGATGTGGGTCTACACGAGCCGCGGCACCGGATACTGGGGCCCGCCGAAGCGCTTCGGCGCACCTTCGGAGATCACGCTGCTGCGGCTGGTCGCGGCGCCGGCGTCGAGCGCACCGAAGGTCGCGGTGCTTTCCGGCACGGCAGCCGCCCCGGGGCTCTGAGCGAGCATCGGGTCTTACAATTCGCAGGTTTTGGCCGGCGCCCCGCCGCCGCGCAGCGAGAGGATTCACCCGTGTTCATTTCCGAAGCATTCGCACAGGCCGCACCGGCCGCCACCGGCGCAGCCGACGGTTTCATGGGCCTGGGCGGATTGAGCAGCATGCTGCCACTCGTCCTGATGTTCGTGGTGCTCTACTTCATCATGATCCGGCCGCAGATGAAGCGGCAGAAAGAGCACAAGTCGATGATCGAGGCGCTCGCCAAGGGCGACGAGGTCGTCACCTCGGGCGGCGTCCTCGGCAAGGTGTCCAAGCTCGGCGACACCTTCGTTGGCCTCGAGGTGGCGAGCGGCGTCGAGATCCAGATCCAGCGCAGCGCGGTCGTGCAGGTGATGCCCAAGGGCACGGTCAAGTGACGCCGGGCGGGCGCCGCCGAGGGCTGTCGACGTGAATCGCTATCCGCTCTGGAAGTACGTGATCCTCGTGATTGCGCTACTCGTCGGCGTCGTCTATACGCTGCCGAACCTGTTCGGCGAGGCGCCCGCGGTGCAGGTCTCGAGCGGCAAGGTGACCATCAAGGTCGACGCCTCGCTGGCGCCGCGCGTCGAGGAGATCCTCACCAAGGCCGGGCTCAAGCCTGACTTCGTCCAGTTCGACGGCCACTCGGTGAAGGCGCGCTTTGCCGACCTCGACGCGCAGCGCAAGGCGAAGGACGCGATCTCGGCCGCGCTCGACCCCGACCCGAGCGATCCGACCTACATCGTCGCGCTCAACCTGCTGTCGCGCTCGCCGCGCTGGCTGACGGCGTTGCGCGCGCTGCCGATGTATCTCGGCCTCGATCTGCGCGGCGGCGTCCACTTCCTGATGCAGGTCGACATGAAGGCGGCGCTCACCAAGAAGGCCGACTCGACCGCAGGCGACGTCCGCACGCTTCTGCGCGACAAGAACATCCGCCACACCGGCATCACGCGCGACGGCGACGTCATCGCAGTGCGCTTTCGCGACCAGGCGACGCAGACGGCGGCGCGGGCCGTGCTTGCCGAGCAGCTGACCGATTTCAACTGGACGGAAAGCCTCGACGGCACCGACTTCAAGCTCACCGGCAACCTCAAGCCCGAGGCCGCCAAGCGCGTCCAGGCGGCGGCGATCACGCAGAACATCACGACGCTGCACAACCGCGTCAACGAGCTCGGCGTCGCCGAGCCGGTGATCCAGCAGCAGGGCGCCGACCGCGTCGTCGTCCAGCTGCCGGGCGTGCAGGACACGGCCAAAGCGAAGGACATCATCGGCCGCACGGCGACGCTCGAGATGCGCATGGTCGACGAGACCAGCGAAGGCCGGATGGCGATGACGGGTGCCGGCCCGGTGCCGTTCGGCTCCGAGCGCTACACCGAGCGCGGCGGCCAGCCGCTCGTCGTCAAGCGCCAGGTGCTGCTGACGGGCGAGAACCTGACCGATGCGCAGCCCGGCTTCGACGGCCAGACGCAGGAGCCCGCGGTCCACCTCACCGTCGACGCGCGCGGCGCGCGGATCATGCGCGATGTCTCGCGCGAGAACATCGGCAAGCGAATGGCGATCCTGCTGTTCGAGAAGGGCAAGGGCGAGGTCGTGACCGCGCCGGTGATTCGCGGCGAGCTCGGCAATCGCTTCCAGATCTCCGGCCGGATGACGACCGCCGAGGCCAACGACACCGCGCTGCTGCTACGGGCCGGCTCGCTGGCAGCGCCGATGGAGATCATCGAGGAGCGAACGATCGGGCCGAGCCTCGGCGCCGAGAACATCGCCAAGGGCTTCCAGAGCGTGATCTACGGGTTCTGCGCGATCGCTGCCTTCATGTGCGCGTACTACCTGCTGTTCGGCGTGATCTCGACCCTCTCGCTCGCCTTCAACCTCCTTCTCCTCGTCGCGGTGCTGTCGATGCTGCAGGCGACGCTGACGCTGCCGGGCATCGCCGCGGTCGCGCTGGCGCTGGGCATGGCGATCGACGCCAACGTGCTGATCAACGAGCGCGTCCGCGAGGAGCTTCGCGGCGGCGCCAACCCGCAGACGGCGATCAACACCGGCTACGAGCGGGCCTGGGCGACGATCCTCGACTCGAACGTGACGACGCTGATCGCGGGCCTCGCGCTGCTCGCCTTCGGCTCCGGTCCGGTGCGCGGCTTCGCCATCGTCCACTGCCTCGGGATCATCACCTCGATGTTCTCGGCGGTGATGTTCTCGCGCGGCCTGGTCAATCTCTGGTACGGCCGCCAGAAGCGGCTGAAGGCGGTCTCGATCGGCCAGGTCTGGAAACCGGCGACGAGCGTGCCGGCCAAGAGCTGACGCCGGTCCGGCCGAGGAAAACAGCATGGAGTTCTTCCGCATCCGCCGCGACATCCCGTTCATGCGGCATGCGCTCGTCTTCAACGTCATCTCGTTGCTGACCTTCCTCGCCGCAGTCTTCTTCCTGGCGACGCGCGGCCTTCACTTCTCGATCGAGTTCACGGGCGGCAACGTGATCGAGGTCGCCTACGCGGAGCCGGCCGACATCCCGAAGATCCGCAGCACGGTCGAAGCGATGAGCCTCGGCGACGTGCTGGTGCAGAACTTCGGCAGCTCGCGCGACGTCATGATCCGCGTGCCGGTGCGCGCCGACCTCAAGCAGGGCGACCTCACCAATCGCGTCTTCGCGGCGCTCTGCAAGGCCGAAAACGGCAGCGTCAAGACGGTCGAGGCGGCGGCGACGGCGCCCGAGTCGGCGGCGTCGCGGCAGCTCTGCGCGGCGTCGAGCGGCGAGCCGGTGCGGCTCTCGCGCAGCGAGGTCGTGGGGCCGCAGGTCGGCAAGGAGCTGGCGCAGGACGGTGCGAAGGCGCTCGCCTTCGTCGTCGTCGGCATCATGATCTACCTGGCGCTGCGCTTCGAGTGGAAGTTCTCGGTCGCTGCCATCGTCGCGAACCTGCACGATGTCGTCATCATCCTCGGCTTCTTCGCCTTCTTCCAGTGGGAGTTCTCGCTCTCGGTGCTCGCCGCGGTGCTCGCGGTGCTGGGCTACTCGGTGAACGAATCGGTTGTCATCTTCGACCGGATCCGGGAGTCGTTCCGCCGCTATCGCAAGATGACGACCCGCGAGGTGATCGATCACGCGATCACGAGCACCATCAGCCGGACCATCATCACCCACGGCTCGACCCAGATGATGGTCCTGTCGATGCTCATCTTCGGCGGCCCGACGCTGCACTATTTCGCCGTCGCGCTGACGATCGGCATCCTGTTCGGCATCTATTCGTCGGTCTTCGTCGCCGCCGCGATCGCCATGTGGCTCGGCGTCAAGCGGGAAGATCTCGTCAAATCGGCGGCCAAGGATCACGATCCGAACGATCCGAACGCCGGGGCGGTGGTGTAGAGTCGAAATCGACTTTCTCGGGAATAGCCGAAGCCACCAAGCGCCCATGCCCACCCCCGCCAACCCGACGGCATTGGCTCAGCAGGCGAGGCGGTCGTATGTGGAGCGGCTCCTCGGCGGGATCCCCGCAGTTGTGCAGGGGATCGAGCAGGGCGCGAGGCTGCTCGCCGCGACCGTCGCCGAGCCCGCTGTCGCGCTGAAGCGGCGCGAGCTGCTGCCGACGCTGCAGGCCGCGTTCCCGATCTGGCAGCACGGAATGATGACGATGCTGAAGGCCGCGCTCGCGACCGGCACCGTCGCGCAGACGCGTCTGGGCGAGCTTCCTGTCGCCGCTGCCGGCGGTCGTGGCGCCAACAAGCTCAGCTTGGTCGACGACGACACGATCGAGCACGAGATCCTGAGCTCGCGCCTCGCCCTCGCCATGATGGATCGCGCCTCGTGGGAGTTCACCGATCTCCGCTCGCGCATGAACATGCTCGAGAAGCGCGAGGAGCTCGAGACCAACGACATCCTGCGGCCGCACGTGCTGGCGCGCATCGTCACCAACTCGTGGCTCACCGCGCCGCTCAGCTTCGACGCCTGGCGGATGCTGCAGTCGGTTGTCCACGAGGAGCTATCGCTGTTCGCGGAAGAGGCCTACCACGAGATCAACCGCTTCCTGCTGCAACGCCACGTCTTGCCCGAGGTCGACCTGCGGCCGTTCATCCGCCGCTCCAATACCGGCGGCGCGCGGCCGGTGATCGCCGCGAGCGGCGGCTTCGGCACGCCGACCGGCCTGCGCTCGGCGACCGACTTCCAGTCATCGGCGATGCGGCCGCAGAACACCGCCACCGAGGTCGCCGAGGAGACCCGGCTGATGACGCGCGCGGCGAGCCTGGCGCGCGGCGGCGAGCAGCCCGAGGCGGTGCTGAACCGCCTCAACCGTCTCGTCGGCCGTCAGCTGCCCGACTTCGCCGTCACCTCGCACGCGCCGGGGCCGCCGTCGCCCAAGCTGAGCGCGGCGATCGCCGAGGCGCAGGAAAGCGTTGCCCGGCGGCTGGCCGTGGCTGCGACGGCGGGAACCGATGGGGTCCCGCGCGCAGCAGCGGTCGGAACGCCGGCGCTGATCGAGGAGCTGCAGCAGCGCAAGCAAGCGCTCAAGGCGGCGGCAGCGTCGCCGGTCGAGCGGGCGACGATCGAGATCGTCGCGCTGCTGTTCCAGAGCATCCTGATGGAAGACGCCATCCCCGCTACCGTGCGGGTCTGGTTCGCGCGCTTGCAGATGCCGGTGCTCCGGGTCGCCGTCTCCGAGCCCGACTTCTTCGCCACCGTCGAGCATCCGGCACGACGGCTGATCGACCGCATGGGCGCGTGCGTGATGGGCTTCGACTCGTCGAGCCGCGCCGTCGGCGATCTGCTCGAACGGGAGATCAAGCGCGTCGTCCAGGTCGTCGAGGCCTATCCCGACACCGGCCGGCGTGTCTTCCAGACCGTCCTCACCGAGTTCGAGAAATTCCTCGAGCACTACTTCAAGAACGAGAACGAGGCGTCGAAGAAGGGCGTCTCGCTGGCAGCGCAGGTCGAGCAGCGCGAGACGATGGCGATCCAGTACACGATCGAGCTGCGCAAGATGCTGAACGATGTCCCGGTCCAGGAAGGCGTGCGCGAGTTCCTGTTCCAGGTCTGGGCCGACGTCCTTGCCACCACGGCGGTGAAGTCGGGCGCCGGCGACACGACGCGGGAGATGAAGCGTGCCGCCGCCGATCTCATCTGGTCGGCGAGCGCCAAGGTCTCGCGCGGCGAGCGCGCCGAAGTGATCCGCCGCTTGCCGCCGCTCCTGAAGACGCTGCGCGACGGCATGGACGAGGCCGGCATTCCGGTGCCCAAGCAGGACGAGCACATCCAGCGCCTCAACAACTCGCTCGCGGCGGCGTTCACGGCCAAGGCGGCCGCGATCTCGCACGAGCGCCTCGAGGAGCTGATGGGCCGGCTCGAGACGCTCGAGGAGCTGCTGCCGGAGACCGAAGACGTCGACATCGACGAGTCGCTCGTCATGGACCTGTCGGGCCACGAGAGCTCGGAGCTCGAGGTGGTCGGCGAAGGTGGCTCGATGCCGACGCCGGCGATGCTGGCATGGGCTCGCGAGCTGCAGGTCGGCAGCTGGTACATGCTCGACTATCGCAACCGCAACGAGCAGGTCCAGCTCGCATGGCAGGGCATGCGGCGGCAGCTGACGCTGTTCGTGTCGCCGCAGGGCCGCGGCGTGCTTTTCCAGCAGCACCGGCTGGCGGCGTTCCTGCAGGCCGGGCTGCTGGTGCCGGCGCAGGAAGAAGCGCTCACCGTGCGGGCGACGCGCAGCGCGATGGCCAAGCTCGACGGCGACCCGTCGCGTCTGCTGAACTAGCTCGTCGAGGGACCGAGCGTCCCTCGCATCCAGCGTCGAGCGCGGAGCCGACCTCCGCGCCGCATCAATGCGTGACGCGATCCTCTTCGGCGACGAACAGCTCGTCGAGGATCAGCGCATCGGGCTCCTCGCCCAGGCTCCAGAACACCATCAGGACGATGATCTTCAGGTCTTCGAGATCGAGCGGGCCGCCTGGAATCGCGCTGGCGCGATCGATCACCATCTCGCGCATCGCCGGCGGCAACACGCCGGCCGACTCGAGGAAGGCGATGAACGCGATCGACTGCTCGCCGAGGTGCTCCTGCTCCACCGGCACGTAGACGCGGATGCTCTCGCGGTGTTGCTCGGCAAGCTTGGCTTGAGCGACCGCGGCGACGCCGTCGAGCCAGTTCAGCGCGTCGGCGATCTCGTCGGACTCGAAGCCGACCGACGTGAGCTTGCGGGTGAGCTGCTCGTGCCCGGGGCAAGCGTCCGGACGCCAGTAGTTCTCGTAGAGATACACGAGGACGTCGAACATGAATCGATGATAACGCAGCGTCTTGTTGCAACTCTCCGGGTGTGGACAAACGGCGCCGCACTCGGGCTCGATGGTCGACCGATTTTCAGGCCCGCTCGATGCGCTGGAACAACTGGCCGGGCAGCCGTGCGACGCGGCCCTGGAGCTCGAGCTCGAGCAGCCGGGCCGAGAGCTCGGCGGCGCTGGTTCCGGTCCGGGCGACGAGCGCGTCGAGGCCGATCGGATCGAAGCCCAGCGCGTCGAGGATGGGGTCTTTCGGCATCGGTAGCGACGGAGTCGGTCGAGGATGCGGCAGCGCCGTTCGATCCGTTCGCAAGGGCGCGAGTTCCTCGACGATGTCGGCGGCGCTGTCGACCAGCTTCGCGCCCTGCTTGATCAACGCGTGACAGCCGCGCGACTGCGGCGAGTGAATCGAGCCTGGAATCGCGAACACCTCGCGGCCGGCCTCGGTGGCGAGTCGGGCCGTGATCAGCGATCCGGACTGGACGGCCGCCTCGACGACGAGCGTGCCGCGCGCGAGCCCGGCGATGATGCGGTTGCGAACCGGGAAGTTGGCCGCCAGCGCCGGCGTGCCGACTGCGAATTCGCTCATCAGCAGGCCCGTCGCCGCGATCTTGCTCGCGAGCGCGCGGTGCCGGGTCGGATAGTCGATGTCGAGGCCCGTGCCGACGACGGCGATCGTCGCGCCGCCACCGGCAAGGGCGCCTTCGTGGGCGGCGGCGTCGATGCCGAACGCGAGACCCGAGACGACGGTCCAGCCGACGCCGCTCAGGTGCGCCGCGAATGCGCGGGCGTTCTCGAGTCCCTGCGCGGTCGGATTGCGGCTGCCGACGATCGCGATCGCGGGCGATTGCAGCAGCGCGATCCGGCCGCGCACATAGAGCAGCAGCGGCGGGTCGGGGCTCTCGAGCAGCGCTGCCGGATAGCGAGGGTCGCCGAGGGCGATGGCGTCACGCGGCTCGTCGCCGCCTTGCAGCCACTGCCAGCCGACGGCAAGACGCGCCTCGAATGGCTCCGGAGCCGTCGCGAGCGCGCTCGCGATGGCGGCCGGCACGACCGCGGCGCGCGCTGCGGTCGAAGCCCCGAGCACCGCGTCGGGCGAACCGAAGCGGGCGAGCAGGGCGC
The DNA here is from genome assembly GCA_036496385.1 of Caldimonas sp. Taxonomy (GTDB): domain Bacteria; phylum Pseudomonadota; class Gammaproteobacteria; order Burkholderiales; family Burkholderiaceae_C; genus Schlegelella_A. The sequence continues at coordinate 44,260 of DASXLD010000014.1, read as the reverse complement.
GCGCCGCCTCGCGGCCGACGCCTGGCGTTTCGAGCAGGCGCAGCCACGCCGAGAACTCGTCGCGATCGATCATGAGAATCAGCGCTCCACCGCGACGCGCGAGCGCCTGTGGTCAGATGCAGCGAGCCGGTTCGGCGCGGCCGGGAGAGCCGCCGCCGGGTGCGAGTCTACGGCTGGGTGAAGCGGTCGCCGCGCGCGACCGGGTCCTTGACCGAGAGGATCAGCGCGTACGACATCCGGTCGAAAACGCGGAACACGAAGAGCACGCCATGCCGCTCGTCGGGCAGCTTGATCTTGGTGCGACCCTTCTCGGTCGGATCGACGACGACCTTGCCGTCGCGATAGAGGGCGAGGACGTGGCCGCGCTCGATGCCATCGACTGCACCTCGATTGAGAGCGACGATCTGGTTCTGGCCGGCGGTCAGGCCGTCGCCGTAGATCGACACGATCTGGCCCGCGATCGGCGCCGCCGGCGGATGCGGTGCGTAGTTCGTGTATTCGCGGCCGGGCACCGGCGACAGGCGGTCGCCGACGCCGGCTTCCTGGCGGATGCTCGTGACGGTGAACGTCGCCGGGACGATCTCGGCCTTGCCTTGCGAGTCGGTGCGTGTTTCGCCCTGCACCGTGTACTCGGAGGCGCCGACGTAGGTCGCCTCGTAGCCGAGGATCTCGTTGGTCGTCGGGTCGCGCAGCGGGCGCGGCTCGCGGAAGATGCGGAAATCGCGCTCGGCGCCGAGTTCGCCGCGAACGTATGCGGTGTCGCCGCGCGAGAGCAGCACCCGGCCTTCCTGCGTGGCGACGATGCGCGGCGCGTTGGCGAGTTCGTTGGCTTCGAAGATCACCGCTTCGCTGAGGAACGGCTCGATGAGGTTGAACGGGATCGATGCGATGCCGTCGAGCGCGACGTCGCGCGCGCGCACGCGCGGCGACAGGCTCGCGTCACCCGCGCTGCCGCCGACCGGCGCGCCCATGCGCAGCCGCGCGCGGCCGTTCGACTTGTCGAGGTAGAGCGTCTGCCCCGGAAAGATCAAGTGCGGATTCCTGACCTGCTCCAGGTTCATTCCCCAGAGCTCGGGCCAGCGCCACGGGCTCTTCAGGTAGAGCCCCGAGATGCCCCACAGCGTGTCGTGCGGCTTGACGGTGTAGACGTCGGGCGCCGTCGGCAGAATCTCGCTCAGCGCAACGCCCGTCTCGGCGGTGCGCTTCGCGGTGTCGCGCTGCTGCTTCGTGATCGGGAAGTTGGGTTCGGCGGCGACAGCGGCGATGGCGACGGAGGCGAGACCGAGGACGGCGAGTTGCCGGAGGGAGGGCGCTGCAGGGAGAATTCGTCGGCTCATGCAGAAGGTCTCGTGGAGCGAGCCGCGGCGCACGCGCGCGCGGTCCGAAAGGTCTTCCGCGCGGCCTTGGAAGGCGACGTCGCGGTTCGGCGAAAATCTCACTTGAGTTCACAGATTCTGCCCATAAAGCATTGATATCGCAACGAAACCGCACCTCACGCGGACCAGCGCGTGAGACCTTTCTCACCTCTTTTCGTTGTCCGGTATCCACAGATGCCCGCCGCTGAATCGATTCGTCACAAATGAGCAAGCTCGACATCCTCCGCTACCCCGATCCACGCCTGAACAAGGTGGCGCAGCCGGTGGCCGCGGTCGACGAGCGCATCCGCACGCTCGTCGACGACATGCTCGAGACGATGTATGCCGCCGAAGGCGTCGGCCTCGCGGCGACGCAGGTCGACGTCCACGAGCGCGTGATCGTGATCGACACGTCGGAGGCGCGCGACGAGGCGGTCGTGCTGATCAACCCCGAGCTCGTCGCGCTGAGCGAGGACATGGCGACTTCCGAGGAGGGCTGCCTTTCGGTGCCCGAGATCTACGACAAGGTGTCGCGCCCTGCTCGCGTCCGCGTCCGCGCGCTCGACCGCTCCGGCGAGGCGCGCGAGTTCGACGCCGACGGCCTCCTTGCCGTCGCGGTGCAGCACGAGATGGATCATCTGCTCGGCAAGGTGTTCGTCGAATACCTGAGCCCGCTCAAGCGTTCGCGCATCAGGACGCGGATGCTGAAGAAGACGCGCGACGAGGCGCGGGTCTGATGCCGCTGGCCGGCGAGGCGATGCGAGTCGCCTTCGCCGGAACGCCCGACTTCGCCCGGGTCGCGCTCGCCCGGCTGCACGCGGCGGGGTTCGACATCCGTCTCGTCCTGACGCAGCCCGATCGCCCCGCCGGACGCGGCATGAAACTCGGCGCGTCGCCGGTGAAGGTCTTTGCCATCGAGCACGGCATCGACGTCGTCCAGCCGCATGGCCTGCGTCTCGACGGCAGGCATGGCGACGACGCGCGCGCCGCGCAGGCCGCACTCGTCGCGGCGGCGCCCGACGTCGTCGTCGTCGCCGCCTACGGCCTCCTGCTGCCGCCGTGGCTGCTCGCACTGGCGCGGCACGGCTGCCTCAACATCCACGCCTCGCTGCTACCGCGCTGGCGCGGCGCGGCGCCGATCCAGCGCGCGATCGATGCCGGCGACGACGTCACCGGCGTCACGATCATGCAGATGGACGCCGGCCTCGACACCGGTCCGATGCTGCTTGCCGAACCGGTCGAGATCGCTGCCGACGATAGCGCGGGCGCTCTGCAGGAGCGGCTCGCCTTGCGCGGCGGCGAGCTGATCGTGCGGGCTCTGGCCGGGCTCGGCGCGGCGCCGCTCGTCGCGACGCCGCAGCCCGCGGCCGGCGTCACCTATGCGGCCAAGATCGCCAAGAGCGAAGCGGCGATCGACTGGCGCACCACCGCGACGACGATCGAGCGGCGCCTGCGCGCGTTCGATCCCGCGCCCGGAGCGAAGAGCGTCCTCGCCGGCGAGACGATCGCGTGCTGGCGTGGCGCCGTCAGGGCCGGCAGCGGCGCACCGGGAGCGATCGTCGCCGTCGAGCGCGACGCGCTCGTCGTCGGCTGCGGCGAAGGCCGCCTCGCGCTCACCGAGCTGCAGCGCGCCGGCGGCCGCCGCATGGCCGCCGAGGCGCTGCTGCGCGGCTGGAAGCCGCCGCCCGGCGCCGTCTTCGACGCTCCGGCGGCGGCGACGGGCGGCGATTGAACTTCGCCGCCGCGCCGCCATCTTCACGCCGACGCCGGCCGGGCGTCGACTTCAAGGACAGACGACGATGTTCAACCTCCTGAAGACTGCCGTCCTGATGGCGGCGATCACCGCCCTGTTCATGGCGATCGGCGGCTACGTCGGCGGCCGGCAGGGCATGGCGTTCGCGCTGATCGTCGCGCTCGGCCTCAACTTCTTCAGCTACTGGTTCTCCGACAAGCTGGTCCTGAAGATGTACAACGCGCGCGAGGTCGACGAGAGCTCGGCACCGCAGTTCTACCGGACGGTCGCCGAGCTGGCGCAGCGCGCCCGGCTGCCGATGCCGCGCGTCTACGTCATCGACGAAGCGGCGCCGAATGCCTTCGCGACCGGGCGCAACCCCGAGCACGCCGCCATCGCGGCGACGACCGGGATCATGCAGGTGCTCACCGCCGACGAGCTGCGCGCCGTGATGGCGCACGAGCTCACCCACGTCGTGCACCGCGACATCCTGATCTCGACGATCAGCGCGACGATGGCCGGCGCGATCTCGATGCTCGCCAACTTCGCGATGTTCTTCGGTGGCCGCGACAGCGAAGGCCGGCCGGCGAACCCGATCGCCGGGCTCGCCGTCGCCCTTCTCGCCCCGCTCGCTGCGAGCCTGATCCAGCTCGCGATCAGCCGGGCGCGCGAGTTCGAGGCCGATCGCGGCGGCGCCGAGCTGTCGGGCGACCCGCGCTCGCTGGCATCGGCGCTGCAGAAGATCCAGACTTACGCGCAGGGAACGCCACTGATCGCCGCCGAGCGCAATCCACAGACGGCGCACATGATGATCATGAATCCACTCCGCGGCGGCGGCATCACGTCGCTCTTCTCGACCCACCCGCCGACCGAGGAGCGGGTCGCCCGGCTGATGGCGATGACCGGGGCGATGCGGCGCTAGCAGTCCCGGGCGGCGCGAGGACGGCCTCAACTTCGGCGGCTGCCGGCCGAAATCAGGGGCGGACTCCCGCCCGTCGCCATGCGCCGCTCGCTCCTCACTGTCTTTCTCGTCGTGTTCGCGACATCGCTCGTCACCGGCTGCGACATGCTGGGCATCGAGTCGGCCGAGAAGGTCGCCGCCTCGCGCGAGGCCGACGGCAAGGCGGTCGGCGCGGCGTGTCGCCATGCCGGCCGTGCGATCGAGGATTGCTTCACGATCTACAAGAAAGCCGATCGCGCCGCCGTCTTCGCCGGCTGGCGCGACATGAACGACTACATGCGTGAGAACAAGATCGAGCCGGTACCGCCGCAGCTCGCCGCCCAGGCCAAGGGCACCGGGACCGAGACGCGCTGACGGCGGCGCCTGCAGCCCTCCTCGATCACGGCTTCGGCAGGACCTCGAACTCGCCGACGGCGACACGCTCGCCGCGCTCGCTCTTGATCCGCACCGTCGTCCTCCGGTCCTGCTGCGCGCCGCTGCCGTAGCCGCTGGAGAACCACAGCATCAGCCCGGTGCCGGTGGCGAGAACCTGCTGGCGGTGGCCGAAGAAGTTGGCGACCACACGGTAGCGGCCCGGCTTGGCGACCTTGAGGGCGAACTCTTCAGGGCCGTAGCCGCCCGTCGCGTCGCGGGTGATCGCGCCGCCCTGGTACGAGAGGTTGTGGCCGTAGTAGACCTCCTCGCCGTTGGGGTCGAACACGTGCAGGTCGACGTCGGTGTTGTCGGCGTCCCAAGCCAGGACGACGCGGACCTCGAGCGGCAGGTTCCTGAGCAACCGCGGCTCGATCGTCGCGGTGTCGACCGGCTTGCCGTCGCGCCGCGCCTTGTCGACGACGGCGTTGAGCTCGGTGAGCGCAATCAGGTCGATGTCGGCGAAGCGGCCGTCCCACGCGCCGGTGACGACGGCGTAGAGGCGGTCGACGGCAGCCTGTGCCTGGCCGGCGTCGGCGAGGGCGAGGCCGAGGTCGCGGTGCGACTGCGGCTCGTTCGGCGCCAACTCGAGGACGCGCTCGAAGATCGGCACCGCCGCCGCCGTCTCGCCGGCCTGCTGCAGCCGGTACGCGAGCAAGCGCAGGACCTGGCGGTTCTGCAGGTCGAGCTCGGCGAGGTTGGAGAGCGCGCGCAGGCCCAGCGCACGGTCCTCGCGGTCGCCCTTGGCGAGGAAGAACTCGGCGGCGTCGAGGAAGAAGCCGACGTTGGTCTCGTTGCCGCGGCGCTCGTCGAGATAGATCCGCGTCCATTCGTCGGCGCGCGCGGCGCGCAGGCGCTGGATCGCCGCGCTCGCGTTCGCCGCCGGCGTGACGGCGATCGCGATCGTCGTCGTCGCTTCCCTGGCGTTGACGGACTCGGCGCTCTTCTTCGCGAGCGAATCGACCACTCCCTTGTCGTTCTCGATCGCGCCGAAGCGCGCCTGCCCCGCCGGCACGGCCGGCGCCGCGCTCGGCGCGGGCGCGCCGGCGCGCTCCGCGTCCTTGTTCTGGTGCTGCGGCGCGTCGGTGCGCTGCCGGCGCTCGTCGCGCAACATCGAGACCGCGCCGACCGCGTTGGCGCTCGTCGGCTCCGCCTTGGCAACCGCCAGCGGCGGCGGCTGGTCGCCTTTCGGAAAGTCGCGGTTCCACCAGGCGACGCGCGCCTCGAAGCGACGCACGACCTGTGCGAGTCGCGCGGTGTCGCTTTCGACGCGGCGCTTGGCGACGTTGGCGGCGATCCTGTCGTACGCCGCGCGCAGCTCGGTCGGCGGCTCGATGTCGTTGCGAACGTAGTCCTCCACTTGCTCGAGGACGATCAGCGACGTTTCGCGGGTTGCGAGGCCGAAACGCTTGCCGATCTCGCGGATGCGGACCTTGTGGGTCCGCGCTTCGCCCTCCAGCGACGCCAGCGTCAGGCGCGCCCATTGCAGCGCCGCCAGCGATGACGCCGGGGCGCGGGCGTGCACCGGCACGACGCGTGTCGTCACCGCGCCGCTGGCGTCGCGGATGCGCAGCGTGACCTCGGCGTCGTCGGCCGTCAGCACGCCGGCGGCGACGAGCCTGCCGGCAGCGACGCTCTGGGATTGCACGACCACGTCGCGGGCGCCGAGCGCGTCGATGCCGACCAGCGTGCTGCCGCGGCGCAGCAGCGCGTCGCTGGCGCCCTGGCGAGCCATCGCCACGAGGTCGATGCTGCGGCCACCGGTGGCGTCGGCGAGTGCCTGTAGCGCGGCGGAGTCGCTGCTCGCGGCGCTGTTGATCGCGTAGACGGGGACCGCGAACGCGAGCCGCCACGGCGCGCCGTAGTTGGCGAGGCCATCGCTGAACCAGAGGATCTCTTGCGAGACGCCGTCGTGGCGCACGGCACCGAGGTTGCTGGCGCCGTCGTACACGGTCGACTCGAGCGCGCGCCGGAGCGCGCGCCAGTCGCCGCCGCGGACGTCGAAGCGCAGCGGCGTCGTCGCGACATCGGCGACCCGAACCAGCTGCACCGTGGTGTCGCGCACGGCGGCGAAGTAGGCGTCGAGGAGCGCGAGCTCGCGGTCGATGCGGCGCTCGGCGCCCGACCCGGACGCGTCCCAGACGATCTGCACCGTGCGCGGCAGCGGCCGCGGCGCCGTCCGCTGCGGCACCGGCACTTCGAGCGTGAAGTAGATCTGGCCGTCGCGCGGCTCGACAGCGACCGCGGCGGCGTTGCCGCCGGCGGGCATGCGCAGCGTGATCGGCTCCTTCGGCAGCGCGACGTTGGCGGCGACGGCAAGGGCGCGAAAGCCGCCGCCAGGTTGGCGCTCGAAGCGCAGCCCGAGAGCGGCCGGGGCGAGCAGCTCGGGCGCGCTCGCGGCGCCGGGTGCGCGCAGCGAGAGGGCGAGGCTCTCGACGCGATCGGCATACGCGAGCGGGATCTGCAGCCGGCCCGCTGCCGACTCGACGATGCGCAGCTCGACCGTGCGGGTCTTGCCCGGCAGCAGCGGATAGACGCGCAGCTCGTAGTTGTTGCCGATCGTCGTCTCGAGCAGCCCCGGGTCGACGCGGCGCCGCGCGATGTCCTCGAACACCTGCTGCGCCCGCGCCTTCTCGACCGGCACCGCGGCGCGCAGCCGCCCGTCGACGTCGAGGGCGAAGCCGCTCACGACTTGTCCGGGCGCGAGCGGAAACCGAAGCTTGCCTTCGAGGATCCGCTGGTTGGGATTGAAGAAGACCATCTGCACCCGCGTCTGCGCGGCGCCGCCGCTGACCTCGACGTCGACCTGCAGCGAGGTCAGCCTGATCGGCTGCTCGGCGCCCGCCACCTGCAGCACCGGCGCTCGCCAGGCGACGCTTGTCGGTGCCGACTGCGGCGCCAGCTGCGCGAAGGCGAGCGCGCCGCCGGTGCAGGCGGCGAAGGCGAGGACCGCACGCACCGCGCGACGGCCGCAAACAGACAGGGGCGGACGACTAGCCATGGCGATCTCCGTGGTCGGCCGCGACGACGGCGGCGGCCGGTCCTCGTGAAACGGCGAGCGCGGCAAAACGGGGTGAACGCCGGGCCGATGCGAGGGCGAACGTAAAATGCGCGACCTTTCGGCGCTGCATGAACGTCCTCCGCTTCGCAGACCTCGTCGCCGCCGGCCGGCTGGCCGGCCGCCGCGTCTTCATCCGCGCCGACCTCAACGTGCCGCAGGACAGCGCCGGCCGCATCACCGAGGACACGCGGATCCGCGCCTCCGTGCCGTGCATCGAGATGGCGCTTCGCGCCGGCGCCGCGGTGATGGTGACCTCGCACCTCGGCCGGCCGACCGAGGGCGACCGCAGAGCCGAGCACTCGCTGGCGCCGGTCGCCGCAAGACTCGGTGAGCTGCTCGGCCGCGACGTGCGACTGTGCTTCGACTGGATCGACGGTGTCGACGTCCGCGCCGGCGACGTCGTCCTACTCGAGAACTGCCGCCTGAATCGGGGCGAGAAGAAGAACGACCCGGTGCTCGCGAAGAAGATGGCGGCGCTTTGCGACATCTTCGTCAACGACGCCTTCGGCACCGCGCACCGCGCCGAGGCGTCGACCGACGGCATCGCCGAGTTCGCGCCGATCGCCTGCGCCGGCCCGCTGCTGGCCGCCGAGGTCGACGCGATCACGACCGCGCTCGCCGCACCGGCGCGGCCGCTGGTCGCGATCGTCGCCGGATCGAAGGTCTCGACCAAGCTCGCCATCCTGCAGAGCCTGGCGAAGAACGTCGACCGGCTGATCGTCGGCGGCGGCATCGCCAACACGTTCCTGCTCGCCGAGGGCTTTGCGATCGGCAAGAGCCTGGCCGAGCCGGCGATGGCCGATGAGGCGCGCGCCGTGATCGCGGCGATGCGCGGCCGCGGTGCCGAGGTGCCGCTGCCGATCGACGTCGTCACCGCGAACGAGTTCAGCGCCCACGCGGCGGCAACGACGAAGGCCGTCGCCGCCGTCGGCGCCGACGAGCTGATCCTCGACATCGGTCCGAAGACCGCCGCCGCCCTCGCCTCGCTGCTGCAGTCGGCCGGCACGATCGTCTGGAACGGACCGGTCGGCGTGTTCGAGTTCGACGCCTTCGCGCACGGCACCGAGACGGTGGCGCGGGCGATCGCGCGCTCGCCCGCCTACAGCCTGGCCGGCGGCGGTGACACCCTGGCGGCGATCGCCCGCTACGGCATTGCCGACGAGATCGACTACATCTCGACCGGCGGCGGGGCGTTCCTCGAGATGCTCGAGGGCCGGACGCTGCCGGCGCTCGAGATCCTCGAGCGACGCGCTCGCGAGAGCGATCCTTCGCGCCAGGCGAGCAAGGCACCAGCTTCATGAGCGACTCCACCGGCCAGCGCGCCACCAAGATCGTCGCCACCCTCGGGCCGGCGTCGAGCACCGCCGAGGTCCTCGAGCGGATGATCCGCGCCGGCGTCGACGTCATGCGCCTCAACTTCTCGCACGGCACAGCGCGGGACCACATCGACCGCGCGGCGCTGATCCGCGAGGTCGCGGCCCGGGTCGGCAAAGAGGTCGCGATCATGGCCGACCTGCAGGGCCCGAAGATCCGCGTCGGCAAGATCGAGGGCGGCCGCACGATGCTCGAGCCGGGCACCAAGCTCGTTCTCGACGCCGGCCGCGCCGAGCCGGGGACGAGCACCTGCGTCGGCCTCGACTACAAGGAGCTGCCGCGCGACGTTCGCCCCGGCGACACCCTGCTTCTCAACGACGGCCTGCTCCGCCTGACGGTCGACACCGTGCGCGGCGAGGAAGTCCACACGACGGTCGTCGTCGGCGGCGAGCTGTCGAACAACAAGGGCATCAACAAGGCGGGCGGCGGCCTCACGGCGCCGGCGCTGACGGCCAAGGACATGGAGGACATCAAAACCGCGATGTCGTTCCAGTGCGAGTACCTCGCGGTGAGCTTTCCGAAGAGCGCGACCGACATGGAGATGGCGCGCCAGCTCGGCAACGTCGCCGGCGAGAAGTGGCGCCACAAGCCGCAGCTGATCGCCAAGATCGAGCGCAGCGAGGCGATCCCGGCGCTCGAGTCGATCCTGAAGGCGTCGGACGGCATCATGGTCGCGCGCGGCGACCTCGCGGTCGAAGTCGGCAACGCGGCGGTGCCGGCGTTGCAGAAGCGGATGATCAAGCTCGCCCGTGAGATGGACCGCATCGTCATCACGGCGACGCAGATGATGGAGTCGATGATCGTCAACCCGGTGCCGACTCGCGCCGAGGTGAGCGACGTCGCCAACGCGGTGCTCGACGGCACCGACGCAGTGATGCTCTCGGCCGAAACCGCGGCCGGGCGCTATCCGGTCGAGACCGTCGAGAGCATGGCGGCGATCTGCGTCGAGGCCGAGCGCGCCGAGGAGATCTCGCTCGACGCGGGCTTCACCAACAAGACGTTCGGCCGGATCGACCAGTCGATCGCGATGGCGGCGCTCTTCACCGCCTATCACCTCGGCTGCAAGGCGATCCTCGCGCTCACCGAGTCCGGCTCGACCGCGCTCTGGATGAGCCGGCAGAAGATCCACGTGCCGATCTTCGGGCTCACCTCGCAGATCAAGACGCAGCGGCGGATGGCGATGTACCGCAACGTCACGCCGCTCCTGATGCCGCCGTTCGACGACCGCGACACGGCGCTCCAGCATGCCGAAAAGCTGCTCGTCGACGCCGGCGTTCTCAAGCCCGGCGACACCTACGGCATCACCTGCGGCGAGCCGATGGGCTATCCCGGCGGCACCAACATGCTCAAGGTCGTCCGCGTCGGCTGACGCGCGTTTCCGGCGGACTCTCGGCTTGTCGCCGGGAGTTCGATCCGGATGTGCGCCGGCGATCGCGACAAGCGGATCACGTCGGCCGCGCCGGCACGCGGGACGCCATCGATCCATACCCGCGACGCCTTGGGCCACGGCCCGCGCAACACGATGCCGCCGGCCGGCTGCGTGCGCAGGGCCAGGACGTCGATCTCGACGACCCTGCGCCCGTTTTCCGTGACCGCTCGCCCGCTCCAGCTCAGGCGACCGTAGGGCGTTCGCAAGTCGTGCAACGCCAGGCCGCGGCCGCCGAGCCACGTCATCGGAATTCCGGCCGCGAGGATCAGCGAATGCTCGCCTTCGTCCTCGTACGCGAACAGGTCGAGCACCGAGCGGATCTGGTCCGACGCGACCCAGCCATGGGGCATGTCGCCGAGGAAGCGCGGCTCGCGTGCGTTGCGAACCACGAGCTCGGCCCACTGATTCCAGCCGGCCGGCCGGCGGTCGCGATAGAAGAACGCCATCGCCTGCAGCGCGCGCTCGCGCTGGCCGAGCCGCACCAGGCTGCCGACATTGCGCCATTCGTAGGGCGTGTACACGTCCCAGGGCTTGGCGCCGCTGCTGCGATCGCTGAAGTCGCGCCAGTAACGCTCGAAGGTGTTGCGAACGAGAGGGTCGGGCAGCGTGCCCAGCAACCCGCCCGGGCTGAGTGCGATCGTGCTCGATGTCGGGTCGACGTCGCCGCGGTCGGCCGCACCCGGCAACACGTCGAGCTCGTGCAGCTTTGTGCTGGCGGTGATCGATGCGACCAGGTCGGCGAGGAACTCGTTGCGTTGCCCGGCGATGCGCGTCGCGTCGTCGGTCAGGCCCAGCGCCTGCGCCAGCTCGAGCGCGCTGCGATAGCCGATGGCGGCCCAGAAGTCGTCCCAGTATGAATACGCCGGCTTGTCCGAATAGCCCTCGTGGCTGATCGATGGCGGCAGCAGGCCGAAATAGGCGCGGCGATCGGGCGCGAGGTTGGCTTGCGTGCGTTCGCTGGTCCGCAGCGCGTCCATGTGCTCGACTGCCCGGCGCACGTGCGGCCACAAGGCGCGCGCCGTGGCTTCATCGCGGGTGTACTGCCAGAGATCGGCGGCGGCGAAGGCGAACTCGCCATCGCTGTCGTTCTCGGGCACCGGGTCGGCACCGCGCGCGGTCGCGCAGCACGGCACCTTGCCGCTCTCGAACTGGAACGGGGCGAACCACAAGAGGAAATCGCGTGCGACGTCGTCCTGGCCGAGGCGCAGAAGGGCCGACGACGTGAGCGCGCCGTCGCGGATCCACGACCGGGCGTACGCGCGCGGCCCCGGCTGCAGGGCTGCCGCGCTGCGGTTGACGAGGATGTGGCCGAGCGCCGCGTGCAAGGTGCGCGCGACCTCTTCGACCTCGGCCGGGCCGGTGATGCGAACGCGGTCCAGGCGCTCGCGCCAATGCGCGTCGGCACGCGCCTCTGCCGCGGCGACGCCGGCCTTCGTCGTCACCGCGGGCGTGCCGCTGACGGGAAGCGCTGCCGCGACCTCGCGCAACTCGCCGGGACCGAGCCGCAGGTCGAACGACAGCACGGCGCTGGCGAAGCCTGCAGGGTCGACGATGTGGATCGGTCCGGTCGACGGTGCTGGCTCGCGCAGCCAGTCGCCGACCGCGCCGGCCGCCAAGGGCTCGAGCCGGACCGCGCTCGGTGCGACGAGCGGTCGCAGCCGCGGCACACCGTTCACGGCGAGGACACGGCCATCCCACTCCAGTTCGCCGATCGCGCTCGCGCCGCCCGGGTTAGCGAGAAACTGGGTCGGCGGGTTCGCCTGGAACGGTCGCCAGGCGAGCGCGAGCGTCACCCGCCGCGCCTGCTTGCCCAAGTTGCGGACGCGATAGCGCGCGAGTGCCTGCGCCGCGTCGGCCGTGCCGTCGCCGAACGCGCCGATGTCGAGCACGAGGTCACCGGCGCGCCAATGCACCGAGGGCATCGGCAGGTCGCCATCGCGCAGCGAGTGGCCGATGCGCGCGTCGGCCCAGCTCACAAGCTTGCCATCGACGACGAGGAACGGCTCGAGCGCGCCGACACCCGGAACGGGCTCGAGCACACCGTCTTCGCTGAATAGCGACGCCGTGCGACCACCGTCGACGCCGAGCACCGTCCAATAGGACTGTTGCCCCAGATAGGCGCGCGGATACCGGCCGCGCGGCGCCTCCTTCGCGAGCTGCGCGAAGAAGGCGTTGGCGTCGACGGGCGCCCGCAGCTCGAGCTCGGCCAGTGCCACGACTCTGGCCATCGGCTCGTCGACGCTGATGCGAACGAAGCGCGCTTCAGCCTCGGGGAGCCAGTGCATCTGCACGGTCCCGCGCGCGCGATCGACGCGTCGCACGTCGATCCAGTGCTCGCCGTCGTCAGACAGCGCGATGGCATAGCGCGAAGCCACCGCGCCGGGTCGCCAGCGCAACGCAAGCACGCCGAGCTCGCGCGGCGCGCCGTAGTCGACCGTCAGCACGGCCGCTGCGCCGCGACGATCCGCGGGCTGCCAGTCGGTGCCGGGCCGGCCGTCGACCGCGTTCGTGGGCTCGTGACCCGGCAGGGACAAGGCCGCTGTCGCCTTGGGCGCGGGAGTCGGTGCGCTCGCCGGCAACTCGCGCAGCTCCAGGCGATCGAAGCAGACACTGCCTTTGCCTGCGCCGCTGCCTGACGCGATCACCAGCTCGATCGCTGCGCTGCGCTGCAGCCCGCGGTCGGACGTCGGACCCCAGGCGAATTCGATCTCGCGCTGGTGAAACCTGAGGGTCTGCCACTCGGACGGAAAGCGGAACTCGTTCCTGCGGCCCCACCAGACGTTGGCGCCGCTCGCATCGACGAGCTTCATTTGAAGCGCGTTCGGCGGCGCATCGCCGCGCAGCCTCAGCGCGAGCTCGTAGCGTGCCGGAAACTCGATCGGCAGCATGCGCCTCGCTGCCACGTATCCCGTCACGCGACCGAAGTCGAAATCGATGCACAGGGCCTTGCCCTGCTCGCCGTCCGCCGGGCGCAGGTTCGCCTTCACGTCGTCGGACGCGACGAGGATCCACGCCGACGGGTTCTCGAAATCGTCGAGGATCGTGTCGCGGGCCTGTGCCGTCGCCATCGCTGGCGTCGTTGCCGACAGCACCAGCACGAGCACGGCCGCGGGCTTCCTCATCCCTTCACGCCGCCCGCCATCAGTCCGGCCATGTACTGGCGCTGCAACGCGAGGAACAGCACCAGCACCGGCAGCACCGTGACCACCGAGCCGGCCATCATCAACTCGCTGTCCTGCACGTGCTCGCGCGAGAGGCCGGCGAGCGCCACCGGCAGCGTGTGCAGCGCATCGTCGGTCAGCACGATCAGGGGCCACATGAAGTCGTTCCAGCTGCCGAGGAAGCTGAAGACCGCGAGCGTGGCGAGCACCGGCGCGAGCAGCGGGATGACGATGGTCAGGAAGATGCGGAACTCGCTCGCGCCGTCGATGCGCGCGGCCTCGATCAGGTCGTCCGGAATGCCACGCGCGAACTGGCGCACGAGAAAGATGCCGAACACGCTCGCCATCGCCGGCACGATCGCGCCACCGTAGGTGTTGATCAGGCCGAGCGGCTTCAGCATCAGGAAGAGCGGCAGCATTGCGACCTGGCCAGGGATCACGAGGGCGCCCAGCAACACCTTGAAGATCGCGTCGCGACCGCGAAAGCGCAGCTTCGCGAACGCATAGCCCGCCATCACGTTGAAACTCACCGAGATCAGCGTCGCCAGCACGGCGATCGCCAGGCTGTTGAAGACGTAGCGGCCCATGCCGACGCTGCCGAACAGGGTGCGGTAGTTGTCGAGCGTGACCGCCGGGGGCAGCAGCGGCGTCGGCAAGGTGCTCGACGCGCCGGCCGGCATCAACGAGACCGAGAGCATCCAAAGCAGCGGGAACACGCTTAGCGCCGCGAGGCCCGCGAGCAGGCCGTTCACCACCCAGACGGCGAGGCGCGGATTCATCGGCTCGCGGCCGGATCGCGGTCGAAGCGCCACAGCCCGGCGCTGACCGCGAAGATGACGAGGAACAGCAGGAACGCAACCGCCGACGCGTAGCCCAGGTTCCACCAGCGAAAGCCTTCCTCGTACATGAAGTACAGCACGCTGACGGTGCTGCGCAGCGGCCCGCCCTGCGTCATCACGTATGGCTCGGCGAAGAGCTGGAAGTAGCCCGCGAGGGTCATGATGCCCACCATCACGAGCGTCGGCGTGAGCATCGGGAACGTCAGGTCGGTGAACTGCCGGAGCGCACCGGCACCGTCGACACGTGCCGCTTCGTACAGCTCGCGGGGGACCGCCTGCAGCGTCGCAAGCAGGATGACCATGTTGTAGCCGAAGTTCTTCCAGGCCGCGAACAGGATGATCGCCGGCATCGACCAGTGCGGGTCACCGAGCCAGTCGACCGGATCGACGCCGAGCCCCACCAGCGCCTGGTTGATCAGCCCATAGCGGGTGTGCAGCAGGTAGCGCCAGATCACGGCGACCGCGACGACCGTGGTGACCACCGGTGCGAACAACGCGGTCCGAAAGAGCGCCTGCCACTTCGCGACGCGTGCGTTCAGCAGCAGTGCGGCAGCCAGCGACAGCGCGATCGACACCGGCACGCCGACGGCGACGAAGTACAGCGTATTGCCGAGCGCCTGCCAGAAGAGCGGCGTGTGCAGCAGGCGCCCATAGTTGTCGAGACCGACGAAGCGCAAGGTCGACAGGTCTGCGAGCGCATAGAGGTCGAAATCGGTCAGGCTGAGGCCGAGTCCGATGACGACCGGCAGCGCGAAGAAGATCGCGATGACCGCCAGCGCCGGTGCGGCCAGCGCCCATCCGACGACGCCCGACCGCCTCATCGCGGGCCGACGGCCGCAAGCGCCCGCGCGCGCAGCCAGCGGCGCTTCTCGAGCAGCGCATCGACCCACGCGTCGAGCTGCGTCGTCGCGGCATCGATGGTTTGCGTTCGCTGCACGACGCGCTCGGCGGCAAGCTGCATTTCCTGGAAGATCCGCTCCCATTCGGGAATCTTCGGCGCGGCGCGCACGCGTTCGAGCTGCCGGGCGAAGGCCCGCGAGGGCAGGTCCGCGGCGAGCTCAGGCGCGCGCCAGGCACTGCGCCGCGGCGGCAGGTTGCCGGTCAGGGCATGAAAGCGCTGCATCGTCGTCGGCTCGCTCAGAAACTCGATCAACTGCCAGGCCGCAAGCTTGCGCGGCGAGCGCCTGAAGATGACGAGGCTCGAACCGCCGGCGGTCGAAAAGCCCGGCCCGTCGGGGCCCGGCATTGGCGCAGTCGCCCAGTCGCCCTGGCGCTCGCGCGGCAGGCGGCGCCGGAACTCGCCGATATTCCAGGGCCCGCTGACATAGAACGCGAACAGGCCGCGCGCGAATTCATCCCAGACGTTCGCGATCTGGGTGTTGGTCATGGCCGGCGCGAGGCCTTCGCGGAAGATGCCTGCGTAGAAGCCGAGCGCGCGCCGGAATGCAGGCTGCGCGAACGCGCCGCGGGTGTCGTCGTCGTTCAGCAATGCGCCTTGTTGCAGCGCCAGCGTGAACAGCGGGTCGGGTTCGTTGAGGGGCAGCAGCACGCCGTAGCGTCGAGAGTCGCCGCGCTCGCGGACGGCGCGCATCGCGGCCAGCCACTCGCCCCAGCTCTGCGGTGGCTCCGGATGGCCGGCGGCGCGCAGCAGGTCGCTGCGGTAGAAGAGGACGCGCGTGTCGACGTACCAGGGCAGGCCGAACAGGCGCTCGCCGCTTCGCGTGGGCATGAGATTCGTATCGAGGATGCCGGCAAAGTAGTCGTCGCGCGCGACGCCGGAATTGGCCACGAGCGCATCGAGCGGCTCGAGCGCGTCGAGCGCGGCGAGCTCGGGCAGCCAGGTGTTGCCCAGTTGGCAGAGGTCTGGCAGAGACCCTCCGGCATAGGCGGTCAGCAGTTTCTCGTGCGCCGCTGTCCACGGTAGTTGTTGCACGTGCACCCGGATGTCGGGATAGCGGGCGTGGAATGCGGGCAGCAACTCGGCCACCACCTCGGCCTCGCGACCCATCGCCCAGAAATTCAGGGGGCCTCGCGGATCATCGGGACGGCCGCAGCCGGCAATGTTCAGCAGCGACGTGCCCGCCGCCAGCCGCTGCAATGCCTGCCGGCGTCCGTTGCTCCGAGGCTCCCTCAGGCGCATGGCGCCAGGCACGCGATTCAGCCCGCCTTGGCGAGCCAGCCACCATCGAATCCGGCGCGCTCGAGACCGCGCCGCAGCGGCGCACAGTTGCGCATGTCGTCCCAGACGAGCTGGTTGCGGTAGTTGCCGATCATCGCCAGGATCGGGCCCTGGTCGATGCCGATGCAATCGCTTGCGATCCAGCCGAAGGCCGGGTCGACGCGGCCGTCGCTGAGCTTGGCGTCGGTCGCGGTCAGGCTGCGATTGAACGAATCGACGAAGCCGAACTTCGAATAGATGAACTTGCCGTAGCGCGCATGCATCTCCTCGACGGCCGGGATCACGATCTCGGGCGCGAACGGCAGCGACGAGAGCGCGGCAGTCGGGGCGATGGTGCCGTCGTCGATCGTTCGCGTGCGACCGGCGCCGCGCGCCGAGTAGTCCAGGTAGTAGCGGAACCGGTTCGTGCGGTCGAACTCGCGCAGCTTTCCCGGGCCGTCGCAGGCCGTGAAGCCCCAGATGTTGGCGCCGTAGTCGTAGAAGCCCTTCGGGTTGGCGATGGCATAAGCGCGCTGCGCGTAGACGGCGCGGCGCGTGTTCTCGAAGTAGTCGATCCCGCGCTGGCGCATCGTCTCGTCCCGGATGCCGCGGAAGTCGATCCAGACGTGCGAGTACTGGTGTCCGAAGAGCGGCGCGAAGCCGAGGTGCTCATAGCCCATGAAGCGCCCCCAGGCGCCGTGGTAGCTCTCGGACCAGGCGCTCCAGGCGCTTTCGGCGACCGGATGGGTGGGCGAGCCCAGCGCGAGCAGGACCACCAGCATCGCCTCGTTGTAGCCCGCCCAATCGTATGGAATGTGCCCTTTCTCGGGACTCCAGCCCATGCTGATGAGTGCGCCCCGCACCTGCGCCCATTTCCAGTCGATGCGCCAGTAGATCGCGTCGACCGCCTGGCGGATCTCGACCTCGTCCGGATGATCGGAGTTGAAGTAGGCCTGGGCATGGAGCATGCCGCCCAGCAGCAAGGCGGTATCGACGGTCGAGATCTCGCTGCGCCAGGCACGCGCGCCCGTCTTCATGTCGATGAAGTGGTAGAAGAATCCCTTGTATCCGGTCTTGCCGCGCGGCTGCGGCCCCTGCGGCGCGTTGCGGAAGAAGCGCACGGTGGTGAGCGTGCGCTCCCGCGCCTCGGCTCGGGTGACGTAGCCACGATCCGCGCCGATGGCGTACGCGGTCAACGCGAAGCCCACTGCCGCGATGCTGGCCGGGGCCGAGCTCGGGTAGCGATCCGGCACCAACCCGTTGACCGGATTGCCGGTCGCCCAGAAGAAATCGAACGTGCGCCGCTCGATGTCGTCGAAGAGCGCCGGCAGCGGCGGCGGCGACTCGAAGGCCGGCGGATCGGTGGGCCTGGCAGCTCTCGACGTCGCGTCGGCCGCACTCGTGTCGTAGGCCGGGTTGCGGACCAGGTCGGGGATCAGGCCCCCGCAGCCCGCGAGGCCGAGCGCCGCGGCGCCGCCCGAGGTCAGCAGCGCGCGTCGGGTGATGTCGATGCCGGACACGGGGAGCTCGGTCGGGTCAGTCGTCGCCGGCCAGCGCGGCACCGTGCGTCGCGATCACGTCCGCGTAGAACTTCGCACTGTCCTTCACCGTCCGTTCGAGCGTTTCGAAGTTCACGTGCACCAGGCCAAAGCGCTTGGAATAGCCGTGCGACCACTCGAGGTTGTCCATCAGCGACCAGGCGCAATAGCCGCGAACGTCAACGCCCTGTTCGATCGCCGAATGAACGGCGCGCAGATGGGCTCGGTAGTAATCGATGCGCAACGGGTCGTCGACGCGACCGGCCCTCGCGTCGGGTGGATCATAGAAGGACGCGCCGTTCTCGGTGACGTACTGGGGGATGTCGCCGTAGCGCTTTTTCACCCACATCAAGGTGTCGGTCAGGCCTTGCGGAAAGACCTCCCAGCCGGTCTCGGTGTAGGTAGCCTGCTTCTGCCGAACCGACACCGCCCTCAGCGGCCACGATGTCTCTTCATGCCGTACGACGTTGCGGGTGTAGTAGTTGATGCCGAGGAAGTCGATCGGTTGCCGGATCAGCTCGAGGTCGTGCTCCGGCCATTCGGGCCAGGCCTCGCCGAAGATCTCGCGCATCTCTTCGGGATAACAGCCATGGAACACCGGGTCGAGAAACTGCCGGTTCATGTACGCCTCGGCCCGCCGCGTCGCCGCGAGATCCTGCGGTGTCGCGGATGCCGCGTACTTGGGCTCGATGTTGACCACCAGCCCGACCCGGTGCTTGCCGAGCGCGCGGTAGGCCTGAACCGCTTTGGCATGCGAGCGCAGCAGGTGATGCGAGGCGATCGGCGCCTCGAAACGGTTCTTGTGGCCCGGCGCGAGGGTGCCGTGCAGATAGCCGCCGTCGGTCACGACCCAGGGTTCGTTGAGGGTTGTCCACAGCTTCACGCGGTCGTCGAGGCGGCGAAACATCACGGCCGCGTAGTCAGCAAACCAGTCGGCCACGTCGGGGTTGAGCCAGCCACCGCGGTCGTTGAGCGCAGCCGGCAAATCCCAGTGGAAGAGCGTCGCCATCGGCTGGATGCCGTTGGCGAGCAGAGTATCGACGAGGCGCTCGTAGAAGCCCAGGCCGCGTTCGTTCACCGCACCCCGGCCTTCGGGCAGGATGCGCGCCCAGGCGATGCTGAAGCGATACGCCGTCAGGCCGAGCCGCTTCATCATGGCGACGTCGTCTTCCATGCGCTGGTAGTGGTCGCAGGCCACGTCGCCGGTGTCGCCGTCCTTGGTCAGTCCCGGCGTGCGAACGAAGCGGTGCCAGATGCTGGGCCCCGCGCCGTCGGCCAGCGGCGACCCTTCGATCTGGTACGCCGAGGTGGCAGCGCCCCAAAGAAAGGATTTCGAAAACTCGTACGCCATGGCTCCAGCCGCCGGCCGGAATCTATCGCTGCAACGCCGCCGGCACAACGGGGCAAAGACGTGAGTTTCCAGCGATCGTTGTTTTATTCTCGGATCGGATCGGGTCTTTCCTCACGAGACGCTGGCTGGAGTTCTGAAGGTCGCTCTGGCGGCCGGCGACATGGCGTCGGAGACAATGGGGTGATGAAGATCGCGCCGTCCGCACCGACGATGGACGACATCCGCGCCGCCGCGGAGCGGCTGCGTGGCGAAATCGTCGACTCGCCGTGCCTGGCGTCGCGGACTCTCTCACAGATTTGCGGCTGCGACGTCTTCCTGAAGTTCGAGAACTTGCAGTTCACTGCCTCGTTCAAGGAGCGCGGCGCGTTCAACAAGATGGCGCAGCTGACGGCGGCCGAGCGCGCGAAAGGCGTGCTCGCGGTCTCGGCCGGCAACCACGCGCAGGCGGTCGCGTACCACGCCGAACGGATGGGGATCGCGGCGACGATCGTCATGCCGCGCTTCGCGTCGAGCGTCAAGGTCGAGAACACGCGCGGCTTCGGCGCCGACGTCGTCCTCGAGGGCGACACCTTCGAAGACGCGCGCGTCTTCGGCCTGAAACTCGCTGCCGAGCGCGGCACGACGCTCGTCCATCCCTTCGACGACCCGGCCGTGATCGCCGGCCAGGGCACGGTCGCGCTCGAGATGCTCGCCGAGCAGCCGGCGATCGATGCCCTCGTCGTCGCGATCGGCGGCGGCGGCCTGATCGCCGGCATGGCGACGGCGGCCAAGGCGATCCGGCCCGACATCACGATCATCGGCGTCCAGACCGAGCGCTTCCCGGCGGCGTGGAACGCGATCCACGACGGCCACCTCGAGTGCCGCCAGGCGACGATCGCCGACGGCATCGGCGTCAAGTCGCCCGGAACGCTGACGCTGCCGGTCATCCGCGCGCTCGTCGACGACGTCGTCCTCGTCTCGGAGGACGACATCGAGCAGGCGATCCTGATGCTGCTCGAGATCGAGAAGACCGTCGTCGAGGGTGCCGGCGCGGTCGGCCTCGCGGCGCTGCTGAAGGAACGCGCGCGCTTCGCCGGCAAGAAGGTGGGCCTCGTCCTGTGCGGCGGCAACATCGAGCCGCTCGTCCTCGCCGAGATCATCGAGCGCGGCATGGTCAAGTCGGGCCGGCTCGTGCGCCTGCGGGTCGACGTCCGCGACGTGCCCGGCGCGCTCGCCGAGGTCGCGGCGTTGCTCGCCCGCCTCGGCGCGAACATCGACGAGGTCCAGCACCAGCGCGCCTTCACGTCGCTCTCGGTCGAGCGGGTCCAGATCGAGGTCGTCGTGCAGACGCGCGGCGCGGCGCACGTGCGCGCGATCCTCGAGGCGATGCGCGCAGAAGGATACGACGCCGAGCGCGTCGGCTGAAGCACTGCCCCGGCGTCAGGGCGGGTCGAGCGGCGTCGTCCGCATCGCGCGCCAGAGCGTCAGGTCGTAGACGATCTTGAGCGCGCCGCAGCCGAGAAGAGGCAGCGCCAGCCAGCCGGCAGCGAGCAGCGCGCCGCTGAGGGCGGGGCTGAGCGCGGCGGCGAGGCTGCGCGGCACTGCGGTGAAGCTCGCCGCCGCGGTCCGCTCGGCGGGAGTGACGACGGCCATCACGTACGCGGTGCGTGTCGGCACGTCCATCTGCGACAGCGCGCTGCGGACGAAGAGCAGCGTCAGCGCCAGCGGCAGGTTCGGTGCGAGCGCCGCCGCGATCAGGCAGACGTTGGCCGGGATGTGCGTGAACACCATCGTGTTCAGGAGGCCGATCCGACGCGCCACCAGCGGTGCGGCGAACTGCGACGCCGCGCTCAGCAGGCCGGTCCAGAAGAAGAACGCGCCTGCTTGCGCGAGCGAAAAGCCGAAGCGCTGGAACAGCCAGAGCGAGAGCAGCGAGTTGACGACCAGGCCGCCGGCAAACGCGTCGACGCTGAACAGCGCCGCGAGCCGGACCACCTTGTGCCGCGACGGGCCGAGCGGCGCCGTCGGTGCGGCGATGTCTTCCGGCCGGCCGGCCGGCAGCAACCGATAGAGCACGAAGACGAGCGCGCCGATGGCGGCGTAGGCGACGAACATCGCGCGCAGCGCGTCGAGGCGGGCGATGCCGGTGACGCGGACGAGGGCGTCGGGAACTGCCGCGGCGAGCGCGCCGAGCGCGGCGAACGCCGCGCCGAAGACGCTGTAGCGTGCGAACAGCGCGACCCGTGCTTCACCCCGCGCCGCATGCGCGAGGCGCGCGTGCTCGAGCGGCAGGAAGACGCTGACATCGCCGGAGCTCGGATTGAGCGTGCCGACGAAGGCGACGACGAGCAGCGGCCAGAACGACGCGAAGCCTGCGAAGCCGACGCCGGTCGCCACCATCAGCAGCGCGGCCGCGCGCAGCAGTCGCTCGCCGGCGAAGCGGTGGCCCCAGGCGCCGACGGCGAGCGTCGCCAGCGCCGAGCCGAGCATCGTCGCCGTGCTGACGATGCCGACCTCGAGCGTGCCGAGTCCGATCGCAAGCAGGTACGCCGGCAACAGCAGCGCCATGTAGCCGTCGGCGAACGCCCGCAACGAGCGCGCGGCGAGGAGCGGCCAGGCGCCGGCATCGGCGCCGCGCGGCACGAGCAGGCGAGTGGTCGGGGCGGTTGGCATGAAGCACCGCACCCTACAGGATCGCGAGCCATGCAGCGCGGAGGTAGCGGCGTGGCCGACCATTGCGCCAGAATGCGACGCTCGGTACATGCCGCGCCATCGCCCCCATGCAACGCCGCACCCTCCTGCTCTCCGCCGCTTCGCTGCTGGCAATCGAGAGGTCCGCCATGGCCGCCACCCGCATCTCGCCGACGTCGCCGACGTATGCGCAACCGAGCGCCGTCGCCCTTGCCGCGGCGATGGCCGGCGGCCTGCTCACCGCCGAGCGGCTGGTGCGCGACTGCCTCGCGCGCATCGCCGCAATCGACAAGGCCGGGCCGAGGACCAACGGCGTCCTCGAGCTCAACCCGGAGGCGATCGCGATCGCACAGGCGCTCGACGCCGAACGCAGGTCGGGTCGCGTGCGCGGGCCGCTGCACGGGCTGCCGGTGCTCGTCAAGGACAACATCGCTACTGCCGATCGCATGAGCACGAGCGCCGGCTCGCTCGCGCTCGACGGCGTGCGGGCGCCGCGCGACGCACACGTCGTCAAGCGCCTGCGCGAAGCGGGCGCGGTGATCCTCGGCAAGACCAACCTCAGCGAATGGGCCAACATCCGCTCGACGCGATCGACGAGCGGCTGGAGCGCGCGCGGCGGGCTGACGAGAAATCCCTACGCGCTCGACCGCAACACGAGCGGTTCGAGCTCGGGCACCGGCGCCGCGATCGCCGCCGGCCTCGCGCCGCTCGGCGTCGGCACCGAGACCGACGGCTCGATCGTCTCGCCGGCGTCGATCTGCGGGCTCGTCGGCCTGAAGCCGACGGTGGGTCGAATGAGCCGCGACGGCATCGTGCCGATCGCGCATTCGCAGGACACGCCGGGGCCGATGACGCGCACCGTCGCCGACGCGGCGCTGCTCTACGCGGCGATGGCGGGACGGGACGACGGCGACGCGGCGACGTCGGCGGTACCGGCCGATCGCGTGGCAGCGAGCGCCGTCGCCTTGCCCGACGACGCCTTGCGCGGCGCGCGCCTCGGCGTCGCGCGGTCGTTCTTTACCGGCTTCGACGAAGCCGACGGGCTGATCGAGCAGGCGATCGTCGTCTGCAAGCGCCTCGGCGCCGAGATCGTCGACCCGATCGACCTCGCGCAGCCGAGCTACAACGATGCCGAGCTGCGCGTGCTGCTGTACGAGCTGAAGGCCGACTTGCCGAAGTACCTCGCGAGCTTCGCTTCCGGCGCGGCGGTGAAGACGCTCGCCGACGTGATCGCGTTCAACCGCGCCCATCACGACCGCGAAATGGGCTGGTTCGGCCAGGAGCTGTTCGAGAAGGCCGAGGCGCTCGGCGGGCTCGACAGCAAGGAATATCTCGACTCCCTCGCCGAATGCAGGAAGGGTGCGCGCGACGACGGCATCGACCGCGTGCTGAAGGCGAATCATCTCGACGCGCTGGTGGCGCCGACCGGTAGCCTGGCGTGGCTGATCGATCCGGTCAACGGCGACCACGTCAGCGCGGGCTTTTCCACCCCCGCCGCGGTCGCGGGATACCCGCACCTGACGGTCCAGGCCGGCCTGGTGCGCGGGCTGCCGATCGGGCTCTCGTTCGTCGGGCCGGCGTGGAGCGAGGAGCGGCTGCTCGCGTTCGGTCACGCCTACGAGAAGGCGACGGCGCTGCGGCGCGAGCCGACCTACGTCAAAGTCACGACGCCGCAGGGGTCGTGATCACGCGTCGCCTCGGGCGGGCCATCGCGGTCGCGACCGCGACCGTGTTGGCTACTGCCATCGTCGGCGACGTACGGGCAGCACCGCTCAGCATCGCCGACGCGTTCGAGCCGTCGCTGATCGCATCGATGCGGCTTTCGCCCGACGGCAAGCGGCTGCTGGCCTTCGGCTGGAACGAGGAGGCGTCGGGCGCGATCCTGCTCGACGTCGCCACGATGACGCCCAAGCTCGTCCGCAGCGCGCTCGGCGGCAGCCCGTGGGCGGCGCGCTGGCTCGGCGACGAGCTGATCGTCCTCGCCATCGGCGGCGAGGCCGATGTCTTCGATGTCGACGGCAAGCTCTTCCGCCGGATCGGCGGAACCTTCATCGCCACCCTGCCGCCCGATCCGCAGGGCCACGAGCGCGTTCTGGTCGGCGTCGGTGAGAACAGGCTCGAACGCGTCGATGTTCGCACCGGTGACGCGACCTCGATCCGGATCGACGCGCCCAGCGGCGAGGCGGGGCATTGGTTGATGGATCGCGAAGGGGTGCCGCGCGTCGTGACCACGACCAGCGACGATCACACGATGCTGACGCGCTGGTATCGCGCATCCGCCGCCGCTCCGTGGCAGCCGATCGAGGCGCAGCTCGCGATCGATCCTCGCTGGCAGCCGGCGGCGGTCCTCCACGACGGCCGCTCGTTGATCGTCTTCTCGTCGGAAGGGCGCGACACGATCGCGGCCTTTCGCTACTCGCTCGAGCAGCACGCGATCGGCGAGATGATGGCCGGCCATCCGACCGACGACATCGGAGCCGTCGAGGACCGTGTCGCCGCCGGCGACGACGACGACGTCTACGAATCCGATGCCGAGAGCTTCGTGCGCGTCGTCACGATGGGCATGAAGCCGACCATCCACTGGTTCGACCCTCAATGGGCCGCGCTGCAACGGTCGGTCGACTCGGCGCTGCCGGGGAGGACGAACTTTCTGAGCGGAAATCCCAAGTCCGGCCGCGTGCTCGTGGAGTCTGCGGCCGACATCGATCCGGGCACGTGGTATCTGCTCGATCTGGCGAGCAGCTCGCTGAAAGCGATCGAATCACGCAAACCCGAGATCGACCGCAAGGCGATGGCACCGATGCAGGTCGTTCGCTACAAGTCGCTCGATGGCCTCGAGATTCCCGCCTATCTGACGTTGCCGCCGGGTGGCGGCAAGAACCTGCCGGCGGTGGTGCTTGTGCACGGCGGTCCGATCGTGCGCGATCGGTGGCAATGGGACCCCGAAGTGCAACTCCTCGCGTCACGCGGCTACGCTGTTCTGCAGCCGCAGTTTCGCGGCTCGGCGGGGTTCGGCAAGCAATTCCTGCTCGCCGGCTACCACGAATGGGGACGAGCGATGCAGGACGACGTCACCGCCGGTGCGCAATGGCTGGCCGCCGAGGGCATCGCCGATCCTCGCCGGATCTGCATCTATGGCGGCAGCTACGGCGGCTACGCCGCGCTCTGGGGCATCGTGAAGACGCCGGATCTGTTCCGCTGCGGCGTGAGCATCGCCGGCGTCAGCGATCTCTCGCTGATGTTCAAGGACGACTCCGACGTCAACCGCGACACCTACGGTCGGCTGTTTCGCCGGCGCACGGTCGGCAATCCGCAGGACGATGAGAAACTGTTCGACGAGGTCTCGCCGCTGAAGGGCGCCGCGCGTGTGCGAGTCCCCGTGCTGATCGCACATGGCGATCTGGACACGCGAGTTCCGATCGTGCACTCCGAGCAGATGGTGCGGGCGCTGAAGGCCAACGGCAAGCAGGTCGAATGGATTCCGCTCACCGGAGAGCGGCACGGCCTGACCCGCAAGGCGACGCGCGAGCGCTTCTACAACGCGCTGTTCGAGTTCCTGGCGAAGAACACGTCGCTGCCAGCGCCGGCGACAACGGCGGCGGCGGGCAACGATCCGGGGCGCTGATCGGATCCGGCGCCCGCGGCTAGGCGAGCGGCGCGGTAGAGCGCGAGCAGATTGCCCCACGCCCGCTCGGCGTCGGCGGCGCTGTAGACCGGCGCGCCGGCTTCGACCGGCATGTCCGGCACGCACCAGCCGTGCCGCGCCGGATAGACCTCGATCACTGCCGCCACTTTCGCCGCCGCGAATGCTTTCCTCAGCTTGTCCTTGGCGTCGGGCTGGCGCTGATCGTCGCTGGCCGCGATGCCGACATACATCCGGGCCCGGATGCGCGGCGCGAGCAGGTGCGGGCTCTCGGGCTTGTCGGTGACGAGACCGCCGCCGTGGAACGACGCCGCGGCTGCGATCCGTTCTGAGACAGCGGCCGCCGACCGGAAGGTCAGCGCACCACCCATGCAGTAGCCCTGGACGCCGATCTTCTTCGCCCGATCGACTTGCGGCTGGTCGTCGAGGAAGGCGACATAGGCAGCGGCATCGCGCTCCGCCGCGCCGGGTGCAGTGATCGAGCCCATCAGCGGGCCGATCTTGGCGCGCGTCGCCGGATCCTGGAAATCGACCCGGGCCGCCGATTCGAACTGCGGCGACCTCGCGATGCGGTAGAACGGATTCGGCACCAACACCGCGTAGCCCTCTGCTGCGAGGCGCCTGCCCATGTCGCGCATCGTCGGTCGCAGCCCGAAGGCATCGGGCCAGATCAGAACGCCCGGGTGCTCGCCACTTGCCGGATGGAAGAACGCCGCGTCGCAGCTGCCGTCGGCGGTCTTGATCATCACCTCGCGCTCGCTGACGGCAAGCGCCGAGGCGGCGGGAATCGGCGCCGCCGCCGCCAGGCCGGAGGCGACCGACAGGGCGACGAAGTCACGCCGGGAGAGTTCAGCATCGGCAGCTGCCGCAGGGGGATCGTCGTGCATGGTCGCTCGCCGTCGCGTGGAGTGGGCGGCGATGATGCGGCAAGCCTCGCGGTTCCCGCACGCGGACGGGCGAATCCCTCAGCGCGTCGTGGTCTGCACGGGCGCGGCGGCGGCGACCGCGGCGAAGTGATCGAGCATGCCGTTCCAGCCGTTCGGCGAGCCGAACGCCTCGCGCATCGCCGTCGCATCGGCGCCGTAGGCCTCGAGGCCGCGATGCTCGAGGTCGACCTGCGTCGTGCGATCGTCGATCGCGGTGAAGCGGACGTCGACCTCGGTGTGAAGGGTCGGATCGAACTGGAAGCGGGCGTCGAGCTGCCAGACGAGAACGACGCGGCGCTCGGGCTCCCAGACCAGGACCTGGCCCCAGACGCACTCGACGCCGTCGACGCCGCGCTCGTACCAGCGGCCGCCGGGCCGCGGCTCGATCACGACCGCGGCGCACTCGGCGTCGCCGATGTGGTGCGATGCCATCGGCCACCACGATTCGATGCGCGCCGTGAAGACTTCGAATGCGAGCGCGACCGGTGCCGCGACGGTGACGGTTTTGCGCACCGCGTTCTGCGCGGCGTTGGCGAGCGACGAGTTGCTCATGGCTTCTCCTTGCGAGGGTGGGCGGCACGGCTGCGGGCCAGGGCTTCGGCGTGGGCCTTGAAGCGGGCGAGGCCGACGTCCCACAGGCTGTCGATGAAGTCGCGCAGCGTCGCGATGCCATCGGGATCGGGGCGGTAGAGATTGCGCGTGCCGATCGAGTCGCGTTGCACCAACCCCGCGTCGGCGAGCACCTTGAGGTGCTGCGACACCGCCGGCCGGCTGACCGGAAGACGTCCGGCGACCTCGGCGACCGAGAGCGGCGAGCGCGCGATCAGCGTGAACACGGCGAGTCGCGTCGGATCGCCGAGCGCGGCAAAGCGGCGTGCCTGGCGAGCGGTTGCGTTGGCGGACGGCATCGGTCAATGAGTGCTTACCGTAAGCATACTCTTACCGATGCCGAGGCGTCAACTTCGGTTGCGCCCGACGGCGCGGCCGGTGGACTCCATCATCGGGTCTCGGCGGCCGAATCGTCGCGGCACGCGCCCGGCAGCTGCGCCGCGCGGACGCCGGCACCTGCCGAGCAGTGCCACGTCACCGTGCCGTCGTCGCTCTCGTCGGGGCTGAAGACGAGCTGGCCATCGGGGCTGTCGACCGTCAGTGCCATCGTGTTGCTGTCGAGCGAGAGCTGCGAGCCGTCGGCGAGCGTCGCCGGCACGCCCGCCGCCTCGAGCGACGCCGGCACCTCCTTGTGCTCGGTGTAGTACGACGCCAGGCCGCGCCGCGCCGGCTCGCTGCTCGAGTAGGCGAGCGACAGGCGGCTGCGCACCTCGTAGTCTCTGTACGCGGGGATGCCGACCGCGGCGAGGATGCCGACCAGCGCCAGCACGATGACCAACCCGGCCGCGCCGCCGCCACGGCCGACGTACGGTGTCAAGAACGCGAACAGATAGGCGAGGCCGTTTCGGCGCGGCGGATCGACCTCGGGGTGGAGGATGCGCGCGACGCGTTTGGTGAGCCACGGATAGCCGCTCGTCAGCTCGTGATACGACATCCAGAAGCCGCGCGCCAGCGTCGCCTGCGCTTCGTACGCCGGCAGGTCGACGCCGCGCCAGCGATCGGAGCCGGCGGCGAGGGCGACCAGTGCGCGCGCCGCCGCCTCGGCCGATTCGCAGCAGGCGCGGCCGTGGCGGTCGCAGGTCGACTCCTTGGCGCGCGAATAGGCGGCGCCGAGCAACGGCAACCAGAGCACGGGTGCGCGCCAGAGCTTGCCGGTGAGGTGCTTCATCCGGACATGGCCGAGCTCGTGGCCGATGTAGAAATCGACGCCTTCGGGATGCTCCGCCATCGCGTCGACGATGTCGGACAGGAGGACGACGTAGTGGCGGCCGAGGAAACGCGTCGCGAACGCGTTCAGGGTGCCGTTGCCCTGCAGCAGATAGGCCTCCGGCCTGTCGGCATCGGCGATCGCCAGCCTGGCGCAGCACGCGTCGAAGCGCTCGCGCAGGTCGGGCAGCTGCTGCGACGAGAGGAGAACGCCGTTGCCGCGCAGCCAAGCGATCAGACCGGAATGCGCGAACAGGTAGAACAGGAATCCGAGCAACAGGTAGACGAGCGCGATGCCCACCGTGCCGACGATGATGAGGATCCAGGCGAGGACGCCGAGCACCAGCGTGACCGCGCCGAGCGTGCGCTCGCGCGGATAGACGAGTGGATCCTGCACGCCGTTTCCCTCCTCAGGACGGCGCCGCTGTGAGCCGCGGCGTACGCGGTGTACTGTATGCGCATGAAGACGGCGATCCTCGGCGGCGGCCACGGCGCGTATGCGGCGGCAGCCGATCTCGCGGCGGCCGGCCACGAGGTCGTTCTCTGGCGCCGCGATGCCGCCGGCCTGCGCGCGCTCGGCACGCGGCCGAGCATCGTGCTGAAGGATTCCGCCGGCACTCGCGAGGTGCCGGTCGCCGGCGCGACCGCCGACATCGGCGCCGCCGTCGCCGGTGCCGAGCTGATCGTCGTGCCGCTGCCGGCAACCGCGCAGGATGAGGTCGCGCTCGCGCTCGCGCCGCATCTCGCCGATGGCCAGGTCGTGTTTCTGCCGCCCGGCAGCTTCGGCAGCTATGCGATGGCGCAGCTCGTTCGCGCCGCCGGCAATCGCGCCCGCGTCGCCTGGGCCGAGACCGGCACCTTGCCGTATCTGGCCAGGAAGCACGGGCCACGCGAGGTCAACGTCAGCGCCCGCGCGGTGCGGCTGCCGACCGGCGTCTACCCGGCACGCGACGCGGTGCGCGCGATCGAGGTCGTCCGGCGCGCGTTCCCGAGCGTGCACGCGTGCGGCGACGCGCTCTCGGGCGCGTTGATGAACGCCGGGCCGGTCATCCACACGCCGCTCGTCGTCATGAACGCGGCGCCGCTGCAGCATTTCGAGCGCTGGGACATCCACGCCGAAGGCACCCAAGCCGCGGTGCGCGCCGTCACCGATCGGCTCGACCGCGAACGGATCGCGGTCCGCGAGGCGCTCGGCTACGGCGCACCGCACTATCCGCTCGCCGACCATTACGCCAACGACCGCTGGATGTACGGCGATGTGCACCGCCAGCTCGTGAAGTCCGGCGACTGGCGCGAGCACATCGACCTGCACACGCATCGCTACGTTCGCGAGGACGGCGAGATCGGCCTCGCATTGCTCGCCTCGGTTGCGCGCTGGGCCGGCGTCGACGCGCCGCTCGCCGAGGGCCTGCTCGCGGTCCTCGGCGCGATCCTCGGCCGCGATCTGCGGCGCGGCGCGCGCACGCTCGAGGCGCTCGGCCTGGCGACGCTCGACCGCGTCGCGCTGCAACGGCGCTTGCACGATGGCGACTGACATCGCGGCGCCGGCGCCGCGCTTTGCCGCCGTCGGCGCCGGCCGCATGGGGCGCGGCATCGCGATCGCGTGCGCGTGGGCCGGTCATCGCGTTTCGTTGATCGACCTCAGGCGCCGCGACCCTTCGGCCTGGCAGGCGCTGCGGAGCGACGCCATCGCCGAGATCGATGCCAGCCTCGCCAGCCTGGCCGAGCTCGGCGCGGTGCGCCGCGAGCAGGTCGATGCGATCGCGGCACGCGTCGAGCTCGTCGCCGGCGCCGACGCCGCCGCCGCGCTCGCCGCCGCCGAGCTCGTCTTCGAGGGCGTCGCCGAGCGCATCGATGCCAAGCGCGAGGCGTTCGCGCAGCTCGGCGCCGAATGCCGCGCCGACGCGATCCTGACGTCGACGACGAGCAGCATCCTCGTCACGCAGCTGGCCGAGCTGGTCCGCCGTCCCGAGCGCTTCCTCAACCTGCATTGGCTGAATCCGGCCTATGTGATTCCGGTCGTCGAGCTCAGCACGCACGGAGCGACGTCGGCCGAGGTGCTGGCGCGGACGAAGTCGCTCCTCGAATCGATCGGCAAGGTGCCGATCGTCTGCGGGCCGACGCCGGGCTACATCGTGCCGCGCCTGCAGGCGCTGGTGATGAACGAGGCGGCGCGAATGATCGAGGAGGGCGCCGCGACCGCCGAGGAGATCGACAAGGCGACCCGGTTCGGCCTGGGGCTGCGCTTCGCCGCGCTCGGCGTCGTCGAGTTCATCGACGTCGGCGGCGCCGACATCCTCCACCATGCGAGTCGCGAGATGGCCGCCTCGGTCGATGCCGCGCGCTATGCCGCGCCGGCGATCGTCGGAGCGCACGTCGCCGCGAACCGGCTCGGCCTGAAGACCGGGAGTGGCTTCTACGACTATGCCGGCCGCGACCTTGCGGCCTATCGACGCGACGTCCTCGCGCGAACGCTCGCGATGGTGCGCCACGCCGGTCTGTGGCGGGCCGCCGCGGACGCGACGCAGTCCTAGCAGCGATTGCCGCGGGCCGCAAAACACGTCGGGCGATCGCCTTTCGAGGGCTTCCGGGCCGCCATTGAGTCGGCGCTGGAAGCGTGCTACGGTGCCAGCGACGGCTGCGGGGCTTGCCTCCTCGGCGCGTGACTGCGAAGGGGAAGGCACATGCGCATTCGCTTCTGGGGCACGCGCGGATCGATCCCGAAGCCAGGTCCGGACACCATCCGCTATGGCGGCAACACCTCGTGCGTCGAGGTGCGCAGCGCGAGCGGCGTCCTCATCCTGCTCGATTGCGGCACCGGCGCGCACGGCTTCGGCCAGGCGCTGCTCGCCGAGGAGGGCGCTCCCAGGCGCGGCCACATCTTCATCAGCCACACCCACTGGGACCACATCCAGGGCCTGCCCTTCCTGGCGCCGTTGTTCGATCCCGGCTTCGAGTGGGACATCTACGGCCCGCGCGGCCTCGGCCCCTCGATCCGCGACACGCTCGCCGGCCAGATGCAGTACACCTACTTCCCGATCACGATCGAGCAGTTCGCCGCCAAGGTGCACTACCACGACCTCGGCGAGGGAAGCATCGAGATCGACGACGTCCGCGTCAGCGCGCACTACCTGAACCATCCCGCGCTGACGCTCGGTTACCGGATCGAGGCCGACGGCGCATCGGTCGTCTTCGCGACCGACCACGAGCCGCATTCGCCGGCGCTCGCGCGCGGCGAACGGCCGCCGCGCAGCGCCGACGAGTGCCACTACGCGTCGTTCGTCGCCGGCGCCGACCTGCTCATCCACGACGGGCAGTTCACCCTCGACGAATACGAGAAGCACCTCGGCTGGGGTCACAGCCCGGTCGAGTTCGCGGTCGACGTCGCCGTCGCCGGCGGTGTGCGACGCCTCGCGCTCTACCACCACGACCCGACGCGCGACGACCCCGGCGTCGACGAGATCGTCGCCCGGGCGCGCCGGCGGGCTGCCGGCAGCGGCGTCGAGGTGTTCGGCGCGGCCGAGGGACTGGTGATCGAGCTCGCGGAGGACGTGCCCGCGCGCACCCAGCCCGATGCCACGCCGGCACTCCAGCCGCGGCCGCTCCCCGCGCCGACCGACCGGACGGCGCTGATCGCGACCGATCCCGATCCGGCGCGGGTGCTGACGGCAGCGATCGCCGCCGACGGCAGCCCGCTGCTCGTCGCCTCGGACGTCCATGCGCTGCTGCGCATGGTGACCGAAGAACGCCCGGCGGTCGTGATCGTCCAGCGCCGCTTCGCCGGTCGCGACGCGCTCGAGATCTGCCGCGCGATCCGCGCGCTCGATCCCGCCGATCCGACGACGCCGGCGATCGTGATCGTCGCGGCGCGCCAGGACGAGATGGACGTCGATGCCGGCATGCGCGCCGGTGTCACCGACTGGCTGCTCTGGCCGTTCAAGGAGACCTACGCGCGCACCCGCATGCAGAGCTGGGTGCTGCGCGAGTCGCTGCGCTGGTTGCCGGCGCCGCTGCCGGAAGACGAGGGCCACCGTCTCGACTCGCTCTATGCGCTGCACCTGCTCGACACCCCGCCCGAAGAGCGCTTCGACCGCTACACGCGGATCGCCGCCGAGCTGTTCGACGTGCCGATCGCGCTGGTGAGCCTGATCGACACCGACCGCCAGTGGTACAAGTCGCGCCACGGCATCGACATCATCGAGTCGCCGCGCGACACGGCGTTCTGCGCCCACACCATCCTCGACACCGCGGTGCTGCAGGTTCCCGATGCGCTGCAGGATGCGCGCTTCGCCGACAGCCCGTACGTGGCCGGCGAGCCGCGCGTGCGCTTCTACGCCGGCGCACCGCTCGCCGCTGCCGACGGCAGCCTGGTCGGGGCGCTCTGCGTCGTCGACCGGCGGCCGCGTCGGCTCGACGAGCAGCAACTCACGCTGCTGCGAGACCTGGCCGACCTCGTGCAGGCCGAGCTCGGGGCGGGAGCTGCGCCTCCGGCGCCCAAGCGCATCCTCCGCACCGGCTAGATCGCGTCGCTGCGTCGACTGCCGCGCCGGGTTCCGGAGGGGGTTGGCCCGGTAACATCGGCCGCATGGTGCGATAACGCGCTTTCCGGATCCGGTCCCCGCATGGCTGAACGGTCGTTCGTCGAAGAGGTCAAGAAGCTGCGTCTCGGCGCCGGCGAGGTTTTCCACGGCGAGGGAATCCTCGCCGTCACCAAGGCGCTGCTCGAGTCGGGCGTCTCGTACGTCGCCGGCTACCAGGGCGCGCCGATCTCGCACCTGATGGACGTCCTCGCCGACGCCGAGGACATCCTGGTCGAGCACGGCATCCGCTTCGAGAACTCGGCGAGCGAGGCGACCGCGGCGGCGACGCTGGCGGCGTCGGTCAACTACCCGCTGCGCGGCGCGGTCACGTTCAAGGGGCCGGTCGGCGTCAACGTCGCCTCCGACGCGCTCGCCAACCTCGCCTCGGGCGGCGTCAACGGCGGCGCGCTCGTCATCGTCGGCGAAGACTACGGCGAGGGCTCGTCGATCATGCAGGAGCGGACGCACGCGTTCGCGATGAAGTCGCAGATCTGGCTGCTCGATCCGCGGCCGAACCTGCCGTCGATGGTCGCGGCAGTGAAGCACGGCTTCGCGCTCTCGGAGGCGAGCCACACGCCGGTGATGCTGATGCTGCGCATCCGCGCCTGCCACGTCCACGGCAGCTTCGTCGCCGCCGCGAACCGCACCGCGAGCTTCCTGCCCGAGGACGCGCTCGCCGCACCGCGCCGCGACACCGCGCGCGTCGCGCTGCCGCCGGCGACCTATGTCCACGAGCAGGAGAAGGTGAACGAGCGCTGGCCCGCCGCGCTCGCGTTCATCGAGGAGCACGGCCTCAACGAAGTCTTCCCGGGCGCCCCCGGCTTCGACGACCTCGGCATCGTCGTCCAGGGCGGCAACTACAACGCGCTCGTGCGCGCCCTCGAACGGCTCGGTCTCGCCGACGTCTACGGCCACGCCAAGATTCCGCTCTACGTTCTCAACGTCACCTATCCGCTCTCACCGCGCGAGCTGACGCGCTTTTGCGCCGGCAAGCGCGCGCTGCTGCTGGTCGAGGAAGGGCAGCCCAACTTCATCGAGCAGAACCTGGCGACGATCCTGCGCCAGGCCGACCTGCAGACGGCGCTGCACGGCAAGGACGTGCTCGCGCCGGCGGGCGAATACACCGGCGCCGAGGTGCTGAAGGGAACGCGCGCGTTCCTCGAGCGCTACGGCAAGGTCGAGCCCGAGGCGAAGCCGGCGCGCGCCGCGAAGGTGATCCCGCTCGCCGTGGCCCGGCCGGCCGATGACGAGACGCCGCTCGCCGAGGTCGTGCACGGGCGGCCGCCGGGCTTTTGCACCGGCTGCCCCGAGCGGCCGATCTTCAGCGCGATGAAGCTCGTCGAGCGCGAGCTGGGCGCCCACCACGTCAGCGCCGACATCGGCTGCCACCTGTTCTCGATCCTGCCGCCGTTCCACATCGGCAACACGACGATGGGCTACGGCCTCGGCACCGCGGGCGCTTCGGCGTTCAACGTCGAGCGCGGCGCGAAGAAGCGGGCGATCTCGATGATGGGCGACGGCGGCTTCTGGCACAACGGGCTGACGAGCGGCATCGCCAACGCGGTGTTCAATCGCAGCGACAACCTGACGATCGTCGTCGACAACAACTACACCTCGGCCACCGGTGGCCAGGACCTGCTGTCGTCGAAGGGGCCGAACCCCAAGCGCAGCACCGGCCACGCGATCGAGCAGGCGGTGCGCGGCGTCGGCGTCGACTGGGTGCGGACGATCCGCCGCACCTACGACGTCGCCGCCATGCGCGACGCGCTGCGCGAAGCGTTGACGACCAAGGAGGCGGGACCGAAGGTGCTGATCGCGCAGTCGGAATGCCAGCTCAACCGGCAGCGCCGCATCAAGCCCCTCGTCAAGCAGCAGATCGCCGACGGCAGGCGGGTCGTGCGCGAGCGCTTCGGCGTCGACAGCGACACCTGCACCGGCGACCATTCGTGCATCCGCCTCTCCGGCTGCCCGTCGCTTTCGATCAAGCCGAACCCCGATCCGCTCCGCACCGACCCGGTCGCGACCGTGCTCGACAGCTGCGTCGGCTGCGGCGTCTGCGGCGAGGTCTCGCATGCCGCCGTGCTCTGCCCGTCGTTCTACAAGGCGCGCATCGTCACCAACCCGAGCGCGTGGGACCGTTTCGCCGCGCGCGCGCGGAGCGCCGTGATCGGCTGGCTGCAGCGACGCGACGAGAAGGCGCGCGCGCGCCTGGCGTTCTAGGCACGCCGGCAGCACCGAGATGGCCGCAGCCCCGCTCAAGATCGCGATCCTCGCCATGGGCGGCGAGGGCGGCGGCGTTCTCGCCGACTGGATCGTCGACCTCGGCGAGGCGAACGGCTGGCTGGCGCAGACGACGTCGGTGCCCGGCGTCGCCCAGCGCACCGGCGCGACGATCTACTACGTCGAGCTCTATCCCGCGCACGACGCCGAGCGCGACGGCGCCGAGCCGGTGTTCGCGCTGATGCCGCTGCCGGGCGACGTCGACGTCGTCCTCGCATCGGAGCTGATGGAGTGCGGCCGTGCCGTGCAGCGCGGCCTCGTCACTCCCGAGCGCACGACCTTGATCGCGTCGACCCATCGCGTCTATTCGATCACCGAGAAAAGCGCGCTCGGCGACGGCCGTGTCGCCAGCGACGCGTTGCTCACGCATGCACGCGCAGCAGCGAAGCGCTTCGTCCGCTTCGACATGGCCGAGGCGGCCGAAGCGGCAGGGAGCGTGATCAGCGCGGTGCTGTTCGGCGCCCTCGCCGGCACCGGCGTGCTGCCGTTCTCGCGCGCGCAGTTCGAGGCGACGGTCGCGCGCGGCGGGGTCGGCGTCGCGCCGAGCCTGAAGGCGTTCGCGGCAGCGTACGCATGCGCCGCGGGCGAGACCGGCGAAGCCCTGTTCGAGAGCGATGCCGACGAAGCCGGCACGGCGACGCCGGCGCACGGCGCGACCGTCGCTTCGCCCGCGGCGAGCGCGCTCGACGGGACGACCGATGCGCCGACGTCGGTCCTGCCGTCCGCGTTGCCCCGACCCGCCGCCATCGACCCTCGCGTTCGCGCCTTGCTCGATCGGATCGCCTCCGCTTTCCCGCCCGCCGCGCACGCGTTGCTGCGCGAAGGCGTGCGCCGCCTGATCGACTACCAGGACCTCGCCTACGCCGGCCTCTACCTCGACCGGGTGGCGCGCATTGCCGCCGGGCCGCTCGACGCGTCGGGCCAACTCGTCGCCGAGACAGCACGCCATCTCGCGCTCTGGATGGCCTACGAGGACACGGCGCGCGTCGCCCAGCTGAAGACGCGGGGCGAGCGCTTCGCCCGCGTCCGCAGCGAAGTGCGCGCCGGCGCCGACCAGGTGCTGGCGATCGACGAGTACCTGCATCCGCGCGTCCAGGAGATCGCCGAGACGTTGCCGGCATCGATCGGGCGCAGGATCGAACGGCCCGGCTGGCTGCGCGGCGTCGTCGAACGTGCGACGCGACGCGGCCGCGTCGTCACGACGAGCTCGCTGGTCGGCTTTCTGCTGCTGCGCGCGGTCGCGGCGATGAAGCGCTGGCGGCGGACGACGACGCGCTACGCTGCCGAGAACGCGGCGATCGAGACCTGGCTCGCGCGCATCGCCGCGACCGCCGCGGTCCATCCGGAGCTCGCGGTCGAGGTCGCGCGCTGCCAGCGCCTCGTCAAGGGCTACAGCGATACCCACGAGCGCGGCGTCCGCAACTTCGAGACCGTGATGGCCGCGGTGCAGAAGGGCGGCACCACGCTCGCGCCGGCGACGTTGCGCGAGCTGCGCGAGGCGGCACTCGCCGACGAGCACGGCCACGCCCTCGGCGCGACCCTCGCGCGCCACGCACTCGCCTGAGCCGATGCGGCTGCCGATGCTCGCCTCGTACCGCGACCACCCCGAGGCCGTGCGCGCGCTCGTCCAGCCCGACCGCGTCCACCGCGACCTCTACATCGATCCCGACCTGTTCGCCCTCGAGCAGGAGCATTTCTTCGCCAACACCTGGAACTACGTCGGCCACGACTCGCAGGTCCCGAATGCCGGCGACTACCTGCGCAGCGAGATCGGCGGTCGGCCGCTGATCGTCGTCCGCCACGGCGACGATTCGGTCCGCGTGCTGATGAACCGCTGCGCTCACAAGGGCTCGCGGCTGGTCAGCGCACCTTCGGGCAACACCGGCAAGCACTTCCGTTGCCCGTACCACGCGTGGACCTACCGTACCGACGGGTCGCTCCTCAACATCCCGCTCAAGGACGGCTACGACGGCACCGCGCTGCCCGAGTGCGAATCGGCACGCGGCCTGGCGACGGTCGCGAACGTTCGCGTCTACCGCGGCTTCATCTTCGTCAAGCTGAACGACGTCGGGCCGGGGTTCGAGGAGTACTTCGGCGAGTCGCTGTCGTCGATCGACAACATGGCCGATCGTTCGCCCGAAGGGCGGCTCGAGGTCACCGGCGGCTGCCTGCGCTTCGTGCACCAGTGCAACTGGAAGATGTTCGTCGAGAACCTGAACGACACCATGCACCCGATGGTCGTCCACGAATCGTCGGCGGGCACGGCCAAGCGGATGTGGCTCGGCAAGGCTGCCGATGCGCCGAGGCCGATGGCGATCGAGCAGTTCACGCCGTTCATGTCCGACTACCAGTTCTTCCAGGACATGGGCGTGCGCGTGTTCGCCAACGGCCACAGCTTCTCGGGCGTCCACTTCTCGATCCACAGCAAGTACTCGGCAATCCCGGCCTACGAGGCGGCGATGCAGGCTGCGTACGGGCCCGAGCGGGCGGCGCAGATCCTCTCGCTCGCGCGCCACAACACCGTCTACTACCCGAACCTCACGATCAAGGGCGCGATCCAGGCGATCCGCGTCGCCAGGCCGGTCGCGGTCGACCGCACGATCGTCGAGAGCTGGACGTTTCGCCTCGTCGGCGCACCGCCCGAGCTGCTGGCGCGGACGACGACGTACAGCCGCCTCATCAACTCGCCGTTCTCGGTCGTCGGCCACGACGACCTGCAGGCCTACCGCGGCATCCAGGCGGGGCTGCATGCCGGCGGCAACCCGTGGATCAGCCTGCACCGCAACTACGACCCCGGCGAGGTCGGAAGGGCCGACGTCACCGCGATCGGCACCAGCGAGATCTCGATGCGCAACCAGTACCGCGCCTGGGCGCGCTACATGACGCTGACGATGTGATGCCGGCAGCGACGAACGAGCCGAGCGAACGAGTGCTGATGGACTTCGTCGTCCGCGAGGCGCGCCTGCTCGACGAGAAGCGCTACCAAGAGTGGAATGCGCTCTTCACCGACGACGCCATCTACTGGGTGCCGCTCACCCCGGGCCAGCCCGAAGGGCTCGAGCACACCTCGCACCTGCACGAGGACAAGCTGCTGCGGGAGCTGCGCATCGAGCGGCTGAAGAGCCCGCGCGCGTTCTCGCAGCAGCCGCCGACCAGGAG
The DNA here is from genome assembly GCA_036496385.1 of Caldimonas sp. Taxonomy (GTDB): domain Bacteria; phylum Pseudomonadota; class Gammaproteobacteria; order Burkholderiales; family Burkholderiaceae_C; genus Schlegelella_A. The sequence goes on along the minus strand of DASXLD010000014.1, from coordinate 5,817 downwards.
CCTGCATCTGCTGCAGGCGCCGACCGTCGAGTCGCCAGACGCCGCCCGTCCCGGCGAGCATGTCGTCCGCACCGTTTTCCAGTATGTTGAGTCGCAGGGCGACGAGCTGAACACCTTCTTCGGCGTCTCTTGGCACCGCATCGTCGTCGACGAGCGCGGCGCGTTGCGGATGCGGCAGAAGCGCGTCGACCTGATCAACAGCGATGCCGCGCTGCCGGCCGTGCAGCTCTTCGTCTGAGGTTCCCCTGAGCGCTTCCACCACCGTCCACGCGTCCTTCCAGCGTGTCGCTGCTCGCCGCGGCGACGCCGACCTGCTCGTCATCGACACCGTCACCGCGGGCTCGTACGCGATCGAACGCGGCGCGCGCAGCTGGCGCGAGGTCGAGAGCGAGGTCGAGCGGCTGCGCGGCCTGTACGCGCACGCCGGCTACGGCGCCGGGCACCGCGTCGGCCTGCTGCTCGAGAACCGGCCGGCGTTCTTCACCCATTGGCTGGCGCTCAACGCGCTCGGCGTCAGCATCGTGCCGATCCACGCCGATCTGCGCGCCGCCGAGCTCACCTACCTGGTCGGCCACAGCGAGATGTCGCTCGCGGTCGTGCTGCCGAACCGCGAGGGCGCGCTCCGCGCCGCGGCCGCCGAGGCCAACGTGCAGCTCGAGACGATCCGGCCCGAGGTCGCCGGCCGCATTCCCGCGGCGCGCACGCCGCCGCCGCACGCCGGCGAGCCGCTCGGCGCCGGCAGCGAGTGCGCGTTGCTCTACACCTCGGGAACGACCGGTCGGCCGAAGGGCTGCCGGCTCTCGAACGGCTACTTCCACCGCGCCGGCGAGTGGTATCTCGGCGTCGGTGGGCTCGCCGAGGTGCGGCTCGACGAGGAACGCTTCATCACGCCGCTGCCGCTCAGCCACATGAACGCGCTCGCGTTCTCGTCGATGGCAGCGATCCTTTCCGGCGGCGCGATCGTCCAGCTCGACCGCTTCCATCCGATGACGTGGTGGCAGAGCGTCCGCGAGAGCGGGGCGACGATCGCGCACTACCTCGGCGTGATGCCGGCGATGCTGCTCGAAGCGCCGGCGCACGACCTCGACCGCCAGCACCGCGTCCGTTTCGGCTTCGGCGCCGGCGTCGACGCGCGTCACCACGCCGCGTTCGAGGAGCGCTTCGGCCTGCCGCTGCTCGAGGCGTGGGCGATGACCGAGACCGGCGCCGCCGCCTGCATCGTGGCCAATCGCGAGCCGCGCCACGTCGGCACGAACTGCTTCGGCCGCGCCGAGGCGTTCGTCGAGACGCGCGTCGTCGACGAGCGCGGCGCCGAGTGCGCCGCCGACGTCGCCGGCGAGCTGCTCGTCCGCGCCGCCGGCGTCGACCGCCGCCAGGACTTCTTCTCCGGCTACCTCAAGGACGACGCCGCCACCGAGGAGGCCTGGGCGGACGACTGGTTCCACACCGGCGACGTCGTCAAGCGCAGCGGCGATGGCAGCTTTCACTTCGTCGACCGCCGCAAGAACGTCATCCGGCGCAGCGGCGAGAACATTTCGGCGATCGAGGTCGAGAGCGTCCTCAACGAGCATCCGGCGGTCGCCGCCAGCGCCGTCGCGGCGACCCCCGATCCGGTGCGCGGCGACGAAGTGCTCGCGTGCATCGTGTTGCGCAAGGCTTCGGGCCTGCCGCCGCAGGACCGGATCGCGATCAGCATCGTGCGCCATGTGCTGATGCAGCTCGCCTACTTCAAGGCGCCGGGCTACGTCGCGTTCGTCGATGCGTTGCCGCTGACGGCCTCGCAGAAGATCCAGCGCGGCGAGCTGCGCGAGCTGGCGCGGACGCTGCCGGGCAAGCCCAACTGCTGGGACATGCGCGAGCTGAAGCGGCGCAGGAAGAAGCGGGAGTGACGACGGCGGGCGCGGGCGGGCGCTCGTCGTACGACGGCGTCGCCGTCGCCGTGCCGGTGACGGTGCCGTACCGGCGCTACTCGACGCACGGCGCGCACTGGTGGATCGGCCGCGCGATGGACCTGCTCGTCGAGCGCTCGGGGATCGCCAAGGAGGAGATCGACGGCCTCACCGTCAGCAGTTTCTCGCTCGTCCCCGACACTGCCGTCGGCGTCACCCAGCACCTGGGCCTCAGCCCGCGTTGGCTCGACCACATTCCGACCGGCGGCGCGTCGGGCGTGATGGCGCTGCGGCGCGCCGCGCGCGCGGTGCAGGCGGGCGACGCCGGCATCGTCGCCTGCGTCGCCGCCGACGCCAACCACGTCGAATCGTTCCGCCAGATGCTCGGCGGCTTCTCGCACTTCGCGCGCGACGCGAGCTACCCGTACGGCTCGGGCGGCCCGAACTCGATCTTCGCCTTCATCACCGCGGCGTACATGCGCACGTACGGCGCAGAGCGGAAGGACTTCGGCCGCATCTGCGTCGCCCAGCGCGCCAACGCGCTGAAGAACCCGGACGCGCTCTTCAAGGTGCCGTTGACAGTCGACCAGTACCTCGAGGCGCGGCCGATCGCCGAGCCGATCCACCTGTTCGACTGCGTCATGCCGTGCGCCGGCGCCGAGGCGTTCCTGGTCATGCGCGAGGAGCGTGCCAGGGACCTCGGGCTCGCGCACGTGGTCGTCCGCGGCGCGATCGAGCGTCACAACGCCTACGCCGACGACCCCGTGCTGCTGCGCGGCGGCTGGCGCGTCGACCGCGACGAGCTCTATGCGCAGGCCGGCGTGCGGCCCGAGGCGATCGATTTCGTGCAGACCTACGACGACTACCCGGTCGTCGTCATGCTGCAGTTCGAGGACCTCGGTTTCTGCGCCAAGGGCGAGGGGCCGGCGTTCGTTCGCGCTCGTACGCTGACGCACGACGGCGATTTCCCGAACAACACCAGCGGCGGCCAGCTGTCGGCCGGCCAGGCGGGCTGCGCCGGCGGCTTCCTCGGCATGACCGAAGCGATCCGCCAGCTCACCGACGACGCCGGCGAGCGTGCGGTGAAGGATGCCCAGGTCGGCCTCGTCTCCGGCTTCGGCATGGTCACCTACGACCGCTGCCTGTGCACCGGCGCGGTCATCGTCTCGAGGGCGTCGCCATGACGATGCCGCTGATGAAGCCGCGCCGGAAAAACCCGGTGCTGAGGACGCGGCAGATGAACCTGCCGCCGTTCGCGCGCGGCCGCACCGCGCTCGGCATGACCGCGGCCGCTGCCGAAGGGCGCTTCGCGCTCCAGGTCTGCCAGCGCTGCCAGGCCGTGCAGTACCCGCCGCGCGACGCCTGCCACGTCTGCCTGTCGCCGCAGCTGAAGTGGACGCCGCAGCGCGGCGACGGCGAGCTGCTCAGCGAAACCGTGCTCCACCACAGCAACGACCCGTTCTACCGCGAACGGCTGCCGTGGCGGCTCGGCCTCGCCCGCCTCGACGTCGGGCCGACGGTGATCGTCCATCTGCATGGCGACGTGCCGTCGCCGCCCGCATTCGCCGCCGCCCCTTCCGCACCGCCGCCGCCGGTGCGGGTGCACGTCGGCGCCCGCCTCGACCGCGCCGGCGCCGCGGTGCTGATCGGATTTCCCCCAGAGGAGAGCGAACACATGGCCGACGACAAGATGCTGCGCGAAATGACCAGCGACCCGAAGTTCCGGAAGATCCTCGTCAGCGACGGCAAGACCGAGGTCGGCCAGGCGCTCGTGCGCGCGCTCGTCAAGGCGGGCGCCGAGATCGTCTGGGTCGGCCACGCCGAGCCGTGGAAGAAGCTGCCCGGACTCGACGACATCACGGCGCTGCCGCAGGTGACGCTGGTGCCGCTCGACCTCAGCAACGGCCGCTCGGTCACCGAGCTCGCGGGCGAGATCGGCGGCAAGGTCGACATCGTCGTCAACAACGCCGAGGTGCACCGCGCCTACGGCATTGCCGCGCGGCGCGGCACCGACGTCGCCAAGGCCGAGATGGACATCAACTACTTCGGCCTGCTGCGGCTCGCGCAGGAGTTCGGCCCGGCGCTGAAGGCGCGCTCGGCCGACGGCACGACGCACGCCGCCGCGTGGGTCAACCTGCTCTCGGTCTACGCGCTCTCGAACTATCCGCCGCACGGCACCTTCTCGGCGTCGAAGGCGGCCGCGCATTCGCTCGCGCAGTGCCTGCGCGCCGAGATGCGGCCGAGCGGGATCCGCGTCGTCAACATCTTCCCGGGGCCGATCGACGACGAGTGGAACCAGAACCTGCCGCCGCCCAAGGTCGCGCCGGCGGCACTCGCGAGCGCGATCGTCAAGGCGCTGAAGGAAGGGATCGAGGACGTCTATCCGGGCGACGTCGCGCAGGAGTGGGTCGAGCGCTGGCGCGAGAACCCGAAGGTGCTGGAGAGGGAACTGGCGGCGGGCGGGTGATCGTGTCTCCTGAGTCTGCTTCCGACCCAAAGCGGAAGTCACTAACCGCACGTTCTCTGGCCGGATAGCAGACGTCCGCTCTGATGTCTCGAGATGAGCGGCGAGATGCTAGTCGATAACCTCGTCGGCGCGCAGCAACAACGACCGCGGAATCGTCAGGCCGATGTCCCGAGCTCTCTTGAGATTGATAACAAGCGAGTACTTCGTAGGCTGTTCGAAGGGCAAATCGGCCGCCCTCGCGCCGTCGAGGATCGCCTTTGATAGCTCCGCGGCACGGCGCATTTTCTCCGAGTAATCGGAGTCGTATGACAAGAGCCACGCACCCTCGCGAGAACCGCCGACGGTCGGAAGAAGGTGGCTTGCGGCGAAATCGGAAATGCGACGTGCCTGCTGGGAATTGACCTGCGTCGCCATTGCATACAGTCCGTTGGTGCGCTCGCGCAAGACCGTCGAGAACGCCGAATCGAGATCCTCGCGCACGCGCGCCTCAACCCATACGAGTTCAAGCCTCAGTGACGTCGCGGCACCGACGAGATCGGCGGGCCATTCTGAAGGATCCGAGGCGCCGATATTCCCCAATACCGCCACGCGTGTGACTGCCGACGCTGCTTCCTTCAAGAACTGAAGGCGCTTGGCATGAAGAGGCGGCTCTCCGATACCGGTGATGTTTCGCGCGGCTCGCTTCAGCGGATCCGGGTCGCCGCTATCAACAATGGCAACGATCGCGACTGTGTTGGTTGCTGCAAGGGCGGATTTGATCGCCTGACCGTTGCACACGATGACATCGACACCAAGCCGAACGAGTTCCTCCATGAGGCCTGGGATGCGTTCTGGCCTGCCCTCCGCAGATCGACGTTCGATGACCACGCTTCGACCCTCGACGAGCCCGATCTCGCGCAACTTATAAACAAAGGCCCGAGACGGCGGATCGGCCGGATCAGGCCCCGCCATTTGCGACGCCGGAATGCCGTTGAATACCAGCGCAATGCGCGGAAGCCTTGTCGCTGTCCTCTGGGCAAATGCCGAGTCTGCGGCAGCAGCCGCGATGCTGGCGAGCATGCCTCCAAAGGATCGCCGCGAGATGCCTTGACTTCCGGACCACATCGGCGCCTACCTGGTGGAACCGACGCTCTGGCCGGTTGTGCCGCAGTCTGCGCGCTATTCCGTCCGATGTCACGGTCCGTTGGAGAGACCGCCTTGCACCGGCAGTGTTCGCTCGTGGCCGGGAGAGCAATGCCCCGTACGTCAGAGGGCGAGCCAGCGAGCAACGGTCGGCCCGTAACCAGCCATTCGCCAAGAGCCGCTTATGGCCGACTGCTGCTAGGGAAGGTCTGAACAAGTCCACCGATCACGCCGTGAGGCGTTGAATCCGGCAGAGGAGATATAGCGATGGGGCAGATCAGTTTCTCGGATGCGGAGTACGCCGGCAAGCGCAAGAGGACCCGGCGCGAGGTCTTTCTC
>DASXLD010000013.1:0-47839 GCA_036496385.1 Caldimonas sp. | reverse complement strand
CGTCGCCGTGTGGAACGTCGGCGCCGACGAACAGCTGGAACAGCGCCGCCGAGCTCTGCCGGGTGTCGAACGCCCGGTAGGGGCGGTACTCGAGGATCGGCAGTTCGTATGCGATCGACTTGAAGTTCACGACGGTTGGTGTCGTCCCTGCGCCGTTGGCCGGCGCGACCAGGCTGTTCGTTCCCAATCGGCCGTAGAAAGTGACGCCCAGCTCGCGTCCGAGGACGAATTGGAAGCGTCCGATCGACGTCGCGAGGCCCTGTTGCCACGGAATGAGGCCGCCGTTGCTCGCGGTCACCGCCATGTTGGTGTACGTCGTCGGCGAGACGAAGTACAGCGGTGCCGCGAGCAGCAGGTCACCGGGAATGAGGTAGTAGGGCATCCGGATTCGCGTCGAGATGCCCATCCGGCTCGGGATCGCGGCGCTGAGGCTGCCGGCCTGTTCGGCCAACGCGCTGCGGGAAACCTTGTTCGTCGACGCCGAATCGCCGCGCAGGCCGAGCGATACGTAGATCAGCCCGTCGCCCGCATCGCCGAGGACGCCGTCGAGCCCGAGGCCCGCCCGCACGGCGAGGTCGACGTCGCCGATCCAGCCGCGCTGGTCCTGGCCGACGACGAATCCGCCGTTGACGTTGCGCAGGCCCGTGGAGCCGGCAATGCCGACGAAGGGGCCGACTTCGGCGCGAAACCGCGGCAGCGATCCGAGGCCGGGGCCGAGGCTCGGGATCGGCGTCGACGCCAGGACTTCGGCGACGAGCTCGATCGCTTCCGGCGTCACGCGCTGGCCTTCCTCGCGCTGCACCAGCACGTCGTTCTTGCAGACGTCGAAGCCGTCGGGCAGAGGCGCTGCCTTCGGCGTGTATGGCATGGCGGCGGTGCGCGGGCGGCCGGCCGCGACATCGATCACCTCTTCGAGGCTTTCGCGCACCGCCGCCGCAGCGCGTTCGGCATCCTGCGGACGCATGTGCGCATCGCCGGTCAGCACCGCGGAGTCGCTCGCGCCGCGCCAGAAGAACGCTTCGATCCCGGCTTCGTTGTAGTAGTCGTGCGTGCCCTTGCGCTGCGACGCATCGCCCCAGGCACCGGCGACGTGGCCGGCCGAGAACGTGTCCTCCAGGAAGTGGATGGCGAACGCTTCATCGATCAGCATGGCGTGAGTGAGCGCCTGGCGCTCGGCCGGTGCGAGCTGCTCGTGCGCCAGCCGCGTCGCCGTTTGCAGTGCGCTGAGGTGATACCAGCCGTAGACACCGAGCGCGTTGATGTCGGCGCCGGGGGTCAGCGTCATCTGCGCGTATTCGCGCGCGGACTGATCGGTGCGTGCGCGCGGCAGCAGGAAGTGCGCGCCGTTCGAGCCGGCCCGGGTTGCGTACGCCGGGTCGGCGCGCTGCAGCCGAGTGTCTGCGGTGCGAAGCGCGTTGACGCGATCGGCGCGCACCGATTCGTTTTCGACGTAGCGCTGAAGGTCCTGAATCGGGCTCTTGCTCGCATCGCGCTGGCTTGGCGCGGCGGAGACTCCGATGCGCGCCAGGTCGGCCTTGAGTTGGGCGGCGACATCGGCCACGGTCAGGATCCAGGGCGACTTCTCCGCTGCCTCGACGAGGTCGCGGCCGGAGCACGAATGGTCGCCGGCGATCGCGGGCAGGGCCGCCCAATCGATGCAGGAAGGCGCTAGCCCTTGCTGTGTGTCGGCCGCCATCGAGCAGAGTCGTTCCTCGTGGCCTTTGCGCGCTTCGGCCCACATCGTGTCGAAGAGCGCCTTGCGCTCGGGATCGAGCCTCTCGACCGCCAGCACGCCGATGTCGCGGTGCTCGGGATAGATCCATGCCTGCGCGCTGTCGATCTGCACGAGCAACAGCACGAAGACGACGAGCGATCGCCGGCTCATGCGGGAAGAAAGGTTCATGCCGACGGTCCTCTGACTGAATTGCCGCCCTGTCGGATCCGACTATCGAGCGTTCGCGCCGAGATCCTCCTCGACGAAGCGCAGGATCGCTTCGGTCAGGGCCTCGCGCGGGTATGCGTTCTGCGTCACGAACAGCGAGCCGATCGTCTCGTGGGCGCGCGCAATCGGCACCACCAGGGCCCAATGGTCGGCGTTGACGTAGCCCATCAGCTTGGAGCCCGGAATGACGGCGTCGTAGAAGATCACCTGGCTGTCGTTGCGGCCGTCGATGCGGGCCAGCTTGTCGTAGCTGCGGACCAGGATCGACGAGATCCGCTCCGGCTTGGGCAAGGCCACCAGCGAGTAGGTCGGCACATCGGCAGGGAGTGCGTGTTGCGCCAGCCACGCCCGACGCGTCGCGGGGCGCAGGCTCTCGACCGCGCCGCCGTCGCCCGAGTCGCACGTCGCGCCCGGGAAGTGGCGCAGCAGGTCGGCCTGGTATTGCTCGGCGTCGTTGGCGAGCGGCGAGCCGCCGATCGCGCCCGCTGCGCTGACGACGGCCGCGATGCGAGGGCGGATCTCGGGATAGCTGACGATCGCATCGAGCACGTCGGGGGCGCCCTTGGAATAGCCGATCAGCACCAGCCGCGGCGGCCCGGCCGGCATGTCCATGGCCATGATCGCGTCGCGAATCTGACGCGCGTTCTTCGCGGTGCCCGAGAGCGCATCGACCTTGATCGCCGTGAAGTCGTAGCCGAAGCGGCGGACATGGCTCGCGGTGGTGCCCGCCGGCGCCAGCCAACGCGCGAAGCAGTCGTAGCCGATCCCGGGAACGATGGCGGCGACGAGGCCTCGCTTCGACGGCCCGAGGTCGACCGGCCGGCCGCTGGCTGCGGCCTCGCCGCCGACGCGGGTCAACGCGTCATCGCACGGCCGGTTGTCGGGCAGCTCGGGCCCGTGCGCCGCGAGCACGGCACAGAAGATTTCGCGAAAGCGCGGCCGTTGATCGGTCACGCCGGCGAGGCTGGCGGGCACGAGCGCGAGCGGGGGCGTATCGGTGGAATAGGGCACGAGCGGTTCGCCCGCGCACGCGGCGAGGAGCGCCGTCGCGAGAAAGGCGGTCGCCGCAATCCGGTGTCGCCGCGATCCGCTCGGCAGGTCGCTTCGGCCTCGGCCGTGCGAGATGCCGGCGGCCGCCGACTCGAGCGGAGTCCCCTGGGCGTGCATGCGGGGCTGCAAGGTCAGGCGCCCGGAGTGCCGCCGAGCTTGTCGCCGAGCCGTTCGCGCAGGCGCGCCACGATGTCGGCGACGATCATCATCGTCTGTTCCTGCCCGAGCGCGACCACCGTCCGCTCGCGCACCGAGTAATGCATCATCAGCAGCGCCCGCATCTTGTCGAACGCCGCTTGGTTTTGTGTTCCGCAGACGCTGCTGTCGTTCTCGAGCACGCGCTCGATCACCCCGGGGTCGAGCAGCGCCACCTTGCAGGTGACCGCATGACGGGCGATCTCGCGATCGATGTCCGCCATGTGCTTGTACCAGCGACTCTTCTGATACTCGTTTGCCATGTGGGTCTCCGCTTCGGCCCTCGGCAGGCGACAGGATCAGCCTCCGAGGGCGATGACGATTGCCTCGATGATGACGCCCAGGACGGCCAGCACCAGCCCGGCACGCCAGGGCACGAACCCTGCGTGCCGACCCCAGACATGGCCGCAATAGAACATCATCACGATCGCGATCGCCCCCGACACTCGCATCGCGAGCTTCAGGTCCGGGAAGAAGACGAACGGCAGGACCGGCGGGAAGGTCGAGGCGACCACGAGCAGGAACACGCCGAGCGCGCCCTTGAAGTCGCGCGCGTTCGGCGTGACCTTCTTGTCCACCTCGGGATAGGTGGCGATCCACTGCCGGATGCGCTCGAGCTCCGGCGCGGCGAGTGCCGTCGCCATGGGGCCGATGTCCTCGGCGATGACGCGGTGCGCACGATGCGGGTCGTTCGCTGCACGCACCGCGCGCGCCAGCCGGGCCCGATGGCCCCGCTCGACGAGGTTGCGCAGGACGTACATCATCGCGTCGACGAATCCCCAGGCGATGTTGCAGCCGATCGCCGCCGTCAGCATCGTCCGGACGTCCTGCCGACCGGCCGTCGCGACGCTCAGCGTGCAGGTGAACGTAAGCACCATGAAGAGACCGAACAGGACTTCGGAATTGCGATCGATGGGATCGAGGACTCTCCGGTCGGTCGATGTCGCGGCGCCTGCGGCCGGCCCCGGCTCGATGCGGCTGTCTTGCATGCAGATCTTCCTTCAGGCCGGTGGCTGCGCGAGGGCGAGCTCGACGCGAATGACACCACCGCTCTCGCGACGCGTCGTCATCGGCAGGCCGCTGCGCTGGAACACCTTGAGCATCGCCGCGTTGTTGGCGAGCACGTCGGCGGTGAAACGGGCGAGGCCATGCCGGCGCGCGAAGCCGGCCATCGCCGCCAGCAGCCGGCCGCCCAGCCCCTGGCCCTGGTAGCCATCGGCGATCGTGAAGGCGACCTCGGCGGCGCCGCTGCCGTCGTCGAGACCGACGTAGGTACAGCTGCCGACGATGACTTCGCCGCCGTTCCTGCCCACGGTCGCCACCAGGCCGGCGAGTTGAACGAAATCGATCTCTGCGATGCGGTCGAGCGCCCGCCCTGGAAGCTCGTTGCGAAGGCCGAAGAACCGGGTGTAGATGGAGTCCCGATCGAGGCTCGCAAACGCTGCCTCGAGCCGGCCTCGGTCGTCGGACCGCATCACGCGGATCGTCGCCGGCGTGCCATCGCGCAGCGCGATCGCCTCGGTGTAGCCGTCGTCGCTCGGCGAGCGCGTCATGGCGCCGATCTCTCGTCGCGGACGATTCGTGCGATCGCCATGTTCGCCTCGATCGGCCCGAAGTGCGCCTCGAGTCCTGCTCTGCGCAAGCTCTCGCGTACGGGCCCGCGCACGTCGGCCAGCCGCAGGCGAACGCCGCGCGCGCCGAGCTGCTCGCGCAGGTGCACGAGCATCTCCGCACCGGCGAGGTCGACCGCCGCAACGGTGGAAAGGCTCCAGATCGCGAGCGTGGCGCCGTGCCCGTCCTGATCGAGCAGCTGGGTGAACTGGTCGTGCAGGAACTCGGCGTTGAAGTACAGGATCGCCGAGTCGGCGCGAAAGACGAACACGCCTTCGTCGCGCTCGTTCTCAGGGTTGGGTTCGATGTCGCCGTAGACATCGGCGCCCGGGACGCGGCCCAGGACCGCGACATGCGGCTGCGACGCGCGACGCAGCAGCAGCACGAGCGAGATGACGGCGCCGATCAGGACGCCGCGGAGCAGTCCCGAGCCGAGCACGCCGGCAAGTGCAGCGGCGGCGATCGCGAACTCGCCGCGGTCGAATCGCCATAGGCGCTTCAGCTCTTCGAGCTTGAACAGTCCGGCGACCGCCACCAGGACGACCGCAGCCAGCACCGGCTGGGGCAGATTTCGCAGCGAGCCGGAAAAGAACAGCACGACGGCGGCGATGATCAACGAGGCGATGAGGCCCGACAGCGGCGAGCGGGCTCCCGCGCTCTCGTTGACGAGCGACTGCGACATGCCGCCGCTGACCGCAAGGCCCTGTCCCAGTCCCGCACCGAGATTGCCGGCAGCGATCGCGAGGAATTCCTGATTCGGTTCGAGCCGGTAGCCGTGCTTCAAAGAGAACATGCGGCCGATCGCCACCGTCTCGACGGCGGCGAGGAGAAAGCACGCCATCGCCAGCGGCAGCAACTCGTTCAGGTCGCTCCACGCCACCGCCGGAAGCGCGATCGGCGGCAGGCCCTGCGGAACCTCGCCGAGCAGCTTGACGCCCGAAGCGCCGGCGTCCATGAGCGCGGCGGCGACGATGCCGCCGATGACGACCAGCAACGTCACCGGCCGGTTCTTCAGGAAGATCTTGCCGAGCACCAGCGCCGCAAGGGCGACGCCGCCCATCATGAGCGCGGTCGAGTTGGTCTGACCGATGTGCTCGAAGAAGCCGGCCATCCGTTCCGCGAAGCTGCCATGGCCGCCGGCGAAGCCGAACAGCTTGGGCAGCTGCGTGCTCGCGACGAACAGGGCGACGCCGCTCTTGAAGCCGATCATCACCGTTTCGGAGATGAAGGACACGATCACGCCGGCGCGAACGAGCCAGGCCGTGAAGGCGATCGCCGCGACCAGCATCGCGGTCGCTGCCGCGAGCGCGCCGAAGCGCGTCGCATCTCCTGCGGCGATCGTGCCGAGCGAGGAGCCGAGCAGCACCGAGATCGCCGACGTCACGGTCACGGTGGTGTGCCTGGAGCTGCAGAAGAGCCAGAACAGGAGGCCCGAGAAAAGACAGGCGTAGAGGCCGGCCTGCGGTGGCAGGTTGGCCAGCGAAGCGTCGCCCAGCCCGGCGGGCAGCAGATAGGCGGCCAGCGTGATTCCGGCGATCGCGTCGCCGCGCAGCGTCGATCCTCGCAGCGCGCCCAGCCAGCCGAGCGCCGGCAACATCCGCCTCGGCGACCAGAACCTCAACTCGGCGGCGCCGGCCGACATCAGTAGACCCCGGGAACGACCTTGTATGCGTAGTTGGGTTCCCGGTAGCCGCCGCGGTCCTGTCGTTTCGGCAGCTTCGGCCGAGTGCGTTTCAATTCCTCGTAGGGGACCTGCGACAACAGGTGATGGATGATATTGAGACGGACCTTCTTCTTGTCGTTCGACGGCGCCAGGAACCAGGGCGCGTGGGCACTGTCGGTGGCGGCGAACATCGCGTCGCGGGCCCGCGAGTAGTCGAACCAGCGGCTGTACGACCGCAGGTCCATCGGCGTGAGCTTCCAGGTCTTGCGGCCGTCCTCGAAGCGCGACTTCAGGCGACGCGTCTGCTCCTCGGGACTGACTTCGAGCCAGTACTTGAGCAGGAGCACGCCCGACTCGACGATCATCCTTTCGACCGGTGGCACCACCTTGAGGAAGCCCTCGGTCTGCTCGGGCGTGCAGAAGCCCATGACGCGCTCGACGCCGGCGCGGTTGTACCAGCTGCGATCGAAGATCACGACCTCGCCCGCTGCCGGCAGATGCGGCAGGTAGCGCTGGATGTACATCTGCGACTTCTCGCGCTCGGTCGGCGCCGGCAGCGCGATGACGCGGAACACGCGCGGGCTGACGCGCTCGGTGATGGCCTTGATCGTGCCGCCTTTGCCGGCGCCGTCTCGGCCCTCGAACACGATGCAGACCTTGAGGCCCTTGTGGACCACCCACTGCTGCATCTTGACGAGCTCGACGTGCAGTTCCCTGAGCGCCTTCTCGTACTCCTTGCCGCTCAAGCCGTCGGCTGCCGGGACCTCGGCTTTCTTGACTCGATCCGCCTTGGTCATCCGACTGCTCCGAGGTCTGCTGCTCTCCACATGGAGTCGATCCGGTGTGGCCCTGGCTAACGCTAGCGACCCACCTGGGGGGAATCCATTGGACCTTGGTCTCATTCCGCCGCGGTGCCGAGTCACGCAACATCGCAACCCTCCACTCCTCTGCATTGCATCCAATGGCGCCAAGCGAGCAGCGGCCGTCGGGGCGCCCGAGAAGCCGGGCCGCGAAGTCGATCGCGGCCGGACTGGCCGCCGCAGTGGCTGCTCTGACGACGGCTTGCGCCGGTCTTCCGCCCTTGCAGAACCGAACCGCGACGTTTGCCCTCGAGCCCTCGGCCACGAGTCAGCTGGGGCGCGGGTTGACGCCGTTGACGGAGCAGCATCCGGGCAAGACCGGCGTGTTCGTGCTCGCCGACGGTCGCCTCGCGTTCGGCATGCGCGTGCTGCTCGCCCGGGCGGCGACGCGGTCGATCGACATCCAGACCTACATCTGGCGCGGCGATGCGACCGGAACGATGATGTTCGAGGAGGTGCTGCGCGCCGCCGAGCGAGGCGTTCGGGTGCGGTTGCTGCTCGACGACATCAACACGAGCGGCCTCGATCCGACCCTCGCCCTGCTGGCGTCGCAACCCAATCTGGAGCTCAGGCTCTACAACCCGTTCGTCAGCCGCGGCGCGCGCGGGCTCGACATCCTGGCCGATTTCGGGCGCCTGAATCGCCGCATGCACAACAAGTCGTTCACGGTCGACAACCAGGTGACGGTGGTCGGCGGCCGCAACATCGCGGACGAGTATTTCGAGGCTGGCCAACAAACCCGTTTGGTCGACCTCGACGTCGCGGCCGTCGGCCAGGCGGTGCCCGAGGTGTCGGCGGAGTTCGATCTCTACTGGAACAGCGCGTCGGCGTATCCCGCGGGGCTGCTCCTCGGTGGCGTCCAAGCCGAGCCACGGGCGGCGCTCGCGCAGCGCGCCGACGAAGTGCAGCGAAGCCCGGCAGGAGTCGCGTACGCGGCGGCGATCGCGAGCACCGGGGAGGTCGAGCGCTTGCGTGCGGGAACTCTGGAGCTCGAGTGGGCCGCTGCGCGGGTCATCCACGACGATCCTGCCAAGACGCTGCAGCCGAGCACCGAGACCGACTTGCAGATGCTGCCGCAGTTGATGGCGGCGTTCGGCCAGCCGACGGCGTCGCTCGATCTCGTCTCGGCGTACTTCGTCCCCGGCGACGGCGGCACGGAAGCGCTGATGGCATTGGCGCGGCGGGGGGTTAGAGTGCGCGTGGTGACCAATTCGCTCGCCGCGACCGACGTGATCTCGGTGCACGCAGGCTATGCGAAGCGCCGCGGGCCGCTGCTGCGTGCCGGCGTCGAGCTGTACGAGCTGAAGCCGGAGGCGACCGTCGAGCACCGTAGCGTCGAGCTCGGCAGCTCTTCCAAGGCGGGCCTGCACGCCAAGACGTACGCGGTCGACCAGCGCGCCATCTTCGTCGGCTCGTTCAACCTCGACCCGCGCTCGGCCAGGCTCAACACCGAGATGGGCCTGCTGATCGAGAGTGGCACGCTCGCGAAGAGGCTTGCCGGCATCGTCGACGCCGCTTACCCTGGCGTCGCTTTTCGCGTGACGCTCGCTGAGGACGGAACGCTGCGCTGGGCCGACGGTACCGGCAAGATGTTCGATGTCGATCCCGAGACCGGTTGGTGGCGGCGCGCTCTGGTGGCGATCGGCTCCTGGCTGCCGATCGAATGGCTGCTGTGAATCCATGAACGGCCGCTGGCTCGGCGGAGTGCTCGGCGCGCTGCTGGTACTGGTGGGAGCGCCCGCCGCTGCCGTGGCAGCGACGACCGCGGCAACCGCCAAGGTGGCCGATGCGGTACAGGCCGACGAGCCGGCGACCCTGCGCATCCTCAACCGCGACATCGTCACGCTCCGATCGCGCCTGGCCGGCGCGACGCCGCGGGTGCGGATCGAGCGCGTCAGCGAGCGAATGCGCGAGCTGCCTGCGACGGCGATCCTCAACGACACGATCACCGCTGTCCCTTTTGCTCTCGGGGAGGCCAAGGGCGTGACGTTCCTGCTCGGCCACCGGCCGCTGTTCTCGCTCCAAGAGGGCGACGTCGACGTCGAGGCCGTGCAGACGTTCGACGCGTTGACCCAGCAGACCCAGCAGCGGCTCGAGGAGGTTCGCGACGCGTGGCGCGAATTGCACAACGAGCGTCGCCTGGTGGTCGGTGTGCTGCGCACCGCCGGCGCGACCCTCTTGCTCGCCTTCCTGATCTGGTCCGGTTATCGGGCGAGCAGGGGCGCGGTCAAATGGATGGAGGAGCGCCGCGACATGCTGGCGGCCCGCCATCCGTATGTCGACTGGCGCGAGTTCCTCGCCCGCATCGCGGTCGGCAGCATGCAACTGGTGCGGTGGCTCGTCCTGCTGGGCCTGCTGTACTGGTGGGCCTTCTTCGTTCTCGGCAGCTTCGCCGTGACCTCGCCGCTGGCGCATACCTTGGGCGACTGGTTGCTCGGCAAGGCGATCTGGGTCGCTGAGGGCCTGCTGGACAGCTTGCCGGGACTGGCCACGGTCCTCGTCGTGCTGGTGCTGACGCGCGCCGCCGTCGACGTGCTCGGCTACTTCTTCCAGGCGGTGCAGCAGGGACGGCTGCGCGTCAGGATGTTCCATCCGGAGACCGCGTCGGCGACGTACGGCATCTTCAAGCTGCTGGTCTGGGCGCTCGGCATCGTCATCGCCTATCCCT
Source organism: Caldimonas sp. (assembly GCA_036496385.1). Classification (GTDB taxonomy): domain Bacteria; phylum Pseudomonadota; class Gammaproteobacteria; order Burkholderiales; family Burkholderiaceae_C; genus Schlegelella_A. The sequence continues at coordinate 37,850 of DASXLD010000013.1, read as the reverse complement.
ATGTCCCTGGCTCGAACAGCGATGCCTTCAAGGGCATCTCGGTGCTGATCGGATTGATGGTCACCCTCGGCTCCGCCGGGCTCATCACGCAGGCGATGAGCGGCCTCGTGGTCGTCTACTCGCGGTCGCTCCGCAAGGGCGACTTCGTCGACATCAACGGCGTGCAGGGCGTCGTGACCGAAGTGGCGTCGCTGGCGACCAAGGTCGTCAACGTGCGCAACGAGGAGATCACGATCCCGTACTCGGTGGTCGTCTCGACGCCGATCCGCAACTACACGAAGCTCGGCGGCAGCCAGGGAACGCTGCTCACGACCAAGGTCACGATCGGCTACGACGCGCCATGGCGGCAGGTGCACGAGATGCTGATCGGTGCCGCGCGCAAGACGCCGGGCGTGCGCACGACGCCGGAACCCTATGTCTACCAGCGCGCGTTGTCAGACTTCTACGTCGAGTACGAGCTGTTCGCGAACATCGCGGATCCGGCGCGGCGGATCCCCATCCTCTCCGACCTGCACGCGAGCATCCTCGACGAATTCAATGCGCACGGAGTCCAGATCATGTCGCCGCACTTCGCCCTCCAGCCCCGGCAGGCGGTCCTGGTGGAAAAGGGCGATCGCTATGCAGCACCGGCCGAGCCGCCGCCCTGAGCGGCATCGCCTGCGACCGTCAGGCACCGTTCGGTGAGCAGCAGGATGCCCGCGGCAGATCCCCCGCCGATTCCAGACCCGGATGCGGAGCCGATCGGCCGGCTCGGGCTGACGCGGCGCGAGCGTCTGCTCGGCGCCGGCCTGTTGTTGGCCGCCGCGCTGCTCGTCGCCGTGCTGATCGCGGCGATCTGGCGGCCTGGACCGCCGAGCAGGGTGGTCATGAGCACCGGCCCGACAGACGGTGCCTACCGTGCTTTCGCCGAGCGCTACCGCGAGATCCTCGCCCGTTCGGGCATCGAGCTCGTGCTGCTGCCTTCGGCCGGCGCGGTCGAGAACCTGGAACGGCTGCGCATGCGCAAGGACGGCGTCACGGTCGCGCTCGTGCAAGGAGGCCTGGCGCAGCCGGGCGACGAATCAAGGCTCGTCTCGCTCGGCGCGGTGGCCAACGAGCCGTTGTGGCTCTTCTACCGTGTGTCGCGGCCGATCGGGCGAATCGAAGATATTCGCGGTCGCAGGATTGCCGCCGGGCCGCTCGGCAGCGGGACCCGCAAGATGGCCGAAACGCTGCTCGAACGCGTTGGCCTCGGCGACCTGAATCCGACCCTGATGCCGCTCGCCGGGCTGAGCGCGGCCGAGGCGCTCGAGCGCGGCGACGCCGATGTCGTGATCCTCGTCTCGGCTGCCGACGGTCCTGCGGTGCAAAGGTTGCTGCGCGCCGATAACGTCGCCTTATGGAGCGTGCCGCGCGCCGACGCCTACGTGCGCCAGTTGCCGATGTTGACCAAGATCGAGATTCCCGAGGGCGCCTTCGACCTGGTTCGCAACATTCCGCCGACCGCGACGACCGTGCTCTCGCTCAAGGCGAGCCTGGTCGCTGAGCGGGACATTCATCCGGTGCTGGTCGACATGCTGCTCGACGCCGCACGCGAGGTGCACAGCAGCGGGAATCTGGTTCGTCGTCCGGGCGAGTTCCCCGCGGCCGATGCGGCCGAGTATCCGATGTCGGCCGACGCCGAGCGCTACTACAAGAGCGGGCCGTCGGTCCTGCACGACTACCTGCCGTATTGGGCGGTCGTCTGGATCCAGCGGCTGCTCTTCTTCGGCCTGCCGCTGTTGGTGATCGGCATTCCCCTGCTGCGCGTCCTCCCCATCGTCTACAGCTGGGCCGTCCGGCGCCGGGTCTACCGCTGGTACGGCGAGCTGGCGTTCATCGATCGTGCCGCAGCACAAGGACGAGGCCACCGCGAGTCGCAACTGCGTCGCCTCGACGAGATCGAAGCTCGCGTCAACGGCCTGCGCATCCCGGCGTCGTTTGCGGGCGAGGCCTACACGCTGCGCTCGCATGTGCGGATGGTGCGCGAGCGTCTGCTCGCGCCCTGATCCGCGATCGAGGCCGGCCCGAACCGGTGGGCGCCGTCCGTCGTCAGGACCCGGGCGGCGCCGTCGACGTGTCGTTGGCGGTGGCCGAACGCGGCGACTCGAATCCTCCGCCCAGCGCCAGGTACAGATTGACGCGCTGCGCGAGTTGCTGGCTCTGCACCTGCAGCCGCGTCGTGCGTGCGGAATAGAGCGCGAGCTGGCGCTGCTCGACGACGCGAAGGTCGGCCGACCCGACCCGGTACTGGATTCGCACCAGCTCGAGCGCGCGTTCGTTGTCGCGCACCGTGGCGTCGAGCACCGCAGCCCGGTCACGCAACGCGTTTTCGGCCGAGAGCGCGCCTTCGACCTCGTTGAACGCGCGCAGCCCGGCGCTCGCGTAGGCAGCGACCGCCTGTTTCTGCTCGGCCGTGCGGATGTCGACCTGCGCCCGCAGCGCGCCGCCCTGGTACAGCGGCGCGACCAGGTTGCCGCCGAAGCCCCAGACCGGATTGCTCCGATCCTTCAACACGAGGACATCGCTCGAGATGCTGCTGCCTCCCGCCGTCAGGCTGATGCGCGGCAGTTGCGCCGCGCGGGCTTCGCCGACGCGGTCGAAGGCAGCGGCGACGCGGCGCTCGGCGGCGATCACGTCCGGACGACGCTCGAGCAACTCCGAAGGCAGCCCGACCGGCGGCGGCGGCGGCGGCGGCGACAAGGTCGACGCAACCGCGATCTCGGCCGCGGGATAGCGGCCGAGCAGCAACTCGAGCGCGCGCAGCGCCTGCTCGCGCGACAGCTCGACCTGGCGCAAGGTGTCGCGAAAGCCGCCGACATTGGCGCTTGCCTCGGCCACCGACTGCTCGTTGCCGTTGCCGATGCGCAGCCGATCCTGCGCCAGGCGATGCAAGGCTTCGCTAGAGTCGAGCGACTCGAGCACGATCTCGCGCTGCATGGTCGCCTCGATCGCCAGGAACCAGCTCTTGGCCACCATCGCCGCGAGCGACTGGCGCGCGTAGGCGAAGTCTGCCTGCACCGCCGCCGACTGTTCGCGTGCCGCCGCCTGCTCGTAGCGCACCCGTCCCCAGATGTCGAGCTCGAGCGACGCGTTGAGGAAGACTCCGTTCAGAGCACTGTTGCCACCGCTGCTCGATTTGCCGCTGGAGAGCCCGATGAGATTGACCGTCGGCAGCAATGAGGCGCTGGCGACCGCGACGTAGCCGGTCGCCTGCTCGACCGCGGCCGCCGCGGCGCGCAGGTCGGTGTTGTACGCCAGCGCTTCGGCCACCAGCGCCGACAGCGCCGGGTCGGTGAAGGAAGCAAGCCAGGGCTCGGCGACGTTTTGCGATGAGCGAGCAGAATTCTTGAAGGCCGATGGAACGTCGGCGTGCGGGAGCGCGTCCTTCAGCAGCTCGTCGTGCGAAGGGGGTGCCTTCAATGCGCACCCCGTCGCGATCGCGGCAAGCAGCGCCGCGGCGGCGAACCGGGGCGAGCGATCGGTGGCCATCAATGCAGCTTCAGGACGAGGTAGTCGGTGATGGTGCCGACCCGCACGATCACCTTGCGCAGGATGTGGATCGCCTCCAGGTGATCGGTGTAGATCGCGCCATGGCCGGCGGCGCCGGCGGCGAGGAACAGGCTGCGATCCTTCTCGTCGATGGTCAGCTTGACCGGGAAGCGCCCTGGCGCCGCCGGATAGTCGCCGGCCCGCGGCAACGCGCCCGACGGCGTGAGCTGGCCCTGGCCCATCGCCCAGACGATCGAATCGACCTTGGCCTTGATGATGTGGCCCGGGTGGGTGTTGACGGCGAACTCGGCCTCGTCGCCCGGGGCAACGTAGACGAGCTCGTTCTGCGCAAACAGGGCGATGACCTGGTACTCCTCCTCGACGAACGTGATCGCCGGTTGCAGCGGTACCGGCACGACGAAAGAGCCGGGGCGCAACTGCACGTTCGTCGCATAGCCGGAGGTCGGCGCATAGACCGTCGTCTGGTCGAGGTTCCACTGCGCATTCGCGACGTCGGCGCGGCTCGAATCGACTTGCGCCTTGGCGGTGGCGAACTGCGCCCGCGCTGCCGCGACCGACGCCTGCTCGCCATTCACCTGGCCCGAGAGCTTTTGCGACACCTGCGCCTCGTTGGCGGTCGCGTTCGCGAGGTCGGCCTGGAGTCCCGCCAGATCGGCCTCCGCCTGCTCCAGCGCGAAGCGATCGCCGGCGCCCGAGGCGACCAGTTCGCGGTTCTGGCGGACGCGGGTCCGGGCGAGCTCGATCTTGGGCGCGAGCGTGCGCACCTGGGCGTTCGCGGACTTGAGCTGCTCCTGCAATTGACGTGCGCCCGCCGACGCATCGACGACGTTCGCGCTCTGCTGGGTGAGCTTGGCCTCGTCGGCCGCGAGCTTGGCCTTGGCGACGTTCAGGTCGTTGGTGTATGGCGTCGGATCGATGCGGAACAGCAGCTCGCCCTTCTTCACCAGCCGATTCGGCTCGACCGGCACCTCGAGCACCCGACCGCGCACCTGGGGCAGGATCTGGACGACGTACTTGAAGACGCGAACGTCGGCCGTCGATGGCGCTACCACGTTCAGCGCCAGGATCAACGCGGTCAGGAACACGATCGGGATGATGGCGACCGTGACCTGGGAGACGATGTTCCAGGGCAGCCACTTGAACTTGATGAAGATCAGCCAGACGAAGAAGCCGTAGATCCCGAGCAGCAGAGCTTCCATCACGCAGCTCCGGGGACGGAGGTGGCGTCAGCCGACCGCGCGGCGGGCGCCGGCGAGGCGGCCGCGAGGCGCGCGCGGGCCTCGCGCAGCTCGGCACCGAGCGGGCGCTGGGCGGCAATCGCGTCGAGCTCTTCGCGCAAATGCTCGAGCTCGGTTGCAGTGAGCTCGCCGGCCTGCGCGCGTGCGCCCATGGCCACGAAATACGCGTCGTGCTTGTCGGTGCCGTAGGCTGCCTGGTAGGCGATCGGCTTCGTGTAGGCCCAGAGCCACGCGATCGGCCACAGCAGGCCGCCGAACACGAGCGACAGCAGACACAGGCAATTGATGGCGTCCTGCTGCGGATGGTGGCGTTTCTCGGCGACCTTCTCCGGAAGGATGTGCACGAGCCAGAAGATCACGATGGCGACGATCGGCATCACGCAAATGATGAACCACGCGAGATAGGTGGCTGCGACGTCGACCACCTCCGGAGGCAGGAACGACGCGTGCGCAGGCAGGGGCAGCAGCAACGCCGCTGCCGACGCGACGGCACCGCGTTGCGCCGTCCGCCGCAACGGCGCCACCCTCAGGGTCGATCTATACCGCATCGGGTTGCGCCGTCGCGCCCACGTTGTCGACCAGGATGGAGAGGCTACCAATGGAAAACGGCCGCGACCGCGGGCCCACTGAAGTTCACGCTCTCGATCGGCCGGCCCGACTTCATCCGGTAGTCGAGATAGCGCCATGCGCCGATGACCTCGCCCCAGGAGAACGCGTAGCCGATGCCGCCGATCGCCTGCCACGTCAGGTCGGAGTCGCCGGTGCCGATGTCGAGGTAGTAGGGGACGAACCACTTCCGCTCGGGAGCGAAGGCGAATCGGCCCTTCACGCCGATGATCCCGTCCCAGTTGGTGACGCGCTGTTCCCTGCTGCCCGCCCGGCCGGGAAGCGGGATCGCGCCGATGTTGCCGCTGAGGTTCCAGGCGAGCGTCTGCTTGATCTCGAGGTAGCGCAGCCCGGCAAAGACATCGACGGGGGCGACGGGATCGGCGATCGCGCGATAGCTGCCGGCGAGCGTCCAGGCCGTGCCTCTCAGTCCCAGGTCGGTGCTCGCGCTGGCGTCACCCGGAATCGGCACGCCGCCGACGCTGAAGTTGCTGGTGGACGATTTCGAATTGCTGAAGTCGACATACACGAAATCGGTGAAGGCACCCCAGGCTCCGCGGCGCGCCGCCAGGGATCCCATGAAGGCGGCTTGCAGGTTGTCGAGGATCTTCGAGGTGTCGACGGTGACATTGTCGTTGCCGTTCTCCGGAAACGTCGTCTTGCCTCCCACCGAGGGCAGATAGAGATAGAGCGTGCCATCGAAGTGCCAGGCCTCCGCGCTCGTCTGCGCAGCGGCGACGGCAGGGAGCGCGAGCGCTGCTGCGCACAGCGCCGCCGCCAACGCGCCGCGCATGCCCATGGTGGCGTTCCCTTCTCGCGGAGCGCCACATTCGCCGCGGTCGCGCACCGGTTTGCTGGAATGGCTCATCTCTGCATCACCAATCGACGGGACGTCGATGGTCGCAGGAGCGCTCGCGCGCGCCCATAGGACCAAGGTCCTATCGACGGTCGCCGGTGCGGGAAATACCGTGCCCGTTCGACCGCGACTGGCTGCCCGCTGGAACGGCAACCGGAGTTCTATGACTCGCTGAACACCAACTGCACTACGAACATCTGGCCGATGCGCGCGGCCGAGCGGCGGACCATGCCGCCGACTTCTCTGCGCTCATCCGGTGTGACGATCGAGCGGCGAGCAAGGATCCGTGACGAACGTCGACCCGTATTGGTACTAGGTCCAATATCCCCGCGCCGGACCCGAACCTAAGCTCGTCCACCGAGAGAGGGTCGCCATGGGCGCCAACAGGGCTTATCGAATCTACCTCGTCGACGACGACCGTTCGGTGCGGACGAGCCTGACCAGGCTCCTGCGCGTGAGCGGCTTCGAGGTTCAGCCGTTCGATACGCCGGAGCAGTTTCTCGCCGAGGTGCACGACGACCGGCAGAGCTGCGTGCTGCTCGACATGAGCATGCCGCGCGTGCCCGGCCTCGAGGTCCAGGCCCGCTTGCAGGAGATGGGCATCGGCTTGCCGCTCATCGCCATGTCGGCGCGTGACGACGACGGTGTGCGCGAGGCCGCGCGAACCCTCGGCGCCAAGTTCTTCCTGCGCAAGCCTGTTGACGACCAGGCGCTGCTCGACGCGATTTCGTGGGTGACCGCATCAAGCACCCCCAGCAGCGCACCCTGATTGCCGCGATCACACCAAGGAGCTCGAACATGCGACACCTTCCCCCATTGATGATCGGTGCGGCTCTGCTGTCGTTCGGGCTGGCGCTGGCAGCGGGCAAGCCGGTCGCCTATCCGGCCAAGGGCCAGTCGGGCAGCCAGCAGAAGAAGGACGACGGCGAGTGCCTGGCGTTTGCCAAGCAAAACACCGGCGTCGATCCGTCGGCGCCGCCGCCCGCGCCTCCGCCGGAGAAACAGGGGCAACGCGTGAAAGGCGCTGCCGCCGGCGCAGCGGTCGGCGCGATCGGCGGCAACGACGTCGGCAACGCTGCCGTGAAAGGCGCTGTGGTCGGCGGCGTCGCCAAGCGCAATCAGCGGCGCGGGGCAGAGCAGCAGGCCGCCGCCACCCAGCAGCAGGACATCGGCAAGTACTACCAGGCGTACCAGGCGTGCATGACGGGACGCGGCTACACGACCAACTGATGTCGGTGCAACGCTTGCGTGAGCCGATTGTCGCGTTCGCGTTCGCGTTCATGCCAGCGCACTGAAGCCGCGGCGCCTGAGCCCGCGACGTCCTTCGGCACGGCAACGGGGGCGTCGTCGGCGCGAGTGCGATCGCTGGTCGCGCTCGGCCTGGCCGTAGCGCTTCAGGGCGCGCTCGCCGCCGGCGAGCGCACGGCCGGCCCCCTCAGGCGACACGCCCCCGCATCGGCCTCGTCCTCGGCGGCGGTGGCGCCAAGGGCGCCGCCCACGTCGGCGTCATCAAGGTGCTCGAGGAACTGCGCGTCCGATCGATTGCATCGCCGGCACGTCGATGGGTTCGATCGTCGGCGCCGCCTACGCCACGGGACTGAGCGCAGGCGAGCTCGAACACGTCATCACGGCGGTGAACTGGCGCGACATCCTGGCGAGCGCGCCACGGCAGGACATCCCGCTGCAGCGCAAGAGCCGCGACTTCTTCTTCTCCAACGGCCTCGAGCTCGGCTTCAAGGACGGCAGCCTGGTGGCGCCGGGCGGTCTCGTTCCCGCGCACCAGATCGAGGGCCTGCTCCGGCGCATCGTCGCCAGCGCTGCCCAGGCGCCCGACTTCGATCGGCTGCCGATCCCGTTCCGGGCGGTGGCCACCGATCTCGAAAGCGGCGAGATGGTGGTGTTCGATCGCGGCGACCTCTCGATCGCGATGCGCGCCAGCATGGCGGTTCCCGCTGCGTTCGCTCCGGTCGACTACAACGGGCGCTTGCTCGTCTGAGCTCCCGCGCTGCCGACGGCCTGATGATCGTCAGGCCGCGGCGACTCCTACTTCGCCGCGCCCTTGAGCGTCGCTTGCAACGGTGCCGCTGCCGGATTGTGGACGTCCTTCTTGACCAGGATGTCGACCGGCGTGGCCTCCTTGCCGTAGTAGCCGGTGTTCAGCTTCTGGCGGACGTCGAGCACCGATCCCTCGACCGACATGCCGGCGTAGGCGCCCTTGACGCGCGAATAGACGACGAAGTCGGCGGTGACCGATGCGCCCGTGCCGACGCCCTTCGGACCGGCGGCGACAGAGGCATCGCCACCGAGCTTGAGCTTGTTCGAGAAGAGCGAGTCGAGCGCCTTCTGGCTGTTGACCATCATCAGGATTTCCGCCGACGACGCGCCGGCCTGGAAACCGATGCTGCCCGAGCCCATGGTGTAGAACGCCGGGCCGACCCAATCGCCGGTCTTCGCGTCGCGCACCAGCAGGACGCCGGTGCCGCCCGAGCCGCCGAGCACGAAGCCGGCCTTGAGCACTTGGGGAAAGACGAGCACAGCCTTGGCGTTCGCGAGCGACGACTTCACGGTCACGAAGTCCTTGTCGTTCGCGAGCTGCGTCACCGTGACCCGCGCCTTGTCGACCAGCGCCTGCGCGTCGCTCGCGTCGGAGGCGTGCGCGGGCAGGCTGCCCAGGGCGGCGGCGACCCCTACGGCGGCGCCGGCAAGCGTGAAAGTGCGACGTGTGAAGTTCATGTGGACTCCCTCGGTGGTTGGACGACGAACAGGATTATGGTTGCACCGAACCGGTTCGCACACAGATGGGACCAAAGTCCAATGGTCTGGCGCTAGCCCTGCCGATAGAGTGAAATATCGCAAGGTGAGCGGCGCGCAATTCCGCGGCGCTCAATCACGGCACCTCCTGATGAGGCATCGCATGCGCTGCATCGGCAACGTTCAACGGGCACTCGCCGTCACGGCCTCGGCCGCGATTATCTTCGCCCAAACCGGCGTTCTCGCCCAGCAACCGGCGGCGAGCGCTTCCGCGCCGGCGGCGACCTCGGCCCCTCTGAGCCAGCAGGATCTCGACCAGCTGCTTGCGCCGATCGCGCTGTATCCCGATGCGCTGATCGCCCAGATCCTGATGGCAGCGACGTATCCGCTCGAGGTCGTCGAAGCCGCGCGTTGGTCGAAAGCCAATCCGTCCATGAAGGAGAAGGCGCTCGAGGACGCGATGCAGCAGCAAGCGTGGGATCCGAGCGTGAAGGCGCTGACCGCCGTCCCCCAAGTCCTGCAGCAGATGAACTCCAACCTGGCCTGGACGCAGAAGCTGGGCGACGCCTTCCTCGCCGACCAGAAGACGGTGCTGGCAACCGTGCAGAGCCTGCGTGGCAAGGCCCAGACCGCCGGCAACCTGAAGTCGACTCCCGAGCAGACGGTCAAGACCGAAACGGTGGACAACAAGACGGTCTACGTCATCGAATCGGCGAAACCGGAAACCGTCTACGTGCCGACCTACAACCCGAGCACGATCTATGGCCCGTGGCCGTATCCGAGCTATCCGCCGTACTACATGTACCCGCCGGGCTACGCGTACGCGCCGGGCCTCGCGTTCGCCACCGGCATCTTCGTCGGTGCCGCGATCTGGGGCAACTGCAACTGGGGCGGCGGCAACGTCAACGTCAACGTCAATCGCTACAACAACTTCAACAAGACCAACATCAGCAACGGCAACTTCAACCACAACGTCGACCACCGCAAAGGCGTTGCGTACGGCAACCAGGGCGTGGCGCAGAAATACGACCGCGGCGGCAACTCGCAAGCGGCGCAGTCGCGTGACCAGTTCCGCGGCCGTGCCGAGCAGGGCCGATCGGAGCTGAACTCCATGGACCGCAGCCAACTGCAGAACAGCGTCCAGCAGGCCGACCGGAGTCGGGGCAGCGGGCAGGGAGCAGGCGATCGCGGCGGCCCAAGTGCCTCGACCCGCGACGCCGGCGGTGGCGGTGGCGCGCGCGGTGGCGCGAGCGCCGGCACGAATGACGTCGGCGGCGGGTCGCGTGGCGGCAGTGGCAGCGGCTTCTCGGGGGCCGGTTCCGGATCCTCGACGCGGGCGGCCAGCAGCCAAGGTTCGGCGAGCCGTTCTTCGATGAGTAGTGGCGGCAGCGCGAGTCGCAGCGCGGGTGGCGGCGGGCGTTCCGGCGGCGGCGGCGGGCGTGGTGGCGGCGGCGGGCGCCGCTGAACGTGTCGACGCCCTACCGGAGATTCGAGATATGAAGACGACGACTTGCATTGCTGCCGTGATCGCCGCGACGTTCGCGCTCGCGGTGCCGACGCTGAGCACCGCTCAACAGAAGAACACCACTGCCGCGGCAACGAAGCCGGCGGCGCAGAAGGCGTTCGCCAGCGCTGAGGATGCGGTGAAGGGGCTGGTCGACGCCGTCCGCGCGGCGGACGTCGAGAAGCTCTACGGGGTGATGGGCGCGAGCTCCAGGAGTTGGCTGTCCAGCGGCGACAGGGTCGCCGACGCGGCCGACTGGAAGCGATTCCTCGCCGCCTATGACGAGAAGCACAGCATCGTCAACGAGGGCGACGCCAAGGCCGTCCTCGATGTCGGCAAGGACGACTGGCCGTTCCCGGCGCCGTTGGTCAAGAACGCGCAGGGATGGGTGTTCGACAGCGATGCCGGGCGCGAGGAGGTGCTGAACCGCCGCGTCGGCCGCAACGAGCTCGATACGGTGCAGACGCTGCTCGCGGTCGTCGATGCGCAGCGCGAATACGCGGCGCAGGATTCGGGCGCCCATGGCCTGGCGGTCTACGCCACGAAGTTTGCGTCTTCGCCCGGCAAGAAGGACGGGCTGTACTGGCCGACGAAGGCCGGCGAGCCGGAGAGCCCGCTCGGGCCGCTCGTCGCCAGCGCCGTGCGCGGCGGCTACGGCGGCCAGAGCGCCGGCTCTCCCAGGGCCTATCACGGCTACCACTACCGCATGCTCATCGCGCAGGGCAAGGATGCACCCGGCGGCGCGTTCGACTACCGCGTCAACGGCAAGCTGTTCGGCGGCTTCGCGGTCGTTGCCTGGCCGGCGTCGTACGGCAACTCGGGAGTGCAGACCTTCATCGTCAGTCACGCCGGCGTCGTCTACGCGAAGGATCTCGGCCCCAACAGCGCCGCCATGGCCGGGAAGATGGAGCTCTTCAACCCCGACAAGAGCTGGAAGCGGATGCCGTGAAGGGGGCGCGGATGGCGGGCAGGTTCGCGACGATCGCAGCAACCTGCGGCGTCGCGTTGCTGGTGGCCGGCGTCGCGACGCCGGCATCGGCGGCTGAGCCGCCTGCGGAATGGGACGGGCTCTCGCGCGCTCCGAGCAAGCAAGTCGACCTGCTCTACGTCCGCCCGGGCGCTTCTCTTGCCGGCTACCAGCGGCTGCGGCTCGACCCGGTGCAGGTCGCATTCGACAAGAACTGGACGCCGAACCGCGACGCCAAGAGCTTGTCGCAGCGGATCTCCAGCACCGACATGGAGAAGATCAAGACCGATCTCGCCACGGAGTTCCGCAAGGTCTTCAAGGCCGAGCTCGGCAAGAGCAGCTACGCCATCGTCGACGAGAACGGCGAAGACGTGCTGCGGGTGACCGCGGCCATCGCCGATCTCTCGATCACGGCGCCGGGCAACTCCGACGCCCGCTCGCGCAGCTATGTCGCCAATGCCGGCGCCATGACGCTGGTCCTCGAGCTGCGCGATTCGATCAGCGGGCAGCTGCTCGCGAGGGTGATCGATCGCCAGGAATCACGTGCCAACGGCCGCTTCGAAGTCTCGTCCCGGGCCGCGAACTCGGGCGAAGCGATCAACGTCATGAGTCGCTGGGCCGGCTTGCTGCGCAAGGGCCTGGACGACGTCAAGGGCCAGCCGCCGACGCGTTGAGGGCCGACCCGGCAGGTCTCGTCACTTCGTCTCGGCGAGCTTCCACTTGCCTTCCGGGTTCTTGCACGCCGTCCACGTGGTCGTCACCTTCGGCGGGTTCGGATAGCCGGGCGCGAAGGTGGAAAAGCGCAGCCGTCTGCACGCCATGCCGTTGCGGGCCAAGTCACCCACGACAAGGAAGCTGCCGCCGGTCCCGTTCTTGGGATTCGACCACTCGACAGGCTTGGGCGGCCCCTCGGCATTGAGCGTATCGCGCGCGGACTCGAGAAACATGCGCAGATCCTCTTCCTGGAACTTCTCGGCAGGGGTCTTGCTCAGCAGGGCCACCCAGCCCACCGCTGCGGCGCCGGTGCAGGCGGCGATGAGGCCGGCTCCGATGGCGGCACTCAGCAAGGCACGGCGATCGATCGAACGCATGGCTCTTCCCTTCAGTGATGGTCGACGGTGAGTTCGGCACCGGCCGCGATCGGCATGGCGCTCGCGCGCATTTCGGTGAGCTACGGCAAGCCTACCGCATCGCAGAGATGAACGAGCTCGGCGACGGAGCCGACTTTCATCTTCTCCATCACTCTGGCGCGATGCGCCTTCACCGTCTTCAGCGAGATCGTGAGCCGGTCCGCGATCTGCTTGTTGAGGAGGCCGGAAATCACGTACAGGAGCACTTCATGCTCGCGCCGCGACAGCCGCGCCAGCGTGGCCCCGATCGCCTGCACGCGGTCTTGCGAAGCGCGCTGCGCCGCGTGCCGTTGAATGGCGCTGCGGACAGTCTCGATCAGCAGCTTGTCATCGACGGGCTTCAGCAGGTAGTCGACCGCGCCGCGCTTCATCGCGCGCACCCCCGAGGTCACGTCGACATGCCCGGTGAGGACGACGATCGGCAAGCTGACGTCGTGTGCGGCCATCCAGTCCTGCAAGTCCGGGCCCGACATGTCGGGCAGCCCGACGTCGAGGACGAGGCAGCCGGTGCCCGTGTACGCAGGGCGGGCCAGGAACTCGCGCGCATCGGGATGCGTCTCGACCTGCCAGTCGATCGAGCGGAACAACCGCGCCAGGCTGGAACGAACGCTGGCGTCGTCGTCGATGACGAAGATCGTTGCGACGTCTGCCTGCGAGAGTCCAGGGTCCATGCTGCTGCTCGAAGGGTCGGTCAGTCTTGACGCGGATCGTCGCTGGCGATTCGACCCGTGGCCAGCCCGGCGCGCGCCCCGCGCGCCGCCGCAGGAAGCCCGACGATGAACGTCGCCCCGCTGCCGTCGCCGCTGTCGACGGTGATCCGACCGCCGTGCGATTCGATGATCGAGCGCGCGATCGCAAGGCCCATGCCGGTGCCGCGCGACTTGGTCGTCCAGAAGGCATCGAAGATCTTCGCGAACTCCTCCTGCGTGATGCCGACGCCGGAATCGCGCACCGAAAGCTGGACTTCGCCGACGCCCGTGTCATGCACGCCGATGCGCAGGGTCCGCTCGCGAGGGGGCTTCGAATGCATCGCCTCGATCGCATTCATCATCAGGTTGACGAGGACTTGCTGAAGCTGGCCGCGGTCGGCGAGGGCGTGGCATCCCGGCGCGCAGTCGAGCTCGAGCTCGACCTGCCTGTCGACCAGCTCGCTGCGCAGGAACGCCGCCACTTCGCGCGCGAGGTCGGCAAGGTCGATCACGCCGCGATCAGCCTTCTGCCGACGCAACATCAGGCGCAGCGACTCGATGATCTCGCCGGCGCGCTTGTCGTCGGCGACGATTTCCTTGAGGATGGTGCGGAACTCGTCGAGGTCGGGCGGGTTCCCGGAGAGGAAGCGCAAACCCGCCTGCGCGTTGCTGAGGATCGCCGCCAGCGGCTGGCTCAACTCGTGCGCCAGCGAAGCGATGAGCAGCCCGGTGCGAGTGACGCGCTCGGCATGCCAGTGCTGCGCCCGCAGGTTGCGCAGTTCCTGCTCGCTGCGCATGCGCTCGGTCATGTCCTCGTGCGAGATCGCGGCGAAGATCTGGCCGTCGACGACCAAGCCGGTGACCCTGGAAAGAAACCACTCGGACGCCGCCAGCCCGTCGGGAGGCGACTCCATGGCGAACTCATCGAGGCTGCCGTCGAGCACCGCTCGAGCGCCGTCGGCGACCTTGCGGCACAGGGCGGCCCGCGGGCCGCGTGCGGAATCGGCGGCGTCGAAGTAGCTGGTCCCCGCCAGGAGCGGGTGCGAGCCGGCGCCGGCGATCGCGCCGACGCCGGGCCATCGGTCACTGCACTCGACCACGCGCCCGGCGGCGTCGACGATGCAGAGATGTCGTTGCGAGGCGTTGAGAGCGGCCCGCGTGAACTGTCGCGTGCGGCGGCGCTCGACGCGCCAGGCGTCTTCGAGGTCCCACCGCTGCATGGCTGCATGCAGGCAGCCGGCCAACAGCCGCATGTGACTGGCCGGCGTGGTCGGCATGGCGCCGGTCGACGCGATCGCGAGGACGTAGCCGACGCCGCTCGGGCCGGTCATGGGGATCAGCGATCCGGAGTGGATTCCCCAGCGCAGCAAGTTCACCCGGTCGATCTCCGCCCGGGGCGGGAGGTCGCGCAGCGACGCGAAATGCGCGCTCTCCCGGAGCTGGAGCACGAGCGCATGCAGCGACGGAAACAAGGCGCTGAAGTCGAGGCTGCTCGGCGACGTTTTCGAACCGCCCCGTTTGACCAGGCAAGCGACTTCGGCGGCCATCGCGCCGGTCTTGCGCAGGAGCGCACACCGATCGGCGTCGAAGAATTCGAGAACGCGCCCGAGAGCGGCCGTCACTGCCTGCTCGAGCTCTGCCGTCGGGGCCCGGCCGAGCAGTGACGACAGCTCGGCGACCCACTCCAGGAACTCGTCGCGATCGGGCGCAGACGCGCTCTCCGGCAGCGGCATCGCCACCGATGGGTGGACCAGAATTCGGCGCGCCGGCGAAATTGCCACCGTTTTCCCTTGAGTGACGGAGCCACGTCGCGACGGCAAGGCGCGCAGGCTCCTGCTTCACATCTCGACCCAACGCCCGTGGCCCGGCGCTGCGCCTGCGATGACTCCCGACAGGCATCGTACCCGTCGTCTCCGAAAGGTCAACGGGCTCGGCGACAGGGCCGTGTGCCCAAGGTCCAATGGTCAGGGCGCAAGACTGTCGCTAGATTGATCGCCCAGTCCGAAGGAATTTTCCGATGGTTACCGCCGCGCACAAGCCAACCCCGAACGCCGCTCGTCGCTGGGCCTCGTGGCTCCTCGGTCTTGCGATGCTGAGCGCTTGCACTACGGTGCCGACCGGTGCGGTCGTTGTGCCTTCAGTCCGTTCGTGCGACCGCAACGGCGACTACGAGCAGCGTGTTGCGTGCGGGCCGTAGTCGATCGGTTCGCCGCGCGTTCAGCGTTGCGGTTGCGTGCTCCGGGAGTGGCGGAAGATTCTGAGCTGATCGGTTGAGTGCAGCGATGCGGTTCGTCTCGATCCTGCTCCTCGTGGCCTGCCTTGCGACGGGGCCTGCAGGGCAAGCCGGCGCCGGACGCGTGGTGATCACCGGCCCGAGCGACCGACCTGCGTCGATGGCTTTCCGGCAACGTGAGCCACGGGTCCTGCTGCAAGGCACGCTTCTCTTTCTCGCGTGGTCGCTCGAACGTGACGAGGACGATGGCCCGGTATGGCTCACGCTTCGGGACTACGACCGCGCGCACGTCCTGTTCGAGTGGAGCGTGCCCGAGTAGCGCAACCTGCGATCGAGTGCCGGCGAGGCGAAGAGCGTTTCTCGCGTCGTTCCTGGCACGGCTGCCGCGGACTTCGCGCTGCCGTCTGTCGGCGCCTGGCTGCGGATTCACAGATCTTTACCCAACGCTCAATCTGGGCTGACGAGCGATCGCGACCATCGTCGCATCACTCGATGATCGAGCAACCAAAGGAGCGATCGATGGGCAAGGCAGTGGCAAGGGTGGCGCCGGCGTCGCAAGCACGTCGCGTGCAGGCGGTGCTGCTCGGCATGGCGGTGGCCCTTCTCGCCGTCATCAGCCTGGCGTCCTCGGCGCAGCAGGCGCCGCCGGCCGGCATGGGCGAGCCGGCGATGCGCGATCACGGCATGCGCATGGGCCACATGCGCGGGATGCACGACGAGATGGGCGGCGCCATGATGTTCCGCGGCTCGCCCGAGCACATGTCGCGCCGGATCGACCGGATGCTCGACGGCCTCGGCGCGACCGACGCGCAGCGAGGCCAGATCAAGCAAATCGCAGCAGCCGCGGCCAGCGACCTGAAGGTGCAAGTCGAAGCCGGCCGCGGCCTGCACCAGCGCGCGCTGCAGGCATTCACGGCACCGACCGTCGACGCTGCCGCGGTCGAGCAGGTCCGCCAGCAGATGTTGCAGCAGCATGACCAGATCAGCCGACGCGTGACGCAGGCGATGCTCGACGTCGCCCGCGTCCTGACGCCCGAGCAGCGAGCCCGCCTCGGCGAGCGCATCCGCGACCGCCACGCGAGCATGGAAGACCGCATGAAGCGGATGCGCGAGCAGATGCAGCGCTCCGAGTCTGCGCCGCCCGCGCCGACGCAGCCGCGCCGATAATCGCGCCGCAGCTCGCCGCCGGCTGCGCCGCAGCCGTGCGGCGCGACCGGCGCCAGGAAGCCCGATGACGCCACGCCTTCTTCTCGTCGACGACGACACCCGGCTCGCCTCGATGGTCGGCGACTACCTCGGTCGCGCCGGCTTCGAGGTCGAGACCGCGTCGACGCTTTCCGGCGGCCGCGACCTGCTTGCGGCCAACCACTACGACGCCCTCGTCCTCGACCTCATGCTGCCCGACGGCGACGGCCTCGAGCTCTGCCGCGAGCTGCGCGGCGCGAGCCGCACGCGCCAGCTGCCGCTGCTGATGCTGACGGCGCGCGGCGAGCCGATGGATCGCATCGTCGGCCTCGAGCTCGGCGCCGACGACTACCTGCCGAAGCCGTTCGAGCCGCGCGAGCTGCTCGCGCGCGTCAAGGCGCTGCTGCGGCGCATCTCGCCGACAGCGGGCGGCGACGACGTGCTCCGCTTCGGCCGTCTCGAAGTCGACCTCGGGGCGCGGGTCGCCCGCCTCGACGGCAAGGTCTGCGATCTCACCGGCCACCAGTTCGATCTCCTCGTCGTCCTTGCCCAAAGCCCCGGCCGCGTGCTCTCGCGCGACCAGATCATGGACGCGCTGAAGGGCCACCCGCTCGAGGCCTTCGACCGATCGATCGACGTCCACATCTCGCGCATCCGCGCGGTCATCGAGGACGACCCCAAGGCGCCGCGCCGCGTCCTCACGGTGCGCGGGGCCGGCTACGTGTTCGCGAGGAAGCAGGACGCCGACGACGCTGCCGCATGAGCCTCCTGCGGCCGCCCGAAGAGGCCCATTTCCGCTCGGCGGGACCGGCCGCAGGCCGCCGGCCGCATCGATGAGTCGTCGCGGCCGACGATGAAGAGCCTCTACCTGCGCATCTACGCCACGGTCTGCGTGGCGCTGCTGCTGTTTGCGCTCGTCTCGGGCTGGATCGTCCAGCGTCACCTCGACCAGGAGAGCGTTCGCACCGAGCAGGTGGTGAGCGACCGGCTCGGCGCATGGGCGCAGCTGCTCGGCAACTCGCTGCCGGCCGCCGACTCGCCACTCGACGAGCAGTCAGCGGCGCTGCGCGAATGGTCGCAGCGTCTGCGCGTGCCGCTTGCGCTCGACACCGCGAACGGCGAGCGGATCTTCGCCTCCGAGTCGTTCCTGCGCCGCACGTCCGAGGGGCTGCGGCCATTCACTTTCCGTCTCGATGACGGCCGGTTGCTCTCGACGATGCGGCCCGGTCCGCGCGGCGCCCGCCGCGGCGACCCCGACGACGAGCGGGCGCGGCGCGGCGGCCCCGGCATGCCTTCGCCGTGGCCGCTGCTCGCGCCCGGCCTGCCGCGCGGCCTCGGCCTCGCGATCGTTCTCGTCGTCCTCTTCATCGCCGTCGCGGCAGGCGCGTACCCGGTCGTGCGCCGGCTGACGCGAAGGCTCGAGGCGCTGAAGCAGGGCGTCGAGCAGTTCGGCGCCGGCGCCCTCGGCCAGCGCGTCGCGGTCTCGGGAGCCGACGAGGTCGCTGCGCTGGCGAAGAGCTTCAACGTCGCGGCGGCGCGGATCGAGGCGCTCGTCCAGGCGCACCGGTCGCTGCTCGCCAATGCGAGCCACGAGCTGCGCTCGCCGCTCGCCCGGATGCGGATGGCGGTCTCGATGCTCGACGAGGCGACGGCGGCGCAGCGGGTCGGGCTCAGGGCCGAGATCGACACCAACGTTGCCGAGCTCGACGGCCTCGTCGAGGAGGTGCTGCTCGCGAGCCGTCTCGACGTCGCCGAGAACGCCCTTCACCGCGAACGCGTCGACTTGCTCGCCGTCGCCGCCGAGGAGGCAGCGCGCGTCGGCGCGCACGTCGACGGCGCGAGCGGAATCGCCGTCGAAGGCGACGAGCGGCTGCTCCGCCGCGCGATCCGCAACCTGCTCGAGAACGCGCAGCGCTACGGCGGTGGCGACGTCGAGGTCGCGGTCGGGCGCGCCGACACGACGCTGGGTGCCGGCATGGTCGCGCTACAGGTGTGCGATCGCGGACCCGGTGTCCCGCAGGAGATGCGCGAGCGCATCTTCGAGCCGTTCTTTCGCTTGCCCGGCCATGCCGAGCAGGCGGGCGGCGTCGGCCTCGGCCTTGCGCTCGTCAAGCAGATTGCCAGCCGCCACGGCGGCAGCGTTCGCTGCGAGGCGCGCGACGGCGGCGGCAGCCGGTTCGTGATCGAGCTTCCGGCCGCCTCGGGCTTGTGAGCCTGCCCACGGCGTCGACCGATCCTAAGTCGCTCGCCGGATCTCACCGCGAAGCTTGGTGACCAGCAGAGCCGTCATCGCGAGCCCGGCGACGGTCAGGCCGAAGGTCGACATCGACCAGAAGCCGCGCGCTCCGAGCATCCATGACGGGCTGATGCCCGCCAGGTCGAACGCGGCGACATAGCCGCCGCCGAGGCCGATTCCCCACACCGCGAGCACGTAGACGACAAGCGGCATCGTCGCGATGCGGTACGCGCGCAGGACGAACGCGGCGATCGTCTGCGCCGCGTCGGCGATGTGAAAGAGCGCGACCCAGGCGAGCAACGGCAACGCGGCGGCGACGATCACCGGGTTCGCGGTGTAGAGGCCGACGACCTGCTCGCGCGCCAGGTAGACCGCGCCGCCGAGGACCGCAGCGATCGCGACGCCGAGTTCGAGCCCGGCGCGGCCGATGCGACCGGCGTCGGCAGCATCGCCGGCGCCGATCTGTTGGGCAACCAGAGTGCTCGCCGCGTTGGCGATCGCGAGCGGAAGCATGAACATCATCGAGACCATGTTGGCGGCGATCTGGTGGCCGGCGACCGCGGTCGCGCCGATGCGCGAGACGAAGAACGCCATGAACGTGAACCCGGTGACTTCGACCACCGTCGCCAGTCCGATCGGCACGCCGAGGCGAAGCAGCGCCCGCAGGCTCGCCGCGCGTGGCGCCGCCACGGGCGCGCCGCGACCGAGGCCGAAGCGGTGGTAGAACGGGTCGCGACGCAGGAGAACGAGCGCGGCGCCGAGCTGGCACCACATGACGATCGCGGTCGCGATGGCGCAGCCGGCGACGCCGAGCGCAGGCAGGCGTAGCGCACCGAACGGAGTCGGCGACGTGAGCCCGAAGACGAGCACGGCGCTCAGGGGCACCTTCAGCGCCAGCCCGGCCATCTGCATCGCCATCACCGCCTTGGGCCGCGACACGGCGACGTTGAAGCCGCGGTACGCGGTGAAGACGAGCGCCGGCGGCAACGCGAACGCGAGCCCGCCGAGGTAGGTGCGCACCTTGGCCGCGACCGCCGGCTCCGCGCGCGACAGGGCGAGGAACGGCTCGGGAACGAGCAGGATCAGACACCCTGGCAATGCCAGGCCGATCGCGAGCCAGATCGCCTGCTGGACTTCGTGGCCGCATTCGCGCAGCTTGCCGGCGCCGAACAGCTGGCCGGTGATCGGGCTGACCGCGAGGACGATCCCCATCAGGCCGACGAAGATCGAGATGTAGACCGCGCTGCCGATCGCGAGCGCGGCGAGGTCGGTCGCGGTCGTCCTCGCGACCATCACGGTGTCGATGGTGCTGAACGCGAGCACTGCCACCTGGCCGACGAACACCGGCCACGCGAGCGGGGCGATGCGACGCATCCCCTGGCGCAGGCCGAGCCGCGTCATGCCGCGGCGGCGGGGGTCGCGGCGTCTGCGGTGTTGGCGGCGGTGCCGCTGCGCTGCGCGCCTTCGGCAACGCCGGCACGCTCGGCGTAGTGGTTGAAGCGCCAGGCCGTGCCTTCGCCGGTGATGCGTCGCCAAGTTGCTCGCTTCTCGCCCGGCGTCATCTCGGTCCAGCGCTGCACTTCGAGGAAGGTGCGGCCGCAGCCCTTGCAGACGGCGTCGCCCTGGCTCGTCGAGCAGATCGCGATGCACGGCGCATCGGGCGTCGACGCGTACCAGGCGAGCCAGGCGTCGCGAGCCGCCGCAGGCATCGAGTCCTCGTCGCACTCGTGCTCGTGGTAGTAGACCATCAGCGCGTACACCTCGGCGAGCGCACGCACCTCGGCGCACGCGGTGATGCCGTCGGGCGAGGGCCGGCGATCGCGCCACCAGTTGATGGCCGATTCGATGTCGGTGATGTGAAGAGCGGCCACGGCGAGAGGGGAGGCGAGGATAGCAGCGGCGCGGGGCGGCAGTCGTCCCTGCCGCTCCGCTGCCGCTGGTGCCGCCCGCTCTTGAGCGGCCTCGTCAGCGCGGCGCGCTGGCCTGCGGCGAGCCGGGGATGATGATGATCGTCGGCTGTCCGGTCGTCGTCGTCGTCGTTTCGCGGATCACGCCGCCGCCGGCGACGCTGCCCGACGTCGTCGTCTTCTGGTTCGGTGCGCTCGGGCCTTCGATGCGTGCCAGGCAGTCGGCCTTGTCCTTGGCCGGCACCACGTTGCAACGCTCGATCGCGTTCTGCCGCAGCGACCCGTTGTTGTCGAGACGGTTGCGCTTGCGTTCCTCGGCTGCCGCGCCAGCTTCCTTCAGGCAGGTCGCGCGGTCCTCGGCGGTCCGGCCGGCCTCGCAGTCGGCGCGTTCCTTGAGGTAGGTCGACTTCACGTCCGGCGCGGTGGCGTCGGCGGCGTGCGCCGCCGGCGGTCCGGCGAGCCCGGCGGCGACGCCGACGGCGATCAGGCCGGTGAGCGATGCGATATTTCGTAGCATGTCGTGTCTCCTCAGGGCGCGTCCCGGCGCAATGCCCGGAAACGGCGAATCGTCACCTTACGACCGGGCGTGACGGGCTTGGCGTAGGACGGCACCGCACGAGCGCGCCGCTCAAGTGCGCGTCGTGACCGTCGATAGCCGGGCGACAATGCCGCCGGGGTGCCGAGCGGCGGCGCCGACACCTTGCCATGCTGCCCGTCCTTCGTCGCCTTTCGATCACCTTGTCCCTCGCCACCAAGAGGGCGCCACGGACGAACTTCGGAAGCGGCTTTTCCCTGCTCGAGCTGATGATCGTGATCGCGATCATCGTCATCCTCGCCCTCATCGCGTTGCCGGGCATTCCGGACAAGGTCGTCCGCGACCGGATCGTCGAGGCGATCAAGCTCGCCGACATCGTCAAGCCGCCGATCGCCACGGCGTGGGCGACGACCGGCAAGATGCCGGTCGACAACGCCGCCGCAGGAATGCCGGTGGCCGACAAGATCGTGAGCGACATGATCAGCTCGGTGGCCGTCGAGTCGGGCGCGATCCAGATCACCTTCGGCAACAAGGCGAACGTCGCGATCCAGGGCAAGGTGCTGAGCCTGCGCCCCGGCGTCGTCGAGGACGCGCGCATCGTGCCGATCACCTGGGTCTGCGGCGACGCCCAGCCGCCGAACAAGATGGCCGCGCGCGGCCTCAACAAGACGAACGTGCCGGCGCGCTACCTGCCGCTGGGGTGTCGCGCGACCGCGGCCGCGTCGGCGCCGGCGTGACCGAGTTCGACCCGACCGGCCTCGACAGCGCCAGCTTGCGCTCGGCCGGCAAGGAGCTGCTCTCGCTGGCCCTGATCGAGGCGCGCAACCACACCTTGCGCTGGGCGGCGGCGCTGGAGGCGGCAGACGGCGGGCGGGCGCTCGTCCTGGCCGGCGAGCTGCCGCCCGCCGTTCTGGCCGAGCTCGATCCGCCGCTCTGGACGCTGGGCCACATCGGCTGGTTCCAGGAGCGCTGGATCGCGCGCAACGTGCAACGCGCGCGCGGCGAGGCCGCCGACCCGGTGCAGCCGCGGCTCGCCTCGATCGTCGCCGACGCCGACCGCTGGTACGACCCGGCGGCGATCGATCGCAACGGTCGCCAGGCGATCGCCGACGGCGAGCTGCCCGATCTGCAAGCAACCCGCATGTACCTCGTCGAATCGCTCGAGGCGACGCTCGAGCTGCTCGCCGGCGTCGTCGAGGACGACGCTTCGCTCTACTTCCATCGCCTGGCGCTGTTCCACGAAGAGATGCACGCGGAAGCGTTTGCGGTCCTCGCGCAGACGCTCGGGCTCGACCTCGGCCTCGTTGCGCGCATCGCGATCCAGACGCCGCAGGCATCGCTGCTGTTTCCCGCCACGCGCTGGCTGCTCGGTGCCAGCGGAACGGGCTTCCACTTCGACAACGAGCGCGAGCCGCATCCGGTCGACATCCCGGAATTCGAGATCGACGCGCAGCCCGTCAGCTGGGCCCAGTACGGCGAGTTCGTCGAGGACGGTGGCTACGACGAGCGCGCGCATTGGAGCGAGGCCGGGTGGACGTGGCTCGAGCGCGGTGCGCGGCGCACGCCTCGCCATGTCGACCAGATGCGCCACGGTGTCCTGCAACGGCGTTTCGGCGTCCTCGCGCGGGTGCCGACGGCCCAGCCCGCTGTTCACGTCAGCTGGTACGAGGCCGACGCCTGGTGCCGCTGGTCGGGCCGACGGCTGCCGAGCGAGGTCGAGTGGGAAGCGGCGGCGCACCAGGGCGCGACGCGGGGCTTCCGTTGGGGCGAAGTCCGCGAGTGGACGGCGAGCACGTTCAGGCCGTATCCCGGATTCGTTGCCGGTCCGTGGCGCGACTACTCGCTGCCGGCATTCGGCGCGCAGAAGGTGTTGCGCGGCGCTTCGTTCGCGACCCGCAGCAGCCTGCGAAACGCGCGCTTTCGCGGTTTTGCAATGCCCGAGCGCGACGACGGCTTCTTCGGCTTTCGCAGCTGCACCTCCTGAGCCCGGCGCGCGCCGTGAGACGCTCGCGCGCGTGGACGTGACTTCGCTCTGCATTCGGGCAAACCCTCGGTTGCGAGGCCGGCCGCCCCTCGAACAATGGTCCGCAACGGCCCGACCGGCGCCCATCGTGGTGCAGGCTGTGCGGCTGTCTCAGAGCACCTCCATGGAGACCGGCGTGGACATCCCCATTTCCCTCACCGTCAACGGCAAGACCGTCAGCAGAACCGTCGACGCGCGCACGCTGCTCGTGCAGTTCCTGCGCGAGCAGCTGCAGCTGACCGGCACCCACGTCGGCTGCGACACCGCGCAGTGCGGCGCTTGCACCGTGCACATGAACGGCCGCGCGATCAAGTCGTGCTCGATCCTCGCCGCGCAGGTGCAAGGCAGCGAGATCATGACCATCGAAGGGCTCGCCAAGAACGGCGAGCTGCACCCGATGCAGGCGGCGTTCCGCGAGTGCCACGGCCTGCAGTGCGGCTTCTGCACGCCGGGAATGGTGATGTCGGCAGTGCAGCTGCTCGCCGACAACCCGAAGGCGAGCGAGGAGGAGATCCGCGAAGGGCTCGACGGCAATATCTGCCGCTGCACGGGCTACCACAACATCGTCAAGGCGATCCAGTTCTGCCAGTCGGGCAAGACGCCTGCCGCGGCCTGAAGGAGCGCATGCCATGGGCAACATGAACGAAGTCGACAACGCGGCCAAGGGCCCGATCGGCCAGAGCCTGCGTCGGCGCGAGGACAAGCGCTTCATCACCGGCGCCGGCAGCTACACCGACGACGTCGTCCTGCACGGGCAGACGTACGGCGTCTTCGTGCGCAGTCCGCACGCGCACGCGCGGATCCGCTCGATCGATCTCGCCGCGGCGAAGAAGGCGCCTGGCGTCGTCGACATCATCACCGGCGCCGACCTCGCCGAGGCGAAGGTCGGCGGCCTGCCGTGCGGCTGGCTGATCCACAGCAAGGATGGCTCGCCGATGAAGGAGCCGGCGCACCCGGTGCTCGCGCAGGGCAAGGTGCGCCACGTCGGCGATCAGGTCGCGCTCGTCGTCGCCGAGACGCTGCTGCAGGCGAAGGACGCAGCCGAGCTGATCGTCGTCGACTACGACGAGCTGCCGGCGGTGATCGACATCAGCGCCGCCGACTCGATCGGGACGAGTGTGCACGACGACGTCGCCGACAACACCTGCTACGACTGGGGCCACGGCGACAAGGCTGCGGTCGAGGCAGCGTTCGCCAAGGCGGCGCACGTCACCAAGCTCTCGTTCGTCAACAACCGGCTCATCCCGAACGCGATCGAGCCGCGCGCCGCCAATGCGAGCTACAACCAGAGCGACGAGAGCTACACGCTCTACCTCGCGAACCAGAATCCGCACGTCGAGCGGCTGCTGATGTGCGCGTTCGTGCTCGGCCTGCCGGAGTCGAAGGTGCGCGTGATCGCACCCGACGTCGGCGGCGGCTTCGGCTCGAAGATCTTCCTGTACCCGGAAGACGTCGCCCTGGTCTGGGCCAGCAAGCGCGTCGGCAGGCCGATCAAGTGGACGGCCGAGCGCAGCGAGTCGTTCCTCACCGACGCTCACGGCCGCGACCACGTCACGACCGCCGAGCTCGCGCTCGACAAGGACGGCAACTTCCTCGCCCTGCGCGTCAAGACGATCGCCAACATGGGCGCGTACCTGTCGACCTTCGCGTCGGCGGTGCCGACGATCCTCTACGCGACGCTGCTCGCCGGCCAGTACAAGACGCCGGCGATCTACGCCGAGGTGAAGGCGGTGTTCACCAACACCGCGCCGGTCGACGCCTACCGCGGCGCCGGGCGGCCCGAGGCGACCTACGTCGTCGAGCGCATCGTCGAGCAGGCGGCGCGCGAGATGAAGATGGACCCGGCCGCGATCCGGCGCAAGAACTTCATCACCAGCTTCCCGTACGCGACGCCGGTCGGCTTGACCTACGACGTCGGCGGCTACGCGGCGCACCTCGACAAGGCGATGCAGATCGCCGATGTCGCGGGCTTTGCGGCGCGCAGGATGGCGTCGGAGGCGAAGGGGAAGAAGCGTGGCCTCGGCTATGCGTGCTACATCGAAGCGTGCGGCATCGCACCGTCGAACATCGCCGGCGCCCTCGGCGCGCGCGCCGGCCTGTTCGAGGCCGGCGAGGTGCGCGTCCACCCGACCGGCACGGTGACGGTCTTCACCGGCTCGCACAGCCATGGCCAGGGCCACGAGACGACGTTCGCGCAGGTCGTCGCCGGACGGCTCGGGATCCCGGTCGACAACGTCGAGATCGTTCACGGCGATACCGGCCGGATTCCGTTCGGCATGGGTACCTACGGCAGCCGCTCGCTCGCGGTCGGCGGCACGGCGATCATCAAGGCGGTCGACAAGGTGATCGCCAAGGGCAAGAAGATCGCCGCCCACCTACTCGAAGCGTCGGACAGCGACATCGAGTTCGAGAACGGCGAATTCAAGGTCGCCGGCACCGACAAGAAGATCGCCTGGGGCAACGTCTCGCTGACCGCTTACGTGCCGCACAACTTTCCACTCGACAAGCTCGAGCCGGGATTGAACGAGAACGCGTTCTACGACCCGACCAACTTCACCTATCCGGCCGGCAGCTACATCTGCGAGGTCGAGGTCGACCCCGACACCGGCAAGGCGAGGGTCGAGCAGTTCGTCGCCGTCGACGACTTCGGCAACATCGTCAATCCGATGATCGTCGAGGGCCAGGTTCACGGCGGCATCGCGCAGGGGCTTGGTCAGGCGATGATGGAGGGCTGCGCGTACGACCCGGACTCAGGCCAGCTCATCACCGGCTCGTACATGGACTACGCGATGCCGCGCGCGGTCGACATCCCGAGCTTCAAGGTGGCGACGACGAACACGCCGTGCAGCCACAACCCGCTCGGCGTCAAGGGCTGCGGCGAGGCGGGCGCGATCGGCTCGCCGCCGGCCTACATCAACGCGCTGACCGACGCCCTCGGCATCGTCGACCTGGCGATGCCGGCGACCGCGGAGCGCGTCTGGCGCGCCGCCAAAGGCCTGCCGGCCTGAACTCGAACCAGGAGCAACGACATGTATGCATTCGACTATCAGCGGCCGGCGACGCGCGACGCCGCCAAGAGCGCCGCGTCGGGCGGCGACGTCCGCTATCTCGCCGGCGGCCAGAGCCTGATCCAGGCCATGCGGCTGCGCCTGTCGCAGTCCGCGCGCCTGGTCGACCTCGGCGGCGTCGCCGACCTGAGGCAGATCCGGGCCGAGAACAACGGCGTGACGATCGGCGCGATGGCGACCCACGCGAGCGTCGCGAGGAACGCCGACGTCAAGCGCATCGCGCCGGCGATCGCCGAGCTCGCCGGCGGCATCGGCGACCCGATGGTGCGCAACATGGGAACGATCGGCGGCTCGATCGCCAACGCCGATCCCGCCGCGTGCTACCCGGCCGGGGTGCTTGCGTTCAACGCAACGATCCAGACCGACCGCCGCACGATCGCCGCCGACGACTTCTTCACCGGCCTGTGGGAGACGGCGTTGCAGGCCGGCGAGCTGATCACCGCGGTCGCGTTTCCGCAGGTCCAGAAGGCGGCCTACGTCAAGTACCGGCAGCCGGCGTCGCGATTCGCGCTGATCGGCGTTTGCATCGCGCAGACGGCGAACGGCGTCCGGGTCGGAGTCACCGGCGCCAGGAGCCACGCGTTTCGCGCGACCGAGATCGAGAACGCGCTGGCCAAGAGCTTCACCCCCGACGCGGCGAAGGCGGTGAAGATGCCGACCACCGGCATCAACGGCGACCTGCACGGCTCGCCCGAGTACCGCGCGGCGATGATCAGCGTGATGGCGTCGCGGGCGGTTGCCGCCGCATTGGCGCGCTGACTCGCAGAGGCCGACCGGCGGCGCGCGGCGCGCCTGCCGGTTAGCATGGCCCGCGCACCATGAGCACCGCCGCAGCCGCACCGCCCGCATCGGTCGACGCCGTCGTCGATGCGCTCGCCGCCGAGCAGTACGTCGCCGACCGGCGGCTGGCGACGGCGGTCTTCCTCGCGCTCTCGCTCGGGCGGCCGCTCTTCGTCGAGGGCGAGCCGGGCGTCGGCAAGACCGAGCTCGCGAAGGCGCTGGCGCGCGCCTTGAGTGCGCTCCTCCTGCGCGTCCAGTGCTACGAGGGGCTCGACGTCGCCCAGACCTCGTACGAGTGGAACGTCGCACGCCAGATGATGGAGATCCGTCTCGCCGAGGCGGCGCACGGGCTCGGCGACGCTGGCGCGCGCGAGCGTCTGCTCGCGAGCCTCTATTCGCGCGAGATGCTGATCGAGCGGCCGCTGCTGCAGGCACTGACGCAGGAGCGCTCGCCGGTGCTCCTGATCGACGAGCTCGACCGCGCCGACGAGCCGTTCGACGCTTTCCTGCTCGAGGTCCTGGCCGAGAACCAGCTGACGATTCCCGAGCTCGGCACTGTCAAGGCGGCCATGGGCGCGGCGCCGATCGTCGTCATCACGAGCAACCGCACGCGCGAGATCCACGATGCGCTCAAGCGCCGCTGCCTCTATCACTGGGTCGACTACCCCGAGGCGGCGCGCGAGATCGAGATCGTCCGCATGCGGGCGCCGGGGGCGAGCGAGCGGCTCTATGCGCAGGTGGTCGCCTTCGTTCAGCGGATGCGCACGCTCGACCTCTTCAAGGCGCCGGGAATCGCCGAGACGATCGACTGGACGAACGCGCTCGTCGCCCTCAACGCGATCAGCCTCGCACCCGAGAATGTTCGCGACACGCTCGGCGTGCTGCTCAAGCACCGCGACGACATCGCCAAGCTGCAAGGCGGCGACATGACTCGGCTGCTCGCCGAGCTGCAGGCGACGGTGCGCGGCGAAGGCGCCGCCGCGGCGCGCGCCGCCGATGTTCGCTGACAACGTCGTCCACTTCGCTCGCGTCCTTCGCAACGCGGGCATCCCGGTCGGCCCCGACCGCGTCCTCGCCGCGCTCGAGGCGATCGAGGCGGTCGGCCTCGGCCGCCGCGACGACGTTCATGCCGCGCTCTCGGCGGTGATGCTCGACCGCCACGAGCAGCAGGCGCTGTTCGACGACGTGTTCGCGGCGTTCTGGCGCGACCCCAAGCTGCTCGAGCGGATGATGGCCGAGCTGCTGCCGAAGATCACCGGCCGCGGCGAGCGGGCGAAGAAGCCGCGGCCGAACCGGCTCGCCGATGCGCTGGCGGCACCGGCTGCCGATCCGGCCAAACCGGCGCAGCATCCCGATGACGAGTTCGAATTCGAGACCAGCTTCGCGTTCTCGGACCGCGAGCGGCTGCAGCGCGCCGACTTCGAATCGATGACCGCGGCCGAGTTCGAGCTCGCCAAGAAGCTGGCCGAGGAAGTGCCGCTGCCGTTTGCGCCGGTGCGCCGGCGGCGCCACGAGACGAGCACGCGCGGCCGGATCGACCTGCGGGCGACGATGCTCGCGATGGCGCGCCAGCCCGAGAC
The DNA here is from genome assembly GCA_036496385.1 of Caldimonas sp. GTDB lineage: Bacteria > Pseudomonadota > Gammaproteobacteria > Burkholderiales > Burkholderiaceae_C > Schlegelella_A. The sequence continues at coordinate 9,031 of DASXLD010000013.1, read as the reverse complement.
GCTGGTGCCGCGCTTCAGCCGGCCGCGCAGCGAATTGCCGACGATTGTCGTCCTGCTCGACGTCTCGGGGTCGATGGACCGCTACGCGCGCCTCATGCTGCACTACGTCCATGGCCTGACCCGGCGCTACCTCAAGGTCCATACGCTCACCTTCGGCACGCGGTTGACCAACATCACGCGGGCGCTGCGCCACCGCGATCCCGACCTCGCGCTCGAGCTGGCGAGCGCACAGGTGCAGGACTGGAAGGGCGGGACGCGGATCGCGTCGTGCCTCGACGACTTCAACCGGCATTGGGCGCGCCGGCTGCTCGGCGCCAACGCCGCGCTGCTCCTCGTCACCGACGGCCTCGATCGCGACGAGCACGGCGAGCTGACGCGCGCCGCCGCGCAGCTGCGCCTGTTCGCGCGCCAGATCGTCTGGCTCAACCCGCTCCTGCGCTTCGAGCGCTTCGAGGCGCGCGCCGGCGGCGTCCGCGCACTGCTGCCGCACGTCGATCGCTTCCTGCCGGTCCACAATCTGGCGAGCCTTGCCGATCTGGCGACGGCGCTGACCGCGCGCGCGTCGCCGCGCTGAGGAGACGACGACACCATGGAGCTCAAGGGCGAACGACTGATCCCGGCGACGATCGACGCCACGTGGGCGGCGCTCAACGACCCCGCGACGCTGAAGGCGTGCATCGCCGGCTGCGAGTCGCTCGAGCGAACCGGCGACGACGCCTTCGTCGCTGTGGTGGCGATGAAGGTCGGGCCGGTCAGCGCACGCTTCAAGGGCAGCCTGAAGCTCACCAATGTCGACCCGCCGAAGGGATACACGATCAATTTCGACGGCCAGGGTGGCGTCGCCGGCTTCGGCAAGGGTTCGGCCGACGTCGCGCTGACGCCGGCCGGCGAGTCGACCCGGCTCGCCTACGACGCGCGCGCGACGGTCGGCGGCAAGATGGCGCAGCTCGGTTCGCGCCTCATCGACGCCACCGCCGGCAAGATCACCGAGGATTTCTTCCGCGCCTTCGAGGCGCAGCTGCAGGCCAAGGCGGCGCCCGGCGCCGTGGCGCCGCCATCCACCATCGTCACTCGCGCGCCCGAGCCTGCCCGTACGCTCGGCTGGATCCTCGCCGCGCTCGTCGTCGCTGCGATCCTCTATCTTCTTGCGCGCTAGCTGCTCGGCGAATCAGAACGAAACCCTGGTCGACCACTGCACCCGGTTGTCGGAGGCGCTCGATCCGTCCTTCGTTTGATGCCTGCCCCAGACGTACTCGGCGCCGGTCATCACGTTTCTCGTCAGCTGATAGAGCGCGTTGACCGAGGCGTAGCTGCCGACGCGAAAGGCGCTGCCGAGCTGGCCGTCGGTGTTGCTCTGCTTGTGCTGGCTGAAGCCGAGCGCGCTGGTCCATTGGTCGGTCCAGGCATGGTTATAGTAGAGCAGATAGCCCACGGTGTGAACCGCCTCCGCTCTCAAGGCGGCGTCGGGCGCAAGATCGATGCCGCCATCGTTCATGTAGCTGGCGATCGCGTCGCCGAACACCACTTGCCAGTTGAGCTGATCCTTGCCGAGCAGCTTGACCGTGCCGCTGAGGTTCAGACCGTAGCCGGTCTTCTCGTTGGCCGGTGAACCGTCGGCGCTCGCCGAGTTGTGGAATCCCACCTCGCGCAAGATGCCGGCGACCTTGACGTGACCCCAGTCGCGGTCGTAGCGGAACGAGGCGACGACGTCGGGCCAACGGTTCTTGCTCGTGATGCCGGCGCCGAGCGCTGGATCGATGTCGGTCGCCTTGCCGGTGTCGATCGCCGAGCTTGGCGCCTCGAGCGAGAGCGCAACCGTCATGCCGTCGCGACTGAGCGGCGTGAACCGAAACTGCGGGTTGCGGAGGAAGACCATCCCCGGCGGGCCCCAGTAGTCGATGGTGTTCGGGAACACGCTGATGTCCATGAAGTTCGAGTCGGTCTGGCCGACTCCGAACTGGCCGAGCTCGGCCCAGGCCCGCAGCCAGTGGATATTGGTGCCGCCGTCGCTGCCGAACAGGTCGAAGGCGAGGTCGGTCTTGATCTCGCCGTAGGCCGTGGGGATGAACCCGCGCACGCCGAGGCTCGACTGGCGGATGCCGAAGGTGAACTGCCCGTCCTTGCCGCAGCCGGGACTGCCGGGGCAGATCGGGATCTGCGAAGGCCGCAGGGTCGCGGCCCAGTCGGGATTCATTTTCTTCAGGTCGTAGATGGCGTCGGCCATCACCTGCCCGTAGATCTCGACCCGGGCTTGGCCCGGGTCTTTCGCCCTTTCATCGGGGCTCGCCCCTGGCGCGACGACGACCGCGCCGGCGACCGCCGCCGAAGCGGGCCCGGCGGGAACAGCCGCCACCGTTGCCTGCCGGTCCTCGAGTGCCTTGACCCGCGCCTGCAGTTCCTGGATCGTCTGCATTGCGCGGTCGAGCGCGGCCTTCAGGTCCTGCGTCGTCTCCGCCGCGGCGTTGCCAGCGCAAGCCACCAAGGCGGCCGCGGCCGCTATCGAGAGTCGTCGCATGTCGTCTCCAACGATTGCTTCCGGCCCGGCGCGGCATCGAGCCGAGGATCGATTGCATTCGATGGCGACGATACGAACCGAGGCGACGACAGCAAGTGGACCAAGGTCCTATGCGCAGCGTCCTCATGCCTGGCAGACGAACTCCTATCGCTGCATCTGCTGGGGCAGGAAGGTGGCGAGTTGCGGAACCGCGTAGAGCAGCACGACCATCACCACCATCAGCAGGAAGAACGGGAACGCGGCGCGCGCGATCGTGCCGATCTCGCGCTTGGTCATCCCCTGCAGCACGAACAGGTTGAAGCCGACCGGCGGCGTCACCTGCGCCATCTCGACGACGATGACGATGAAGATGCCGAACCAGAGCGGGTCGATGCCGGCCTTCTGCACCGTCGGCATGATCACGCCCATCGTCAGCACGACCATCGAGATGCCGTCGAGGAAGCAGCCGAGGACGACGTAGAACGCGGTGAGGGCGAGGATCAGCCCGAACTTCGAGAGGCCGAGCGTCGCGATCCATTCGGCGAGGTGGCGCGGCAAGCCGATGTAGCCCATGCTGAGGGTCAGGAATGCAGCGCCGGCCAGGATCAGCGCGATCATGCAGTAGAGCCGCGTGCCGCCGAGGAGCGACTCCTTGAAGGTCGGCCAGCTCATCGATCCCTGCGCCGTCGAGATGACGAGCGAGCCGAGAACGCCGAGCGCGGCTGCCTCGGTCGCGGTGGCGATGCCGGCGTAGATCGAGCCGAGCACGGCGACGATCAGAAGGACGACCGGAATCAGGGTCTTCGACTCGCGCAGCTTCTCCGCGAAGCTCATCGCCGGGTCGGGCGGCGGGATGAGGTGCGCGTTCGTCATCGACCAGCCGGCGATGTAGAGCGAGAAGATGCCGGCGAGGACGAGCCCGGGGATGACGCCGGCGATGAAGAGCTTCGAGATCGAGACGTCGGCGGTGACACCGTAGACGATCATGATGATCGACGGCGGGATCAGGAGGCCAAGCGTTCCCGCGCCGGCGAGCGAGCCGAGCGACATCCTGTCCGGATAGCCGCGCCGTGCGAGCTCGGGCAGGCTCATCTTGCCGATCGTCGCGCACGTCGCCGCGCTCGATCCCGAGACCGCGGCGAAGATCGCGCAGCCGACCACGTTGGTGTGCAGGAGGCGCCCCGGCAGGCGCTGCATCCACGGCGCGAGGCCGCGGAACATGTCCTGGCTGAGACGGGTGCGGAACAGGATCTCGCCCATCCAGATGAAGAGCGGCAGCGCGGTCAGGGTCCAGCTCGACGCCGAGCCCCAGATCGTCACCGCCATCGCGTCGCCGGCCGGCCGCGAGCTGAACAGCTGCATGCCGATCCAGGCGACTCCGGACAGTGTCAGGCCGATCCAGACGCCGCTGGCGAGGATCAGGAACAGCGACGCGATCAAGAGCGCCGTGACCGCGGCGTCATTCATTGCGTATCGCCTCGTCGCTGACCGGGACGACGCGGCGGCCGCGGATCTCGAGGACCAGCTCGTCGACGAAGGCGATCGCGAAGACGACGGCGCCGACCGCCATCGCCAGCTGCGGGATCCAGAGCGGCGTCGCGTCGTTGCTGGTCGAGATGTCGTGGAAGGCGTTTGACTGCCAGGCGAGCTTGCAGCTGTAGGCGGCGAAGAGGGCGGCGAGCAGGGTCGCCGCGGCGAGCGCCCAGATCTCGACGCCGCGGCGAGCGCTGCCTCGCAGCGCTCCGAGCAGCAGCGTGACGCGAATGTGCTCGCCGCGCTTGAGCGTATGCGCCAGGGCGAGGAATCCGGCGGCCGCCATCAGATAGCCGGCGTAGGCGTCGATGCCGGGAACGTTGAAGCCGATCTTGCGCGAGACGATCGAGAGCAGGACCATCACCAGCAGCAACACCATCGCGACCGCGGCGAGCGCAGCCGCGGCGTCGTAGAGCCGATCGAGCGCGTGGCCGAGCTGGCCGCGCGCGCGGTGCCGCGACGTCGGCATCGCCGCTCGCGCCTACATCTTCCGGTATGCGTCGACGATCGCCTGGCCTTCCGGGCCGGCCTTCTCGAGCCATTCCTTCAGCATCGTGTCGCCGACCTTCTTCATGTCGGCTTTCAGCTGCGGCGATGGCGGCAGGATGTTCATCCCGTTCTTCTTGAGGAGGTCGATGTACTCGCCGTTCTTCTTCTGCGAGAGCGCCCAGCCACGCGTCTCGGCGTCGGCACCGGCCTTGAGCACCGCCGCCTGCGTCGTCTTGTCGAGCGCGTCGAACGCCGCCTTGTTGACGAGCACCGCGTTCTTCGGCAGCCACGCCTGGGTGTCGTACCAGTACTTGATGTGCTCGTAGGTCTTGGTGTCGTAGCCGGTCGAGCCTGACGACATGTAGCTCTCGATGACGCCGGTCGCCATCGCCTGCGACAGCTCGGCCGCCTGCACGGTGACCGGCTGGGCGCCAACGAGCTCGGCGACGCGCGCCGTCGCCGGGCTGTAGGCGCGCCACTTGACGCCCTTCAGGTCGGCGGCCGAGTTGATCGGCTTGTTCACGTAGATGCCCTGCGGCGGCCACGGCACGGTGTAGAGCAGCATCATCCCCTGCTCGCCGAGCTTCTTCTCGAGCGCGGGCTTGGACGCCTTGTAGAGCTTCATCGAGTCGGCGTAGCTGTCGGCGAGAAACGGCAGACCGTCGACGCCGTACGGTTGCCACTCGTTCTGGTAGTTGACGAGCAGCACCTCGCCGATCTGCGCCTGGCCGCCCTGGACCGCGCGCTTGATCTCAGGCGCCTTGAAGAGCGACGCGTTCGCGTGCACGGTGATCTTGAGCTTGCCGCCGGTCGCCTTGTCGACGTCATCGGCGAACTGCTGCAGGTTCTCGGTGTGAAAGTTGCTCGCCGGATAGGCGGCCGGCAGGTCCCACTTGGTCTGCGCCGTCGCGCTGGTCGCGAACGTGAGCGCGGCCGCAGCGCCGACGCCGGCAAGGATCGATGGGAGACGGGCGAATCGGATCATGGGCACTCCGCGGTTGGACGTAGACCGCGAAAGCATAGGGGCGTGCCTCGCGGGCGGGCATCGGTTGTTGCCCGAGCGCTTGCAGTCTAGGAAGTATCGAGATAAATTGTCAATAAGTTTTCAACGTTTCGAGGGTTCCTCCGATGTCGACCAAGGTCCAGCCGCTGCCGTCGCGCCCGGGTGCGCGCAAGGCCAGGCCGCCGCCCGGAATCGTCTCGTCGTCGCATCTCGTCTCGGCCAAGAGCGTCGAGCTGTCGGAGCTCGAGTTCGGCCTGATCGTCGCCTGGAACGCGTTCTCGCGCTGGGCGGTGCGCTGCATGGCGGCCGCGGGCTGCGCCGAGCTGACGATCACCGACGTGCTCGTCCTGCACCATATCTGCCACCGCGCACGCAACAAGCGGGTCGGCGACATCTGCTTCGTCCTCAACGTCGAGGACACCCACGTCGTCGCCTACTCGCTGAAGAAGCTCGTCGCCGCCGGCCTCGCCCACGGCGAGCGGGTCGGCAAGGAGGTCTTCTACAGCCCGACGGCGGCCGGCGAAGCGGCGGTCGCCAAGTACCGCGAGGTGCGCGAGGCGTGCCTCATCGCCAACCTCGACGCCGACCGCAACGCCGACATCGGCGAGAGCGCACGCCTGCTGCGCACGATGTCGGGCCTCTACGACCAGGCGGCGCGCGCTGCGACCTCGCTGTGAGCGCGACGCTCGGCGTCCTGATGCTCGAGACGCGATTCCCGCGCCCGCAGGGCGACATCGGCAATCCGCGCACGTTTGCGTTCCCGGTCCGCTACCGCACCGTCGAGGGCGCGTCGCCGCGGCGCGTCGTCGTCGAACGCGACCGCACGCTGCTCGCGCCGTTCGTCGCCGCGGCGATTGCGCTCGAGCGCGACGGTTGCACCGCGATCACGACGAGCTGCGGCTTCCTCGCCTTGTTCCAGCGCGAGCTCGCCGAGGCAGTCGCGGTGCCGCTCTGGACCTCGAGCCTGCTGCTGATCGTCGGGATCGAGGCGAGCCTCGCCGCCGGCGAGCGCGTCGGCGTCGTCACCGCCGACGCGGCGTCGCTCACGGCAGAGCATCTGCGCGCCGTTGGCGCACCGGTCGACGCGCCGGTCGAGGGGCTCGCGGCGGATTCGCGCTTTCGCGCCACCCTTCTCGACGACGGCGACGTGCTCGACGAGGACGAGGCGCGGCGGTCGACCGTCGCCGCCGCCGAACGCCTGATCGCGCGGCGGCCGGACGTCCGCGCCATCGTCCTCGAGTGCACCAACATGCCGCCGTATGCCGACGCCGTGCGCGCCGCGACGCGGCTGCCGGTTCATGACCTGACGACGCTCGTCCGCTCGCGCCTCGGCCCGGCGGCGGAGGAGCGCGCATGAGCGCGCGCACCGGCGGCCGCTGGCAGTTCTGGATCGACCGCGGCGGCACTTTCACCGACGTCGTCGGCAAGCGCCCGGACGGTTCGCTGGCGACCTTGAAACTGCTCTCCGACCACCCCGAGCAGTACCGCGACGCCGCGGTCGCCGGCATCCGCCGCCTGCTCGATCTCGCGCCCGGCACGCCGATCACCTCCGACAGGGTCGAGTCGGTGAAGATGGGGACGACGGTCGCGACCAACGCGCTGCTCGAGAGGAAGGGCGAGCCGACGCTGCTCGTGACGACCACGGGCTTTCGCGATGCGTTGCGGATCGCCTACCAGGATCGGCCGCGACTGTTCGAGCGCCGGATCGTGCTGCCCGAGCTGCTCTATGCCCGCGTCGTCGAGGCCGACGAACGCATGTCCGTGGCCGGCGACGTCATCCGTGCGCTCGACGAGGCGCGCCTCGAGGCCGACCTGGGCGCAGCGCTCGCCGCCGGCCTCGCGAGCGTCGCGATCGTCTTCCTGCACGGCTGGCGCCACCATGCGCACGAGCTCGCTGCCGAGCGCATCGCGCGCCGCCTCGGCTTTGCGCAGGTCAGCGTCTCGCACCGCACGAGCCCGATGATGAAGCTCGTCGGCCGTGGCGACACGACCGTCGTCGATGCGTATCTGTCGCCGATCCTGCGCCGCTACGTCGACGAGGTCGCCGCCGAGATGCCGGGGGTCGAGCTGTACTTCATGCAATCGTCGGGCGGGCTCGCTGAGGCGAGCGCGTTCCAGGGCAAGGACGCGATCCTGTCGGGCCCGGCGGGCGGCATCGTCGGCATGGTGCGCACCGCGGAGCTCGGCCTTGCCGAGGTCGACGTCGGGCCGCTCAGGGTGATCGGGTTCGACATGGGCGGGACCTCGACCGACGTCAGCCACTACGCCGGTGAGTTCGAGCGCGCGTTCGAGACCCGCGTCGCCGGCGTCCGCGTGCGCGCGCCGATGATGGCGATCCACACCGTCGCCGCCGGTGGCGGCTCGATCCTCGGCTTCGACGGTGCGCGCTTGCGCGTCGGCCCGCAGAGCGCAGGCGCCAACCCCGGGCCGGCGTGCTATCGGCGCGGCGGTCCGCTGACGGTCACCGACGCCAACCTCGCGCTCGGCAAGATCCAGCCGGCGTTCTTCCCGCGCGTGTTCGGCCGGCACGGCGACGAAGCACTCGACGCCGAGGTCGTCGCCGCGCGCTTCGCCGCGCTCGCCGACGAGATCGCGAAGGCGACCGGGACCGCGCTCGCGCCCGAGGCGGTCGCGGCGGGGTTCGTCGACATCGCCGTCGGCAGCATGGCCAACGCGATCAAGAAGATCTCGGTCGCGCGCGGCTACGACGTCACCCGCTACACGCTGCAGTGCTTCGGCGGCGCCGGTGGCCAGCACGCCTGCCTGGTCGCCGACGCGCTGGCGATGGAGCGCATCTACATCCATCCGCTCGCCGGCGTGCTGTCGGCCTACGGCATGGGTCTGGCCGACCAGGCGGTGCTGCGCCAGGAGGCGCTCGAGCTGCCGCTCGGCGACGCGGGCGCGCACGACAGCGCCGCGACGAGGCTCGATGCGCTCGCCGCTGCCGCCGCGGCCGAGCTCGAGCGCCAGGGCGTCGACCGCGCGCGGATCAGCGTGCATCGGCGCGTCCACCTCCGCTACGAGGGAACCGACTCCGCGCTCGTCGTGCCGTTCGCCGACGCGCGCGGCCTGCAGGACGCGTTCGAGGCGGCGTACCGGCAGCGCTTCTCGTTCGTCATGCGCGAGCGGCGCCTGATCGTCGAGGCGGTGTCGGTCGAGGCCGTCGGCGCCGGCGATTCGGCGGCCGAGCCGCGTCATCCGCTCGTCTTCGGCCCTGCGCCAGTCGCCGCCACCGTGCGCGCGTTTCTCGACGGCCGCTGGCAAGACGCGGCGCTGGTCGAGCGCGGCAGCGCGCGGCCGGGGCAGACGATCTTCGGCCCGGCGATCGTCGTCGAGCGCAATGCGACGACGGTCGTCGAGCCGGGCTGGACCGGCCGCGTCACGGCGCTCGACCATCTCGTCCTCGAGCGGACGACGCCGCGGCCGGCGCGGCGCGCGGCCGGGACGTCGGTCGATCCGGTCCTGCTCGAGGTCTTCAACAACCTGTTCATGAACATCGCCGAGCAGATGGG